>JAJYNO010000033.1 GCA_021786295.1 bacterium | reverse complement strand
GATCTGGCGGCCACACCCGCGTCGCCCTCCTGCGCCGCAACGGCAGCGTCATAACCAAGGCGGGCAGCGCGAAGAAAAGCGGCAAGCCCCCCTACAAGGAGGCTCTGCGCAGGGCCTCCTTCAGGGACCTGTTCCGCGCGGCGGAAAAAGCCACGCCGGCCCAGCTGGCCTACATAAAGAAGGGCGTAGAGATGAACCTCTCCGCCTCGGCGGAGGGGCTGAAGCTCAAGAAGGTCGGCTATTATATGCAGGACCTTATAAGGAAGGGTTACCTCAAGCGGGACCTCGTTTCCAACGCCAAGCTCACGGCGGCCGCCGCCACCGACGCCAGGATGGCGGGGGTCCCGGTGCCGGTCATGTCCAGCGGAGAATCAGGCAACCAGGGAGTGGTCGCGGTGCTGGTGCCGTGGCTGGTGGGCAAGGCCGTGGGCGTACCGGAAAAACGGATACTCAAGAGCATAGCGCTCTCGCATCTCGTAAATTCCTACATCAAGGTCTTCACCGGGGAGCTGGCCCCCATCTGCGGCTGCGCCGTGGCGGCCGGCGTAGGCGCCTCCGTCGCGATGCTCTGGCAGCGCTCAGGGGCGGACCTGAAAAAGGCCTCGCTGGCCGTCAACACCGTCATAAGCGACATCGGCGGCATGCTCTGCGACGGCGCCAAGAGCGGCTGCGCGCTTAAGGTGGCCTCCTCGGCCGACTCCGCCGTCCGCGCGGCCTGGATGGCCGTCAACGGCGAGGGGATCACCGACGAGGAAGGCTTCGTCGGACCGACCGCGGAGGAGACCATCCGCAATATCTCCCGCATCTCGAGCCTGGGCATGGACAAGGTGGACCGCATCATACTGGACATCATGTCCGCGAAAGGCAGATGAGCCTGTACGCGCTGCCGCTGAAGGACCCCGCGGCGGAACCGCTGGCCCCGGCGGAATTCCTGCGCTCGGCGCAGGGCCTCTCCCCCGAAGCGGCCAGGGATTTCCTGGCGGCCAACCCCGGCTACCTCGCCCGCGGAATACGGCCGGGGCCCGCCAAGGCGCTTGACGAGGCGGCAGGCCGCGCCGGCTTCCCCGCGCTGCTCGTAGCCGAGGAGGACCTTCCCGCCGTCCCGCGGCCGCTGCCCGCGGCCAGGGTCTCTCCGCGGGAGGGAGGCTTCGAAGCCGCTCTCCCCGGAACCTCGGTCTTCGTCCCTTACGATTCGATCCGGGTCCTCTGCGCCTGGGCCTGGGACGCCGCCGCGGTCCCGGATACGGCAGAAGCCCTCAAACCGGAGCTGGCGGCCAGGCTGGCGGCCCTGGCCGGGCTGAAACCGCCGCCCCCTCCCTCCCCGGCGAAGGACACGTTCTTCAGGGCCGACATCGTCGCCGACGCGCCGGAAGCCTCCAGGATAGTCCTGCGCCCGGAGACCCTCGATTTCTCGCCGCTGGCCCCCGCCCGTTCGTATTCCAGCCTGGCTAATTTCCGCCTGCTGCTGGACGCGCTTTCCGCGCCGGCCTTCGCCGCGGTCAAAGGCCCTTTCCTGCCGGCTTTCCTGGCCTCGCGCCCGCTGGCCGGGCTTAAGGCGGCCTCGGAAGAGGCCGCCGACGCCGGCCTTTCCCGCCTCATCCTGCTCGGCCGTTCCGGGAAGTAGCACCGCGCCGCCCCCTATCGCCCGGCGGCGAAAGTGGGCTATAATTAGTTCATGGAAAAGGGTTACGCACACAAAAAATTCTTCGCGCTGCACGCTCATTTTTACCAGCCGCCGCGCGAGAACCCCTGGACCGGCAGGATAGACCCGCAGCCCTCCGCCTGGCCCTTCCACGACTGGAACTCGCGCATAGCGCGGGAGTGCTACCTCCCCAACGCCTTCGCCCGCATCGCCGATACCCGCGGCCGCGTGCTCGAGCTGGCCAACAACTACCTCTACTTCAACTTCAACTTCGGCCCCACGCTCTTCTCCTGGCTTGAGAGGCACTACCCCTTCTGCTATCAGCGCGTGATAGCGGCGGCCAGGGAGTCGCGCGAAAGGACAGGCCACTCCAACGCGATAGCCCAGGCCTACAACCACATGATAATGCCGCTGGCCTCCTTCCAGGACCAGCTCACGCAGGCCCTCTGGGGCATACAGGATTACGAGCGCCGCTTCGGCTTCAAGCCGGAGGCCATGTGGCTGCCGGAGACGGCGGCCTCCGACGACACGCTCCGGCTGCTGGTGGACCTGGGGATGAAGTACGTCATACTCTCCCCCTACCAGGCCGACAGGATAAAGCCGCACGGCTCCCGCGACTGGACGGACGCCTCGCGCGGCGACTTCGACGCGACGCGCCCGTACGTCTGGCACGACAAGCAGCCCGACGGCACCCACCGCAAGGGCCGCAGCCTGGCCGTGTTCTTCTACGACGGCCCGCTCTCTAAGGCCGCGGCTTTCGAGGGCCTCACCAGCGACTCGACCGTCTTCGCCGACAGGGTGAGCGCCTGCTTCTCCCAGCATTCGCACGGCCCGCAACTGGTCAGCATGGCCGTGGACGGCGAGACCTTCGGCCACCACCACAAGTTCGCGGACATGACGCTTGCCCACGCCTTCCGCCACGAACTGCACAAGCGCGGGATAGAGACGGTCAATTACGCCCAGTACCTGGAGCTGCATCCGCCTAAGGACGAGGTGACGATAAAGTCCGGTCCCGACGGAGACGGCACCGCCTGGAGCTGCGCCCACGGCGTGCGCCGCTGGAAAGGAGGCTGCGACTGCGGCGCGGAGGGCAAATCCACCGCGTGGCGCCTGCCTTTCAGGGCGGCCATGAACACGCTGCGCGACGCTGCCGCGGCGGTCTATTCCTCGGAGGGCGCCAAGTTCTTCCGGGCCCCGTGGGAGGCCCGCAACGATTACGCCGCCCTCCTCGGCGCCCGTTCTCCGGAGGGAGAGGACGCCTTCTTCGCCAAGCACGCCGCCAGGACGCTCTCGCCGGCCGACCGCGCCCGGGCGCTGGAGCTGCTGGAGATGCAGAAGTACGCGATGTTCATGTTCACCAGCTGCGGCTGGTTCTTCTCCGACGTTTCGCGCATAGAGGCGGTGCAGAACCTCCGCTACGCCGCCCGGGTGGCGGAGACGCTGAGGGACCTGGGGTTCGAGAACGCGGACAAGGCCTTCCTGGCCATGCTGGAAATGGCGGAGTCCAACTATCCCGAAGCTCAGAACGCGCTCAAGCTCTACCGCGACCTGCTGTCCGAGAACGTCCTCTCACGGCAGAAGGCGGCGGCCCTGACCGTGGCCGACCGCGTGCTGGTCGGGGACGGCGCCGCCTCCGAAGAAGTGACGGTGCAGGAACGCACCAGCCGCGACGGCGTACTTTGCCTGCGAGGGAAAGTGTCGGTTCCGGGGCCGGACGGGGACTCCTCCCTGCCGTTCTGCTACCTGCGCCGGGACGCCGAGTTCCCCTCCATGTTCTTCGGCCGGGCCGGCGACGGGAACCGCCTCAAGGAGCTCTTCTCCTACGGCGACCCGGAAAAACTGCGCGCGGCGCTGAAAGCCGAGCCGGGTTTCGCGGAGGTGGAATTCGAGGACCTCACCTGGGACGAGAAGAACATCTACGCCTGGATCCTGGCTGACGCCGCCAAGCACAGCCACGCCGACGCCATTTTCAGGATACTGGAGGACTACCTCTACCTGCTGGCCCGCCTCCCCGGCAAGGCCTCGGCCTCCTGGGCTCCGCTGCGGGCGCAGGCGTCGGCCTACGCCCGCCAGGCGGCGGAGATAGTCTTTTCGCGCGCCCTGCGCACGGGTTCCGCGGAGCAGGCGGACAGGCTCGCCGCGCTGGCCGGGCGCCTGAAAGCCGCGGGACTGGAATGCGGCTTCGATCCCTCCCCAGAGGACGCCGCGGCCCTGGCGGGCCGGGCCGGCGGGGACGCGCTCCGCTCCCCGTCCAGAGCCTCGCTTTCCCAGCTCCTGTCGCTGCTGCAGGCGGCCAGGGAACTGGGGCTGCAGGACCTGCTTTTCCATCTGCAGAATTACCTCATGGTCCTGTTCGAGACCGCCGGGCGGGCAGAGGTCCCGTCCGACGCCGTGGGGCTGGTCAGGGAGCTGTACGGACTTTCCGGCATGGTCATAGACCGCTTCGCCGGCCGCCTCGACGAACTGGCGCTTCCCAAATAGGCCGGCGCCCCGCCCCGCGGAACAGCGGCGCACAAAGAGGAACGCCCGGGGGATCCCGGGCGTTCCTCTTCTCCGCGCGCGACCGGCTCAGCCCTTGGCCGCTTTCTCCATCTCCCCGGTCGAGAAGACCTTGTAGTCCATCTCCGGAAAGATGTTATCGCGCCACTCCAGGTCCTTCAGCCAGCCTTCCTCCAGCCGGTTGCCCATGATCTGCTCGTAGAGCCCGTTGAAGCGGTGCGTGTGCGACACGAAGCGCTTCGTGGAGTACTGCTTGGCGGTCCCGACGGTCATCAGGAAGGCCCAGTCGGAGGACATGCCCAGCACCACCTCGCGCGCGCACTGGTTCAGCGCGCGCTTCAGCGTGCCGTCGGCGTTAGGGAACCTGTTGGCCAGCTCCACCATCCGCTCCACCTGCTTGTGCAGATGGCGGTACATCCAGTCGTTCGTACCGTTGAGCCAGACCTCGTTGTAGCCCTTATCGCCCCAGGTGGACATAGAAGGCTGCACTACCTGGTTGTCCGGGTGCAGCGAGAGGTACTCGCTCGGGGTGACCATCTTTATGGTCCGCTGGTCGTAGTGCACCTTCTTGAACAGGAACTCCAGGAAGTCCGTGCCCTCGTACCACCAGTGGCCGTAGAGCTCGGCATCGTACATGGAGACCACTATCGGCTTGCGGCCGAGGAAATGCTCCAGGTGCTCTATCTGGCGCTCCCGGTTGAACATGAAGTTGCCGGCGTGGGACGCGGCGACCTCGCGGGCCTCGTGCGGGTTATATGGCGCCTTCTGGTCCAGCTGCACGCGGCCGGTGATCTTATGGTATTTCATGCCGATGTTGCGGCGCACGCCGTCCTGGTGCAGGTACGGCTTGACGTAATCGTACTCGAGGTCGTAGCCCAGGTCGCGGTAGAACTCTCGGTAGCGGTGGTCGCCCGGATATCCGGTCTCCGCGCTCCAGACCTGCTGCGCGCTCTCCATGTCGCGGCCGAAAGCGGCCACGCCGGAAGGGCAGTACACCGGCGCGTACACGCCGTAGCGCGGGCGCGGGCTGCCGTAGATGATGCCGTGCGTCTCGAGGAAGAAGTAGCGGATGCCCTGCGCCTTCAGGAACACGTCGTCGCCGGGGTTGTAGGCGCACTCGGCCAGCCAGATGCCGCGCGGGCCGCGCCCGAAATGCTTGCGGTAGTCGTCGGCGGCCAGCTTGATCTGCGCGTGCACGGCCTCCTTCCTGAGTTCCAGCGGCAGGAAGCCGTGAGTGGCGCCGCAGGTGATGATCTCGAGCTTGCCCATGTCCTGGAACTTCCTGAACCCGTCCAGGACGCGGCCGTGGTAGTAGTCCTCGTACAGCTCGCGGATGCGGCGGAACTTGGCCTCGTACATCTTGGCCACTTCGTAGAACTGCGTGTTGCGGTTGCGCACGACCTCCTTCTCGGCGAGCTCGAGCCGCAGGCTGTAGTAGCGGCGGAAGCGTTCGCGCAGCAGCTCGTCCGCCATCATGTTGCACAAGGGCGGCGTCAGCGACATCGTCACGCGGAAATCAGTCCCCTCAGCCGTCAGGCGCTCGTAGATGTCGAGCAGCGGCAGGTAGGTCTCGCACATCGCCTCGAAGAACCAGTCCTCCTCGAGAAAGTCCTCGTACTCCGGGTGGCGGATGAACGGAAGATGCGCGTGAAGAACCAGTGCGAGGTAGCCTTTTTCGTTATTTGCCATCGGTATTGGTGGTCCTGGTGACCTTTATGTCTATCTCCCTGGAATCGGTCTCGTCCTTGCTCATCGCCTTCACCGGCAGGTCCATCAGGCCGTCGGGCAGCGCGAAGCGCATGCTGAAGGTCCCGTCCGGGTTCAGGCTGACCTTGCGGCCGGCCACCGTGACGAAGGCGTCCGGCTCGGTGGCCCCGTAAAGGATGACCTCGCAGTCGGCGACCAGCCAGAACTTCTTCTGCTGCTCCGGCTGCCGCTGCAGGACCTGCGACGACATCGAGCTCACGCCCCAGGAAGAGGCGCGGCTGAAGACCGCGCGCAGCATCTCCCAGCGCTGGGCCAGGGACTTGGCGACTTCGCCGGAACCTTTGCCTATGTACTCCACCCCGGAGAGCTGCAGCAGCTTGTCGAAGTCCGCGGTGACGGCCATCCACTTCTCGTCGGTGACGTCGGAAACGCGGCCCGGCGGCAGGGTCACGGTGTTGGTCTTCACTATCCCGATGAAGCGGCCGTCCGGCAGCACCAGGCCTATCTCGCAGCAGTAGGGCTTGCCGGCCTCCTGCACGTTCACGTACCAGCTGCGCGCCTCGTGCATGATCGAGATGTCGAAGTAGCGCGAGCCGTTCCCGTCGCTCATGTCGTAGACGCGGATCACCTGGCGCCCCTTCTGAAAAACGTCGTCGCCGTGCTCGCGGCGCAGGTTCTTCCTGGCGTTCTCGGAGATCTCCCAATAGACGAACATCCAGTTGGGATCGCGCGGCAACAGGGCGGCCTCGGTACCGCCATAGCCCTCAGGCAGAGCCCTGTGCTCCGCCTCCGGCGAGGTATTATCCTTCTTCATCTGCCCAGACGAGGTCATACTGTCTCCTTAACCGTTCGGGACGGTTCACTGGAAGACCGGCGGGGCCTGCCGGCCGCGGATATACGCTTTAAACTTTCCCCATATTACCCTATTTTGATTCTAGCATATTTGTGAGGAGGGAGGACGGAGCGGGGAACTTTTCAGGCCAGCAGCGGGGAATCGGGCGGCACGCCGTAGACGCCGGCCAGTCTTTCCGGCCTGAGAAGCTCCGCGGCCGGGCCGAAGGTCCATTTGCCCCCGGCCCCGGCCGTAAGGGCCCTGGTGCAGCCGAGCCGCGCCACCCCGGGTTCGTGCAGCACCGCGGCCACGGCCAGGCCCCTCGCGGCCAGGCGGCTCAGCAGCGCCATTATCTCCGCCTTGAACCTGAGGTCCAGGTGCGAGGTGGGCTCGTCCAGCAGCAGCAGCCTGGTCTCCTGGGCCAGGGCCTGGGCTATGAACGCCAGCTGCCGTTCCCCCGAGGAGAGCGTGTTTATCGAGCGCGCGGCCAGGGCGGCTATGCCCGTCTCCCGCAGGGCCAGGGCGGCGGCCCGGCCGTCCCCTTCGGAATAGCCCCGCCAGAGACCGGTGCGCGCGGTGCGGCCCAGCAGCACGGTCTCCATGACCGAGAAATCGTAGGGCACGGAACTCTCGCTGGCCACGTAGGCGGCCAGCCTGGCCAGCCGTCCCGGCCCCAGGGCCGAAACCTCCTCGCCCCCCAGCCGCACGGAACCGGAAGCCGCCCGGATATAGCCCGTCAGCAGTTTCAGCAGCGTGGACTTGCCGGAGCCGTTCGGGCCCAACACGCACATGAAGTCGCCAGGACGCAGCTCGAAGGAAAGTTCCGAGAACAGCGGCCGTTCGCCGTAGGAGAACGAAAGTCCCGACGCCCTGAGGACCGGCATCAGGCCCTCCCCCTCGAAGACTTCCACAGCAGCCACATGAAGAACGGCGCCCCGGCCAGCGCCATCACCACCCCTGCCGGCACTTCCGACGGGGAGAACAGCGTGCGCCCGGCCGCGTCGGCCGCGCAAAGCAGCGCAGCCCCGCCCAGCGCCGAAGCCGGCACCAGCGTCCGGGAGGACGGGCCGCTCAGCAGCCTTACGATGTGAGGGGTCATCAGCCCGACAAAGCCTATCGTGCCGCCCAGCGCCACGGCGGCCGAGGTGGAGGCGCAGCCCAGCACGAAGAAGAACAGCCTCTCCCTGCGCGGGTCTATCCCCAGGTGGTAGGCGCTCTCCTCTCCCAGCGCCATCGCGTCCAGGGCCCGCCAGCGGGCCAGCGCGGCCGCGCCGCTCAGGGCCGCCAACAGGGCCGAGGCGGCCAGAACTCCGGAACGGGGCGCGTACAGCCCGCCCAGCACGAAATAGAAGAGCGACAGGGCCCTCTCGCGCGCCACCGAGAGGGAGAGCATCACCAGCGCGGTCAGAAAGGCGCTGACCGCCACTCCGGCCAGCACCAGCGCCGCGTCGGACAGGCGGCCAGTCAGCCGGGCCAGCCAGTAAGCCAGGAAGGTGGCCCCGAAAGCGCCGGTGAAAACGGCCAGGAAAAAGAGCGGAGAAGTGCGGGGGACCCCGGCGAGGAAGCAGAGCACCGCGGCCGCGGTGGCGCCGGCGGAAGTGCCCATGATGTAGGGGTCCGCGAGAGGGTTCTTCAGCACGCCCTGAAAAAGCGCGCCGGCCAGGCCCAGCCCGGCCCCCACGACCAGCGCCGCCAGCGTCCGCGGCAGACGCAGGCCCCAGATTATCTCCGGGGAAAAGCCGGCCGGACCGGCGGCCAGCGAGAACAGGAAAGCGGCCGCCAGCGCGGCCGGAATGAACCAGAACCTATTTTTCCGCATGGAGCAGGCCGGAGAGCTTTTTTATCTCTCCGAAGAGCCTCGGGCCGGGCCGGGAGAAGGCGTCGCGGTCCAGGCCGGTTATTATCAGGCCGGACCTCACCGCCGCCATATCCTTCGCCATAGGCCGCGAGACGAAGTCCTTCTTCGTCCCGGAAAGCAGTATCACGGCCTGCGGGTCCATCAGCAGCACGTCCTCCCAGTCGGCCTGGAAGTAGCCCCGCTTCTCCTTGCCGAAGACGTTCGCCCCGCCGGCCTTGGCGACGGCGTCGGAAAGGAAAGAATCCCCGCCGGCGGTCCAGCCGCCGGAATCCGCCTCTATATAGACGCGCACCGGCTTCCCCTCGGGGGGAGGCGGCAGCGAGGCCTTCAGCTTCTTTACCAGCTTCTCCCCCTCCTCCCTCCTGTCCAGGCGGGCGGCTATCAGGCGGATGGTCCTGTAGATGTCGGCCACGCTCTTCTCTTCCGGCAGCAGCGCCACCTTGACGCCCAGCCGCGAGAGCTGGCCGGCCGTGGTCCCGGAGGCCCAGTCCCCGGCGAACACCAGGTCCGGTTTCAGCGAATAGATCTTCTCCACGTTCGGGCGCAGATAATCGCCTGTCTTCTGTATCTTCGCCGCTTCCGGCGGGTAGTCGCAGAAATTGGAAACGCCCACCAGGTCCTTGCCGGCCCCCAGCGCGAAGATTATCTCCGTATAGGACGGCATCAGCGAGACCACGCGCGCGGCGTTCGCGGCGGCGGCGCTGAACAGCAGGCATAGTGCGGCGAGATATTTCATAAAAAAGCCTTCTTCCCGGAGGAAAAAGGCCCTGTTCTTCCCCTCGGAGGTCCGCCGGCGGCGGTTGCAGTAGACCGGGCTCAGCCTTGCGGCATCACCGTTGCGGGGCAGCCGGGGATTCGCACCCCGTTCCTTCTGCACAGGTTATGATATCAAATTAGAGTCCGGACGCGGGTCAGAACGTGTACTTCAGCTCGCCCAGGAAGTACCAGCCGCCGAGGCTGTAATCCACGCCGCCGGCCGTCCTGGTGTTATAACCGCCAAGCCCCGCGAGCGTGCCCTCTACGTCCCCCCACCGGTGGCTGACGGCGGCGGAGACGCGGTGCATCGGCACGTCCACGGCCGTGGAAAAATCCAGGCTGCGGGCGTCTATGGCCGGCGTGTCGTAGGCGTAGCCGAACATCAGGTCCGTGTCGCGGCTGTAGTTCCACAGCGCGCCGGCGCGGAGCTTCCAGGAGTTCTTCCAGTCGAAGGTGTTCGGCGTGTCGTACAGCAGCGTTCCCTGCTGCGCGTAGGTGGTCTTGTCGGAGAAGCCGCGCCACCAGGTCTGGGTAAAGTCGCAGGTGAAGGTAAGGCCGCGGCTGTATCTCCAGGCCGCCCCGACGCCGGAGGTCGGCGGCTGCTTCAGCAGGAACTTGAAGTCCGTGCTTTCCGACCCAAGATATACGTCGGAGGCCTTGGCGTCGCCTTTGATGCCGACCCTGGCGCCGGAGCGGAAGACGGCGCCCAGCGAAAGCCTGTCGCTGACCTTGTACTTGGCCCCCAGCACCCCCTCCACGCCGAAGCCGTCCCCTTCCAGCTTGCGCTTCAGCGTGTCCGGGGTCGGACCGGGCAGATAATAGCCGAGGTCCAGGTCGGAGCTGAGCGCTCCGTAGACCAGGTCCAGCCCGACGGCCCCGCTGAGCCTGTCGCTCAGCTTGCGGGCGTAGGAGACGTTGGCCACGGCTATGCCCAGGCTGCCCTTATAATCTACGCCGCTGAACGCCGGGCTCAGCGATCGGCCGTCCGAGAAATCGGCACCCTGCAGCAGCGGCAGATAGACGCCGAAGCCCAGCGCGGAGCCGTCCTTAAGCGGCGCCACGGCCCCGGCCGAGCCGAAGAAAAAGGACGAATCCCCGTTCTTCTTGGAGAATATTCCGCCGGTGCCGTTGACGTCGAACGAATCCCCGTCGTGCGTGTAGCTTTTTCCAGCCTTCAGTTCCAGCCCGGCCTGCCGCGCGGCGTCCGTCAGGTTGGCCGGGTTCCAGTAGATGGCGGTCCAGTCCGGGTCGTCCGCTATCACGGCGCCGCCGCGCGCCACCGCGCGAGCCCCCACGCCGTCGAACTCGTAGCCGGAAGCCAGGGCGCCGGCCGGCTTCAGCGCGAGCGCTCCGGCGCCGAGCGCCAAAACCGTTCCGAAGATCCTCAAGTCAGCCTTCATCCGCCGTCCCCCTGTGATGTCAGTATTTTTAAGCCTGCGCAGGGCCCTCCGGCAGCAGGACCGTCGCGACAAAACCGCCGTCCATGCCGTTGGCCAGCCGTATGTCCCCGCCGTTGCGCACCAGCAGGTCCCGCGTTATCAGCAGCCCCACGCCGGTCCCGTCCTTCTTCGTCGTCAGCGACTTCCGGAACGCCTCCTTAAGCAATGTCTCCGGCATTCCGGGGCCGTTGTCGGAGACGGAGACGGCCAGGCCCCCGGCCCCGCGGGCCAGCCTTATCCAGATCCGCTTGGCGCCGGCGTTGCCCGCCACCGCCTCCACAGCGTTCTTGATCACATTGAACAACGCCTGCTGCAGGTCGGAACGGGAGGCGACCACAAAGGCGGCCTCGTTGCCGCCGCAGTCGGTCTCGAAGACGACGCCGCGCGTCTGCGGGGCGAAGGAGGCGATGCCTATCAGGTCCTTGAGGAAATCGCAGAGCGCTATGTTCTCGCGGGTGGCCCCGCCCGGTTTGCCGAAGCGCGTGATGTTCTGCAGAGACTGTACCAGCGAGTTCACCGTCTCCTGCACCCCGCTTATGGTCTCGCGCTCCACGGGGTCGGTCTCCTGCGCCAGCCGCAGCTCCAGGTAGCCGGAGATGGAAGCTATGGGGCCGCGCAGGTCGTGCGCTATGCGGTGGGCCAGCACGCCCAGCTGGGTGGTGGAGTTCAGCTCCGAGAAACGCCGCAGCAGCGCCTCCTTTTCCACGGCCTCCGAGTTCAGCCGCGAGCGCATGGCCGAAAGTATCCTGCCGGTCATGCGGTTGGTCAGGACCAGGTAGGAGGCCGTCAAGCCGGCCGTCAGCAGGACGGCTATGGGGGCCCTGTAGATAGCCTGCGCCCACGGCACCGCCACAGGCAGGAAGCCGAAATAATTCCCGGCGACCACCAGCAGGTAGCCGGCCAGGCTGGCGGGCATGGTGTACGGGTTCTGGATCCCGTAGAGGGCCTCGGCCACCAGCATGGCGAAATAGAGGAAGATGAACGGGGAGACCAGCCCTCCGGTAAAAGCCACAGCGGCCGTAATGATCACCACGCCTATCTGGCTCAGGATGACGGTGACCGCGCCGAGGCAGGTCCGCTCCAGGAAGCGGAACATGGAATAATAGACGAAATAGCAGACGGCCGCGCCAGCGGAAAGGGCGGAGAGATGGCTGGAAAAAGGCAGCGAGACCTCCAGTATCACCAGCGAGGAGACGGCGGCCATGATCCCAGCGGCCAGCGCGTGACGCCGCAGAAGTTCCTTATTCCTTACCCCGGAGGAATTAGATGGCATGTGTACGGTACTAAGATCCGGAACGTTTTAACCGATTATCCCAAGCTTTCCGGCCGCGCGGGCCAGGTCGCCAGCGAAGGCCGTCTTCAGCAGGGCCTCCGGGCGCCCCAGCGCCTTTTCCAGGGCCGGGTCCGTCCTTATGGCGGCGTCGGCCGTTCCGTGCCTGCCAGCGGACATGTTCTCCACCACTCCGAGCACCGGCACCTTCAGCTTCCTGTAAAGCTCCAGCGAACGCTCCAGCACGTCGTGGGCCAGCACGGACGGAGTGGTGACCGCCAGCACTTCCGCCCCGCGCGCGAAGCGCATCACGTCCAGCGCGGCGTCGTTTATGCCCGGCGGCATGTCCAGCACCAGGAAATCCAGCTCCCCCCACCGCGTTATCGCGAGCAGCTCTATTATCGCGTCCGAGACGTTGGCCCCGCGCAGAGGCACGGCCTTGTTCTCGGAGAAAAAGACCACCGACATGAAACTGACGCCCTCGAGGACCGGCGGCTCAAGGCCCTTCTCCTCTTTCGGGAAGAGGCCTTTCGCGCCCAGCACCAGGTGGTCGGAGGCTCCGGCGAAATCCAGGTCGAAAAGGCCGGTCCTGAAGCCGCGCCGGGCCAGGAGCAGCGCCAGCGTGGAGGCCGTCACGCTCTTGCCTATGCCGCCCTTCCAGCCGGTGACGGCTATGACGCGCTTGACGCCGGACAGTCTGTCGGCTATGACCGAGGGGCGCGGGTCTATAGCGGTCACTTCTCCCCCTTGATGTAGCTGATGCTCACGCCGCGGCCGCGGATTATCTCGAAGTCGGGGCTTTTGCACTTGGGGCATTTCAGGAAGGTATGCGCCATCTCCGGGACGAAGTGGATGAATTCAGACTCGTCCTTCGTCTTTTTGAGGCCCTTCAGGGGGAACTCGTGCGAACAGGCCTTGCAGCGGAAGGCGGCCGGCTCCACCGAGATCTTGAAGCTGCAGGCGGCCGCCCCCGGCACCTGCGCGCGCAGTTCCTCGAGAGCGAAGGAGAAGATCTCCCTGTCTATGTCCTGCAGCTCGCCGAAGACCACCCCGGTCTCCTTGAGCCTGCGCAGCTTCTGCTCGCCGGCGTGCGCTACCGCAGACTTTATGACCGACTCGGCCAGGGCCCATTCGTGCATAGACTGGATTATACAAGTTAAATAAGCAGTTATTAAACGGCAGCTCGTCCGAAGCCCCGGTCAGGCCCCCGGAAAAGAGCGGCGGCTCCCCGTGGCGCGGGAAGCAGGACCTCTATTTGGCCAGTTTCCTGAAACTGGCGACCTCCATCGGCCGCAGCGAGTCGTCCCCGGCTGCGCGGCGGGAGAAGTCTATTTCCGCGCCCTGGGCCGCGCTGAGCGCGGCGTACTCGGCCTCCATCGGGTTGCAGAGCAGCTGCACCACCCCGGCGCCGGACGGACCGTCCGGTTTGTGCACGTTCAGCACCGTCACGTTCTGAAGTATCGTGGCGGTTATCTTCTCCTTGCCGCCCCCCCCCATCAGCGCGTCGAACGTGACCAGCATGTCCACGTGGTCGCCCTTGCGCAGGAAGACCGCCTGGGAAGCGTCTACCGGCACGCTGACCCCGCGGTAGCCGGGCAGCACCATCGGCTGCGGGGTGTACCTGAAGGCCCATTCGCCTGGATTAGAAGGGGCGCGGAACATCATGTCGAAAACGCCCCGGCTCAGGTCCAGCATCTGCGAGGCGTCGCGGTAGAAAGCGGCCTCGTCCCTGGCGGACAGGTCCCCGGCCACCCCGTCGAAGAGCTTCATGGCCCTGTTGAGCTCTGACAGCAGCGGCCCGCCTCGGCCGCCGAGAGAGCCGGTCAGCCCCGCCTTCGCCAGCCTTTCCTCGGCCAGCAGGAAGCGCATCCGCATGTCGTTGTAGTCCCCCTCCAGCTCCTCCGGAGACGTCCCGGCCCCTCCCTCGTCCGACGGCAGGGTCTTCAGCGTAGTATGCGCGAACTGGTAGAGTATCGAGACCGGGGTCTGCCAGAGCTGCGCCGCGGTAAGGTCGCCCTCGTACGGGTCCTTCAGGACCGTCCTCTTCAGGAGCCCGGGGCGGTCGTCGGCGAGCCAGTCAGGGATCCGCACAGACTCCAGCGAGGAGTGGCAGCTGTCGGCCCTGCGCTTCGTGGCCGGGCTCAGGTCGGGAGCGAGGTAGTAGTAGAGCAGCTGCATGTCCTCGGCGGCGCACTTGGCCTCTCCGGCGGTGAGATCGTCCTGGCCGGCGGCGCGGGCGGCCGGGACCAGGACCGCGGCTATAAGCATGGCGATAAAAAGTTTCATATCTCCTCCTCTTCTCCCGGGGTTCACCGGATCAGCTTGCGGAAACTGGCCATATCCATCGGATGCACGTCGTGGTCCCCCGGGGCGCGCACCGCTATATCCACTTTCTTGCCGCGGGCCACGCTGAGAGCCAAGTACTGCGCCTCCACCGGGTCCGTGAGGAGCTCTATCACCCCCTGGTCCTCCACCTTCGCCGGCCTGACGATGTCGGTCACCGCCACGTTCTGCAGAATGGTGGCGGTGGTCAGTTCCGTTCCGCCCTTCTCCGAAGGAGCGGAGAAGCTCACCAGCACGTCCACCCTGTCGCCCTTTTTGACGTAGAGCAGCTGGTCCCCCGCTACGGGGATGGAGACGGCCCTGTAGCCGGGCTCGAGGCTGGCTGGCGACACCGGGGCCGTGGAGCTGGAGACCTCGCGCGCTCCCGCGCTTTTGCCGCCAGCCTCCGCGGCGTCCGCGCGCAGCGCGGGCGGAGCCAGCAGCACGGCTGCGATCAGCACAAGTACGGTCGATCTCATAAGGCCTCCTTTAATTCCTCTCAAATAGACCTGATCTCGAATATCTCTTCCGGGGCCACGCTGCGGCGCTCAAGAACGAAAGTCCCGCTTTGGGTCTCCCAGATCACGGCAGAACCGCCCCTTCCGTAGGCCTCGTCGCGGCCCTCGGCCAGGGTTATGGGCTGGCCGCCCCCGGCCTTTATCGGGAACTCGGCAAGAGGCTCTCCGCTCAGCGCTGGCATCGGGAGGGCGCTGAAAACAGCAGGGACAGGAAGGACCGGGGCGGAGGCCGGCGCCGGCAGAACCCGCGCCTGGACCGGCGGCTCCGCCGCGGCGCCGGCCGGCGCGAAGCCGGCGCGCCTGAGGAAGGGAAGCGCGGCCAGCGCCAGGCACGCCGCCGCGGCGGCCCCCAGCGCGTACCGGTTCCGGAGCCGGCTCAGCAGCTGCGCGGCCAGGCCCGGCCGGCGAGGGGGCGCCAGTCTGAGGCGGAGCGCCTCCCTGGAGCGGGAGTCGCGGCTGAAATCGGCGGCGGCCAGCTCCGAGGCCAGCCTGATGGCTCCCGGGTCGCAGCTCTCCCCGGCCGGGCGCCGCCCGGCCAGCAGCCTGTCCAGCTCGGCTCCGAAAAGCGCAGCCTTCTCCTCTTCGTTCATACGCGCCCCTCCAGCGACGCCTGCAGCTTCTTTATCGCGCGGTAGAGGATCACTCCCACGTTGCTCTCGCCCAGGCCGGTCAGGGCGGCGATCTCCCTGTTGTTCATTCCGGAACTGAACTTGAGCGCCACGATATCCCTGGACCTCTCGTCCAGCCCCGCCACCGCCTCCAGCAGCCGCTCCCTGCGTTCGGCGCTCTCGGCCGCGGCCTCGGGCCTGGGACCGGCGTCCTCGCGCTCGGCTGCCGCCTCCAGCGGCAGCTCCGCCCTCCTGCCGCGCCCCCGGCCCCAATCGGCAAGGGCGTTGCGCGCTATGCCGAAAAGCCAGGCCTCGCCCGTCCCCCTGGAGGGGTCGAACTTCCCGAAACCGCCCAGCGCCGCCTCAAAGACCCTGCCGGTGACGTCGTCCGCCTCCGCCGCCAGCCGCACGCGATAGCGCACGTAGTTGTAGACCCTGTCGAAGCAGCGGTCGTAGAGCTCGGCGAATTCCATACCGTCCTCTATACTAACAGATACGCCCGGGCCGGGAAAGTATTACGCCCGGCCAGCGGCGCCCGCGCAGAGCGGATGGGTGGTGGAGACCCTGACGCCCCCCCCATGAACGTTGGCTATGCCGATGACGGCGCCGTTCCTGCGCAGGAGGTCGCGCGTGATCAGCATTCCCACCCCCGTCCCGCCGGCCTTGCCGGTGACGGGCTTTCTGAAAAGCGCGTCCAGTACCCGCTGCGGGACAGGGGGCCCGCTGTTGAGGAAGTCCGCCTCCAGACGGCCGTCCGAGACCCGCAGCGAGACGACGACTTTCCGCTCCGCGGGACCGGCGGCCGCCGCCTCTAAGGAATTTATAAGGATATTGAAATAGGCCTGCTGCAGTTCACGGCGGCAGGCCATCACGCAGGTCCCCCGCGGGACGGAGAAATCCTTTACCAGACTCACGCCGCCCGCCTCCGGCGCAAAAGCCACCACGGCGAGCAGGTTCGACATGAAATCCAGGACCGGGACCCTCTCCTTCTCCGCATCGGCGGCCCTCCCGAAACGCGAGATGTTCTTCAGCGAGTCTGACATCGAATCCGCTATCTCTATCATCTCGTCCAGCATCTCGATCTCGTCCTCGCTGCCGGCGTATCTGGCGCGCAGGACCTGCGCGTAGCCGGAAATGGCCCCCAAAGGTCCCTTCAGGTCGTGCGCTATCCTGTGGGCCAGCATGCCGATATGGGAATCTGCCTGGAGACCGGAGAACCTGGCCAGCAGCGCGCCGGCTTCCTCCTCTTTTTCACGGAAATCCTTCCGGAGGGCGTTCAGGACCACCTTGCCTATGTAGCCGGTCAGCGCCATGTAGGAAACCACCGCGGCGACTATGAACCAGACGACAAGCCTGTTGGAGTATATCGCCGCCGCCCAGGCCGATCCCGCCGGCAGAAGACCGGAGGCCTCCCCAAGGACCACGAAAAGGTAGCTGAGAACGCATGCGAAGATGGAGGCGGTGGAGGCCACCCCGTAGCCGACCTCCGAGATCAGCAGCGCGAAGTAGAAGCATACCAGCGGAGAGGCTATCCCGCCTGTCATATGCAGCACGAACCCCATCACTAGGGCGCCGAACAGGCTCAGGCCGGTTATCCAGCGGCGCAGGTCCGCGCCAGGGCGGCCGGCCGCCGCGGAAAAGACGAAATAGACGACCGACGAGACGGCTAGCAGCGGCCCAAGTCTCCGGTCGAAAGGGATATTGGCGGCCAGGCGGAAAAAGACGGCGGCCCCGAGGAACGCGGCCGCCGTGAAGAGCGCCTGGCCCCTCAGGTACCTCCGTCCCAGGATATCGGACGAAGACATAGGTCCGCCCGCTACCGCCCCTTTCCCCTCTCGAACACGTATTTCTGCAGCGTGTGCAAGAGGACCACCATGAAAAGCGGCGGGAACCAGTAGTACAGCAGCGGCTCCTCTATGGGTATGCCGAACACAGTCGGGCCGAGTGTGCGGTTGGGGTTCCAGACCCAGTGGCCGCGGGAAACGGAGAAATACTCCGCCAGCAGCATCAACAGCTCGAAGGTGAAGATCATCGCGGCCGCGGCCTTCCAGTTCACGCGCTCCCGGGAAGCCTTCCACATCGGCAGCAGTATGAAGAAGAAAGGGGCCGCGAGCAGGACCGTCGCCGGCCATTTCTTTTCGCCCGCTCTTTTCTCCTTTTCAGCCTCGTCGACGTACTTGTCGGGGTCGTTCTCAGGCATTCTTCCCTCCCAGAAGGCGGCACCAGGCCAGATAGACGGACATGCAGAAGAGCGGAGCGCCGTACCAGAAGACGAACTCCTCTATAGGCGCCGGCCCTATCCAGACGCCGAGGAGCTTGTCGGTCTTCTGCGAGAAGCTCCAGACGTCGAAGTGAAGGTAGACGTATTCCATCACGGTGGTGGTCGCCGCTATCAGCCCGGCCGAGGCCCAGAAGGCCTTTTTAAGGGCGGGCGGCTCGGTCCTGAAAAGGGCCAGGACCAGCACCGCCGCCGGCACCCAGAACAGGACCGTGTAGGTCAGGAAGTAGACCGGCATGGCTCGGAGCGGGCAGCTCAGAGACCGAGACCGGACAGGGAGCCCAGCGCGCCCATTTTCTGGGCAGCGGCCTTCTGGGATTCCTTGACGGCGCGGTTGAAGGTATCTGTCAGGGAAGACTCCAGCTCGCGCCTGCTGACGGCGGCCGGCTCGCACTTCAGCTCCACCGACTTTATCTGCTGCTCGCCGGTGATCGTGACCTTTACGAGGCCGTCCTCGCTGGCCAGCACCAGCCCCTCCAGCTCGCGCTTGAGCTCGTCCATCTTCCGCTTCATCTCCAGCACCTGCTTCATCTTGTCGAACATGATGTCCTCCGTTAATTCTCCGCCTTCTGCAGCAGCAGGTCGCCGGTGCGCAGGCGGGAGTTCTTATAGCCGTACATGAAATAGATCACCAGCCCCACGGCCAGCCAGATGAAGAAGCGCCACCACGTTATCCTGTCCAGCCCCAGCATCAGGTACAGGCAGAACAGGATGCCGAGCGCCGGCGTCGCGTAGCCGCCCGGGGCCCTGAACGGCCGCGGCCGGTCCGGGTCCTTCACGCGCAGGATGACGACGCCAAGACACACCAGCACGAAGGCGAACAGCGTGCCGATATTGCAGAGGTTGGCCATCTCGTCTATGTTGCACAGCGCGGCCAGCACCGCCACGAAGACGCCGGTCCAGACCGTGGTGACGTACGGCGTCTTGAACTTGCTGTGCACCCTGGCGAAATACTTTGGCAGCAGGCCGTCGCGGCTCATGCTGAAGAAGATGCGCGGCTGGCCCATCTGGAAAACCAGCAGCACCGCGGTGTGCGCTATCACCGAGCCCAGCGAGACCAGAACTATGATCCAGCGCGCGGCGTGGTTGTAGTCCAGGCCGGCCACCAGCGGCTCGGCGATCTTGTCCCTGAGCTCCATGAACGGCATCATGCCGGTGAGCGCCACCGTGACCAGGATATAGACGAGCGTGCAGATGATCAGCGAGCCGATTATCCCTATCGGCATGTCGCGCTTAGGGTCGCGCGTCTCCTCCGCCACCGTGGAGACCGCGTCGAAGCCGATGTAGGCGAAGAAGATGGTGGCCGCTCCCACCTGGATGCCCTTCCAGCCACCCGGCGCGAACGGCACCCAGTTGGAGGCCTTGAAGTAGTAGAAGCCCACCCCGACGAACAGCGCCAGCACCGCGAGCTTCAGAACCACCAGGAAGTCGTTGAAGCGGGAGCTCTTGCGCACCCCCACCACCAGCAGCGCGGTCAGCGCCAGCACGATGAGGACCGCCGGCAGATCGAAGATCACCGGCACCGGACCGAGGTGCGGCACCGAGGCCAGGTCGAAGCCCTTCTGCACGAACGTGCGGTAGTCCAGCCTCAGCCACAGCGGGATGCTCACCCCGAAAGCGCTGCGCAGCAGGTCGTTGAAATAGCCGGACCAGCTTATCGCCACGGCCACGTTGCCGATGGCGTACTCTATGATCAGGTCCCAGCCTATGATCCACGCCACGATCTCGCCCATCGTCGCGTAGGCGTAGGTGTAGGCGCTGCCTGAGATCGGCACCAGCGCGGCCAGCTCGGCGTAGCAGAGCGCGGTGAAGCCGCAGGCTATGGCCGTAAGGATGAAGGAGACGATGAGGGCGGGGCCCGCGGGATAGCCGCTGGAGGCCCCCACGGCGGCCTCCCCGACCATCGCGAAGATGCCGGCGCCTATGATGGCACCTATGCCTATCATGGTCACGTCGAAAGCCCCCAGCACGCGGGCCAGTTTGTGGCCCTTCTCGCCGGACTCGGCCATTATCTCGTCTACGGATTTTATCTTGAAAAGCGACATTTTTCCTCTTCCGGCCGGGCCGGCCGCCCCGCGCGGAAGCATATGGTATTAAAATAACGGGCGGTCCTGGAACAGCGCGCCCCGTCCGTTCACCGGCGCAGGACGGCCGCGCGGCGGAGCCTCCAGCCGGAGAAGTCGGGCAGGGCGCCGTCCATATCGGAATAGGGGTCTCCGGAGCGCCAGCTCCAGGCCCAGGCCCCGGCCAGACCGTTGCGCAGCGCGGCGTCCAGATAGGAGGACGGCGGCAGCGCCCCCGCAGTGGGGAATTCCCCCAGCACGCAGGGCCTGTCCAGCTTCAGGTCCAGCGGGTCGAAGCTTAGAGGCGCGCGCAGTTCCGGGTAATAATGGTACTCGTAGAAGTCCAGCCCCAGTCCTTTCCAGAGCGGCAGGAAGGCGCTGGAGGCGCTGCCCACCGTGACCGGCTGCGAGGCGTAGGCGTGGACCAGCGCGGCCGTCTTCCCGACGAAATCCCGCATCGCGGACCAGGTCACCCCGCCGGCCCCGGTCCGCCACTCGGGCTCGTTCATTATCTCCCAGGCCTTTATCTCCGGGCGCGAGCCGTAGCGCCTGAAAAGAGGGATCAGCGCGCGGTCGAACAGCGAGCTGCGGGCCTCCGGGTCGGTCAGCAGCGCGGCGTGCCCGCCCATGACCGTTCCCTTGAAGGCCGCCGCCGGGTCCAGCAGGCGGTAGTCGAAAAGCACCAGCACCAGCCTGACGCCCGCCTCGCGGGCCGCGGCCAGCGCGGCGTCCATGTCCTTGTAAAAGTACCTGTCGAAGCCGGTCACGCGCCCGCTGCGGTCGAACTCCGGCGCGGAGCGGCCGTCGCACATCACGAACCAGCGCACGGTCCCGGCTCCCGCCGCCCGCATCCTGGCCAGGTCGGCGGTAAGGCGGGCGCGCTCCCTCGGTTCCGAAACCCCGGCGTGGCCCCAGGCCGAGGAGCCGAAGTCGCTGCCGTAGTCCAGCCAGGGGTAGTTCACCCCCAGCGAGAAGACAGCCCTGCGGCCGCCGCCGGCAAGCGGCCTGTGCCGCGCGTGCGGCCCCCAGAAGTGAAAGGCCGCCCCCGAAGCCAGCGCGCAGGCCAGCGCCAACGCCTGTATATTGCGCATATCCCTATAATAGCAAGTCTAGAGGGAATTGAAATAGTCCGAAATTTCGGCGGCGGCCCGCTCCGCCTCCGGGGACAGGCCTTCCCGGTAGTCCAGCGACCCCGCCTGCACCCCCACGACCACCAGCTCCGCCTTCGTGTCCTCTTTGACCACGGAGAAGGTCACCGACAGCGGGAAACTGTGCGTGGAGATGACGGTGGCCTGGTTTATCGCCTCCAGCGGGATCACGCGCAGCTCCCCCGCCCTGCCCTTGAAGTGGGCCGCGTCTATCAGGATCACCTTGTCCGGCTTCCAGTCTATCGCCGTCTGGGCTACGTTCTCCGGCGTGGTGCCCGCGTCCAGCAGCCGCAGGTCCGGCCTGGAGAACCGGACATGAGAGGAAACGTAAGGGCCGACGCCGTCGTCGGCCCTCAGTTCGCTTCCCAGCGTTATCACCAGCGTCCGGCCCTTGGGCGCCAGCGCCGCCTTTACCTCGTCACTCCACGAACGTGACATCGAGGTAATGCGCCGAGCAGGAGATGCACGGGTCGTAGGCGCGCACCAGCATCTCGAGCTTCAGCCGTATAGCGTCCTTCGTCTCGCCCAGGATCTCCGGCAGGAACTTCGCGAAGTCGTGTTCGATGTTGTTGACGTTCTGGTTGGTCGGGATGATGCAGTTGGCGTGCTTTATCAAGCCGTCCTTGTCTGTCTCGTAGTTGTGGTGCAGGATGCCGCGCGGCACCTCCACCGAGCCCACGCCGTTGCCGGCTCGCACAGGGACCGCGCCCTTCTCGTTGAGCCCGACGGTGATCTCCTGCGAGAGGTCCACGCCGTTCCTCTTCAGGTCCTTCAGGATGGCGAGCGCGTGGTGGTAGCAGTGGATTATCTCCACCACCTGCGCCATCGTGTTCATGAACGGGTTGCGGCAGACCGGCTTCAGGCCGATCTCCTTCGCGTAGGCCTTGGCCTCGGGAAGCAGTTTATCGTGGTTCAGGTTGAACCGCGCCAGCGCGCCGACGAACAGGCTGTCCCTGTTCCACTTCGTGAACTTGGCGGAGGAGCGCTGGTCCACGAACTCGTTGGTCGTCAGCCTGTAGTCCTTGCGGGGAACGCGCTTGCCGTCGGTGGAGCCGATGTCGCCAGACAGCATCGGATACTCGCCGTCGTCGGAGACCAGGGCGACGTACTCGGTGTCGCGTTCGAAATCCGGCAGCTTCAGCGTCTTGGCCAGCTTCAGCAGCGGCTCCAGGTCCGCGGCCATGCCTTCCAGGATCCTTATCTGCTCGTCCACGTCCCTCGGGCGCGGCAGCTTGGTCCAGCCGCCCACTATAGCGGTGATCGGGTGCGTGTGCCTGCCGACCAGGATGTCGCAGCAGTCGTTGACCGCCTTCTTCAGGCGCAGGATCTGCCGGACCACCGCGTTGTGCGTCGCGACGAGCGGCACGAAGGAGGGCACGCCCAGCGCGTCCGGGGCCACCAGCAGGAACGCGTGCAGCACGTGGCTGTCCAGGAACTCGTAGTCGAGCAGCAGCTTGCGCAGCTTTATCGTCTGCTCCGTAGGCTTTACGCCCAGCGCGTCCTCGGCGGCGGCTATCGAGGCCAGCGAGTGGCCGCAGGAGCAGATGCCGCAGATGCGGCTGGTGATGTGCTGCGCCTCGAAGACGCTGCGCCCGCGCAGCATGCCCTCGAACAGGCGGGGCGTCTCGACGACGTGGAACTCGCACTTCTCCACCTTGCCGCTCTTGACGTTGGCGACGATGTTGCCGTGGCCCTCTACGCGGGTCACGTACTCCACCCTGATGTCCAGATCTTTCGTGGCAGCCATTATTTAGCACCTTCCTTGCACTTGTTGTACATCTCGAACTTCTTCGCGATGAGTTCGGGCTTCAGGTTGTACTTGGAGATCACGTCCGCGGCGGCGTTCCTGGCCGGGTTCTTCACCTCGCCGCGGCAGCCGTAGCAGATATTGCCGTTGTTGACGCACCAGCTGTTGCAGCCGGCCTTCGTCCACGGGCCCAGGCAGGCCACGCCGCGCTCGTACATGCAGACGTTCTCGTTGAGCTTGCACTCGGCGCAGACCGGGTTGTCCGGCACGGTGTAGGGCAGCCCGCGCAGCGCGTGCTTGAGCACCTCTATCAGCTCCGGCGGGTAGATCGGGCAGCCGTTGACGAAGTAGTCCACCTTGACCACCTCGTGCAC
The DNA here is from genome assembly GCA_021786295.1 of bacterium. Taxonomy (GTDB): domain Bacteria; phylum Elusimicrobiota; class Elusimicrobia; order Elusimicrobiales; family UBA9959; genus UBA9959. The sequence continues at coordinate 108,247 of JAJYNO010000033.1, read as the reverse complement.
CGGCCTGGTCGGCGTGCTGTCGAACAGCTTGTAGTCCTTGCCGTAGACGTACTGGCGTATCTCGTCGAGCTGGAAGCCGTTCTTCATGCCGTTGACGCCGCCGGTGCAGGCGCAGGCGCCGTAGGCTATCAGCACCTTGCTGCGCTCGCGGATCTTCTTAAGGCGCTCTTCGGCGTGGCTGTCGCCTATCGAACCCTCCACTATCGCCACGTCGTAAACGCCGTCGTACTTCTCGCTGATGGCCTCGCGGAATTCCACGACGTCCACGGCGCCGAGCACGTCCAGCAGCGTCTCGCCGAGGTTCGTGATCTGCAGCTGGCAGCCCTCGCAGGAGGCGAAGTCGAAGAAAGCCACCTTGGGCTTGGTCCGGGCCCCCGCGGCACCGGCCGGGGTATGTTCGGTCTTGTCAGTTGTTTTCATGTGGTCGTCTCCGTGATCAGAACCTCTTGGCTTCCTTGACCTCTTCGTAGGTGAAGGTCGGGCCGTCCTTGCAGCAGTAGTAGTTCTTCGGGTGGTCTATCTGGCAGTGGCCGCACTTGCCCATGCCGCACTTCATGTGGCGCTCCAGGGACAGGATTATCTGCCGCTCCGGCATGTCCTTCTTGAGCAGCTCGGCGATCACGAACTTGTACATGATCGGGGGCCCGACCACGACCCCGAAGGTCTTCTCGGGATTGATGGTCACGCCGGGGATCAGGCTCGTGATCAGGCCCACGTTGCCCTTCCAGTCGGGAGCCGTGCGGTCCACCGTGCAGGAGAAGTTCACGTCCAGACGCTTCTGCCACTGCTCTATCTCGTCGCCGAACAGCATGTCCTTCGGCGTCCTGCAGCCCAGCAGGATGTCCACCTTGCCGAACTCGCGTCGGTTGTCCATCACGTAGTTGATCAGCGAGCGCAGCGGCGCTATGCCGAGGCCGCCGGCCACGAACAGCAGGTCGTTGCCGGTCATCAGCTTCACCGGGAACGGCTTGCCGAACGGCCCGCGGATGCCCAGCCAGTCGCCCTTGCCGAGCCCGTGCATGTACTTCGTCAGCCTGCCGGCCGCGCGCACGGTCAGCTCGAACGTGCCGCGCTTCGTCGGGCTGGAGCAGACCGAGATCGGGGCCTCGCCCACGCCGTAGATCTCCACCTGCACGAACTGGCCCGGCTCGTGGTCCAGGTCGCCGTCCTCCAGCTTTATCTCGAACCACTTCTCCAGGTCCGTCATCTGCCTGGCGGCCACTATCTGCCCCTTGCGGAGCCTCCAGTTGGAATTCTTGATCTCTGTCATGGTCTCCCCTTATTTATATTCCGCGGCCAGCGTCTTAAGCGTGTCCTTCAGGCTTATCTTGGCCATGCAGGTCCTGGTGCAGCGGCCGCAGCCGGTGCAGAAAGAGCGGTAGAACTTGTCCAGCGGGTACTTGAACTTGCGGTAGTAGCGGTGGCGCTGCCTGTGCGCGCGCTCCTCGCGGAAGTTCTCCCCGCCGGCCACGGAGGCGAACGTCTCGAACTGGCAGGAATCCCAGGTGCGCGTGCGGCATCCGGTCTTCATGTCCAGGTTGATCGTGTCGGACATGTCGAAGCAGTAGCAGGTGGGGCAGACGTTGGTGCAGTTGCCGCAGGAGACGCAGCGCTTGCCCAGCTCCTGCCAGACCTTGCTCTCCATGCCCCGCGCGAAGATCTCCGGCAGCAGCTTGGGCCCCACTCCGATCTCGTTCTGGAAGACGTGCTTCTTGGCGTCGCGCGCCTTCTCCAGCGCGGAGAGGTCCGCGGGAGAGGCCTTGGGCAGCCCCTGGCTCTCCGCCAGCTCCTCGCCCTTCTGCGTGTTCACGTGGACGATGAACCTGTCGCCGAGATCGGTGAAGAACAGATCGTAGCCGCCGTTGGGATAGTGGTTCCCGACCAGCGCGCAGCTGGCGTTGCCGTCGCAGTACTCGTTGCACTCCAGGCCGATGATGAAGATGTTCTCCTTGCGCAGCAGGTAGTTGTAGTCTCGCGGCCTCTCCGAGAAGACCATGTTCAGGCACTGGATGCCCGCCAGATCGCAGGTATGCACGCCGAACAGCGCCAGCTTCTCCGGCTCGAGGTTCGCCGCGTCCTTCGGCTTGTCCCCGTTCAGGTCGAACTCCAGCATCTTCTCGCGGGGCGGCATGAAATATTTCTTGGGAGGAAGTATCGTCGGGATATATTTCAGCGAGATCTCCGCGGCCGAAGAGACTTCCTCGAACGCGAAGGCGCCGTGGCCTTTCGCCACGGGGGCGCAGACCTTCATCTGTCCGGCCAGCTTCTTTATGAAACCGTCCAGCCCGTCCTTCTTCAAAATATGGTAGTTCACCGTGATGACCTCCGTTATGCTTGAACCGTCCCTACTATTATATGAATAAACGCCCGCCCATAAACCCGTTCGCGCCCGCCCCGAAACCGGGCCTTTTTTATCTGGATTAGAGGAACTTATAGCCGGCCCTCTCCCCGTAAAACCGGCCTTGAGGCGCGCCGGACACAGCCAGGCCGGCAAGGCGCGGACGGCGTGATTAGAAAAATTAATATCCGCCGCCGGCGCAGCGCCGCCCGGCGGGCCCCGTCGGGGCCTGGTCCGCCCGCAAAATATGTAGAATATCCCCATGAAGGAACTGGTCCTCATGCGCCACGGGCACGCGCTCACGGTCCGGGAAGCCGGGGTCGCGCAGGATTCGGAGCGGCCGCTCTCCCCGCTCGGGGAGAGGGAGGCCCGCGCGGCGGCGGAGCACCTCAGCGCCGCCGGCTTCCTTCCGGAGCTCATAATCTCCAGCCCGTTCCTCCGCGCGGCCAGGACGGCCGAGCTAGCCGCCGCCCTCTTCCCGGCCGCCGCGCGCGAGACGGCCGCCGCCCTCAGCGAAGGGCCCGTTTCGGCGATATTGGACCTGATAGGCTCTCTGGACCGCGCGGAGCGCGTCCTGGTGGTAGGCCACCAGCCGCTGCTCGGCGCCGTAGCCGGTCACCTGGCCGGCGACGGGCCCTTCGACCTCCCGCCCGCCGGCTTCGTGCGCCTCGGCCGCGCGGGGACCGCGCAGGCGGTGCTGCTGGAACTCTACTCGGCCCCGCGGGAAGCCCCGCTTTGAGGCTCCTGCTCTGCCTGCTGCTGGCGGCGGCGCCGGCCGCCGAGGCCCGGCCGGCCCCGCCGCTCGTCCGGGTCTATTCGCTCTATAAGCTGCGCGAGGTCACGCTGGAACCTTCCGGCGGCGCGGCCTACGCTGCCGGGAGGGCCTTTTCCGGCAGGCTCAGGGCGCGCGCGCTGGCCTCGGCCATCCTGCTGGAGGACAGGCGCGGCAGGAAGGAGCTCCGGACCTTCACGGCCAGCGGCGGCGTCTGGCTCTCGGGCAAAGGCATCCCGCGCCGGCTTTACGTCGGCGACCTCCGCTTCTCCGCGCAAAAGGGGCTGCTCAAGATCATAAACACCCCGCCCCTGGAGGAATACATCGCGGGCGTGGTCAGCATGGAGGTCTCCGATCTCACGCAGTTCGAGGCCTACAAGGCGCAGGCCGTGGCCGCCCGCACCTATACGCTCAAGCACACGCATAACCACGCCGGGGAAGGCTACCAGCTCTGCGATTCCGCCCACTGCCAGGTCTACGCCGGCGCAGCCGCGGTGCGGCCGCTGGCCCGCGCGGCGGCGGAGGCCACCAGAGGCGAGATCCTGCTCTATCACGGCAGGCCCGCGGAGACATATTACCACGCGGTCTGCGGAGGCCGCACCGCCGACGTCTCCAGCGTCTGGCCGGTCCCCCCCAAGCCGTACCTGGTCTCCATCAAGGACGGCCCCTCCGAAAAACCGTACTGCTCCATCGCCCCGGACTTCAGATGGAAGACCAAGATCTATTTCACCGGCCTTACCCGCCTGGCCCGCGAAGCCGGCTGGATAGTCTCGGACGAGGACGCGACCGGCCTGCGCATAACGGCGTGGGGCCCCTCCGGCCGGGCGGAGCGGCTGGAGCTTCGCACGCAGCGGCGCGCGGTCAGCATCTCCGCCACGGACTTCTACCACGGCATCGGCCGCAGGGCCGGGTGGCGCGCGGTGCGCAGCACCTGGTTCCACATCATAACCGGCAAGGATTACGTCTTCCTGGACGGGCGCGGCAGCGGGCACGGCGTCGGCATGTGCCAGTGGGGCGCCGAGGGAATGGCGCGCCTGGGCTTCAAGTACCGCGATATCCTGCGCCACTACTATCCCGGCACGACCATAGGGCAGGACTGACCCCTCCGGAACGCCGGGACCGTTCCCGCCGGCTTATAGTATAATTACCCCACATATGCACGACAGACCGACGCCTCAGAAACTCCTCAAGTTCGACAAGGCGCAGCTCTTCCTCGTCTTCTTCTTCGGCATCCTGCTTTTCCTGCTTTACCAGCTGCTGCACATACTCTCGCCCTTCCTGGACGCCATCATAGTAGCCTCCACCTTCGCGCTGATCTTCTTCCCGATGAACCTGTGGATCCGCAGGAAATTGAAAGCCAACCGCACGGCCGCGGCAGCCGCCTCCACGTCCATCGCCGTCTTCACGCTGGCGCTGCCTATGCTGCTTTTCGGCTGGCTGCTGCTGCGCGAGTCCCGCTCGCTCTACCCGAAGACCACCCAGTGGATAGACAGCATCTCGCGCTCGGAGCTGGACCTGAAGCTGCCGGAGAAGGTCCGCGCCTACGTGGACCTGGACGCGGGGACCATCATAGAGGGGAACGTCAAGGCCCTGCAGGACAGGATAACCAGCTCCGGCGCCGGCCTGCTCAAGAACATATTTTTCTTCTTCATCAACTTCGCGGTGATGATCGGGGCGCTCTTCATGCTGTTCCGCGACGGGGAACGCTTCCTGCACTGGCTGATAGACATCGTCCCGATGGACCAGGAGCATAAGCACCGCATCGCCAACCACCTCTACGTCACGACCATGGCAGTGGTCCGGGGCATGCTGCTGACGGCCTTCATCCAGGGCCTCACCGGCGCCATCGGCTACTGGCTGGCGGGAGTAAGGTCCCCCGCCTTCTTCGGCCTGCTAACGACGTTCGCAGCGCTGGTCCCCTTCGTCGGCACCAGCCTGGTCTGGCTGCCGATGTCGGTCGCGATGTACTATTTCTCCGGAGTCAAGACCGCCCTTTTCATACTGCTGTGGGGCGCGCTGGTGGTGGGCATGCTGGACAACGTGCTGCGCCCGATACTGATAGGAAAGAGCTCGAAGCTGCCTGTCTTCCTTCTGTTCCTGGGCATCTTCGGCGGCATGAAGGTCTACGGGCCGATAGGCATCTTCCTGGGCCCCCTGCTCATCTCGGGGGTCATCGTCTTCCTGCAGATCTACCGGGAGGCGAAGAACCTTCCGCATCTCCCCCCGCCGCAGGCCGGCTGAGCCCCGAAAAAAAGCCCGGGCTTTCCCGGGCTTTTCCTTGGCGCCGCCGCGCCCTCAATCCCTGGCCGAGGACTCCGGGCAGAGCCTGCGCACCGGGCAGCGCGCGCAGTTCCCTTTGCGCGACAGGTCCAGCGCCAGCATCTTCTCAGCCGTCTCCCGCACCAGGGCCAGCGTCCTCTCCGCCGAGGACGGGTCGTACGGCGCAGAGACCTTCCGCATCGAGCTCAGGACGAAATATCCCACGGCGCCCACGGACAGGCCCAGCCCCCGCTCCAGGCCCAGCGCATAGATGCCCAGCTGCAGGCTGCCGGCCGCGTCCCACTCGTTGCGGTCCTCGAAGCCCATCTTGTAGTCTATCAGCTCCACTTTCCCGTCGCGCAGGCGGTCCACCCTGTCTATCGTTCCCTTGATCCTCCACTTCTCGAACGGGAACACGAAGTTCTTCTCCGAATAGATCACCTGAGCCTGGTTCTCCTGGAAATGCCGCCACCATTTCTCCAGCACTTCGGCGCCCCTGTTGTAGAACTCCATGCTCTCCTGCGGCGTGGAATACCCCTGGTGCAGCCAGGCGTCCTCGTAATAGGCCATCAGGTCGCCCAGGTCGCCGGGGTTGGCGTGGAACGAGGCCAGGGCGCGGTGCACGGAGAGGCCCAGCGAGGAGTACGGCGACTGGGGCGCGAACCTGCGCTCGACGTAGATGTAGCGGTAGAGGAACGGACAGTCCAGGTAGGCCCGTATCTTGCTGTAATTCAGCTCCAGCGGATCGAATATCATTTCTTGACGCGGAAGAAGTCCACGTAGGTGTCGCCGTACTTCTCGCGGCGCGTGTGCTCGAGGCCCGCCGGCGCGGCGACCTCCTCCTTCTTGTGGTGCTGCACGGCTATCACCGCGGCGGGGTCGGCTATGCCGGCCTCCGCCAGCAGCTCCAGCGTCCTAACGCTGTAGGCCAGCGGCAGGTTCTCGGACGTGCGGTAGGGGGGCCCCATGAAGATCAGGTCGTAGCCCTTGTAATCGGAAAAATGCTCAAGCCACTTCAGGCCGCTCAGCACGTCCGCCTTTAGCACCTTGCCCTTCTCCGAGAAGCCGAGATGCTCCAGGTTCCGCTCTATCGTCTTGACGCAGAGCCCTTCTTTCTCCACGAAGACCACCTTCGCCGCGCCGCGCGAGAGGGCCTCCAGCCCCACCGTCCCCACCCCGGCGTAAAGGTCCAGCATCACGGCCCCCGGCACGCGCGGCCGCACAATGTCGAAGAACGACTGTCGTATGCGCGCCGAAATAGGCTTCACGAACTTCTCCTTCGGCACGGAGAAGATCTTCCTTCCGCGGCAGGTGCCGGCGATTATTCTCATCATAATTTAACAGCGGCGAAACATTTTATTAACTGGCGAAAATTTATACTATATTATAGTAAATCGGCCGCAGAGCGGAGAGCAAAATGGCAAACCCGGATATTATTATCGTCGACGACGACCCGATGGTGGGGGAGCTGTCGCGCGACCTCCTCACCGACGCCGGCTACAGCGTCACCCTCGTCCAGGAGTCCATGGAGGCCATCCCCGCCATCAAGGCCCAGATGCCCCGCCTGATAGTGACGGACATCATGATGCCGGGCATCACCGGCATGGACATCTGCAAGGCCGTCAAGTCGGACCCCGCGCTCCGCCACATCAAGATCATAGTAGTCTCCGGCAAGTCCTACGAGGTGGAGAAGCAGCGCGCGTTCCAGCTCGGGGCCGACTTCTTCCTGCAGAAGCCCTACAACGTGGAGACCTTCTCCAACACGGTCAAGAGCATCCTCGACGGCGCCGCGCCGGCCCCCGCCCCCCAGGAGCAGGCGGCCGCGGCCCCGGCCATCATCCGCGAGGACGAGCACGCGCAGGCCAGCGACCTGGGCCCGGGCCAGATACGCGTCACGGTCTGGGGCGCGCGCGGCCTGCCGGCGCAGCTGCCTAACTCCCCCTCCCGCTACGGCCGCCAGACCTCCTGCCTGTCCGTGGAGACCGGCGAGCATCTTTTCGTCTTCGACGCCGGCACCGGCATCGTGGACCTGGGCAGGGAGATAGCCCTGAAGAAGCGCTACTACAAGGACATCTGGGTCTGTCTGACCCACTTCCACCTGGACCATATCCTCGGGCTCGGCCATTTCGCCCCCATCCACGACCCCGAGTTCAGGATACACCTGATAGGCTCCAACGACCCGGAGAAGACGCTGAAGGAGGTGGCGCAGGCCTCCTTCTACAGCTCCTTCGCCTTCGCCAAGCGGGCCCCCAAGGCCAAGATAGACATCTACGAGATCCTCGAGGACAACTACGAGCTGTTCCCGGGGGTGAAGCTATCGGCCATGTACGCCAACCATCCCACCAGCACGATGATCTACGTGCTGGACCTGTTCGGAAAGCGCATCACCTACGCGCCCGACAGCGAGATCTGGGGCGACGCCACCGCCTTCCAGGACTACGACGAGAAGCTCGGCGGCTTCGTCAAGGGCTCAGATCTCCTCATCCACGACTGCGCCCACAACGACAAGGATTACGAGACCCAGAAGAAGCAGGGACATTCCGGGCTCTCGGTGGTGGTGGATTTCGCGGCCGAAAAAGCCCAGGCCCGGGACCTGGTGCTCTGGCACGCCGACCCGGACTACTCCGACGAGCAGCTCGACCAGATGCAGGCGGAGGCCAACAGCCGGGCCCAGCAGAAGGGGTTCGCCCTCTCCTGCCATCTCCCCGCCGAAAAGCAGGCCTTCCTGCTGCAGGGCTCCCGCTGACCGGCCCTCCCGGGAAAAAAGAACCCCGCCGGCGGCGGGGTTCTTTTTCGCGGCCCGGGGGCCTCAGCTGTGCCCCTGGGTCAGGGTCACGGGGCGCTCGGGGATCACGCCGAAGCGCTCCTCGTAGCGCTTGATGTTCTCCTGCAGCGCGGACAGGAAGCGCTTGGTGTGCACCGGGCTGGAGATGATGCGGGAGCGAAGCTTCGCCTTAGGCTGGTTGGGCTGCAGGAACAGGAAATCGAAAATGAACTCCGTCTCGCTGTGGGTGACCCCGGCCAGGTTGGCGTAGGTCCCCTGCGCCGTGGCCTCGTCCATCTGCACCTCCAGCTGCATGGGCTTGCTGTTCTCCTTGTTCTCCGTCATAGCGCCTCCCGGCCTCTAGTTTTGTCTTTCGCGGCCTAAAAAGTATATTATATTTTCAAGACAGCAGGGGAGATGAAAACGATGAAGACCTTATACCTCAGCCTCGCCGCCCTCCTCCTGGCCGGCGGCGCCGCCGCGCAGACCGACCTCAAGTGCCCGGATTACGCCTCCGGGGTCCGCTCGCTGAAGGTGATCCACATGCAGCCGGTCCGCCGCGGCAGGCGCTGGCTGGACGGCACTCCCACTGACTCGCTGGCCATCTCGTGCGACGAGCGCGGCATGAAGACCTCCGAGGCCCAGTACGACGGCAAGGCCCTCACGCTCAAGCGCGCCTACGTCTACAGCGCCGCTCCGGAGGCCAGGAAATTCTGCGAGAACCTCAAGTCCGAAGAGAAACGCACGACCAGCTTCAGCGAGGAAGGCAACTCCTCGCTGGACGACTTCTGCCGCCGGAACCGGAAGAAGGATTTCACGATGGCCGCGGTCTACGACCCGGCCGCCGCCAGGGGCGCCCAGGCCGGGCCGCTTCGCCGCGTCTTCACGCTCCTCAACAAGCGGGGCTTTCCCGAGAAGGAATACTCGTTCGACGCCTTCAACTCCCTGGAAAGCGTCACCGCCTACGACTACGACAAGAACAACGGCCTGACCCAGGTCACGGTCACCGACCCCGACGGCGGACAGCTCAGGCGCGAGACCTTCTCCGGCGGCGGCCCCGCCGCCCCCCGCGTCCATTCCGTCTACGGCGAGACCAACCAGCTCAAGCGCAAGACCGCGGACGAACTGCGCGTCGACGGCACTATCAGGCGCGAGGTCGTGACCGACTACGACTCCGCCGAGCAGCCGGTCAGCCGCTCCGAGATCTACATGGACACGACCGGCGTGCCGCAGAAGGAACTGATCTTCGACCCGGACGACCCGCAGCCCCGGGAAGAGTACGACTACACGCACGAGCTGGACAAGAAGGGCAACTGGACCGAGCGGCGCAGGACCCGCCTGCTCTTCTTCAACGGCAGCCCGGTCAAGGACCCCGACTCCCCGCCCGAGATAACCAGGCGCGAGTTCCTCTACTACTGACCGCCTCCCCCGCAAAAGGACCGGCCCCGCTCAAGGCGGGGCCGGCGCGACCAGCAAACAGGCGAATTACTTCGCGGGCTGGATCTTCTTGACGTTGACGGCCTTCGGGCCTTTGTCGGTATTCTCGGTTTCGAACTCGACTTCCTGGTTTTCCGCCAGGGTCTTGAAGCCCTCGCCGAGGATGGAAGAGTGATGGACGAAGAGGTCCTTGGAGCCGTCCTCAGGGATGATGAAGCCGAACCCCTTCTTGTCGTTGAACCACTTAACTTTACCTTTAGCCATTTGCTTATTTACCTCTCTTTAGTTACCGATACTGCAGGGCCGCGTACGGCCGTTAAGAACATTATATATAATTTCGCGTCCCGGAAAGGCCGGGGCTATTCCTCGTTCCACTTCAGGTAGAGCGGCATCAGCACGTTGACCGCGTCCGGGTGCTTTCCCACCACGCGCACGGCGATGTCGTGGCGCCCGCTGCGGTAGCAGGGCAGCTCGCCCCTGTAGACGTAGGCGTCGCCCATGCGCGCGTCGTGGGCCATCGAGAGCGGGCGTCCGTCCCGGAAGCCCTCGTCGCCGGCCACGCCGGTGTAGAGCTGCACGTCCACGTCCTCCGGCTTCAGCTCTCCCAGCCAGACCACGGCGCTCACGGGGAGCTTCGCGCCTGAATGAACCTCCATCTCAGGCTTGAAATGGTCCAGCACCACCTTCACGCGGGGCCAGTTCTCCTCCAGCCTGGCGCGCCAGGCCGCCAGTTCGGCCACGCGGACGTTATCGGCGAACCTCTTAAAGGACCTGTGGGCGTGAGAGTAGAACTTCTCGTGGTACTCGCGCACCATGCGGTTGGTGTTGAAGTGCGGCACCAGCTTCTGCACGCAGGTCTTCATCATCTTTATCCACCCGCGCGGCAGCCCCTGCGCGTCGCGGTCGTAGTAGAGCGGCGCCACCGCCTTCCTGATCAGGTTGTAGATGGACTCCGACTCCACGTAGTCGCGCTCCTCGTCGGAGTGGTACGATTCGGAGCCGCCTATCGCCCAGCCCACGTCCGGGGAGTATCCCTCCGGCCACCAGCCGTCGAGCACGGACAGGTTCATCACGCCGTTGATCGCGGCCTTCATGCCGCTGGTGCCGGAGGCTTCCAGCGGCCGTATCGGGTTGTTCAGCCACACGTCCACGCCCTGCACCATGTAGCGGGCCACGTTCATGTTGTAGTCCTCCACGAAGATGATGCGGTTCTTGAAACGCGGGTCCAGCGAGAGCCTGGCCACCTGCTTGATGAACTCCTTGCCGTTCGCGTCGGCCTGGTGGGCCTTGCCCGCGAAGACGAACTGCACCGGCATCTTCTCGTCGGTCACCAGTTCGAGCAGGCGCTCGAGGTCGCGCATGAAAAGCGTGGCGCGCTTGTACGTGGCGAAGCGCCGGGCGAAGCCGATGGTAAGATATTCGGGATTCAGGACCTTGCCCACCTCGTCCAGCACGCTGCGGTCCGCGCCCAGGCGCTGGTGCTGGCGGGTCAGGCGCTCGCGCACCAGGGCCACCAGCTTGTGCTTGCGGGCCATGTGAGTTTTCCAGAGCTCCCCGTCGTCGATATCGTTGAGCCTGGGCCAGTCGCAGGAATCCGGCACGCCGTTATGGCCGCCGGCCAGGGCCTTGCTGTAGAGCGCGTGGTGCTCGTGGCTGATCCAGCTGCAGGTGTGCACGCCGTTGGTGATGCCCTCTATCGGGATCTCGTAGCGCGGCAGTTCCGGCCAGAGCTTGCGCCACATGTCGCGCGAAACGTCGCGGTGCAGCAGGCTGACGCCGTTGAGGAAAGCGCAAAGGCGCATCGCCACGACGGTCATGCAGAAGCCCATCGAGGTATGCTCCTCCTTGCCGATCTCCAGGAACTCGGGGAACGAGAGTCCCAGCTCCTTGACGTATTGCTCGAAGTACTTGCGCACCAGCTCGAAGTCGAAATACTCGTTGCCGGCCATGACCGGCGTATGCGTCGTGAACGCGGAGGAGGCCCAGACCACCTCGCGCGCCTCGGCGAAGGAGAGACCGCGGGATTTCATCATGTGCCGGATGCGCTCGAACAGCAGGAACGCGCTGTGCCCCTCGTTGACGTGGTAGACCGTCGGCTCCAGGCCCATCGCGGCCAGCGCGCGGCGGCCGCCGATACCCAGCACGATCTCCTGGCGGATACGGTTCTCCCGGTCCCCGCCGTAAAGCTGCTCGGTTATCGTGCGGGCGGCCGGGGAGTTCTCCGGCAGGTTGGTGTCCAGCAGGAACAGCGACGTGCGCCCTACCGGCACCTTCCAGACGCCGATCTGCACGCGCTCGCCGGCCAGGTCCACCTCGACGCGCAGCGGCTTGCCCGAGGAGTCCTTCACGATCTGCACCGGCATGTTGTACCAGTCGTTCTCGGGATAGCGCTCCACCTGCCAGTTGTCGCGGTTGAGCACCTGCTGCACGTAGCCCTTCCTGTAGAGCAGGCCCACGCCCACCAGCGGCATGCCCAGGTCGGAGGAGGACTTCAGGTGGTCCCCCGAGAGCATACCGAGGCCGCCGGAATATATAGGAAGGCCCTCGCCGATGCCGTACTCCATCGAGAAATAGGCCACGAGCATATCCTTGTCCTGCTCGTTGGCGTTCTTGGCGAACCAGGTGTCCTTCTGCGCCATGTAATCGTCGTACTTCCGCTTTATCTCCGCCAGCCTGCCCAGGAACTCCGTGTTCCTGCCGAGGGCGTCCAGGCGTTCCGGCTGCAGCGTGCCAAGTATCCATTTCGGGTTCCGGTGCGAGCGGTGCCACAGGTCCTCGTCTATGCTGACGAACATCAGTATGGCGTCCCAGTTCCAGGTGAACCACATATTGGTCGAAAGCTCGTCCAGCGCTTTTAAGCTGTCCGGAAGGTTCGGTATGACATTGAACGATTTGATCTTCATACCCGTATTTTATGAATTATCCCCGCGGCAGGGCCAGCGCTTTCCTTTTAACCGTTGAACTGGCTTTCTTTTTTTTATATGATATTCCAAGTTCTTTAACGGGCGTGTAGCTCAGCTGGGAGAGCGCCTGCATGGCATGCAGGAGGTCAGGGGTTCGATCCCCCTCACGTCCACCAGATCTTTCAAAGCCCCGGAAGGGGCTTTTCCTTTTAGCGCGCGTTCTTATATGGAGAGAAAGAAGATACTGCTTGTCAGGACGGACCGACTGGGAGACGTCACTCTCACCACTCCGGCGGTGGCCGCCCTGCGCGCGGCCGAACCGCGGGCTGAGATACGCTTCCTCACCAGCGCCTATGCCCGCGGCGTGCTGGAGAACAACCCCGCGCTGGACGGCATAATCACCGACGAGAATTTCTTCGCCACCCTGAGGGAACTGCGCCGCGGCAGGTTCGACGCGGCCGTCATCTTTTTCCTCAATTTCAGGGTGGCGCTGCTCGCGCTCCTGGCCGGCATACCTCTGCGCGTAGGGCCGGCCTCCAAGGTCTGGGCCCTGCTGCTCAACAGGAGGATCAGGCAGCGCCGTTCCAGCGTGGCCAAGCACGAGGCCGACTACAACCTGGACCTGCTCGCGCCGCTCGGCGTCAGGCCGGAGCCTGCCGCGGCCTCCATAGCGCTGACCGCGCCGGAGAAGGAGGCGGCGGCGAGGACCCTGGCCGCGCTCGGCCTCGGGCCCGGGGACTTCATAATCGGGATGCACCCCGGCAGCAGCGGCTCCGCGCTCAACTGGCCGCCCGGCAACTTCGCCGCTCTCGCGCGGAGCCTGCTGAGGAATTACGACGCAAAGGTGCTCTTCACCGGCTCCCCGGCCGAGGCTCGGCTGCTGGAGCGGGTGGCGGCGGAAGTGCCGGAAAAGACCTTCGTGCTGCGCGAGCCGCTGCCGCTGCGCCATTTCATAGCGCTGATAGCGCGCTGCGGCCTCTTCGTCACCAACAGCACCGGCCCGCTGCACCTGGCCGCAGCGCAGGGGGTGGCCACGCTCTCTTTCTTCCCTCCCATAAAGGTCTGTTCGCCGGTGCGCTGGGGCCCCTACGGAGGCGGCCTCAACCGGGTGCTGGTGCCTCAGGGGCCCGCCTGCGCGGCCTGCGCCGGCGGCAAATGCCCGCGCTACAGCTGCATGGCGGAGATAACCCCGGAGGCGGCCTTCCGCGAGGCCGCCGCGCTGCTGGCCGCGCTCGGCCGCCGTCAGAAGGCGGCCGCATGAGCCGCCTGCGAGTCCTTTCGCTTATAGACATCCCGTGGAACAGCGGGCTGGCCGCCTACGCCTTCGACCAGGCGGCGGCCCTGCGCTCCGGCGGGCACGAGGTCTCCTTCGCCTGCCACCCCCAGAGCGCCGCCGCCGCCTTCGCCGCCAGGGAAGGCTTCGCCGCCCTGCCGCTGAGCGACAGGCGCAGCCCCGTGGGCCCGGCGGAGGTGCTGCGCCTGCGCCGCCTGGTCTCCGCTGGCGGCTTCGACGTGCTCGCGCCGCAGACCGGCCGGGCGCAGACCCTCGCCTGGCTGGCCTCGTTCCTGCCGGGCCGCCGGTACGCCTGCGTGCGCACCAAGTCGGACGCCAGGCCCCCGGCGAGAGGCATAACCTTCTCGCGCACCGCCGCCGTGATAGCGGCCTCGGAACATATCCGCGCGCAGTACCTGGCCAAGGGCTTCCCGGCGGGCCTGGTGGCCACCGTACGCCAGGGCATAGCCGCCCCGCCGCCCGCTCCCGCTCCGGGGCGCCCCCCCTACCGAGTGGGCGTGCTGGGCCGGCTGGACCCGGTCAAGGGGCACGCCTGGTTCCTGGAGTCAGCCGCGGAGCTGCTGAAGAGCGGCACGAAGGCGGAGTTCCTTATAGCCGGCGGAGAGGCCAACGTCACCTACGCCGCCCTCCGCGAGGCCGCGCTGGCGCTGGGCCTCGGCGGCAGCGTCTCCTTCCTCGGCAAGGTGGAGAACGCGCTGGAATTCATGGCCGGCTGCGACGTCGGGGTAGTGCCGTCCCTGGGCAGCGAGGCCGTCTCCCGCGCCGCGCTGGAATGGCTGGCCGCCGGCCGCCCTCTGGTGGCCGCCGCCGTGGGCAGCCTGCCTGAATACGCCGGGGCGCCCTTCCTGGTGCCACCCGGGGACCGCGCCGCGCTGGCGGCCAAGCTGCGGGAGCTGCTCTCCTCCCCCGAGCGCCTCGCCGCGGCGGGACGCGAGAACCGCGCGCGGGCCGAGCGCGACTTCTCGCAGCGGGCCTTCGCCGAAGCCACGCTCGCCGTCTTCGAACGGGCGGCCGCGCGCGCCAAAAGGACGCCATGACCACCATTTCCATAGCCATGATAGCCCACAACGAGGAGCTGAACGTGCCGCGCGCGCTGCGCAGCTGCCTGTGGGCCGACGAGATAGTCTTCGTGGACTGCGGCTCCACGGACGGGACCGCGGCCGCGGCCCGGGCCTTCCCGGTAAAGTATTTCTCCCGGCCCAACAGCACCGCGGTCTACGTCAACAAGCAGTTCGCGCTGGAGCAGGCGTCGTCCGACTGGGTCTTCATCCTCGACGCCGACGAGGAGGTGCCAGCGGACCTCGCCGCAGAACTGCGCGCCGCCGTCGCCGCTCCCGGCGCCCCGGCCGCCTTCAAGATACCGCGCCGCAACCACTATTACGGCCGCTGGCTGCGCTTCGGAGGCAAATATCCGGACAGCCAGCTCCGGCTCTTCCGGCGCGGCAGCGCCAGGTACCTGCCGCTGCCGGTCCACGAGCGCCTTGAGGTGGACGGGCGGGTGGCCAGGCTCTCGCGCCCGTTCGACCACTACCCGTGCGTCTCGCCGGAATACTTCGCGCGCAAGCGCGAGTTCTACGGCAAGATGCTGGCCGAATCCTACGCGCTCAAGCGCAAGAACCGCGTGCTCATACTGCTGCGCCCGTTCACGCTCTTCGTCACCAATTTCATCATGAAGTTCGGTTTTCTCGACGGCGCCGCCGGGGTCAGGACAGCGGCGATGGATTTCCGCAACGTCATGACGGCCGCCCTGGTCTACTTCCGCAGAGGGCGCGGCTGACCGCTTCAGGGCCGGGCCGCCGCGCGGACGCCCGGCAGGATATCGCCATGAAAGACCGTCTCACAATATTCCATCTCGACGACGGCAGAGAACTGCGCGGCGGGCAGCGCCAGACCCTCTACCTGGTAAAGGAGCTGGACCGGCTCGGCCACGACAACACCGTGGTCTGCCGCCGCGGTTCTCCGCTGCACGCGGCCGCCCTGCGCAAGGGCCTCAAGGTCCTCACGCTGCCTTACTATTTCGAGTGGGACCCCGTCTCGCCCCTGCTGCTGCGCCGCTCGCTCAAGCGCCTGCCGCGGGAGGGCTTCCCGCCCATCCTGCACGCGCACACCTCCCACGCGGCCGCCATATCCTGGCTGGCCTCCGCCGGCCTCGACTGCGTGCGCGTGGCTCACCGGCGGGTGGACTTCATCCCCGGCTCCCTCACGGCCCGCCTCAAATACGGCAAGGCGCACAGCGTTATAGCGATCTCCCGCGCAGTCAGGGAGATACTGCTCGGGGCCGGGGTCCCCCCGGAGAAGATCGCCGTGGTGAACAGCACCATCGACCTGGACGACACGCCCTGGAAGCCCGCGGAGTTCGGGGCCTACCGGGCCAACGCCCGCGCCGAGCTGGCCGCCGAGCTCGCGATCCCCAAGGACGCCTTCTGGGCGGGCTCGCTGATAGCGCTGGTCCCCCACAAGGACCCGGAGAACATGGCCCGGGCCGCAGCGCAGGTGCTGAAGACTGCCCCCGGCACTTATTTTCTGCTCGCCGGGGAGGGCCCCCTGGCGGAAAGGACCGCCCGCCTGGCCAAGATGCTGAAGATACAGGACCGGTTCCTGCTGGTCGGCTACCGCAAGGACCCGTACAAGGTGCTGGCAGCGCTGGACATGTTCGTCCTCTCTTCGGCAGGGGAGGGCATGGGCAGCGTGCTGGTGGAGGCCATGAACGCCTCGCTGCCGATAGTAGCCACCAGGGCCGGCGGCATCAGCGACGTCATAGAGGACGGCGCCAACGGCCTCACTGTCCCGCCGCGCGACCCCGCCGCGCTCGCCGCGGCCCAGCTGCGCGTCATCGGCGACAAGGAGCTGCGCGAGCGCCTGGCCGCCGAGGCCCACCGCCGCCGGGAGGATTTCTCCTCCCCGCGCATGGCGGCCCTCACCTTGAAGTGCTATGAAAAGGCAGTCGGGGACCTGAGGCGTTACGGGCGTCCCGCGTAGCGAGCGGCCCGGGGGCTCCCCCTTTGTTCAGAGCGTCTCCGCGGCCACAAGGTCCTCGTAGGTCTCCCTCCGGCGGATCAGCTTCCACGAGGAAGGACCGGTTATGAGAACCTCCGCCGCGCGCGGACGGGAGTTGTACTGAGAGCTCATCGAAAAGCCGTAGGCCCCCGCGGAATAGACCGCCACCAGCTGGCCCTGGGCCGGCTCGCGCAGCAGCGCGTCCTGCGCCAGGAAATCACCGCTCTCGCAGACCGGGCCCACTATGTCGCGCGGGGCAGCCGCCCCCCTGGCCGG
This sequence comes from bacterium, assembly GCA_021786295.1. Taxonomy (GTDB): domain Bacteria; phylum Elusimicrobiota; class Elusimicrobia; order Elusimicrobiales; family UBA9959; genus UBA9959. The sequence continues at coordinate 91,207 of JAJYNO010000033.1, read as the reverse complement.
CCCTATCAGCGCGGCCGGGTGCCGGGCGCCGTAGAGCGCCGGGCGCACCAGGTCGTTCATCGCGGCGTCGGCCACCACGAAATCCTTCTTCCCGCCCTTCTTGCGGTACAGCACGCGCGCCAGCAGCAGCCCTGCCGGGGCGGCCACGGAACGGCCAGGTTCCAGCACCAGTTTCAGCCCCGTCCCGCCGAACACCCCCCCCAGCGCCGCCGCCAGCGGGGCCGGGTCCTGCATCTCGCCGCCTTCCTTCACCCCCCAGCCGCCACCGGCGTCGGCGTAGCGCAGGTTGACGCCGCGCGAAGCCAGCTTCAGCATGAAAGCGGCCAGCCTTCCCGCCGCAAGGGCGTAGGGTCTGGCCGAGAAGACCTGCGAGCCTATATGGAACTGGGCGCCCACCGGCTCCAGGTGCGGCGACTCGGCCGCGTACATGTACAGCCGCAGCGCCTCGTCGAACGGGACGCCGAACTTGCTGCCCAGCAGGCCGGTGGAGATGAACCTGTGCGTGTGCGGGTCCACGTCGGGATTTATCCTCAGCGAGAGCGGCGCCCGCGTCTTCAGCTTCGCCGCGGCCCGCTCCAGCGCCAGCACCTCCTCGCGGGATTCCGCGTTGACGAACAGGATCCCGGAGCGCAGCGCGTACTCCAACTCCTCCTGCGTCTTGCCGACGCCCGAAAAAATTATCTTTCCCGGCTCGAAACCGGCCCTCAGCGCCCGGTACAGCTCGCCGCCGCTCACCACGTCCGCCCCCCAGCCCTCGGCGGCGGCAAGCGCGCAGAGCGCCCCCGTGGAGTTGGCCTTCATCGCGTAGCAGAATAGCGGCCCCAGCCCCTTAAAAGCCTTTTCGTAAGTCCCTATCTGTTTAAGGAACGCCGCCTTAGAATAAACATAAGTAGGCGTCCCCACCTTATCCGCGATCTTCCTGAGGAGCGCAGCCTTAAAATATTTAGAAAGCATACGATAATGATATAAAAAACGCATCGCGGATTGGCGCCGTTTTTGCGTCCCATCCGCCCGCACGCCCGGAGCCCTGGAAAAATAAAAAGGCGAGGGGATTATCCTCGCCTCTTCATTTTTTAAGTCTGCGCGGGGGGGGACTCGAACCCCCAAGCCGTTAGGCACACGCCCCTCAAACGTGCGTGTCTACCAGTTCCACCACCCGCGCATAAATCCGTCCGTCCGCCGGGCTTCCCCCCGCCGCGGACCGTTCCGACGCTTAAAAGAGCAGCCTATATTCTATCAAATTCCGGCATCCCGCAAAAGCGCGGGCAGAAATTGTAGAATATAGCCGCGATGCTGACCCTTGTTAGCCTTCTGGCCACGCTGCTGCTCATCGTGCTGAACGGCTGCTTCGTCATAGCCGAATATTCGCTGATCAAGGTGCGCTTCACGCGCCTGGAGGAGCTGGCGGCCAAAGGCGTGTCCGCCGCCAAGCTGGCCAAGCGCCAGGTCCAGAACATAGAGAGCTACCTCTCCTGCACCCAGCTCGGCGTCACAATGGCCAGTCTGGGCGTGGGCTGGGTGGGAGAGCGCGCCGTGGCCGCGGTCCTGGACCCGTTCTTCCTTCGCCTGGGCCTTCCGGTAAAGACGGCAGTGCTCTACTCCGCCTCCTTCGTCCTGGCCTTCCTGCTGATAACGGTCACCGAAGTAATAATCGGCGAACTGATCCCCAAGTACACCGCCCTCCTGATGCCGGAGGAGATTGCGCTGATGATAGCGCTGCCCATGGAGCTTTTCTACCGGACCACCTATCTACCGATGCGCCTCATCAGCGGGGCCGCCAATTCGCTGATGAACCTGCTGCGCCTTAGACCCTCAGAGAGCGAGGCGCTCCACTCCGACGACGAGCTCCGGATGATACTCGGCCAGTCGCAGGAGCACGGCCGGATCTCGCTGGGCAGACTGATGATGTTCGAACACCTCTTCGACTTCGGCAAGACCAGGGTCAAGGAGGTCATGACCCCCCGCGCGGCCATCACCTTCCTCTCCCTCGGGGCGCCGCCGGAAGAGACGCTAAAGGTCATAAAGGAGAAGCGCTACTCCCGCTACCCGCTGCTCACGAAGGAAGGGGCCATTGCCGGCTACGTCCACTTCAAGGACCTCTACGGCTGCCTGCTGAACCCCTGCGAACCGGCCCCCGACTTCGCAGCGCTAAAGCGTCCGCTCTCCGAGGTCCCCGAAGAGTTCACCGTGGAGCGCGCCCTGCGCGATTTCCAGGACAAGCGCATACAGCTGGCCCTTGTCAGGAACGCCAAGGGCGAGGCAACCGGCCTGCTCACCATGGAGGACATCGTGGAGGAGCTCACCGGAGAGATCCACGACGAGTTCGAGCAGCCCCCAAAACTGCTGCTCAGCCGGCTTCTCATGCCCCAAGCCTGCGCCCTGGACCTTAAAGAGACGGACCGCTTCAAGGCCATAGAGAAGCTGCTGGAAGCCCTGCATTCGGCCTCTCCCTCCTTCGACAAGGACGAAGCCCTCAAGGCCATCGTGAAGCGCGAGAACAACTTCTCCACGGCTCTCGGCCACCAGACCGCCTTTCCGCACGCCCGCCTTGCCTCGCTGGCCAAGCCGCTGCTGGCGGTAGGCAAGAGCAGGGACGGCATAGATTTCCCCTCCCCAGACAACCAGCCGGTAAAACTGATCTTCCTGATCCTGACGCCTTTCAACGAGCCGACCTCGCAGCTGAACATCCTGTCACAGCTCTCCGGGCTCATCTCCAACTTAACGCTGCGCAAGCGTCTCTTCTCCGCCAAGACCTACGACAACCTCCTCGACATCGCCAACACCTTCGAAAACAAAGTAATGAAATAAATAGGAAATAAATAGGGACAGACACCTATTTTCCGCAGCCCCCCCACGGGTGCGAAAAAAACGTTTATGACATATAAATAAAACACCCCGCTAAACGGGGCGTTTTATCTGGGAAAATAGGTGTCTGTCCCTATTTTTTGGGCTGGGAGGGGGCGGCCTGCTGCTGCGGGGCGCGCTGCTGCATCGGGAACTCCTGCACCACCGAACTCATCTGCCGGGTGGAGCCAATTATCGTCAGCAGCAAAGAGGTCACTGCAAAGAGCCCTGCGGTCACCATCGTGAACTTCTTTATGAAGGACGTCCCGCTTGCTGTGTTGAAGAGAGCGTCGCCTCCGCCGCCGAACATGGCCAAAGCCGAGCCCTTGCTGGTCTGGAAGACCAGGATGGCAAGTATTACGGCTATGCCGAGTATTACGTGCAGTATCAGTATGAGCGTGTACATTGTTAAAAAACCTCCGGCTGCGTTATAAAACTACTTCTGCGACAGGGCCACCAGGCCCGGAAGCTGCTTGCCTTCCACGAACTCCAGGCTGGCGCCGCCGCCCGTGGAGCAGTGAGAGATGCTATCCGGGCTGACCTTGGCGGTCTTCAGTACGCTAAGAGTGTCGCCCCCGCCGAGTATAGTGGTGGCGCCCGCGCGCGTGGCCGCAGCCATGGCCTCGGCCACGGTTATGCTGCCGCTCGCGAAGGCCGGCGTCTCAAAAATACCCACCGGTCCGTTCCAGAAGATGGTTTTGGAGCCCTTTATCTTGTCGGCGAAAAGCATCTCGGTGCGCGGCCCTATGTCCACGCCTATCATCCCGTCCGGCACGGCCATCGCCTGCGTCACCTCCACCTCGGCGTCCGGCTTTATCTCGCCAACCACGCGGTGATCCGCCGGCAGCAGCAGCTCGACATTGTTGCGGTGCGCCTTCAGGATGATGTTCTTGGCCTCCTCCACCTTGTCGGCCTCCAGCAGCGAGTTGCCGATATTGGTGTTCTGCGCTGCCAGGAAAGTGTAGGCCATGCCGCCGCCTATGATCAGCGTATCAACCTTCTCTATCAGGCTGTAGAGCACGGAGATCTTGTCGGAGACCTTTGCGCCGCCTATGATGGCCAGGAACGGCCGCACCGGGCTGACCATCGCGTGGTCCAGATACTCCAGCTCCTTCTGCACCAGGAAACCTATGGCCCCCGGCAGGAACTTTGCTATCGCCGCGGTGGAAGCGTGCGCGCGGTGCAGCGCGCCGAAGGCCTCCTGCACGAAGAACTCGCCGTGACCTGCCAGCTGCTTCGCGAAATTCTCGTCGTTCTTCTCTTCCTCGGCGTGGAAACGGAGGTTCTCGAGGAGGACTATCTCGCCCTTCTTCGCCGCAGCCACCACCTTGTCCGCCGCGGGCCCCACGCAGTCAGGGGCGAAGTGAACCTTCGCGCCGGAGAGCTCGGCCAGGCGGGCCGCCACGGGCTTCAGGCTGTACTTCTCCACGGGCTGACCCTTCGGGCGGCCCAGGTGCGCCATCAGCACCACCCGGTTGTTGCCCTCGAGCAGCAGCTTCACGGTCTTCATCGTCTCGCGGATGCGGGTATCGTCCGTTATCGCGCCGTCCTTCAGCGGAACGTTGTAGTCCACGCGGACCAGCACGTTCTTGTCCTTCAGGTGGGCGTCCTGCACCTTCGCCAGCTTCAGCACCGTCTTGGCTTCCGTGGTCATTTCAGCACCTCTCGTGAATTTTAACCGCGCCCGGGCCGGGGCCGCCGGCCCGGGCATGGTTTGCGTCTTACAGCACCCTCTTCAGCGCGGCCTTCAGCCCGCCGGCCCTGCGCTCCTTGAGTTCATAGGTCACGCGGACGGACGGCTTGTTGAACTCCAGGTGGCGCGCCAGGTCTATCGGCGTGCCGACGATGACCACCTCGGCCTTGGCGGCGTTGATGGTCCTCTTAAGCTCGTTCATCTGCTTGTCGCCGTAGCCCATCGCGGGAAGGATGTCCGTGATCTGCTTGAAGTTCTCGTACACCTTCTCTATCGTGCCGACCGCGTAAGGGCGCGGGTCGATGATGGACTTGGCCTTGTACTTGCGTGCGGCCACGTGGCCGGCGCCGAAGTTCATCTCTCCGTGGGTCAGCGTCGGGCCGTCCTCGACCACGAGCGCCCTCTTGCCCTTCACGGCCTCCGGGTTGTCCACGGTCACCGGGCTCTCGGCCTCTATGATCTGGGCCTTCGGGTTCATCCGGCGGATGTTCTCGCGCACGGTCTCTATCTGCCTGGCGCTGGCGGTGTCGACCTTGTTGATGACGACGATGTCGGCCATGCGCAGGTTCTCGGCGCCGGGGTGGTAGGTGGCCTCGTTGCCGGCCCGCAGCGGGTCGGTCACCACGATGTGCAGGTCCGGCTTGTAGAACGGCACGTCGTTGTTGCCGCCGTCCCAGAGGATAACGTCGGCCTCCTTCTCGGCGCGCTTGAGGATCTCGCCGTAATCAACGCCGGCGTACACAACGTGGCCGTTGGCGATATGGGGCTCGTACTCCTCCATCTCCTCGATGGTGCACTTGTGCTTCTTCAGGTCCTCCAGCGTCTCGAAGCGCTGCCAGGTCTGCTTGACCAGGTCGCCGTAGGGCATAGGATGGCGGATCGCCACCACCTTCTTGCCCATCTCCTTCAGCATCGACGCTATCGCGCGGGTGGTCTGGCTCTTGCCGCAGCCGGTGCGCACGGCGCAAACGGCTATCACGGGCTTCTTGGAGCGGATGTAGGTCTGCTCTGCGCAGAGGACCTTGAAATTCGCGCCGGCGGCCAGCGCGATCGAGGCCTTGGACATAATGGTGTTGAAGCTCACGTCGGAATAGGCGAACTCCACCTCGTCCACTTTCAGCTTCTTTATCAGCTCGGGCAGGTACTTCTCCTCGTATATCGGGATGCCCTTCGGGTACAGCCTGCCCGCGAGTTCCTTCGGATACTTGCGGCCGGCGATGTTCGGGATCTGGTAGGCGGTGAAAGCCACCACCTCGTAGTCCTTGTTGTCGCGGTAGAACACGTTGAAGTTGTGGAAGTCGCGGCCCGCGGCCCCCATGATCAGCACTCTCTTCTTAGCCATTGTAGTAGCTCCTGAACGACTGCGAACAAAGCCGGGGGTCTCAGGGTCCGCGCGCCTTGCGGCGCCACCCGACCCCCGGCAAAGCTTCCGATTACAGGCCCTTCTTCACCATCAGCGCGGCCAGGTCCACGACGCGGTTGGAGTAGCCCCACTCGTTGTCGTACCAGCTCAGAACCTTGGCGAAATTGCCGCCGATGACCTTCGTGCTCTTGGCGTCCACCGTAGAGCTCAGCGGGCAGTGGTTGTAGTCCACGCTCACCAGCGGCTCCTCGGAGTAGCCCATAATGCCCTTCAGCGGCCCCTCGGCGGCCTTCTTCAGTTCGGCGTTGATCTCCTCGGCGGTGGCCGGCTTTGAGAGCGTCACCGTCAGGTCCACCACGGAGACGTTCGGGGTGGGCACGCGGATCGCGAAGCCGTCCAGTTTCCCCTTCAGCTCGGGCATAACCAGGCTGATGGCCTTGGCGGCGCCGGTTGAGGTCGGGATCATGGAGAGCGCGGCGGCGCGGGCGCGGCGCAGGTCGCTGTGGGCCATGTCGTGGATCTTCTGGTCGTTGGTGTAGGCGTGGATCGTGGTCATCAGGCCCTTCTCGATGCCCCATTTGTCCTGCAGCACCTTCGTGAACGGCGCCAGGCAGTTGGTTGTGCAGGAGGCGTTGGAGACCACGTGGTGGTTCTTAGGGTCGTACTTTGCGTCGTTGACGCCCATGACGACAGTGATGTCCTCGCCCTCGGCCGGCGCGGAGATGATGACCTTCTTGGCCCCGCCGTGGGTGATGTGGTTCTCGGCGCCCTTAACCTGCTTGCCCTTCTTGTTAACGCCGTCCTTCTTTATGGTGAACAGGCCGGTGGACTCTATCACGATGTCCACGCCGACGCTCTTCCAGTTGATGGCGGCCGGGTCCTTCTCCTTGAAGACCTTGATCTTCCTGCCGTCCACGGAGATCTCGTCATCGGCGGTGGCCTTTATGTCCTGTTCCAGACGGCCGTGCACCGAGTCGTATTTCAGCAGGTGCGCGTTCGTTTTGGCATCGGTCAGGTCGTTGATGGCGGCAAGTTCCAACTGGCCGTCCGTGCGGGCCAGTATAGCGCGGGCCACCAGCCTGCCTATGCGTCCAAAACCGTTAATACCGATCTTCGTAGCCATTTTTGAGTTCTCCTTAAATATATAACTCCCCCCTAATTGTACCAAATTTGAAAAAAGGGGACAGGCTACTTTTCCAAAGCAGCCTGTCCCCTTTTCTTTAAGAAGCCAGACGTCACTTACCGACGGCTTTCACCTCGAAACCCACCTTTCGCAGGGCGGCGTGGTCCAGCACGTTGCGCCCGTCGAACAGGAACGCCGGCTTGCGCATACCCCGATAAAGCCGCCCATAGTCCAGCCCCCTGAACTGGTCCCACTCTGTCAGCAGAACGATGGCGTCGGCGTCCTTAGCCGCCTCGTACGGGTCCTCGGTGGTCTTAACCCTGGAGGCCAACTCGCCAAGGTCCTCGGCCACATGGCCAAGCGCTTTCGGATCTGTGATAACTATCTGGGCACGCTCCTCCGCCAGCATCTTCGTTATGGCTATCGCCGGGCTCTCGCGCGTGTCGCTGGTGTTCGCCTTGAAGGCGAAGCCGAACAGCGCCAGCTTCTTGTTGGCCAGCGTGTTGAACATCGTCCTGATCACGGTCCCCACCAGGCGCTCCTGCTGGTAATCGTTCATCAGCACCACCTGGCGCCAGTAGTCGGCCACCTGCTGAAGCCCGTAGGTCTCGCAGATGTACACCAGGTTAAGAATGTCCTTCTTGAAGCAGCTCCCGCCGAAGCCTGGCCCCGCCTTCAGGAACTTCGGGCCGATGCGGCTGTCCATGCCCACGGCCTTCGCCACCTGGTCTATGTCGGCTTCTGTGGCCTCGCACAGCGCAGACAGCGAGTTAATAGAGCTGATGCGCTGCGCCAGCATCGCGTTGGCGGCCAGCTTGGAAAGCTCCGACGACCACAGGTTGGCGGTGAGGATACGCTCCTTCGGCACCCACGCGGCGTATACGTCCGCCAGCGCCTTTATCGCGGCCTTGCCGCGCGGCGTCTGGTGGCCCCCGATCAGCACACGGTCAGGGTTCTCCAGGTCGCTTATAGCGCTGCCTTCGGCAAGGAACTCCGGGTTGGACAGCACCTCGAAATGGTGCTTCGGGTGGCGGCTGAGGATGTGCTCCATCGCCTCGGCCGTGCGCACCGGCAGCGTGCTCTTCTCCACCACTATCTTATCGCGATTGGCCACCTTCACAATATTGCGCGCGGTAGCCTCCCAGTACTGCAGGTCCGAGGCGCAGCCAGCGCCGCGGCCGAAGGTCTTGGTCGGCGTGTTCACCCCGACGAAGATGATGTCGCAGTCGCGGATGGCCTTATCTATGTCGGTAGAGAAGAACAGGTTCTTGCCGCGGCGGCGCTTCACCACCTCGTCGAGGCCCGGTTCGTAGATAGGCAGCCTGTCGGAGTTCCACGCGTCTATGCGCGCCTTGTTGATGTCCACGACCATCACCTTGCGGTCGTGGTTGTGGTCCGCTATCGCGGCCATCGTAGGTCCTCCTATGTAGCCAGCGCCGATGCAGCAGATAGACCTGTTCATTTTCGTCATTTAAGCTCCTCAAGACAAAGGGCGGACTTTCCAGAAAAAAGCAGCCTGTCCCCTTTTTTCTCCTCTGGCGCACGCCCCTTAAAAAGCAGCCTGTCCCCTTTTTCGGAAGTAGGCGATGGTTTTGAGGAGGCCTTCTTGCAGGGCTACTTTGGGGGCCCAGCCGAGCTTTTCCCCGGCCAGGCGGATATCCGGCTGTCGCTGGCGCGGGTCGTCCTGCGGCAGCGGCTTGTAAACCAGCCTGCTCCGGCTCTCGGGGATGAGCTCCAGCACCTTCTCGGCTAGCTGCTTAATGGTGAACTCGCCGGGATTGCCGATGTTCACCGGACCGGTGAAGTCCGCGGGGCTGGCCATCATGGCCAGCATCCCCTCCACCAGGTCGTCCACGTACTGGAAGCTGCGCGTCTGCGCGCCCTCGCCGTAGATGGTGATGTCCTTGTTCCGCAGCGCCTGCACGATGAAGTTGCTGACCACGCGCCCGTCGTTGGGATGCATGTTCGGGCCGTAAGTGTTGAAGATGCGCACCACCTTTATCTCCAGCCTGTGCTGGCGGTGGTAGTCGAAGAACAGCGTCTCGGCGCAGCGCTTGCCCTCGTCGTAGCAGGCGCGCGGGCCTATCGTGTTGACGCGGCCCCAGTAGCCCTCCGGCTGCGGGTGCACCTCCGGGTCGCCGTACACCTCGCTCGTAGAGGCCTGCAGGATGCGCGCCTTGGTGCGGCGGGCCAGCCCCAGCATGTTGATGGCGCCGTGCACCGAGGTCTTCGTCGTGTGCACCGGGTTGAACTGGTAGTGCACCGGCGAGGCCGGGCAGGCCAGGTTGTAGATCTGGTCGACCTCCACCGTGAGCGGCTCGGTGATGTCGTGGCGCAGGAACTCGAAGCGCTTGTTGTCGAAAAGGTCCAGGATGTTGTCCTTGCTGCCGGTGAACAGGCTGTCCACGCACAGCACGTCGTGCCCGTCAGCCAGCAGCCGCCTGCACAGGTGCGAGCCTATGAAGCCCGCGCCGCCCGTCACAAGTATCTTAAGCCTCTTCATCGCCGCTCCTCCCATTATAGACGCGAATAAATTTTAGCAGTATAACGGGGCTCAATCAATCTCTCCCTGCCCGGCCGCCGGCTTCCCCGCCTTGCCGTGCGCCCCTCCCCAGCCCAGCGCAAACCTGAACTGCAGCACGTCCATGGCCCTCTGCTGGCCGGAACTGAAGAACCGCTGGTAGACGGCGCCCAGCTTCCATTCCCGCGGCAGGCAGGCCAGGTCGGCGCCGAGCGTCAGAACCGCGTAGGGTCTTATCCAGCCGGCCTTCCGGTTGCTCCAGTAAACCCCGCCGCTGTACGTTTCCTTGTAGCCGCCCATTAAAGCGAGCAGCACCGACGGCGTAAGAAGGAAATCCCCGCCCCGCGCGTTGTAATAGGCGCCGCCCTGCACGCCGGTCAGCAGGTTATAAAAACGCCCCTCTTCCTTTTTGTCCTTTATCACGGAGAAATCCCCGAACGACACCGGCACGGAGGCGAGCAGCGCCAGGCGCGGCACGCCTCCGCCGCCGAAGAGGTAGTATTTGTCGGTGCTGCCGTGTATCGTCATTCCAGCCAGGTCCCGCCTTGCCGTCCCGACGTCGAAATAGCCGCTGCCGGGCAGGCCTATCAGCGCCGTCCCCGCGGTGAGCGCGCTGTACGTGCCGCTGGAGACGCGCTTGCCGTAGAATACGCTCACGTCAAGCCCGTTCAGGTCCGCCCCGCCCCCGCGCAGGGCCAGGAAGCCGCCGGAGATATCCCGCGTCGCCTCGCGCGACATATCCGCCTCCGGCGGCACCAGAGCCTGCAGCCCGTACTGCTGGGCGCGCAGCTCCCCCGCGCCGGAGCAGACCAGCGACAGGAACCCGGCGATAAGACCGAACTTTTTCATATCCACGCAGCGCACCCCGGCAAAGCCAGACCTTCCCATTTCTATTGAAACGAAACCCGGGGATATCTTATCATTAAAATTTATGGACAAAGCACTGCCGGACAGGACCCTGCGAGCCGGGCTGTACTTTTTCGCTGCGGCCTGCCTGCTCTCCATCACGCTGAGCGAAGCGGCCATATTGCTGATGGCGGCCGCCGTCGTCTGGAAAACCTTCGCCTCGCCGGAAGGCTTCCGGCGGACGGCGTCGGAACTGAACCAGAACCCCCTCGTCTTCCCGCTGACGGTATACCTGGTCTCCTACGTCTTCTCCTCCATCTTCTCCCTGGACCCGCACCTGAGCTTTTCCCGGCTGAACACCGAACTGATGAAGGTCCTGGCGGCCCTGACGCTTTTCCACGCGGTCTCCAACGGCTCCCGCCAAAAAGCCGTCCGCTGGTTCCTGGCCGGCGCCGCCGCCGCCGGACTTATGGGGGTATGGCAGCTGACAAGCTCCCTTCTGCGCTCCTCCGGGACCAGCCTCGTGCGGGCCTACGGCGCCATGCACGCCGTCAGCTACGGCGAGGTCATGGCCCTGGCCGCGGTAATGGCCGTGCTGGCCGCCACCGCCGCCCGGGGCAGGGCCCGCGGACTGCTGCAGGCGCTGCTGGCCTGCATCTTCGCCGGCTTCTGCGCCAGCCTTTCGCGGGGCCCGGCGCTGGGCCTTATCCTGTCGCTCGGCGTCGTCTTCGCCCTGATCAGGGAAGCCCGCAAGACCGTCCTCGTTCTTTTCTCGGTCTTACTGCTGGCCTTCGCGGCCACCGCGGTGCAGAACAAGGCCAGCAGGGAGCGCGTCACGGACATAAAAAAGGACTACACGGTGAACGTGCGCTTCTCCATGTGGCACTCCGGGCTGCGTATTTTCAGGGACTACCCCCTGACCGGCACCGGGCCCTACGCCCTAAGGCGGGTCTTCAACTACTACCACCACCAGCCGGTAGACAACAAGATAGACTTCCAGGACGTTCACGACCTGTATCTGCAGCACCTCGCCGAGAGCGGCCTGCCCGGACTTTTCGCCCTGCTGCTCCTGTTGTACGCGCTGCTGCGCAGCTCGGCGAAGAGCTTCCTGGAATACCGGGACGTCTATTCCGCCTGGGGCCTGGCGGCGCTGGCGGGCTTCCTGGTGATGATGATCACGGACTCCTCCTTCGACCTGCCGCTCACGGCCTTCTTAGTGTATTTCATAGCCGCCGTCTCAGGCAAAGCCGGGCGGCCCGGCGGCGCCGGCGGAGACGCGCCGGCCGGTCCCTCCGCGTGATATTCAGTATAATATCCTGACGGAAAGGGGCGGCTGCCCGTCCTTCCGCGCGCATGACACTGCAACAGCACCTCACCCCCACCAAGCTCAAGAACCGCCTGGGGATACTGGCGCTTTTCCTGCTGGACTCGGCCGCGCTGCTCGCCATCTTCCATCTCGCGGTACTGGTCCGGCTGGTCGTCCTGCCGCACCTGCTGCTCGGCCTGCCTCCTTTCCAGTACCATTTCCGCGCCTACTGGTGGCTCTTCCCGGTCTGGCTGCTGGTGATGTTCTACGAGGAGGGCTACAACCGCAGGTTCGCCGCCTGGGACGAGGTAAAGTTCCTCTGGAAGTCGTCTTTCCTCGCTACCGTGGCCACGCTCATCATGCTTTTCCTGATGAAGCGCGCCGAACAGTATTCCCGCGCGCTCGTCGTCGCCATGTTCCTCCTTGCCGTCATGCTGATGCCGCTCATACGGCTGCGCGTCAAGAGGCTGCTTTACAGCGCAGGCCTGATGATCCGCAAGCTCCTAATTGTCGGGTCCGGAGACGCTGCCCGCAGCGCGTACGCGGCCATCTCGCACGAGCCCAACCTCGGCTACGTGGTGGGAGGCTTTATAGACGACACGCCGTCCACCCTGCAGATCAGCTGCCATAAAGTACACCGCGGCGTAGACAAGATAGAGCGCTACATAAAAAGCGCGGACATCCACGATGTCGTAGTGGCCAAACCGGAGCTGGACAAAGACGCTCTTATCCGGCTCATCAACCATATACAGCACAAGGCCGAGAACACGCTCTTTATACCGGATATAGGAGGCATCGCCGTCAGCGGCACCGAGCTCAGGCATTTTTTCCGGGAGCAGACCGTCATCCTCGAAATACGCAACAATCTCTCCCACCCGCTAACCTACAGCACAAAACGCTTTATAGACTATCTGGCGGGACTGGCTGTTTTTATTCTTTCGGTCCCGGCGCTTATACACATCGCCAGGCTCATAAAGAAAGACTCTCCAGGCCCTGCTATACTCAAGCAGGAACGCATCGGAAAGAACGGCCGCCCGTTCATGTGCTACAAGTTCCGCACCATGTACCAGGACGCCGAGGAACGCCTGGAGGAGATCCTGGCCACCGACCCGGAGGCCAGGCAGGAATGGCAGAAGTACTGGAAACTGAAGAACGACCCGCGCATCACCCCGGTCGGCCGCTGGCTGCGCTCAAGCTCCCTGGACGAACTGCCGCAGGTCTTCAACATCCTCAAGGGCGAGATGAGCCTCATCGGCCCGCGCCCCTACCTCCCCAGGGAACGGGAGTTCCTCGCGGGCGACGGGCACATAATACTGCGCCTGCCGCCGGGCATAACGGGCCTCTGGCAGGTGAGCGGCCGCAGCGAGACCTCCTACGACTTCCGCCTGGCCATGGACGGCTGGTACGTCAAGAACTGGGACCTCTGGCTGGACGTGATGATAGCCTTCAAGACCGTCGGGGTGGTCCTCAACCGCGAAGGCGCCCGCTGAAGCGGGACAGCGCAGCTTTCACTGCCATATAACTTTCCCAGGCCGCAAGCCGCGCAGGAAATCCTCACAAGGAAGACATAGCACGTTGCCCTTCCTAAGCCGCTGCGCCCCCCGGTAAAGCAGCAGGCAGCGCGCCTCCGGGTAGTCTTCGGAAAAAGCCCGCAGCCCCTTTAAATGCTCCGGCTGCACCTTTGCGGAATTCTTAACTTCCACCGCATAAAGCCCGTCTTCGCCATAAACGACGAAATCCACCTCTACGCCTTTCTGCGTGCGCCAGTAGTATAAAGCATTCTCCCTGCCCCGGTAACTGATCCAGGCCCGCAAATGCTGTGCAACAAGCCCCTCCAAAGCCAGGCCGCCTATCTCCTCTGGCCGGTCCAGCGGCCCCTTGGGGCGCAGGCTGCGGAACACTCCGGAGTCGAACAGGTAGAATTTAGGATGCGCCGCCAGCCGGCGTTTAGCCCGCCTGGTAAAAACGCCGACCTGAAAACTTAACAGCAAGTCCTCAAGTATTTTCAGATACCCTTCCACCGTTTTGCGTTCAGCCTCGCATTCGCGGGCCACCGCGCTTACGCTTAGCACCGAACCATGCGAAAAGCTTACCGCCTCCAGAAAACGCGTGAAAGCAGGTATGCTGCGCACCAGGGCCTCCGCCTGAACTTCTTCCTTAAGATACAATGCGTGATAACTCTTTAAAGTCTGCTGCGGGTCGGCGGCGAACCAGACCAGCGGCACCAAGCCGGTAGCAAGGGCTTTTTCCAGAGAGAAAGCCTCCCCCAGCTCTGAAGCCATAAAAGGATGAAGCGAAGCATTGAGCGCCCGGCCGGCCAGCAGGTCTGCGCCGGTCTTTTTGATCTTGCGCGAACTGGAGCCCGTCATTATAAAACGCAGACCGCGTTTTTCTTCTATCAGCGCGTGGATAACGCTTAAAACCTGCGGCACTTTTTGTATCTCATCCAGAAGAATGTCTTTTTTCCCCCCTGCCAATACAGCTTCCCGCAGACGTTCGGGATAGGCGGAATAAGACCGGAATATTTCCGGGTCCAGAAAATCCAGGACCAGCGCGTCGGGAAAAGCCGCACGCGTCCAGACGGATTTGCCGGTACCGCGCGGCCCAAAAAGGAAAAAACTCTGGGCCGGCGGCAGCAGGAATCTTCTTATCATATCCAGATTATAGCAGGTAATTTATGGAAACGCAAATTCCATTTTACACCCATTTTCGGAATTAGACTTTCCTTATTGCATCGACCACAGGATAAGCACAAAGGTGGTGCTCAACCGCGAAGGCGCGCGCTGAACTTCAGGCGCCGCCACCATATTTTTCAGGACAGCGCGGCGAGCTCAGCCGCCAGCTTCTCGGCGCGGTGGAAAGTCGTGTGCCGGGCGTACACTTCCTCCAGCGCCAGCAGGGCCCGCTGCTCCGCGGCCTTCGGGTCCGCCAGGATCCCGCGGTAGAGCCAGGCGTATTCGGCCGGCGTCTCCGCGCAGAACACCGCCTCCCGGCTGAAGCGCCTGAAGAGCAGCTTGGGGTTGTCTATCAGCTGCGGCAGGCCGCAGGCGGCCAGTATGTAAGTCCTCTCGTTCAGCTCCGAAGCCCACCGCAGGCTGTCGTCGATGTGCAGGTTCAGCCCGACCTTGGCGCGCGCGTACAGGTGCCTGTGTATCTCCCTCGGCGCGCAGCGGCCGATGCGGTACCAGCCCGGCCCGTCTATGAGCCCCGGCGTCCTGAAAACTATCTCCGGCAGCCACTCGAAATACCGCGCGTGCTTGTCTATGTTGGAGGACGCGAGGAAAATATAGTCCAGGTCCTTCTCGCGCGCCTGGACCGGGTAGTACAGCAGCGGGTTCGCCCCGAATTCCACGCTGATTATCTTCCCGCCCCGTCCGAAGTAGGGCGCATACTCCGGCCTCTCCCCGAAATACTCGCCGGTCCTGAAGCCGTAATAGAAAGAGACCCCGTGCGCGCGGCCCCACTCCAGGCGGTCCGCCAGCGTGATGTCCCCCTGCAGGTCCACCGAGGCGGTCAGCCCCACGGCGAACTGGCGGCCCTTCCGGTAGGCCGCCGCGCGGTCCCAGTCTATGCGGTCCAGGTACATCCGGTGGTCGCTGCTCAGGAAATGCGTCGGGGAGAACTCGTCCAGGGCCCTGCCGAAATCGTCCCCCCAGTGCAGCTTCCTCGCCGGGACGCCGATATACTCCAGGCTGTCGGCCAGGTTGCTGAAAAGGGAGAAGCCCCCCGGCGAGGTCTCCTTGGGCGGAACGTGCAGCAGCACCCTGAGACCCGTAACGCCGCGGAGCTTGCCCTTGAACGAGGCCAGCGCCGCCGCCCGCAGCTCCGCGCCGCGGCGCACCACGGGGCCGGCGCCGCCGTCCCCGTCGTCCCGCCGGTTCTCGGCCCAGCTCAGCAGCTCCTCGTGGCGCCGCCAGGTCCGCTTGTCTATCCTCGCCACGAAAGCCAGGAAACGGAGCTCCTTCAAAGCCCTTGCGGCCAGCCTGAGCAATTTCCGGAGTTCCTTCATGCGCCGCGCGGGGCCCGCCTGGTATGGCGTCAGGCCGCGACCTCCCCGTATACGCCGGCTATCCCGGCGAGCATCCTCTCCAGGGAAAAATCGGCGGCGGCCTTCCGCCTCCCCTTGGCGGCCAGGCGCGCGGCCAGCCCGTCCTCGTCCATGAGCCGCCGCAGCGCGGCCGCCAGGGCCTCCCCGGAACCGGGTTCCGCAAGCAGGCCGTCCTCCCCGTCGGAGATTATCTCCGGCAGCCCCCCGGTGCGCGCGGCTACCACCGGCCTAGAAAGCGAGAACGCCTCTATGGCGGCATAACCGAAAGATTCGAACAGCGACGGGATCAGGACTATGTCCATCTCCCGCATGCGCTCCAGCGGCGCTTCGGTCTCGCCGCGGAACCGCACTACGCCGGACGCCCCCAGCCTGGCGGCCTCGGCCTCCAGCGCGGCCCGGTCCGGCCCCTCGCCGAACAGGTGCAGCAGAACCCCGCTCCGTGCGCGCGCCAGCTCCGCCGCGGCCCGCACGGCGTAAAGCTGCCCCTTCTGGCCGCGCAGCATGGCGAACACGCCGATATTCACCGCCTCCCCCCGCGCCGGGAACGGCCTCGCCGGAGGACTTTCCGGCGGCGGCTCTATGCCGTTGTGGTTCACCGTCCAGCGGCCGGGGCGCCCGATCTTTTTCTCGTAAGCGCGCGCCGAGTAGGCGGACTCGAACACGAACCTGTCCGTCAGCGGCAGGAAAGCTTTTTCCGCCAGCGTATAAGCGAGGCCCTCCGCCTTCCCGAACATGTCGTGCACAGCCCCGCCGTGCGGCGTATAGACGGCCTTTACGCCGCAGAGAAGCGCCAGCAGGCGCGCGTAGGCCCCGCCCTTGGCCCCGTGGCCGTGGACTATGGTAACGCCGTTCGCCCGCACGTAGCGCCGCAGCGCGGCGAGGTTGGCGAAGTCGCCGGGGGACGGCTTCTTGCTTATCTTCAGCGGCAGCAGCCGGCCGCCGAGCCCGGCCTCCAGCAGCGGCAGCTCCTTGCGGAAAACCTGGTCGCTGGCGGCGGTGGAATAGGCGTAGCTCTGGCGCAGCCCGCGAGCGGAAAGCCCGAAGAGCAGCGCGTGCACGTGCCGGCGTATCCCGCCCACCGGGTCCCCCACTAGCTGCAGCACGTGTATATCGGGCGCCATCAGTTGCCTTTGAAAAGGGCCTTCCGCACCTTCAGCTTCAGCCTCTTGGGCAGGAAAGCCGCCAGCAGCGGGGTGAAGACGAAAGGAAGGTGGCGCACGGAATAGCCGTACCTGGCTATAGCGCGCAGCCTGGCCTTGGCGGTGCGGGTCTGCTCCCGCCAGAGATACCTGAAGTCGTCCCTCGGGGCGGTGTACTCCACCATTATCCGCGGCAGGTTCCCGGCGGGGAACCTGGCCGCCATCCGCAGCCAGAGGTCGTAGTCCTCCACGTAGCTCAGGCCCGGCGAGGGGTCGTACCCGCCGGCCGCCTCGTAAGCGTCCTTCGCGAACATCATCGTGCTGTTCACGAAGCAGTTCGTGCGGATGATGTTCTTCCTGATGACCTCCGGCTCCGTCGGGTGGCGGAACTCCTCGCGTGTCCCGTCCGGCAGCACCAGGTAAGCCCAGGTCCCGCAGAGCTTCAGCGAATTGCGCCGCATATGCTCCAGCTGGGCCCCGAGCCGCTCCGGGTAGGAGATGTCGTCGGCGTCCTGCACCGCCACGTATTCCCCCTTCGCCCGGGCGGTGCCGTAGCGCCGTATCGCCCCTATCCCGCCGCGCTTCGGGTTGGAAATTATCCTGAGCCGCGGGTCCTGGACGGACCCGAGCAGCTTCACCGTATCGTCGGTGGACTGGTCGTCCACGACCAGCAGCTCTATGTTCCTGTAGGTCTGCCCCAGTACGCTGTTCGCCGCCGCCAGCACGGTAGCCGCGCCGTTGTAAACGGGCATGACCACGCTGATGAGCGGAGTTTCGGTCATATAGCGCTACATCTGCTCCTTCACGGAGGCGGAAACGGCGACGCTGGCAAAGGCCGACGCCAGCAGTATCCATTGGAAGGAATCGTTCAGAGGATGGAACAGCAGCCCGGCGTTAATGACCAGGTAGGCCAACAGCAGCACCCTGGCCCAGTTCGCCGCCTCGCTCACCGCGCCGGAAGACCGCCAGACCAGGAGCGACGCCGAAAACGCAAAGAGCAGGAAAAGTGCCCCGGCAAGGACCCCTGATTGTACGACTATCTCCAATGTCCAGCTGTGCGGGATAGGGTACTGGGCCACCCAAGGGTCAACCACCGAAAAGGCGGCAAAATACGGGGAGGACCTAACATATTCCTGATAGTTCCCCAGGTCCATGCCTATCCCCACCCATGGATGCGAGGCTATTATCCACATGTCGGTGCGGTACATGAATATCCTGGCTACGGTGGATGGATTATCAATGTTCAGTTCTCTCGGGTTATGAAGAGAGAACATCAGCAGCGAGCCGCACAGGTAAGCCAGCAAGACCGGGAGCATGGCGGTTTTTTTCCGGAGGGAGAGCCCCCACATCATCAGCATGAGCAGAAAGCATACGGTTCCTGTGCGTGAGCCGGAAGTGGGGATAAAGAAAGCCGAGAGGAGGCTTATCCCCAGCATAAAGGCAGGCAGTCCTCTGCGCCGGAAAAAGTCCATAGACGCCGCGTTTGCGCAAATTATGGCAGAGAAGGTGCACACTACGCTGAACAGCTGTCCTATCTTTACGGATCCGCCGGAATAATAAAGCCCCGTGCCGACATGCTCTAAGAGCTGTGGGAATCCAAAGAGCGCGAAAGCCAGGTTGACCGCCTGACCAGCGCAGAACGACGCCGCCAGCAATTCCATTCGAACTTCCTGCAGCAGCCCCGCCGCCGAGGTGGCGCTCAGCAGTAGCACGGTGCCGACGCCTGAAAGCCAGTAGAGCTCCTCCTTCAATGCAATCGGAGTCCAGCCGGAGCGAGAATTGGAAACCAGCTGCAGCGCTATCAGCGCGAGGCCGCTAAAGAAGAGGAGAGCCGTGAAAGGGTCGCTGCAAGCCCGCCGGAAAGCCTGCGTGAAACGACCGGAAACCAAAAGGGCCAGGAGCAGTACTATAGGCACCAGCCCGAAGAACCCAGCTCCGGCGCGACCGATAACAGGGCCGAAAGCGCCGTTGTCGCAGAGGTACGCGAAGAACACAGAGAGATAAAGCAGGTACGGAAAGAGCCTGGCGACAGAACGTGCCCGGGAGAGGGTCTCCCCGGGTGCGGCCGGAGGCCCGCCGCGGTATTCGCTCCGGTCCGGGGTCATATGGCGGCCGGGCCCTGGTACACCTTTTCGAATATCTTCTTAAGCCTCTGCTCGTACGTATGCTCCCGCAGGGTACGCCGGTACCCGCTGAGCCTTATTTCCTCCCGCCTCTTTTCATTGGCGAGATAATACCGGGCTTTCTCCACCAGGTCGGCGGTATCCTTGTAGACGGCTATCTCTTTTCCCGGCTCGAAATATCCGTAGAGAGCCTGGTTCTCGCCGGTCAGCATGAACCCGCCGCAGCCGGGGATCTCGAAATCCCGCCCTTTTATCTGGGTAGCCCCACCGACGGAAGCGTTGCTGAGGTTTAGGTTTATGCGGGACTCGCAGAAAATCCTGTTCATCTCGTATAAGGATACCCTTCCGCCGGGCCACCCGTAGCCGAAGGCTGCCACCTTAAGCCCGGCTTTCCTGAGGTCGGCTATCACCCGCGGCCTGTCCCCGTGCGGCTGCCCGACGAAGCTGACGTCGTACTTGTAGGGCAGATCCAGCTTCCGGTAGAGGTAATGGTTGCAGGCCCACTGCGACAGGATGACGTTCCTGATGCCTGCGGCCTCGTACCTGGGAAGCGCCTGCACGTCGGTGGTCACCGCCAGGGTGAAGCAGGGGGCGTACTCGCGCGAAAAGTCCTCGAAGCGCCAGTGGTCGTCACAGAACCAGTTGACGGTCGCGGCGCCGAGCTCGTCGCGTATCTCCAGCAGCGTCGCCTTGGCTATCTCGTCCCTGGAAAGCACGAACAGCACGACATCCGGGGTTTCCCTGTAGACGCTTTCCAGCAGCATCTTGTTCATGAGCCTGCCGCCGAAGCGGCGCTGGCCGTAGAGAGGATCGAAAGAAACCAGATCGTAGCCCGCGCTCACTAGCGTGTGGCGGAAATAATTCTCCTCCACGCTAAGGCCGCGCTTTCTGTCGCCGTAATCGTACTGCGGCGCCACTAACATTACCTTCGGCCGGGCCCCCCTGGAAGGAGAATACCTCAGGAGTTCCCCCAGCATGGTGTCGACATTGAGCCGCTGGTAGAAGCGCGAGCTTAGCTTGCGGACTATTTTCCCCGGGTCAGTAATGGCTGTCTTTATCTTCTTGATCATTTTTCAGTTTTCCACGGCCGCAACGCTCGGCTACCGGAAGGCATAGGCGTTGCCAGGCTGGGAAGGGATGGCGTCTTCCGTAAGGCCAAGAGGCCCTATACTGTCCATGAACATGTTCCCGTCCTTCTTGAAATATGCCAGGAGCACCTTCCGGGCGGAGTACAAGCCGGAGCCGATGACCATCTTCTGCGCCTCTATGGGGCTCTCCGTCACCGCCCAGTTGGAGATGAAGGCGTCGCAGCGCGGCGTCAGGCGGCCGGCGGCCAGGAATTCGTACGGGATAAGGTTTATCTTCCCTTCCACTACGCCGCCGGTCCGGCTGGCGATGTTCAGAGCCGAAGTCCCCTCCAGCGCGCCCAGATAGATGTACTGGAGCGCGAGCAGTTCCGGCAGGTCCACGATGATATAGGTCAGCCGAGGGTTCATGCGTCGCAGCAGCCTCGCCATGTCCCCGTACCCAGCCCCCCATTCGAGCACTGTCCCGGCGTCCCAGAAATCCGTGCGTGCCGCCAGCTTGTAGTGCGCCAGGTGGGAGGCATGATGGGCCCTGTTCGCGGACGTCATCCACAACGGGTCAGTGATAGCAGGGGCTCCGAGAAAATCCTCCCGGAGCAGGCGTTTGGCGGTCTCATCCCCGAAAGCATTCCTTACCGCGCCTATTCGCTCGTCGGCTTTCTGCTTGCCCCGCTTCCGGCCAAAAACCATGGTCTTAGCCAGTACCGGCATGGACAGGAAGCGCAGAGGGACTCCTTTCTCAAAGGCCTTGGCGATGCTACCGCGCCAGGAATCCCACTGGTATTCCGGGTTGGCGGCGGCCGTGGAGCTTTCGCCGGAGAACTGCTCCAGTAGACGCGCATAGCCGGAGGCGATATCGTTGAAACGCCGCTCCGTCTCCGGCTCCCTGAGCTTTGGCAGCAGCAACGACCTTCCGATGACGTCCGCGGCCGTGCCGCGCAGGTAGTTCATGAGCGAGATATTTCCAGGCATAGGCCCCTTTCTTCACTGCTCCAGCAGCCGTTCGTCTATGGCCCTGTTATCAAGTCCGCGGTATATGTTGAACCAGTCCCGGAAAGTGATTTCCTGGGTCCGGTAATTCTGCCGGTACGAGCGCCAGCGGTATTCGGCCCGACCATACTTGGGCCAGAATAGGTCCAACTGTTCCTTATCCACGACGCAGAAGTTATCGCGGAAGGCGCTCCAGCTGTCGGCCAGCGTCCACCGCAGCTCGCGGCCTATCTTCTTCAGGAACTCGGTGGCCAGATAGACCTCGCAGACCCTCCATTTGGAATAAGAGGCGAGCGTGCGCGGGGCCTCGCGTTCCTCTTTATTGAAAACGCGGTCGTCGGTCGAGATATCCCAGTACAGCAGCATGTCGTCAATATGCCCGAAGATCGTCATATCGGAAAGTCCGTACATGCGGTATTTAAAAGTGTTAAGGCTGATACCGGCTATGCGCTTCTTCTGCGCTGAGGCGGCGCCGGAGACCGGAAAAGCGTCCAGCAGGTTGCGGAAATATTCGTCCACGTCAGGCGCGTATATCCGCTGATCGGTCCTGGTCTTCAGCGCGTACTCGCAGCCCAGCTCGCGCGCCTTCTTTACGCCCGCACGGCTGGAAACTATCTGCAGGTTGATGTTGCTCACCCCGGCGTAAGGCGGTTTCTCGCTCAGGACGCATTCGGCCCCCAGCTCCCTGGCCGTCCTGAGAACGCCTTCATCCTCCCCCTTCCATGTGGAAAGGATGAGCGGCTGCCCTCTGAAAAGGCGCTTGTAGATCTTCAGCGTCTCCAACGTGAAACCGTCCTTGTTCATCAGCCCGCCCTGCAGTATCACGCCCGTTCTCTTCGCCTGTTTAAGGCTGTCGCTTACCGTAGCCACCTGGTCCGCGCTGCGCGGGCGCAGGCTGAACGTGGCGAATGCTCCCTTATCCGAAGCGGATAGGAACAGCGCCGCAAGCCTTCTGAACCGCTCGGCGCCTATAACGGCGCAGACGGCCCCGGTCAGCGCGTTTATCAGTGATATGCAGAGTTCTTTCATCGCTTTATGCCCGGGCAGGTCCTTCCCCCGGTTATCAACCAATTATACAAAGCCCGCGGCCGTGCCGCCCTCAGAATCCGCTGGCTTTTGTCGACAGCGCCTGCCGCGTCTTCCGTTTGAACATTTCCGTCCCGCTGCCCGGCCCATATTTCAGGGCGCAGAAGACCCAGTATAGCCCCTTGAACGGCCAGGCCGGGGCCGCCCGGTAAAGGGCGAGCATGGCTTTCACGCTCAGAAGCCTCCTGTAGCCCAGCAGGGCCCGGAACCTCCGCGCCGTATCCGGCCCCATCGCGGGGTTCATGCGGTACATGCCGAGCTTAGCGGCAAGCAGGAACTGGGCGAACGGCCACAGCCGGCCCGTGCAGTTCCTCGTCTTAACAGGGTCGTAGCCGTAGCCTGGCAGCGCCATAGCCCCGGCCGGCCCGCAGAACCACAGGCCGGCTATCTCCACCCGCGTAACATACCCCGGCTCCCTGCAAACGGCGGAGAGGTCCTGGGCGAGGCAGAACTTGAACCGGCGCGACAGAAGTATCAGCGCGAGGGAGAGCTGAACGAAGTTGGACCCGGCGTATCCCTCCAGCAGCTGGGCGTCCACGCCCGGGTCCTTCCTCACCAGGAGCCCTGACAGGAAAATGGCCCTGGTGAAAAACGAATAGTCAGGCACCTCGCCTAGGCCGCCGAATACCTCCACGCGCTCGCGCCCGCCCCGCCATCCAGCAGCATCGTCCGGGGAAGCCGCCGCACCAAGCACCGCCACCGTGGGGTCGTAGGCCGAGATCAGCGGGCGGACCTTCTCCAGAGCGCCCGACAGTATCGGGTCGTCATCGCTCAGGAACCAGATATGGCGGCCCGACGCCACGGAATAGAGCTTTATGATGTTCCGGTCGAACCCGACGTTCTCGGCGTTCCTGGAATAGACAAGGCCGGGGATCTTCCCCTGATATTTTTTCACCACCTCGGCGGTATTATCCCCGGAAGCGTTGTCCGAGACCAGCACCTCCACGGAAGCGTCAACCTGCGCCGACAGCCGGCCAAGCTGCCCGTCCAGCGACGCGGCGCGGTTATACGTCGGGATGGCTATGGTCAGCGTTCTTTCTGAGGGCATCTTCGTTTACCGGCGCTCCGGAGCGTCACATGGAAACTAGAGAGGAGAACCTGAAGAGTTCCCTCGGATTAAGGAGCTTGCGCACCCCTTCAAATGTTATCACGTTCCCCATGGCAAGCAGGAGCCCGAACCCGGCCAGCCGGCCCCAGCCCCAGCCGGAAGGCGTCAGGAACCACAAGGCCACGGCCGCGGCGGCCGCCGGCAGGCTCTTCATGAACGGGCGGACCACCCCTTCGGACAGCAGCCGTTTCCAGGGCAGTCCTATCTTCTTGCAGGTATAATGCAGGATGTATAGCCCGGAGGGCGTTCGGGCGATGGACGTGCCAAGGGCCACTCCGACAAGACCGATATACCGGACTAACAGTATGGAGGAGATCACATTGGCCGCCGCTTCGTATAGAGAGGCAGCCGCCCATTTACGCAGGTCGCCTGAGGCCTGTATGACCACCCCCGACCCGCGTATTATAGTATCCTGCAGGACCCAGTAGACGAACACCAGGTTAAGGGCGGTCCCGCCGAAGGAAGCGCTCCCTACCCACAGGGAAACGAACTCCCGGTTCGCCACTACCAGGAAGGCGGCGCCCACCACCGCCAGGCGCGTGGAGTAATAGGTGAGCAGCAGCAGCGTCCTTTGTATCTTCTCGGTATCCTGCCTGGCGAACATCTCAGACAAGGCCGGGAACAGCGCAATGGGAAGCTTGCTAGCCAGGGATATGCTGATGAAGATGGCCAACTTGGAGGTGAGCGTGTACGGCGTGACAGCGGCGGCGCCGAGGAACATGGCTATCACTACGGGGTCCGTGTTCCCGGCTATGATGCTGGCCACCTTGCCGCCCTGGAAATAGCCCCCGAACTCCCAGAGCTTGCGGCAATCGCTCCTGTTGAACAGGGAGGGCCCCAGGCTCAGCTCCGGGAGCGAACGGAAAACCGAATATGCGCTGACAGCGCCCACCAGCGCCACGTTCAGCATATAGCCCAGGGCGAGCGCGATAACGCTGAGATGAAGGTACAGGAAGGCGATGGAGACCCCGATGGCGGCGATAGCCGCCGAGTTCCTGAGATTGTTCACCAGCGCCATCCTGTGCATGCCCACCAGGATGGCGGGGAAGACGGAAAGCGTAAGGGATATCCCTCCGGAAACTATGGCTATCCTGTAGGCGGAAAGGACCAGTTCCGTGTCCTGGGCGGGAACGTGGAACCAGCGCGGAATGAAGCCCGCTATGGCCAGCCCGGCCAGGCAGACGAACAGCCCGCCCAGGCAGAATATCCAGAAGGCGGTGCTGATCAGCCCCTTGCTGGCCGCCCCCGTATCGTCGGGGCGCTCGGCCACCGCCCGTGTAAGCGCAAGGCCGAAGCCGAGGTCGGCCAGGCCGAAATAGCCGAGCACGGAGAGAACAGCCAGCCAGAAGCCGTACAGCGACTGGGACGTGAGCTTCAGTATTACTGGCGTCGCGGCGAAGGTGAACACCACCAGCAGCGTACTGCCGCCGACATCGCTGACAAATCCCCAGAATGCCTGCCTGAAGCGTGTGGACATCGTTATACCGGGGCGCGGCCCTCAGGCCGGATACTTGTCCCCGGCTACGCTCGGGACCTTTACTACCATCGTTATGGTATCTTCCAGGGCGTGGAAGTCGGTGGCATCTCCGGGCGAGAGGATTATCACGTCCCCTTCGGCGAACACGCGCCCCCCCATCTCCGCGCGGCCCTTGGCGATGACGGTTATTTCCGTCGCCACCTTATGGACGTGACTCCCCTCCCTGGCCCCCGCCTTGTAGTATTTGCACGCCGCCTCGAACTCTTTCGACTTGAGGCAGGCGGGGCTGAAATCGCCCGCGAACCAGCCGCCTTTCATCTCGGAAAGCTTTGCCGACCTCATTTGCCGCCCCTTTCCAGCAGGCCGATGTAGGCGTTCAGGTCGTCGGGGGTGCCGGTGCCGTGCATCTGGGAGCGCCTGATGTTGAAGATGCCGATCCGCCGCTTTTCCCTGATCGCGTAGTTGTACGCGGGGCAGGTGTAGAACTCGTTGTTGACGCGGTCGTTGGCCGCTATCATGTCTATGGCCGCGTCCACGAAGTAGCGTCCCTTGCTGAAGAAGTAGATCCCGACGGTGGCGTACTTGGAGATAGGCAGCTTCTCGCGCGTCTCGGCCACAAGGCCGGCCCTGTTAAGCCTGGCGAAAGACCACTTTTTATCCTTGTAGGGATCGATGAAGGTCATTATGCTGCCGTCCAGCCCTTTCTGCAGGGCGGCGTCTATCATCCCCGCCACGCCGGTATCCACTATCTGGTCGGAGTTGGCGATGAGCAGCGGCGAGCCGTCGTTTATGTATTTCCTGGCGTGCAGCACGGTGCAGGCCGTGCCCTCGGTAAGCCTGTCCACGGGGACGAACACGGCGTTGAAGCGTCTCTCGATGTCCTTAACCGTCCGTTTTTCCTGCATCAGGTGGCTGGTGCGCGCCAGCAGGATGAAGCGTGCACCCCTGTAGTCCAGGTTCTCCATCACGCGCGCTATCATCGGCTTGCCCTTCACGTCTATGAACGGCTTGGGCGACTTGTAGCCGGCCTGCACGAAACGCGAACCCTCCCCGGCCATGGGAATAACGATATTGATCATTTTATCCTCCCGGATGCTGACAGAATGCTCTCATACTCCTTCACCTTCTGAGGAGAGTAGAGCGTATGGTAGCATTCGTTGGCTATCTTGTATACTCCTATTCTCTTCCCGTCCAGGACGAGCTCGTTGAGAGTAGGAGCAATATAGTAGACGCCGTTCACGCTGGCGTCCTTCTTTATCGAGCGCATGGCCGCGGAAACAAAGTCCGAGCCCTTCCGGAAGTAGTACAACCCGGCTATTGCCTTGTTGCTGAGGGGCCGCTTCTCTGCCGCCTCTATAACCAGGCCTTTCTCGTCCAGCCTGACGTAGGACCAGCGTGGATGCACTGTTTCAAAGCAGACCACACCTGCGTCGAACTTTTTCCGGAAACCGTCTACCACAGACCCGAGATCGTCCTCCAGTATCTGGTCCCCGTTGGATATCAGCAGTTGGTCGGAGTTATTTATATGCTTAATGGCCATAAGGCTGCTGCATGCCGCGCCGCTGGTCTCCCCGTGCAGGCGGACTATTTCGCAGTTACCATCCGTAAGCAGCTCCAGCACGCTGTCGATATGGTACTTATCGCAATCGGCCCGCGACACGACAAAGATGAAGCGTTTTCTACCCTTTATCTTCCGAAAACTCGCAAGGGCCCTCTCTATAATGGACTTTCCGTTCACCTCTATCAGCGGTACCGGGAAGGGATATTCCTTGACGTCGAAAAAAGAGGACCGCGCCCCCATAGGGATCAGGATGTTAAGCATGTTTGGCACCCTCCAGCTCGCTTATGCGCGCCTTTATGTTCTGGTAGTTTACGTCCTCGACGGTGACCACCTTGAGCAGGTGCGCTCCGCTGGCGAGAGCCGCCTTGACGCCCTTTTCGTTGTCCTCCACCACAAGGCACTCGCCAGGAGAGAGGTTAAGGCGCCTTATCGCCTTGGAGTACATTTCCGGGTCGGGCTTGGGCTTCTTGACGTCCTGGTTGGAGAGGCAGAAGTCGAAATAGCCGTCTATGCTGGCCCGCCGCAGCATAGTCTCGATAGAGCTGCGTATGGAATTGGAGCAGACGGCCAGGCGGTAGCCCTCCTGCTTGAGTTTGGAGAGCGCGTATTCGTGCTGGAACTTCGGCTTGCACTTCATCTCCACTATCTCCATGGTATACTGCTGCTTCAGCTCGTTCAGGAACTGCTGCAGCTCCACGGGCAGGCCACATTCCATGCTGAGCAGGTCCAGCTTCTTCTGGGTCGGGTAACCGTCGTACGTGACCAGGTGGTCGTAGCGGTCTATCTCCATCCCGAACAGGCCCAGAGCCTTGTTCAGGGCCTCGTAGTGCCAGTCCTTGGCGTCTATCAGCACGCCGTCCATATCGAAGATTATCGCCTTGATCTTCTTCATTTGAAGTATTCCCTCGCTTTTTCGGGCAAGTCGGTGCATAACAGCAGGCCGCCTCTCGCCTTGACATCCATCCTGCGGAACTCCGCCCAAGCCCCCGCATACGGGCGCTTGTGCAGCTCCGGTGAGACCAGGCAGACTTTCTTGCGCGCCCGCCTGTGCCGCGCCACGGCGCGCGCCGTTATCCAGCGGCGGCCGAACTCGTCCATCCACACTCCCTTGGCGCCGCCGTACAGCAGCGGCTCCTTCTCGTACTCGCTCTGCCTCGCGAACACGGAAAAGCCTTCCGCCGAATAGCAGAGCTGCTCCGGCAAAGACATATCGAAAACGAAATAATCGGTAACGGAGAAGCGCCTCAAAAGCGGTAGCAGCCGCGAGCACAGGCCGTCCGCCTTTATGTTCAGCGCCAGCGTACCTTTCCCGCCATGCTTCACGTACAGGGCCAGGAACGCGTCCAAAGCCATGCAGCCCGCGCCCGGCACGTCGTGCGAAATGACCAAGCGCCCCTTGTAGTCACGTATATCCGTCTCAACCCCAAAGCCCAGCGCGAAGGCTCTCTCGAAAGCCAGCCGCGTGTTCTTCTCCTTCTCGTTCAGCCAGTATCCCCTGTGAGCAAGTATCTTCACTTTCGTCTCCCCCTCCCTTTGAACGGCGTCCTGAAGCCAGCCAGCGGCGCAAAGGCGGCGTCGCGGTCGGAAATAAGCGGTTTACGCGACGGCCACTTTATACCCGCGGAGCTCCAAAGCACTCCGGCGTCATGCTCAGGGGAATGCACGGTGCCGGTCCGGTAGAGCATTACCGAGCGCGACAGGGCGAAGAAGCCGTGCGCGCACCCCCGCGGTATGTAAAGCATATTCCCCTTCTCCGCGCTAAGCTCCAGGGTAAAAGACCGCCCGTAGCCCGAGCTCGCGCGCAGGTCCAGCACCGCGTCCAGGACCTCCCCTACCGGGCAACAGACGACTTTCTCATGATCGGCCGGCGGCTCCTGGAAATGCAGGCCGCGCAGCACGCCTTTTTTAGAGACGGAGTAATACTCCTCCCGGAAATCCGTCTCCAGGCCAAGCTTCCTGAACTCGGGTGAGTGGAACACCTTCACGAAGGCGCCGCGCGCGTCCTTGCGCACCGCGGGCTGCAGCTCGAAGCAGCCGGGGATGGGCGTGGGCTTCTTTACGAAGTTCATGCCCTCTCCCCGAAGAAAGCGTCGAACACGGAGACCATGTAAACCAGCATCCCGCGGGTCATGCCGGGGTACACGCCTATCCAGAAGGTGCGGTCCAGGATGGCATCGGTATTGGTCAGCCTCCCCGACACGCGGTAGCCCTTGCCGGAGCGGCGCAGCTCGTCGAAGCAGGGATGCTTTATCAGGTTCCCGGCGAACAGCATGCGGGTCTGCACCTTGTTCTTCTCCAGGTGGGCGACCAGCTGCTCGCGGGTGAAGCCGGCGTCCTCACGCACGGTTAGCAGGAAACCGAACCAGCTGGGGGCGGCCTTCGGCGTGGGCTCGGGCAGGATAAGTTTGTCGGAATATTTCTCCAGCGCCTTTCGCAGGTAAGCCCAGTTCTTCCTGCGGGCCTCCACGAAGCGCGGGAATTTCTTCAGCTGCGCCAGGCCCACGGCGGCCTGCATTTCGGTGGCCTTCAGGTTGTAACCGAAATGGGAATACACGTATTTATGGTCGTAGCCAAGCGGCAGCTCGCCGTACTTGCGGGTGAAGCGGGCGTGGCAGGTATTATCGTGCCCCGACGGGCACCAGCAGTCGCGGCCCCAGTCGCGGAAGGACTCTATCAGGCGCTTGAGCAGCGGGTCGTTGGTGTACACGGCCCCGCCCTCGCCCATGGTCATGTGGTGCGGCGGGTAGAAGCTCGACGTGCCGATGTCCCCGAAAGTGCCGGTGAACTTGCCGCCGTACTTGGAGCCCAGCGCGTCGCAATTGTCCTCTATCAGCCACAGCCCGTGCCTGTCGCAGAACTTCTTGACCTTGGCTATGTCGAAGGGATTGCCCAGCGTATGGGCCAGCATCACGGCCTTGGTCTTGCGGGAACGGGCCTTCTCCAGCTGCGAACAGTCTATGTTGTACGAAGGCAGCGCCACGTCCACGAAGACAGGCACAGCGCCGTACTGGATGATGGGCGTCACCGTGGTAGGGAAGCCGGCGGCCACGGTTATAACCTCGTCGCCGGGCTTTATCTGCCGCTTGCCCAGCTTCGGCGAGGTGAGCGCCATGAATGCGATGAGGTTGGCCGATGACCCGGAGTTCACCAGCGAAACATGCTTCACTCCGAGGTAGGCCCCCAGCCGGCGCTCGAACTCGGCGCAGTAGCGGCCGGAGGTGAGCCAGAAGTCCAGCGCGGTATCGGTAAGGTTTATGAGCTCTTTCTCGTCGTAAACGCGCCCGCCGTAATTCACGAAGGTCTCGCCGGGCCTGAATGCCGGCTTTTTATGGAACTTCCGGTAGTACGCGGAGACCTTCTTGAATATCTCTTTCCTGGCTTTCTGTTCCTGTTGCGTCATAGGGCTCCATATTCGGAGATCTGCGCAAGGCAGACCTCGCGCATATCCTTCTTTGCCTGGTAGGCGCGGGTCCAGTGTATTATCATGTCTATGGCAGCGCCTATGTGCCAGCGCGGCTGCCAGCCCAGCTCGCGGCGGGCTTTGGCGGAATCCAGCCTGAGGTAATGCGCCTCGTGCGGGTGCGGGCCCTTGTCTATTACGTAGCCGGGGGCCTCCGGCCAGGCGGCGAACATGCGCTTCGCTATCCACTCCACGTCCCTGGCGTCGCCGGCGCCGGGGCCGAAGTTCCAGGCCCCGGCGTACTTGGGGCCGTGCTTATAAAGTTTTTCCGCCAGGCGCAGGTAGCCGGAGAGCGGCTCCAGCACGTGCTGCCACGGGCGGATGGCGCGCGGATTGCGGATGCGTACCTTCTCCCCCCGCAGGCCGGCGCGGATGATGTCCGGGATAAGCCTGTCGGCGGCCCAGTCGCCGCCGCCTATCACGTTGCCGGCCCTGGCGCTGGCCAGGGCGACTCCGTGCTTCTTATAGTCCTTGGGGTTGAAGAAAGAGTTTCGGTAGGCCGCGGTGACCAGCTCCGAGCAGCCCTTGCTGCTGGAATACGGGTCATAGCCGCCCATCGGCTCGTCCTCGCGGAAGGCCCGGTTGTGCTCGCGGTTCTCGTAGCACTTGTCGGTAGTAACGTTTACGATAGCCTTTATACCCTTACAGGCGCGCGCGGCCTCCAGCAGGTTCACCACGCCCATGACGTTGGTCTCGTAGGTTTCGGCCGGTTCTTTGTAGGACAGGCGCACCAGCGGCTGGGCGGCCATGTGTATAACTATCTCGGGCTTGGCCGCGAGCATGGCCTTCTTTAGCTTGGCGGCGTCGCGCACGTCGCCTATATTGGATTTTATCCTGCGGTCCAGGCGGCAGAGCTCGAAGATGCTGGGTTTGGTGGGCGGCTTTAAAGCGTAGCCGGTCACCCTGGCGCCGAGCGAATCCAGCCAGACGGCAAGCCAAGCGCCCTTAAAGCCGGTGTGGCCGGTCAGGAAGACGCGCTTGTCCCGCCAGAAGCCGGTCATTCCCACACCTTCCAGGGGGCCTTGCCGGATTTCCAGAGGCCTTCCAGCTCGGTCTTGTCGCGCAGGGTGTCCATGCACTTCCAGAAGCCGGTGTGGCGGTAGGCGGAGAGCTGTTTATCTTCGGCGATGCCTTCCAGCGGAGCGCGCTCCCAGATGGAGGGATCGCCGTCCTTGATATAGTCGAAGACGCCGGGCTCCAGCACGAAGAAGCCGCCGTTTATCCAGGCGCCGTCGCCCTGCGGCTTCTCCTTAAAAGCGTCCACTCTGTCCTTGGAGCCTATCTCCACGGCGCCGAAGCGCCCGAGCGGCTGCACCGCCGTCATGGTGGCCAGCCCGCCGCGGGACTTATGAAAAACGGCGAGTTTTTTAATGTCTATGTCCGCCACGCCGTCGCCGTAGGTCAGCATGAACGGCCTGTTCCCGACGTATTCCTGCACGCGCTTTATGCGCCCGCCGGTCATGGTATTGAGCCCGGTGTCCACCAGCGTCACCTTCCACGGCTCCGCCTTCCTGTGATGCACCTGCATCTTGTTGTTCTTCATGTCTATGGTGACGTCGGCCTGGTGCAGGAAGTAGTTGGCGAAGTACTCCTTGATCATGTAGCCCTTGTAGCCCAGGCACAGCACGAAGTCGTTGAACCCGTAGTGGGAGTAGATCTTCATGATGTGCCAGAGTATTGGTTTGTCCCCTATCTCGGCCATCGGCTTGGGCTTAAGGTCGGTCTCTTCGCTGAGCCGGGTCCCCATCCCGCCGGCAAGTATAACCACTTTCATATATTCCCCTTTGCCCCGGAGGCTGAAGCGGCTTTCATGGCATAGCGCCCGTATTCCAGGCCGATCCCCCTCTCCAGCGTTATCCGGGCTTTCCAGCCCAGCGAGGCCATGCGGGAGACGTCCAGCAGCTTCTTTGGCGTACCGTCGGGCCTGGTGCGGTCGTAGTCTATGGCGCCGGAGAAGCCCACAATGCCGCGTATCAGCGCGGCCAGGTCCTTGAGCTGTATGTCCCGCCCGGTGCCGATGTTCACCACCTCGCCGATGTCCCTGTAGTCGCAGCGGTCCATCAGGTAGGCGCAGGCATCGGCCAGGTCGTCGGAGTGCAGGAACTCCCGGTAGGCGGAGCCGGTGCCCCACAGTTTCACGGACTTGCCGGTGACGCCCAGCCGGGCCAGCACGCCGCGCGCGGCGGCCTCGCCGGAGGCGGCCTCCTTGTCCAGGCCGAAGCCAACCGGCGTGCGCTTCAGGTCCGCCGCCACTGCTTTCATATCTCCCTCGGCCAGCAATTTCGCCAGGTGGAACTTGCGCATCATGGCCGGCAGCACGTGGGCGGTCTCCAGGTTGAAGTTGTCGCCGGGGCCGTAGAGGTTGGTGGGCATGACGGAGATGTAGTTGGTGCCGTACTGCTCGTTGTAGTAGCGGCAGAGCTTCAGCGCGGCTATCTTGGCTATGGCGTAAGGCTCGTTGGTGGGCTCCAGCGCGCTGGTGAGCAGGGCTTCCTCGCGCATAGGCTGCGGGGCGAGTTTCGGGTAGATGCACGACGAGCCCAGGTTCAGCAGCTTCTTTACGCCGCTCTTGTAGGCGGCGTGCACGACGTTCATGGCTATGGCCAGGTTGTCGTAGATGAACTCGGCCTTGTAGGTGTCGTTGGCCAGGATGCCGCCGACGCGGGCCGCCGCAAGGAAGACCTGTTCCGGGCGGCGCTCGGCGAAGAACTTCTCGGTGTCGGCCTGGCGGCGCAGGTCCAGTTCGGAGGAAGGGACGGTGAGGAGCTCGCGCCCATCCTCCGCAGCGAGCCTGCGGCACAGCGCGGACCCGACCAGGCCGGTGTGGCCGGCCACATAGGTAAGAGCTTTATTTTTTGTCTGCCCGGCCATACTTATCCTCCAGGCGCACGATGTCGTCCTCGCCCACGTACTCGCCGTTCTGCACCTCTATCAGTTCCAGAGGAACTTTGCCGGGGTTCTCCAGGCGATGGCTGGCGCCCTGCGGCACGTAGGTGCTCTCGTTCTCGCGCACCAGCACAGCTTTTCCCTTGCCCACGGTCACCTTGGCCACGCCCTTCACCACCACCCAGTGCTCGCTGCGGTGGAAATGCATCTGGTGGCTGACCTTCTGGCCGGGCTTGAGCACTATGCGCTTTATCTTGTAGCGCGGGCCCTCTTCAAGAATAACGAAGTATCCCCAGGGGCGGTAGACGGTCAGGTGGTCCACTCCCTCCTTGCGGTTCTTGGCGCGCAGGGTCTCGACCACTTCTTTCACGCGCTGGGCCTGGCCGCGCCTGGCTATCAGCAGCGCGTCGGGCGTGTCTATGATTATCAGGTCTTTCAGGCCCACCGTGGAGATCAGGCGGCCCTCGCCCATGACGATGGTCTTTTGTGTATCCAGCGCCAGCACGTCGCCCACTTTAACGTTACCGTCGGGATCCGGCTTAATGACCTCCGGCAGCGAATCCCAGGACCCGACGTCCGACCAGAGCAGGTCTATGGGCAGCACGGCCGCCTTCCGGGATTTCTCCATGACCGCGTAGTCTATGGAGATGGATGGCATGTTCTTGAAATCCGACGTCATTTTAGCCAGCGTCTGCGGCATGCGGCGGCTGATCTCAGGCGCGTAGGCCCTGAACTCGGCCAGCATGGTCTCGATGGTGAACGCGAACATGCCGGAGTTCCAGTAATAGTCGCCGGCTTTCAGGTACTTCTGCGCCGTCTTCAGGTCGGGTTTCTCGGCGAACTTGGCGACCTTGTAAACACCGTTCGTCTTTGAACCCTTCTTGATATAGCCGTAGCCGGTCTCGGGCCGGCCGGGCTTCACTCCGAAAGTGACGATGCTGCCCGCCCTGGCTGCGGCTTCGGCCTGGCGCGCGTATTCGGCGAACTTCTCCACCGGCTGGATGATATGGTCGGACGGGCAGATAAAGATCACCTCGTCCCTGCCGCACTTCAGTTTCTCCTGGCAATACTTCATAACCAAAGCTATGGCAGGCGCGGTATTGCGGCCCACCGGCTCCAGGATCATATTCCCGCCGATGTCCGGGGAAACGGAGCGCAGGTCCTCCTGCACGTGGAAGCGGTAAGCCTCGTTGGTAATGACGAAGATATCCTTCAGCGGCACCACGGCGGAGAGGCGCTCCACGGTCTGGCACAGCAGCGACTTGCCGCCGCCCAGTTTAACGAACTGTTTAGGGAACCCGTAGCGGGAAACCGGCCAAAGCCGCGTGCCAGAGCCTCCGGCGAGAATTACAGCTTTCATCATCCCCCCCAGCTCACAGTTTGTCCGGCCTCACGTTCACCGCCTTGCCGTCCTTCCAGATGGCTATGGGGCGGCCCTTCTTCTTGTGATCGGCTATGGCCTTGCGCACGGCGACTTTCATGGCTATCTCGGCCTTGTCCTGCATGCTCAGACGTTTTTTCATAGTTTATTCTTGGGAACGATCTGGTTATAGACCTTCTGGTTCTCCACCACCACGTTGTCGCCGTGCCCCTTGGCCGCCAGCAGCGGCCGCGGGCCGGAGTTGTCGAACAGCATCCAGCTGTCCGCCACGTTGACGTAGACCCCGAAAAAATTGACGATGGAGCGGTCGAACCGGCGCCCCACGTCCGAGACCGGCACGTCGTGCCCGCCGTCGGCCACGCGGTTCTTGATGCGCAGCAGGGACAGCTCCGGCGCGGGCACCCACAGGAAATAGATGTGCACCTTGTAGCCCTCGGCCTCCAGCCGGCGGAACAGGCGCCTGTGCATCTTGCCCGAGAGCGTGGTCTCGAAGCCGAAGTCGGCCCCGCTGCGGGAGAACTCGTGTATGCGGCTGAGCATCAGGCGCCCGGCCCTTATGGACGCGGCCGTCGGGTCGAAAGGCGAGAGCCCCTGCGCTATCAGGTCGGCGTTGACGAAGTTGGGGCACTTGGCGTAGTTGGGCAGGAACTCGCGGGCGAAGGTGGTCTTGCCGCTGCCGTTGGGCCCGGCTACAACGTAGACGTTCTTATTGTGGGCCATGCGTCAGCAGCTCTTCAGGCCGGCGTAGCCGGACTTCCTGAGCAGGTGCTCGCTCATGGCCAGCCTGAGGTCGCTGTCGGCCATCTCCGTCACGAGCTGCTCGAAAGAGGTCTCGGGCTTCCAGCCCAGCAGGCGGCGCGCCCTGGAAGGGTCGCCCAGCAGGGTGTCCACCTCGGCCGGGCGGTAGAACTTCGGGTCAATGCGCACTATGACGTCTCCCTTCTTAACGCGGGTCTCAACGCCGGGCAGCGGCCTAACGCCGGTCACCACGCCGGTCTCCGCAAGGCCCTTGCCCTTCCAGGCCAGCTTTATGCCCAGTTCGCCGGCGGCCAGCTCTATGAAGCGGCGCACCGAATGCTGGCGGCCGGTGGCTATAACGAAATCGTCGGCCTTCTTCTGCTGCAGTATCAGCCACATGGCCTTTACGTAGTCGCGGGCGTGGCCCCAGTCGCGCAGGGAGTTGATGTTGCCCATGTGCAGGCACTTCTGGTCGCCCAGCACTATGCGCCCCAGCGCGCGCGTTATCTTGCGCGTGACGAACTCGTCGCCGCGCAGCGGGCTTTCGTGGTTGAACAGGATGCCGTTGCAGGCGTACATCCCGTAGGACTCGCGGTAATTTTTGGTTATCCAGAAGCCGTACATCTTGGCCACGCCGTACGGGCTGCGCGGGTAGAACGGCGTGGTCTCCTTCTGGGGTATCTCGACCACCTTGCCGTAGAGCTCGGAAGTGGAAGCCTGGTAGATCCGCACCTTTTTGCCGAGGCCCAGCAGGCGCACGGCCTCCAACAGGCGCATGGTGCCCAGCCCGTCGCAGTCGGCCGTGTACTCCGGCTCCTCGAAGCTGACGGCCACGTGGCTCTGGGCGCCCAGGTTGTAGATCTCGTCCGGCCTGATATCGGCTATCAGACGGGTGAGGTTGGTGCTGTCGGTCAGGTCCCCGTAATGCAGCTTGAACCGCGGGTGCTCCGCCAGGTGGGAGACGCGCGCCATATTGAAGGACGCCGCCCTCCTGCGCACCCCGTGCACCTCGTACCCCTTCCCCAGCAGGAACTCCGACAAATAAGCCCCGTCCTGCCCCGTCACCCCAGTAATCAAACATCTCTTCATCAAATCTCCTAAAAAGGGGACAGGCTACTTTTTTCAGCCGTTCTCCCCAGCGATAGAAAAAGGGGACAGGCTACTTTTTGTAGCTTGTCCATAATATAGATATTATAGCAAACACGCCGGCCGGGCAGGCTAAATGGCTATCCGCAGGCCGTCCCTGGCGGCCTCGGCGCGAGGGAACTCGCGGCGGGCCACGGAGCGCGCCTTCAGCCGGGCGGACCAGGAGGTGTAGCGCGCGGCCGAGAAATGGGTCATGACCAGGCGGCCCGCGCCGGCCTCGGCGGCCAGCCCGCCGGCGGTCTCCGGGTTGAAGTGCGGCCAGCCTGGGTTGAACTCCCCCGGCAGATTGGCGCATTCGGTTATCAGCAGGTCGGCCCCCCGCGCCAGCGCCAGCGCGTTGGGGCAGGGGCCGGTGTCGGTTATGTAGGAGAGGACCTTGCCGTCCAGCTTGAGGCGGTAGCCCAGTACCGGGTCGGCGTGCACCAGCGGCAGGCTCTCGGCCCTGAAGGGCAGGCTGGCCCTGTCAGCAGGCAGTTCCAGGACTTTCACCGGGTAGGGCAGCTTGTCCAGCGGGACGCTGAACGGCCTGTTCACAAAGCGCCCCAGGTGGCGGCGCGCGCCCTTGCCGCCGCAGATGGTCAGGCCGGCAGCCAGCCTGAACTTGGCAAGCACGTGCAGCCCGGCGATGTGGTCGATGTGGAAATGGCTAAGGAACAGGAAGACCGGCTTCTTCCCGTCGACGTACCGGTCCAGTTTGTAAAGGCCGTTGCCCGCGTCGAGCACGACGTCCCAGCGGCGCGTCCTGACCAGCGCGCACACGGCGTTGCCTGTGGCCGCCGTGTCGTACCAGCCGTTGGTGCCCAGGAAGACTACCTGCGGTAATTTTTCTGCAGCCATTTGCGGTACTCCCCGGTCTTTACGCTCCTGACCCATTCCGGGTTGGCCAGGTACCAGGCCACGGTGCGGCGCAGGCCTTCGGCGAAGCTGACCGACGGCTTCCAGCCCAGCTCGCGGCGCAGTTTGCCGAAATCGATAGCGTAGCGGCGGTCATGGCCGGGGCGGTCCTTGACGAAAGTTATCAGGTCCGCGTAGCCGCGGCCCTTCAGCGCCGGGTTCTCCGCCGAGGGGAGCAGCTCCTCCAGCGCGGCGCAGACGCCCTTCACCACGTCGATGTTCCTCTTCTCGCTGCCGCCGCCCACGTTGTAGGTCCCGCCCGGGCGGCCGCGGCGCATCACCAGCCAGATGGCCGCGCAGTGGTCCTCGACGTAGAGCCAGTCCCGCACCTGGTTGCCGTCGCCGTACACCGGCAGCGGCTTGCCTTCCAGCGCGTTCAGGACGACGAGCGGGATCAGCTTCTCGGGGAAATGGTAGGGCCCGTAGTTGTTGGAGCAGTTGGAGATGGTGACAGGCAGGCCGTAGGTATGGTGGTAGGCCATCGCCAGGTGGTCCGACGAGGCCTTGCTGGCGGAGTACGGGCTGCGGGGGGCGTAGGGCGTGGTCTCTTTGAACTTGCCGGTGCGGCCGAGCGAGCCGTAAACCTCGTCGGTGCTGACGTGGTGAAAGCGCACGTCCCGGCGGCCGGGCCAGGCCCGGCGCGCGGCCTCCAGCAGGGCGAACGTGCCGTGGATGTTGGTCTCCACGAAGTCCTTCGGCCCGAAGATGGAGCGGTCCACGTGGGACTCGGCCGCGAAGTGCGCCACCGCGTCGAAGCGGTGCTTTTTGAACAGCCGCCCCAGCAGCGCGTAATCGCAGATGTCGCCCTTGACGAAGACGTAACGTCCTTCGTACTCGCGCGCCACGTCGGAGAGGTTCTCCTGGTTGCCGGCGTAGGTCAGCTTGTCCAGGTTGACGATGCGGCCCTTGAAGCCCGATTTTTCGAAGACGTAGCGGATGAAATTGGAGCCTATGAAACCAGCGCCGCCGGTGACGAGGATGGTCTTCATCTGTTCTCCCTTATGAACTTCTCCACGGAATCGCGCCAGTGCGGCAGCTTCAGGCCCAGCTCGGCGGAAATGGCGGCGCTGGACATTACCGAATAGCCCGGCCTGCGCGCGGGCAGGTTGAAGTCGGCCATCTTGGCCGGCAGCAGTTCCTTGCCCACGCCGAAGCCTTTGAGTATCTCTCCGGCCCACTCATAGCGCGAACAGCTGCCGCCCGCCGTAAGGTGCCAGCGGCCGAAGAGCCCGGCCTTAAGCGCCTCCATGGTCGCGCCGACGACGTCCTCCGTGCTGGTTGGCACGGAGACCTCGTCGTCAGCCACGCGCAGCGGCCCCGGCCCGGCGGCCCAGCCCAGCAGCTTGCGAATAAAGTTCTGCTCGCCGCGCCCGTACACCCAGCTCAGCCGCAGCACCAGCGCGCCGGGCACGCCCAGCGCGTACTCCTCGCCCTTAAGTTTGGAGGCGCCGTAGCGGTTCAGCGGGTTGACGGGGTCGGCCTCTACGTAAGGCGCGCGCTTGACCCCGTCGAAGACATAATCGGTGCCGAAGTGGACCAGCGTGCTCTCCAACCGGCGGGCCACATGGGCCAGGTTGCGCACGCCCTCGGCGTTGACCGCGTAGGCCTTCTCCGGCTCGGCCTCGGCCTTGTCCACCTGGTTGTAGGCCGCGCAGTTCAGTATAAGGCCTGGCCTGTAGGGCATCACCGCTTCCACCACGGCGTTCCCGTCGGTGATGTCCAGCGTATCGGCATCCGCCGCCGCGTAATCCCACCCGTTCTTCTTGAAGCGCCGCTCGAATGCCGCGCCAAGCTGTCCTTTGGACCCGGTTATAAGTACGCGCATATCCGCCTCAGTTCCCGTCGGCCACTTTGCGCAGGTAGGCGCCGTAGCTGTTCTTGCTGAGGCCCGCGGCCAGCTTAAGCAGGCGGGCGCGGTCTATCCAGCCCATGCCGTAGGCTATTTCCTCTATGCAGGCTATCTTCAGCCCCTGCCGCTTCTCCACCGTGGCGATGAACTCCCCGGCCT
This sequence comes from bacterium, assembly GCA_021786295.1. Classification (GTDB taxonomy): domain Bacteria; phylum Elusimicrobiota; class Elusimicrobia; order Elusimicrobiales; family UBA9959; genus UBA9959. The sequence goes on along the minus strand of JAJYNO010000033.1, from coordinate 52,381 downwards.
CAAGCAGGCTGGAAAAGGTTCCGGTGTCCAACCAGGCATAACCGCGGCCGAGCAGCTCCACGTTGAGCGCGCCGCGCTTCAGATAAGCCTTATTCACGTCGGTGATCTCCAGCTCGCCGCGGGCGCTGGGCTTTATGGCCTTGGCCACTTTCACAACGCTGTTGGGGTAGAAGTACAGCCCGGTCACGGCGTAATTGGATTTGGGTTCTTTCGGCTTTTCCTCTATGGAAGTGGCGCGGCCGTTCTTATTGAAGGCCACCACGCCGTAACGTTCAGGATCGTTCACGTAGTACCCGAACACCGTGGACTTGCCCTTTCTGGCGCCGATCACCGCGCGGCGGAAAGCTTCGGGCAGGCCATGGCCGTAGAAAATATTGTCACCCAGCACCAGGCAGGCGTCGTCCTTGCCCAGGAACTCCTCGGCCAGCAGGAAGGCCTGGGCTATGCCCTCGGGCTTAGGCTGCGCCTTGTAGGACAACCGGAGGCCCCACGCCGAGCCGTCGCCGAAGATATCCTTGAAGCGGGGCAGGTCCGCCGGGGTGGAGATGATCAGTATGTCCCGTATTCCCGCCAGCATCAGCGCCGACATCGGGTAGTAGATCATCGGCTTGTCGTACACAGGCAGCAACTGCTTGCACACCACCGTCGTTAGCGGATAAAGCCGCGTGCCGGAGCCGCCGGCGAGGATTATGCCTTTCATAGAACTCCCTTGTTCGCTTTCCGGTACCAGCGCCAGGCGTGGGCGAGCATCGTCTCCAGCCCGGGATAGAGCGGCTTCCAGCCCAGTTCGCGCCGGATCAGCGCGGAGGACGCCACCAGCGCCGGCGGGTCGCCCGCGCGCCTGGGCGCCAGCTTCACAGGGACCTTCAGCCCCGTCACCTTCTCGGCGGCCTTTATCACCTGTCGCACGCTGAAGCCGCGGCCGTTGCCCAGGTTGAACGCGCGGCTTTCGCCGCCGGCCTCCAGCCTGCGCAGCGCCAGCAGATGGGCTTGGGCCAGGTCGGTCACGTGGATGTAGTCGCGCAGGCAGGTGCCGTCCGGAGTGGGATAATCCGCGCCAAAAACGCTGATGCACGGCCGCCGGCCGGACGCCGCGTCCAGCACCAGCGGGATCAGGTGCGTCTCGGGGGCGTGCAGCTCGCCGGCCTCGCCGTCGGGATCCGCCCCGGCCGCATTGAAATAGCGCAAAGCTATATACTTAAGCCCGTAGGCCGCGGAGTAATCCGCCATAGCCTGCTCCATCATCAGCTTGGTACGGCCGTACGGATTCACCGGGTTCTTCGGCAAGTTTTCCCTCATCGGCAGTGAGGCAGGTTCGCCGTAGACCGCGCAGGAAGAAGAGAACACCAACCGCTTCACGCCGGCCGCGCGCATAACGTTGAGCAGGTTCAGCGTGTTCACCACGTTATTAGCGTAATACTTGGCAGGGTCCGTCACCGACTCGCCCACATAAGCGGACGCGGCGAAATGCAGCACGGCGTCTATGCGATATTTCTTGAAACAGCGAGACAGGTCGGTCGGCCGCGATAGAGAGCCTTTAAAGAACTCCCCCCAGCGCGCCAGCCGACGGTGGCCGGTGGAGAGGTTGTCAAAAACAACGGTGCGGTAGCCTGCCGCGGCCAGCGCCTTGTTGGCGTGTGAGCCGATATAGCCCGCCCCCCCTATCACCAGAATCGTCCTCTTTCTCATGTTTTTCCGGAGCGACACTCCCGGCGCAAAGTCAGCCCCGTCCCCGCCTGGGAGCAGGCCCCAGCCGAAAAGTAGCCTGTCCCCTTTTTCCGGGAGCCATTCTCATTCTGCGGATTCCTGTCCCGCCCCGGGGAAAAAGCAGCCTGTCCCCTTTTTAAGGAAAGGGAGCGCGGCGTCCTTGGGAGAGATCTTCGGCTTCTTCACCGGCCACTTCACGGCCAGCCTGGGATCGTCCCAGCGCACTCCGGAATCGGAAGCGGGAGCATACTCCTTAGAACACATGTAAATGACCTCGGCGCGGTCCGTGAGCGCGCAGAAGCCGTGGGCGAAGCCCTCCGGGATATAGAGCATGAGGTTGTTCTCGCGCGAAAGCTCCAGCCCGAACCATTTGCCGTAAGTGCGCGAGCCGCGGCGCAGGTCCACCGCCACGTCCCACACGCGGCCGTGCCCGCAGCGCACCAGTTTGGCCTGCGCGCGCGGCGGCCGCTGGAAGTGCAGCCCCCGCAGCACGCCCTTGCGGCTGACGGAACGGTTCTCCTGCACAAATACGTCCTTGATCCCGCCTTTGCGGAACTCGGAGGCCTTGTACTGCTCGGAAAAGGTCCCCCGCTCGTCGCGCCCGGTCTGCGGCGCAACCACCACAAGCCCCGGTATCGCGGTCCGGGTGAATTCGAATTTCATTGTCAGAGCACCTCGTATTTCCGCTCTATCACCTGCCGGAACTCCGGGGAGATGGCGTGCCAGTCCAGCACGTCCACCCGGAAGGGCAGGTCGGACTCGGCAAAAGACTCGCGAAGAGCCTCCATCACCACCGGATCCAGCTTCGCCGGGCCCACCAACGCCAGGTCCAGGTCCGAGTATTCCTTGGACTCGCCGACGACGCGCGACCCGAACACGCGCGCCTCAGTCCCCGGCGCATGACGCGCCAGGATGCCGCGTATCGAATCCAGTTGCGCCGGCGTGGCCTTAATCATTGCGCTCTTCCAGGGCCTCCAGCAGCCTGCGGGCGTCGCCGGCGAAGGGCGCGGCCAGCCGGGATATCTCCGTGGCTTTGGCCGGGTCGTAGGTATGGGCGGTCTCGTTGCGGGCGGCGTGGTAGCGGAACCAGTTCTCAACGCCGGTTATCAGACGGCTTTCCGCAGCGAGGCGAAAAAGCTCCTTGCGGGTGGCGCCGTCCGCGACCGCCGCTCCGGCGTTGAGCTCCAGCCAGCGCTTCATAAACTTCCAGCACAGTTCGTAGGTGAACTCGAAGTTCTGTATCACGCCGGCCCGCAGCACTTCCTGTTGCCCGGGCGTCGCCGGGCCGGCGGCCACTTCGAGAGCGCGGTCAAGGGAATCGACGGCTTTCTTAAGACTGCTGAGGTCCAAGGGCATTTGTTCTCCGGGCGCGTTTTTCGCGGCTCTAAGGCGCCCCCATGTGGAAAATTATACAAATTGCGCCCCCGCGCGCGCCCGGGAAATGACGTCTGTCCCCGTTTTTAATATACTTAGCAGATGAAAAGACGGATGAAGAGAAAGACCGGCTGCATAGCCTTGATAGCGCTGGCGGCGGCGCTGGCGGCGGGCCCGGCGGCCGGAGCTTCAACGCCGTGGACGGGCGGAGAGGCAGGCTCCGAACTAAAACCGCTCAATTCCATCACGGCCGACGTCTTCTACGCCGGCGAGGGCCTCTCCTTCATACCGGACGCGGAAGGTTTGCAGTTCCGCAAGGGCCTGAACCTGATCATGTTCGCCGACGGCGGCTTCGCCCCGTGGAAGAACGCCGAGCTTCGCTACACCCTGCGCCAGGACGCCAACGGCCGCTACGCCAAGGGCGGCCTGCAGAAGCTCTACCTGAAACAATATGTGGGGATATTCTCCATCACCCTCGGAAAGGACTCCGAGAGCATAGGTCCCGGCGCGCAGGCGCTGCTGCTGTCAAACAACGCCGCCCCCATGCCCATGCTGCGCGTAAAAACCGAACGCCCGCTGCTCTGGCACGGCAAGTGGGACATCGACGTGGTCAACGCCTGGCTGGACGACCCGCACCGCCCCCCGCCGGACCGCAAGGACCCGCGCGTCTTCGTCGGCCGGCTGGGCTGGGCGCCTTCGGACCTGCTCACGCTGGGCCTCACCCGGGGCGAGGAATACGGCGGCGCCGGCCGCCCGGACTACTGGCCGTGGGAGTTCCCGGAGCTGCTGCTGGGCAAGCACGAGAACCAGCCCGGCAACAAGTACGACGCCGACGGCTACCTCGCCTACGACGTCTCCCTAAACCTGCCGGCACGGCTGAGGCCCGCGGCCGCCAGGAGCCTGAAGGTCTACTACGAGCGCGCCTGCACCGACATCAATCCGAGCAAGCAGTTTTATTGGCCGTTCGAGATGACATTGAACGCCTACCTGGGCGGCGTGGTAATGGACACCGGCAGGCAGACCTTCCGGCTGGAGTTCCTCATGACCCCGCGCCTGTTCTACGTGCACCACTGGTACCCGGTGGAGGGCTACACCTACGGCGGCATGAGCATGGGCGCGCCGTACGGCACCCAGTACCGCTCGCTGGTGTTCACGCACGACATGCGCTTCTCCGGAGGGCGCACGCTCGGCTACCGCGCCACCTACCTTAAGCAGATGGCCTATCCCAAGGCCGGCATGGAGCGCTGGGCTCTGGCCGTCTACGCCAGCCGCCCGGCAGGCCGCTTCACGCTGGCCCCTTACGCCGGCCTGGACTACGCCGTCAACCAGGACCCCAACCCCCTCCCCACCGTCACCGCCCCCGGCGCCGGCGACCACCTCTACCTCACCACCGGCCTCTCCACCACCCTGAAGTTCTAAAAAGGGGACAGGCTACTTTTTCTGGGAGGGCGCAGGGCAGGTTTCCCGACGTGAGGCCTTGATGGAAAAACGGGGACAGGCTACTTTTCGCAAGAAAAGCAGCCTGTCCCCGTTTTTTTACCTCGGGAAGGCGCCCCAGAAAAAGTAGCCTGTCCCCTTTTACCTTTACTTTGCATATTAGTCTTGACTAAACGGCAATATTATGCATAAAATACTAAAATGGAACGCTACCTCCAAAGCAATGTGATACCGGACATAAAGAAAAAGATGATCTTCATAACCGGCCCGCGCCAAGTCGGGAAAACGTTTTTTTCCAAAAGCGTGGGGGAGCATTTTAAAAAAACCATCTACCTCAACCAGGACGACGTTTCGGACATCAGGATAATACGCAACCGCACCTGGCCGCTTGATTCCGATCTGGTAATACTGGACGAAATTCATAAGATGAAAGGCTGGAAGAATTTCCTAAAAGGGACATTCGACACCCGGCCCGAGGCCCAAGGTTTCCTTATCACCGGCAGCGCCAGGCTGGACACTTTCCGACAGACCGGAGATTCACTCGCCGGACGATATTTTCTCTACCGCCTCAACCCGCTGTCGGTAAAAGAGCTGGCCGCCACTATGTCGCCGTACGAGGCCCTTTCGGCACTAAACCGCCTGGGAGGCTTTCCCGAACCGTTCCTTTCCGGCTCCGAAGACGATGCCGCCCGCTGGCGCCGCCAATACTACACCGACCTAGTACGCGAGGACATCCTGGACTTCAGCCGCATAACCGAGGTACGGGCCATACGACTGCTGCTTGAAATGCTACGCAGGCGCACTGGCTCCCCGCTGTCCTACACCTCCCTGGCCGGCGACTTACAAGTGGCCCCCAACACCATCCGCAAATACATGGAAATCCTGGAAAGCCTGCATATAATATTCCCGGTCCGCCCGTTCCACAAGAACATAGCCAGATCGCTTTTAAAAGAGCCGAAAATATATTTTTACGACAGCGGCTATGTAGACGGGGACGAGGGTGCCCGCCTGGAAAACACCGTGGCGGTATCACTGCTCAAGCACGTGCAATACCTGCAAGACGCCAAGGGCTCGGACGTGTCGCTGCACTACCTGCGCACAAAGGACGGCAGGGAAGTGGACTTCGCCTTGGCGCAGAACGGGGAATTGACGGAGTTCCTTGAAGTAAAACTATCCGACGAAGCGCCGAGCCGCAATCTGGCCTATTTTAAGGCCCGCCATTCGGCCGTGCGCGCCGTACAACTTGTACACAATGCGCGCAAGGAACACAGGGAAGGCGACATCGTCATCTCCCCAGCCGCCTCCTGGCTAGCTCAGCTCTCAGCATAAAAAGGTAAAAAGGGGACAGGCTACTTTTTCTGGGGCGCCTTCCCGAGGTAAAAAAACGGGGACAGGCTACTTTTCGCAAGAAAAGCAGCCTGTCCCCGTTTTTCCATCAAGGCCCCGCGTCGGGAAACCCGCCATTCGCCCCCCGGAAAAAGTAGCCTGTCCCCTTTTACACCCCTTTTACACTTTTACAGTAGCTTGATGCCTTCGCCGTCGGCGGGGAGCATGGGGTTGCCGACCACCTTCTTTATCCGGAAATTCACAATGGCCATGTACAACGTCACGTAACCCATAACGTAAAACCCGCAGAGCACAATGAGCCCCACCGTATTGCGGTACAGCAGCACCGCAAAAACAGTGAACGGCAGGTTGAAGAGCAGCACGTAGATAGAGGTCAGGTGGTTCTTGCGCGCCACCCGCTTGTACACCAGGCTGTGCATGTGCAGCAGGTCCGCCGCGAACGCCTTGCGCCCCTTCAGCACCCGGCGCCGGTAGATGGCGAACAGCGTGTCCGTTATGGGGTAGAGCAGCAGCGCCACCGGGAACCACGGCGAGATTATCCCTATGCCGCGGTTTATCAGCAACGCGGAGAGCAGCGCCAGCATGAACCCCATGAAATACGCCCCGCCGTCGCCCAGGAAGATCCTCCCGCCGGGGAAGTTGAAGACGACGAACCCCGCTATGGAGAACAGCATGGTAAGCGAGGTGGCGAACACCCCCTGCCTGAAATGCAGATACGACACCATCGCCAGCCCGGCGAAGGCCATAGCGCTTATGCCCGCCGCCAGCCCGTTGAAGCCGTCTATAAGGTTAATGGCGTTGGCCAGCCCGGTAAAGGCCAGGATGGTGAGCGGCACCGCCGCGTACACCGGCAGGTCCACGCCTATATCGTAGACGATCAGGTCCCCCACCAGGAACAGCGCCGTCAGCGAGAACAGCGCCATCATCAGGAAGCGGAAATTGGCGCTGAGGCGCTGGGTGACGTCCTCCACCAGCCCCAGCAGGAAGGGCAGCGCCACGCAGATCATCAGCGTGGAAGCTATGAAATCCAGCCCGAAAAGGTAATAACCAGCGGCGAAGCCCGCGAATATCCCCAGCCCGCCCAGCCGGGGCACGGCGCGCTTGTGCGTGCAGTGCTTCTTGCCCTTCACCGCGTCTATCCCGAAGGACAGCAGCCGCGCCAGCCAGATCACCAGATAAGTGGAGACGAGCGAGACCAGGAACACCACTATCAGCTTGTGACCAAAGTGCATATCACCCCCATTTTAGCACTTTAGAACTGAAGCGGCGGAGTAACAAAGGTTACGCCGGATAAAGAGAAAGGTTGCGCTATTTTTAATATCCGCTCTGCTTTCGCCAAACATTGCGGTTTACATAATCGGTGTAGGAAAGTATTATCCGCGCGACCTTCCAAGAAACATTAGGCACGCTATAGTCGGCGACAGACCTCAGCATTACCTCCGTAGCCCTTGCCTTTCCGGAGTACATGGCTATGGCTTGCCTCACTCGTTCAGTTTCCAGGCCGCTCATCACTACGGCAGCTTCCTCCATACCTTCAGGACGTTCGTGGGCCTCTCGGATATTAATAGCCGGGAACTTCAGAATAGCCGCCTCCTCAGAGATCGTGCCGCTGTCCGAGAGCACCACATAGGCATTCTTCTGCAGGCAGACATAATCGGAGAAGCTCAAGGGTTTGAGCAGTTCGATATTTTTATGAAAGCGCAAATTGCGGCTTTCGACGCGCTTGCGCGTGCGCGGATGTGTAGAAACAATAACGCGCTTGCCGTAATCCGCGGCGAGCATGTTCAATACGCGGCCTAGCTTCTCAAGGTTTACGTCGGAATCTATGTTCTCCTCCCGGTGGGCGCTCACGACAAAGAAATCCTTCCGCTTCAGCTTGAAACGGGAAAGCGCCTTGGACGAGTCTATCTTGCCGGCGTAGTGTGACAGAACCTCGAACATGGGGCTGCCGGTCTTTATCACCCTGTCCGCCGGGATTCCCTCGTTAAGCAAGTACTCCCGCGCTATGGAACTGTACGGCATGTTTATGTCGCTGATGTGATCGACTATCTTACGATTGATTTCCTCCGGCACGCGCTGGTCGAAGCAGCGGTTGCCCGCCTCCATGTGAAAGACAGGAATCTTGCGCCTCTTGGCCGGTATTGCCGCCAGACAGCTGTTTGTATCTCCGAGGATAAGCACCGCCTCGGGGCGTTCCTTTTCAAGTACAGCGTCCACCCTGGCGATAACCGCTGCTATAGTCTCAGCGGCATTCTTGCCGGCTGCGGACAGGAAATGAACGGGCTTCTTTATCTCAAGATCCTTAAAGAACACCTCGTTAAGCTCATAATCGTAGTTCTGGCCCGTATGTACCAGCACGTGGTCGGTAACGGCGTCCAATTCGGCCAGCACCCGGGACAGGCGGATGATCTCCGGACGGGTGCCGACAACGGTCATCACTTTAAGTTTTTTCATGGTCATACCGTTTCCTGATAGGTGTCCGGATCGGCCGGGTCGAATATCTCATTACTCCAGAACAGGGTTAAAAGCGGGGCGTCGCCGGTGTTGGTGATATTGTGGGTATGCAGCGCCGGCATGTCCACGTATTGGGGTTTGGAGCTTTCAACGTGGAATTCATGCACTTCCCCGGAGAAAAGCTTGCGCACGCGTATGCTGGCCTTCCCTTCTATCACAAGGAAACGTTCGAACTTGCGGATATGATAGTGGTTTCCCCGCGTAACGCCGGGCTCAGTTGACGAGATGAAAGTCTGCCCGCCGTTGCCGCTCTTTACCGCCTCAAAGAGATACCCACGGGCGTCAGTCTTTAACTCCAGCGGCACCGGAACCCGGGCGGGGAACAGGTAGGACCTGTAGGTATTAAAAAGGTCCAGGTCATGCTCCTGTCTGAGGTCCGGAACTATATGCCTGGAATACAGGTCAGCGATACTTTTTAACTTAGCCAGAAGCTGGCTTACCAGCATTTTATGTCCTTTAAAGGTAAGCTCGCCGTCGATCGGTTCCTTGATCAGCATGTATATCTCCTGCGCCACGTGGCGAGCATGCAGGAGCTCCACTTCAGCGTCTTTTATTATCTCCGGCTTCTGGGCGTTAGCCAGCTGGTAGCAAAACGTGGAAACCGCTGAATTATAGAAAGGCCGCCCGGATTCCCCGTAAATATTGGGGAGAACGAGGTTGGTAAAAGGAACTTTGTTCTTATCAGCCCAGGCCCGCAGCAGCGCGGAGCATTTCTTCTTGGACTCGCCGTAAGGGGTGCCCCGGTGGATATGCGTGGAAGAAGAGAAGATTATATGCGGTTTTACACGGGCGGAATCGCAGGCCGAGAGCAATTTCTCGGTAAGGGCAGCGTTAATGGCAGCCACCTCGGCGTCTTCTCCCCGGTTCATCCCGGCGAGGTGGACTATGGCGTCGCAGGAGGCGGCAAACTTCCTTAAAGCTTCCTGCGAAGCGAACTCCGGCTTGTCGGCGCCGTGCACTGCCACGTCTTTCTGTCCATGCAGGAAAGACCGCAGGTGCCAGCCTATCAGGCCGTCTATACCGGTTATTCCGACGTTGACCATTGTGCTAGTTAAGTTCGTCCCTGACTTCCGGGAGCTTAAGTAGAAGTTCCTTTACCTGCTTTATGTTCAGACGTTCGGTATTATGTGAAGTATAGTCAGTTACGGCGGCTTCTTTCTTATCGCCTTCCGTAAAGTACTTACTGTAGTTCAGGTCGCGCCCGTCCATCCTCACCCGGAAGTAGTCTCCCATGTCCTCCGCGCGGCGCAATTCCTCAATGGTGGCCAGCGTCTCGTATATTTTTTCGCCGTGTCTTATGCCTATTGATTTCACCGGAACTTCGGAATTGAACACCTCTTTCAACGCTGTGGCCAGGTCCGCCACCGTGCAGGCCGGGGACTTTTTGATGAAGATATCCCCCTGCCGGGCGTTGGAGAAAGCGAACAGCACAAGCTTTATGGCTTCAGGCAGGGGCAACAGGAAACGTGTCATTCCTGGCTCGGTAACCGTGATAGGTTGGCCGGCCTTTATTTGTTTGATGAACAGAGGGATAACCGAGCCACGCGAACACATGACGTTCCCGTAGCGCACGCAGCTCACAACAGTATCCTTGCCCTCCTGCGCGCGCGCGGCGGACTGCGCCACCTTCTCCATAAGCGCCTTGGACATGCCCATGGCATTTATGGGATAGACCGCCTTATCGGTGCCGAGACAGACCACGCTGGACACATTATGCGCCACGGCTGACTCTATAACGTTATGGCTGCCTATTATGTTGGTCAGTACCGCCTGCATGGGGAAGAATTCGCAGGACGGCACCTGCTTCAGGGCAGCCGCGTGAAAGACCATATCCACGCCCTTCATGACGCGGTCCACGCTGTTGCGGTCACGCACGTCGCCTATATGGAACTTGACCTTGGGGTTGTTAAGGCGGGTGCGCATCTGGTCCTGCTTAAGTTCGTCGCGGCTGAAGATGCGGACCTCTTTATAGTCCCGGTCTATAATAGTACTGAGCAGCTCGTTCCCGAAAGAACCCGTGCCGCCAGTGATAAGTATGGTCTTGCCTTTAAGATTGGTCATAGATCCCCTAAATCCGTCGGTTTATTATACTTTTTAGCAACTTCCGTAAGCCAACCCTCCAGGCTGGCAATAAGCCCGTCTCGCGTGAAGTTGCGGCGGCAGTACTCCAGCCCCCGCCCCCCCATCTTCTCGCGCTCCTCTCTCGGCATGGCCTTCAGCGAAGAAACCGCATCGGCCAGCGCCCGGGCGTCGCCGGCCGGACAGGCCAGGCCGGCACCAGACTCAGCAATAAGCGCGGCCCCTTCTCCATCCAGTGAAGCTATGACCGGCTTAGCGCAGGCGAGATAGGACTGTATCTTACCGGGAACGGTAAGCGCAAAGGCAGGGTCGGGCCGCAGCGAAACAAGCAGCGCATCAGCTTTTGCGCAGATATCCACAACGGTTTCAGGCGAATGACGCCCAAGCATGTGGAAAGTATCTTCGAGCTTGCGCTCTTTTATCTGCACATTTACCCAATCAGCCATGCGCCCGTCACCAATTATAAGCCAGTGAATATCCTTGTGTCCGCGCAAGATCTCGGCTGCGGCCAGAATGGCCTCGAAACTCTGCGCCGCCCCGATATTGCCGGCAAAAACTATGCGAAAACCTTCAGGCAGCCTAGCCAAATCAGGAGGAAGGGAATCTTTGGGCTGCGCCCAGTAAGCATCCTCCACCCAGTTAGGGAAGTAATGTATATTCTCCGCAGTAAAGCCCAACGAAGTGACCTGCTTTGCGAAGCCCTTGGAGGAAATAAGAATGCGGTCGCACTGCGAATATATAAATCGCACCAGCCGGCCCACGGCGGAAAGTACAGCAGGAGACTTGACCGCCCCAGTAGCCGAGAGATTCTCCGGCCAGAGATCCAGTATCCAGAAGAAGATAGGCGCTTTTTTAATCCATTTCAGCACGATAGCCGGCAATCCAACTGTGACGGGAGAGGTTTCAAAGACGAAGATAGCGTCATAATCCCCGCGGCAATAGAATGGGCCAAGGAGGGAAGCAAACAGCACAAAAGAGAAATAGTTTATTACCAGCCGCAGCCTCTTAGATTTTCCCCTCGAGACCAAGGGAACGCGCACAACACGCACGCCGTTATAATCTTCTGCTCTCTTCTGGAACAGCCCATACCCCGGGAAGTAGGCCCCCTCCGGATAATTGGGGATACCGGTAAGCACCGTAACATCGTGGCCGCGCTGTTTAAGAGCCAAGGCGAGGTCGTTCACCCTGAAATTCTCGGGCCAGAAGTATTGGGAGACTATTAGTAGCCGCACCTGTCAATTTCCCCTTAAAGCGCCTAGATTTCTATCCCATGCAGCTCTTTTACAACCAAGCGAATATCCTTGCGCTCCTTCTCCGCCTTCCGCATTATCTCAAAAATCTTCACATCAATGAGGAAACGGTACCAGAGCCCCTGAAGAAAATGAAAAACAAAACCCTCCCGTCCATCCAGGAAGCCAAGCTGGAAAAAGTAGCGGTAAAAGAAATACAGGAAAGCTCGCAGGAAAAGCGGCAGCCTGTAATAAACGTTCTCCTTGATGTATCTTTTGCGCTCAGTACGCCCGCCGCCTATATCCGCGACCGAATCAATTTTCACATAGCCATGCCGTATCGCAATGGCCTCAACCGCTTCCCTGGTCGAGAACTGATTATGCTTGGTGATGAAATTGGAGATGGAAAAATTCCGATCCTTAAGGTTGTATTCAATGATGTCTTTTTTCAACACCATGGTCCGCCCATAAGGGATGACATGCTCGTCCATCATCCGGTTTTCTATCTTGGCATTATCAGTCCTAAAAACTCGCAAGTAATGATTGGGGTAATGTCCCCCGTGGCGCATCCAACGGTCCATAAAGAAAATGCGCATCTTCACGTATACAGAATCAGCAGAATCTTTCTCCAGGACTACCCCCAGTTCAGCCAATGCCTCAGGAGTCCACCGTTCGTCCGCGTCCACACGCATTATCCATTTAGTGCGTATCGGCAGGTTCTCAAAAGCCCATTTAAGTTGTTGCGCCTGATTGATGAATTTATTCTGATAAACTTTGGCGCCATACGAGGCCGCAATCTGCAGCGTTTTGTCGCTGGAGAAAGAGTCAACCACAAAGATATCCTTTACGACTCCGGATAAGACGCTCATGGAGGCGTCAAGATTAGCCTCCTCGTCGAGTGTTAATATAATTGCAGAGATATCCATTTTGACAATTTTATCTTACAGACGTTTTGCCAGAAAAGTCACAGTTCCATCAGGGTCTCTCTGTACAGGGCCAAGCATGAACCCACTCGCGGCAATATTTGATAAGAAATTCTCGACACTTCCGGCCATTGCATGGACTTCGCACGCAATCTGTCGTGTGATTTTAAGCAATAGGCTGTTAGATGAAAGCAGGGAGAACTCCCCCCCCTCTATGTCACACTTCAAGAACTCAACAGATTGGATAGGGATATTTTTTAATAATTCCTTTTCGCTAATCCAAGGAACCCCTTTATAATTATCGTCCGCAGCAATCGCGCCGTCTATTTTAGGATTGCTCTTCCCCAAAAATGCGCGTATAAGATTTGTCCTAGATAAAAATCCGGGATTTAATCCGACAGAATTGACAAAGACCTTATTCAGTGCCTTGCTTGGCTCAACAGCCACCACCCTAATATCCGGAGATGCCGCCAAAGCCATGTTCGTAAAATTCCCCATGTTTGCGCCAAGATCCAAGACAACTCCATTAGTGGGGATTTTCAGCCAGCCACCACGCAGATACACATCGCGGACATACATTTCTCTGATTCCACTTATCGCATTGGGGCCACAAATTCTGAACTGGGCATTTTTATATTGTCGCAGCGTGACTAAAAAAGGCCCAGTCCCCAAGGACAAATCTACAGGTTGCAAATTCTTAGAGCGAAGGACGGCGTTAAACTTCAATATGACCTCGGCGCCCCACTTAAGCGCAATTGTCCAACCGCAAACAATATGAAGACCCCAAAAATCAGAGAAAACTTTGACAATGGTTTTTATCATAATCCGAACATACTCAACGCTCACTATTTGCGCCCCTCTCAGGCGTCCGCACCCTAAGCTTAACCGGGCGGCATGGGTGTCCAAAACAGATCATGTTTGCGGGCAAGTCTTTTACAACGACAGAGCGCGCGCCCACAACGACCATATCTCCAACAGTAACCCCCATATTGATAAAGACGTCTGTGCCGATAAACGAACCGGATCCAATAGTTACTGGAGAGGTTTTTAGCGCAAAGCATGGGTCGGAATAATCGTGGGACCCAGTATTGACATGGACTCTATGCGATACACTTACAAAGTCTCCAATAACAACTTTATCCAGAGAATAAATTAACGAATCAAAAGCTATGCTGGAGTTCTCGCCCATTTCAAGATTCCATGGGAACCAAATCTTCGCCTTCTGGTGGACACTGCTTCCTTTACCAATCTTGGCACCAAATATCCTTAGCAGCATATTTCGCCAAGCGACCATCTTATGCAACGATGGACGAAAAAGCAGTGCCTCGACAAACCACCATGTCGCCATACGAATTTTCTGCAAAAGTGTGTATGGAGATTTGCTTGGCTTCAGCCAGACCTCAGTTCTAGACATATAACACCTCAACAAAAGCATCCGACATGCGCATTAATCAAGCAGGATGGATTCAGGCCGCTGTCCGCCATGCATAATCCACCCATAAACGGAAAACATACTCTGCCCTATGTCTCCCCAGGAATACTCCCGAATCATCCATTCTCTGCCAGCGCGGCCCATTTTTGCTAAAACTGTGGGGTCAGTACGCATTGCCAAATCCATATTATGAACCAGTGAGGCAGCCCCATTATCAATCCACCATCCAGCACCATGTTTTTCAAGCCCCCTCCAAGGAGCTCCTTTTGTAACTACTACGGGAATTGCCGACGCCAGTGCCTCCGCGACAGCGACACCAAAATTCTCAGTATGGGTCGGAAGCACGAACAATTCAGCAGATTGATATGCCTTTACCTTATCCACCCCATAAACTGCCCCGCCAAAAGAGACCCGAGTTAAGTTCAAATCTCTAGCCAATCCCATCATCTTCTGCTGGTATCCATCACTACTGGGGCCGAGAATCTCAAGGTCCCACTCCGGGAATCTACCTTCCAAAACACTCCACGCATTCAACAATATATCAATGCCCTTTACCGGATGAATCCTGCCCAAAAAAAGGACTTTTCGCCTAGGCATTTTAGGCTTGAACTCTAACGGCGGGATATCTATGCCATTAGGGATTACACATACCGGTTGAGTAAACCCCATCCGTCTTACATCCAAATACTCACTATACGATGTAACATGAAAACATGCAGCTTCACGCACAGCAGGCCCCTGCAGAAAACGCCAGAAGATTTGCTTAATGAGAGCATTGCGCTGCAACGCCCATCCAGAAAAAGTCCCTCTTGGGGAAACAATAAGCTTTGCATGGCTATTTCGGCAAACCTGCCCCGAATATACATTCGGCATCATAAACAAGCTGTGGTTGTGAACAATCTCCATCCCAGTTTTAACTTGGGACTTTAGCCATGACTTCATATCAGGAGATATGCCAAGCCTCCGAGGCCCAATCCCGAACCTAAACTGTTTAATGTATGGGCGCTGGCTAATGGTTTGAGGCCAAGCCAAAGTAGCAAGAGACACATCCGCTCCAATTTCAACCAGAGAATCACAAAGTCTCAGAACCGAGTATGATGGACCACCAGCTTCTTTTATGACTCCAGGCACAGTGTGAATAACTCGCATACAAATTATTCCAAAGACCTCAAATTACAGCGTAAAAGAGACAAAAACAGTTTAGTCATATCAATTCCGAATGATTGCAAAAATTTGAGTTAGGCGGGCGGCGTTAGAATACCCGCTTGAATTAGCCCGAAGAAAACCACTTGCAGCAACTTTTATACGCTGGGGAGTATTCTTAAGATAGTATCTAACCTTCCGCAATAGCTCAGCGCTACCCCCAAAATATGCCGCCTCAACCCCTTCCGTGAAGAGTATCTTTTTCCGCATACTGCCTCCTTAAGGTATTTTACCCAAAATACACCTTAAGTTAGGCTAAAAATCGGTCCGGTTTTTTCCGACCAGCGCAATGTGCCGCTCAATAATTTCAAAGATTTCAGACATACGTGCCAGATTGGAGTAGCCGCTTGACTGAGCACGGTTGAAACCATTCAGCGCAATTTTTTGACGCTGTTTTTTGTTTTTTAGGTAAAACTTAACTTTTGCCAAAAGCTCTTCATTATCAGAAAAATATTCAGCCTCCACCCCCTCCGTAAATAGCTGCAAATGCTCCCCTGTGCGTTCGGCGAGCATAAATCCTTTGCATGCAGGTATCTCCATTGTACGGGTAGTCTGCAAATCCCTGTTTATTTTGCGCAAAAATGCCAGATTAATGTCAAAACACGATATAGCTTTTGCATAATCGCTACCCAAGAGTGGCCGCATTTCTATCAAAAAGTTCTTATGCGTAAATTTATTTTTTCGCCAGTTAGTGCCCCAGATTCTGACGGGAATCCCATTTTTTGCTAGGTAGAACATACTCTCCGCCCTATCTGCCTCATAATCTCCGATGAAGCCGACTTGCCCGCCATATTTGCGACGATCCTCAGCGGTTACCACATAAGGATGATGAACGCTGGGTTCAAAGGCATTCCCCACAAAAATCACTTTTTTTGCCCCAATCTCCTCCAACTCCCGAACCCCATAACTTTTAGTAGTAAAGAAATAATCGTATAGTGGCAGCCCTTTCAGGAATGCTCTGGTTTGATTGCGGGGATTAAGCATATCGTCCGGAGAATATCCGACTAAAAGCATTTTAGGGTTAATACTTTTTACCAACTTAAGAGTCTCAGGATAAACAGTAAGACCTTTATCTATCCACAATATATCAAAAACAGTTTTAGACAAAAGTTGAAGTATTTTTAAGTTTACCCCAGCCAGGTCCCTAGGGCCCCTTATCTTTCGTAGGATTCTTTGAGGCAGAGTAGCTTCTCGCCGATCAACACTTAAAGGGCGTGTATTAATCGGCAGTAATTCATGGCCGAGGCTCTTAATTGCCAGCATACGATGAAAAGTCGTAGTTGAATAATTAAGAGGCCCGATATAAAGAACTTTCATTTATCAACCGCCACAATTGAACTCATAGGCTCATAGCACAACTGCTATCTTCTTGGTCGGCATTATTTTTAACGTAAGCGACAGGAATACTGCCACAATCAAGAGGCTGAATACTCCCGAGAACAAATAATCTGAAAACAAAAAATAAGTAAAATATAAGTGGAAATAAAACAAAACAGAGAACAGATTGGCTGATCTATGGAAAAGAAAAAAATAGAATAAAAACAGGAGTAACGCATAAACCGCTCCCATTAGGATTCCCGCATAACCCATAACAAAAAAAGATTCCCCGATAACGCCCATTCCTGCCGAAACTCCTCCCATCCCGGTCCCCTCCACCTTATCCACAAGGAAATAATCGATATCCAGATTTGGCTTAGAAGGCCAAAAATACCTTGGGATAACATTCAGTAGCTCGATGAAAGAACCGTATTCGAAGTAGCCCTTATCTGTTAGGCCAGCTCGCTTCATTATATAGACCAAGTTATCCATTAACTCAAACCTATTAATAAATCCCGAAAGGACTTTTCCATTAATGGCGTCAAAATTGGGAAGGATTATGCTCATATTATCTTGGACTTGAGCAATTGTAATCTTATCCCAAACATTTCCAAAATACCTTGCCGAATAAGAATAATACACCTGAAAAAAAATAAGTATCAACCCGCCAAACAGAAGTTTGCGGCTAAGAGCCTCGTTAACATAACTTTTATAAACAAAATAAATAAAAAGAAGAATCACCAGGGGAGCCTTTGAAGTACTAAAAACAGAATCTGTCAAAACAAATCCAAATAGAATCCCTAATCCAGCCAGATATCGCCTGAAACGTGTTTTGTGCCATAGGACCAATAACACAAAAAACAATAAATATGTGATAGAAGTCAGATTCGCGACAGCAACATCCAAAAGGTTATATGATGCGCCCACACCAAACCCATAATATTTCAGAGATGAAAGCCTTCGGAAAAAAATTGCACAGACGAGACAAAATACAAACAAGGAAAAATTTTTTAATTTGGGCAGATATTGGGCGACAATTCCCTTAGCTCTACTGGGACCTTTGTCATACTTTTTTAAAAGCCAAATAGCTGAGACATTAAAAGCCAAATAAAAAACAGTACTATATATAAGCCCGGAAATAAGGTCATTAAACGAGAATTTTAAAACAGTTTTTATATACGCAGGATCTACAACCGGATAAACAAAAAACAGTGCCTTAAATGGATAATTTAACAGATAAAGCAGATTAAATGCCGAAAATGGAAGAAGCCAAAAAGCCTTCCGCCTAACAAAAAGCAAATACCAGATAAAAATTAAAATATTGGAAAGCACCAGCTCCCATAAAACCACTTTGTTTAACAAACTTATGGCCGAGAACATTCGTTCCTTAAATATTGCAAATGCTCTAAAGGAGGTGAACTAATCTTCATTATAAAAAGGCCTTGAATTATGACTTTTAGGTAAGATTTTTTTCTTTATATTTAAAAATATTGCATCTTTGAAAGCTTTTACGGGGATATAATCTGCTTGAATAGCTTTCCATGTTACCCATATAAAAGCGTAACTAATGCCATTTATATATTTAACCCAAGACGCATGCTTTCGCAATAGTATGATGTTATTGCGAATGGAGTAGTAACGAGTAAGGTCTGGGACTTGTCCGGTGGACTGTCCGCCTTTATGGGAGATAACAGCAAGAGGGGTATACCAGGTGTCATATCCTTTAGAGGCAAAAGTGAAAGAAAGGTCTGTCTCATCACAACCAATAAACAATCTTGAGTCGAATAGGTCCTTTTCCTCACCCAGATTTATATTCCGGATCAGCATACAACACCCCAGAACCCCACCACAGACCTGGGGCTCATCAGGGAATAGAACTCTGTAAGACCCGGAATAGCGCGAGAATATAATAGCGCCATATTGGTTTTCTCCGGTTTTATAGCTCTTAATTGTCCCTCCAATTACGCCGGCTTTTTCTTTTGCCAGCATAAGTTCCACCATGTGGAGCAAAGAGTCGGGAGCAAGAATTACATCGCTTTCAACACGCAGTATCGCAAAAGCATCTTTATCGGTTATTCTATAAGCTTCGTTATACGCGCCGGGGATTCCAATATTTTCCGGCAGTTCAATGATTCTCAACTTCCGCCAACCGGCCGCTCTCATTTCAGCGAATTTATTTCTTATCACATCCACAGAACCGTCTATGGAGGCATTATCCACAATAATAACTTCAATCCTCGACTTCGGATAATCCAGAGCGCTCAACGAATCCAAAAGTTCGACAATATCAACTTTTGTGTTCCAACTTGGGCAGATAACCGAAATTATCGGGCGCTGTGAATCATTTTGCGTCATAGTGCCGCCTGAGCTCTTGAGCGGAATATTGCCCCCTTTACCAGGTCGTACTCATATTTGCCAACATAGCCCAAGAGATAATATCCGCCGCCAACACATCCGAAATATAAAAAACAAAGAGCCGACAAAGATGGGAATTTATATACAGGCAAAAATCCAGTCCAAACATGGGGAATCAAAAACACACAGAAACCGGAGGCAAGCGCCAAGCCAAAGATTCTTAAGCCACCCTTGAGGATATGATAAACAACAGACTCGCCATAACTCTTGTCAAATTTAACCAAGAAATAAATCGCGCCTGTTAGGACCCCAATAAATTCTGCAGCGACAACCCCGTAATATCCTAAATGCAATGAAAGAGCTATTACCAGCAGCCCCACGTTGGTTAAAAACGTCACAATTGTCTTAATGATACCTAAAGCTGGTTTACCGAACGCGAGGGTTCCCATATACAACGGGCCTGTCAAGATATTAATAAACGTCGAAAGAATTAAAACTCTAATAGTATCCGCGACCAGATCATTGGGCCCACGAAGCCATATTGCAATTATTGGATTAGCGAAGAAAAAAAACAAGACAACTAAAGGGGCGCCAGCCAACATGATGTAATTAAGCGATCGTTTAAAGAGAGTCCAAAGTCTAGATCGATCATTCTTTGCGTTAAGTTCAGCCATCGCTGGGAGCAAAGGATTGAATATCATTGAAGGCATGCTACTAACCTGGCTGATAACACGCATAGTCAAATCGTATGCAACAAGATACTGCGGACCAGCGAAATTCTGAATAATTGTTTTATTTACTGGCCCCCACAATATCCCTAAAACGCGTATTAACTGGTCCGAACTTCCAAGTCTAAGAATATCCCGAACAAGCCTATAATCAAACTCAAAAATGTTTAAAACCAATTTCCCCTTAACTATTTTTCGGGAAAAGAGCACAGTTAAAACCAGGCCCAAGGATGACGATGAAAGGTATGAATACAAAATACCCTTAATCTCCAATCCCTCATTTAAAAAAAAGAAAATCAATGTTATGTTAAGCGAGGAAACGATTATGGCAATGGCATTAATTATATCCACGCGCTGCCATGCCTTTAAAACACAGGAAAACAGACCATTAAACAGCATGAGGATAGAGATTAGCACAAATCCGGAAACCAGATTGCGCAAATTCGCCAAAACGCCGAAGTTCGAGAAAAAATACGGGCCAATAATATTAATGCCGTAATACGCGAGCATTTCCGCGAAGATGCTGCCGACGACAAAAAGCACAAATACGCTACTCAAATAACCGGAAACAAGGTCATACCTATCGGCACTTTTTGAATCAGCAATATGCTTAACAAGGGATGAGGAACTTCCAAATTCAATAAACTGAACATATCCGGACACAGCAGTCAAGAGAACCCATAAGCTATAATTATTTACCCCAATTTTATGAAGGATATATGGAGGCAGAACCAAACCGTATGCAAAATTAAAAACAAACTGGATCCCCCCAGCATAAACATTCCGTACAATTTGGCGCTTTAATTCCATTAAAAGTTCCGCATATAACTCCTTAACCCCAGATAAAAATTAGCAGGGTTAAGAAGCCACATAGCGTAATATTTCTTTAGCAGCCCCAATATTCGGTCATTAGGCCACTCCGTCAACCGACTCTTGAATGCGAATAACGCGTTCCAATTTGTTTCATAGCCCGGAGGTTTAACATGATAGTTCTTAAGAACAATGACAGAATAACCGGTTTTAAAAAAATCCTCCGGTGTAAATCCGGACTTGTGCCACATATACGGTTTTTTTGCTAGTTGCGGATGAGTTTCCCCATCCTGCCCAAGGAATCCTTCAGGAGTAAATATAATTTGTACGCTAGATATCCGCTCAATTTTATCCAATAACGCTAAACCATCAGATTTTGGATAGTGTTCAATAACATCAAATAATGACACCAGGGTTTCCTCCGGCGCAATTCGGGGATTCATGCCGCCAACTTTCTCAAGAAATCCCTCATTTGTCCCTTGCACTCTCATGAAGCCAGTTATCTCGTTAGGCAACAAATCGACATCCACGGAATATCCGTTTTTGGGGACAAAACCGATACGTTGCAAGACATCACCGTTGCCAGATCCCAAATCAATCCAATTTGGAGGATTTATAATCTGGATAGTTTTTCTTGCCAAAGTCTGAAGTCCGAATCCATAGGTTACAAAGCATTGTGGATTCATATTTTTCCACCCTTCATCAACATCTTATTGATAGCCTTAATGACATCTTCGACCGTAATCAGATTAATGCACATATTATCGTTATTGCATTGCGACAGAAAACACCCGCTACAACAAACTTCTTTGCGCAGCACTATGTTTTTGCCCCCCCAAGGTTCCCATTTCCCCGGATTATCCCTGGCGGAGAATAAGGCGACCACAGGAACCGACATCGCGGCCCCCAAATGCATTGTCCCGGTATCATTACTAACCAAAAGTTTAGAGCGCGATAAAACTTCAGCTGTTTCGATTATATCCAGTTGTCCGGAAAGATTCATTACGCGCTCAGGATTAATCGCATGAAGCATTTTCCCATCTTCGATTTCATCCTTGCTCCCAAGCAACAAAATATTCAATTCTGGGAAATTTTTCAACAGATATTTCACAAGTTCTGCGAACCTATCTATAGGCCATTTTTTAGCTGGCATTTTTGAGCCATATCCTATGGAGATATAGGACTTTGCCTGTTGTTTAAAGCCATGTAGCAAGCCATTTATTTTTTGTTTTACGATATGCGAAGGGTATAGCCATGGCGGCTCAAATTCTGTTTTATCTCCAGAATTTATTTCAGGGGAAATCAACCTATATAATCTAGAAGACTCTTTTTCCTCATGCACTTTTCTTTTATCCTTATAAAAACCTCCATTATCCCAAATTGAATTTTTAATCCCGTAAATATTGTTAAATCCGCAGGCAAATTTAAAAAACAGATAATCGCGCACACCCTGAGAAAATGTGCGGGCAGGGTGCAAGTAATAAAGGATTTTACTGTGTTTATCCTTTCTTATTTCTGCTGCTAAATGATATAGAGATCGCGAGGTGTTTATATTATAAAAAAGCACCCCATCAAAAACTCCGGTATGTCGCAGAACTTCCCAAGAATTAACATGAAGGCTTTCCCAGTTTGTGATCAGGGTAAATCTAGCCTTATCGTTAATCCGGGAAATTTTTTTAATGGCCGGGATAGCGACTATGCTATCGCCAAGATTGCCTATTCTAAAAATATAAACACTTTCCATTATTCCAGGACAGGAGCAAGTTCACAGGCTTAAGCAATTGGCTTGTTTCCGGCAGGAAACACCTTCAAAACATATGCCGTCCATACCTTAGACCAATGTCCGGAGGAGGCATTGTCAATACCGCCAAAAACAGTTGGGTTATTCGCGATCCAATCATTAAAAGGGAAAGTGAACCCCATTTTTGGACGCGTATACAATTCTTTAGGCAATTGTTGCGAAAACGACTTTAACAGCAAACTTTTAGGGGTAGATGCATGAAACTTTATTGCAGGATTGACAGAAGATACTATACCGGCAAATCGAGTATCTAAAAATGGGACGCGTATCTCCAGGGAATGCCACATGCTCATACAATCCGTATCTTTCAGAAGCTGGTTGTGCATGTAGAGATCGGTTTCCATACGACTGGCATATTGTGCGCCAATGGTTTCAGGCTCCTGAAAGTCTATCTTACCTACAAGTTTGTGGATTTCAGAAACGTCCATATCCAATAATCTGGATATCTCTTGCCCCGTAAAAATTCCCCTAAGGGTCAAATATACACCTGAATTTCCCTCCGTGGACATATAAGAGAGCCGGTTGAACTTACCTCCGGCGAGGCTTCCGGCAAAACCAGCAAGACGAGGAAAGCGCTTTACGGCAGACAGCTTCCCAATGCGCGTAAACGAAGCGTAACCGCCAAACATTTCATCTGCGCCCAACCCGGACAGTACAGCCTTAAGCCCAGCATTGCGGGCGAACTTAGAGATGAAATATGTATTTACCCCATCCGAGCTTGGTTGATCCATGGCTGAAAAGATATCAGGCAAGGACTCCAGGAAATCTTTCTCTGTTACAAGAAACGACTCGTGATGGCACTTTAACTTGTCCGTCACTATCTTCTGATATTTTTCTTCCGAATACGCCTGCTCATTAAAAACAATGGAAAGAGTCCGGAGATTATCACCGTGAACTCTATGAGCGAGGGACGCGATAAGACTTGAGTCTACCCCTCCGCTCAGGAAAACGCCTATTGGAGCATCGGATATCAGGTGGCGCGTAATAGCGGCGGGGAATTCTTCACGGATAGAATTAACCGCTGCATCCAAAGAGTTTATCGGAGAGAATAATGGAGCTTGATATCCTTTTATTTCCGACTTGCGAGAAGACAGGTCAAGCCTAAAAAAACTCTGTTTAGGAAGCGTTAAAACATTCTTAAGGGTAGTATATGGTGCTGGGAGATGACCGAAAGCCAAGAACAAGACCCGCCAAGCTGAATTTTCTGGCCAGTCAGGATTTAGTTTCTTTATAGCCCTTACTTCAGAAGCAAAAACAAGTTTTTCCTCATCTATGGAATAATAGAGCGGCTTTATGCCAGCGTGGTCGCGGACAAGATAAAAAAGCGACTTATCTCTATCATAAATGGCGAACGAGAACATCCCGATGAACTTGCCGAAAGCCGCCTCGCCCCACTGCAGATATGAATTTAGCAGCACCTCTGTGTCCGAAGTGGAATTAAAGACGTGACCAAGGCTGGAAAGTTCTTTTTTTAATTCCCGGAAGTTGTAAATCTCACCGTTAAACGTCAGCCAGACAGCGCGTGAAGTAGCTTTCATCGGCTGATGGCCGCCTGGAGAAAGGTCTATTATGGACAGCCGGCGATGGCCGAGACCGACCCTGCCGTCCACGAAAATGCCGGCATCGTCAGGTCCGCCGCGGGACATGGAGTCCCGCATCGTGATAACAGAAGTCTCTACCGGCAATTTGCCGGAGAAGTCTATCAACCCGCATATTCTACACACTGAATTTTCCTTTTAACCAGGCCACGGCTCTAGCGCATTGCTCCACCACAAAACTCAGATGCAGATCTCTAAGCAGGTTGTCAAAATCAAGATACAAGGAAAGATTGTCTATCTTATGCCAGAGTTCGCTGTTCCTATCAATATTGCGCCATGAATCTCGGAAGAGAACAAAAAGTATTGAAACGAAGAATACGACTATGCCGGCGTTTATCACCATTTTTCGCCTGGAAGGTGCCGCCTTAATCTGGGGAACCTCTGCTTTTTCCACAATCTGGATAAGCGCGGCATCACGCGACTCGTCCAGTTTGGCGGCTTCAAGCTGCTTAAGCAGTATCTCGTAAAGAGATTCCTTGTATTTGTAGTCGCGCATGCGGCTCAGGTATTCAGTGCTCAGGGAACTGATGTTACCCACGCTAGACACGGGGCCGTCGCCGGCTTGGCCGCGAGATTCCATCTTGGCAAGCTCGCCCCTTAATGCGGCAGCTTCATCCTGCAGGCGCTGGAGATCCGGGTTGTCGGTAGTAGCATAGGCGCGCATGGCGCTTATCTGCACTTCTTTGGCTGTGACCTGGGCGCGCAACTGCGCGATGTTCTCCACGGCGGCCTTAGCCTCATCGTCAAGTTTTATGGTGCCGGTGCGCTGCTGGAAGGACTTAAGCGCGTTCTCTGAGGCAACGAGCTTATCCCGGGCTATTTTGAGCTGTTCTTCAAAGAACAACCGCCGTTGAGCCGCATCGGTCAACGCCAAATTATTATTGAGATTTTGTAAACCTTCCACAAAGGCATTGTCGATGTCTGCCGCCTGCTGCGGACTTCTGGACGTAAAACCTAAAGTTACTATCCCGCTTTTCCTGTCAATCGAAGTAGTAAGATTATCTGCAAGTTTCTGACGGACAAGGTCCCGGCGCGTGGCTCCATATTCATTCATCAGACCGAACTTGTCTATTACGTAATCTTCAACTGGACGTGTTACAAGAAGAGAAACGTACAAGTCGTCATTGGTTTTTCCAAAAAAAGCGCCCTGCGGAAAGCCCAATCCCCCCATCTGAGCCATCATCAGGGAGGCCATGCTGGAGCCGCCGCCGGAGGGCGGCAGGATCTTGGTTTCGGCCTGGTAGGTGGGAGGGATGACCAGGGAGACTACAGCGGCCAGCGCCATGGCGGCCAGCGTGGTCTTGATGATGAATTCCTTGTGCTTCAGGACGACGATGACGTAGTCCAGCAGGTTTATTTCGTCTTCCTGGGGGGCGGGGTGTTGGTCGGTCATGGTTTTGCCGGCTGAGAAGGCTGGTTTATTTAGGCTGCGCCTCTATTATCTTTAAAAGGTCCTGGAGATACTCTGCGGCCCTGGGAAGGCGCGCGAAGACGCTTTTGGCCAGGTCCTCCTTGTAAGTATGCGAGGTCTGGTTGCGCATGTCCACGAGCTCCAGCCAGAATTCGTCGTAGGACAGCATTTTTTGGCGGTAAGCTTCCCTGAAACATTCCTTGGGCGACTGGCAAACCACCCCGTAGCGCTCTTCAAGGCAGGTCTTCAGCAGTTTCCAGGCCATGTCCATGGAGAACTCAAAACGCTGTATGGCCGAGTCGCGCACGATATCGCTTTCCGGCGCGGCAAGGACCTCGTTAAGGCGGGACAGGGCGCGCTTTAATTGCGCCTGCTGGGCGTCCTGCTTGGTCATTTTATTACCTCTATTTTAGCAAGGGCCACTTTTTTAAAATCTTCCGGGACCGAGGAAAAGTCCACGAGGTCTATTTTGTAGACCGTCGGCAGGTTCTGCAAGTCGTCCTTTATGGCCTGCAGCGGTTCCGGCGGGACCGGCGCCGGCCCCTCAACGCCCACGTCTATGTCGGAACGGTCGTCCCCCTTCCCTGTTACGCGCGAGCCGAAGAAAAAAAGGCGGTATTCAGCCAGGTCCAGGCGGCGGCCGACTATCTTGAGCAGGTCCGCCCTGAGCTTTTCCACCGGATAATGCTTCAAGTGCATAGCGTTATGACGTTTTTAGAACACCTTTATGACCACGCCGGCCATAAGGGCCACGTTGACCAGGATCTGGCTTATGTCGCGCACCTCGCGCAGCCAGGCCACGCGGTCGAACTGCTCCGGCACCACCACGGTGTCGCCGGGGCCCACGCGGGTGCTCCAGAAGAGGTTGTTGTGCGTGGGGGACGCGCTGCCGTCGGCCCGCAGGATGAAGGTCTTGCCGGGCTGGGCGTAGTCCGCGTAGCCGCCGGCCATCTTTACGTAGCTGCGGTAGCTGTGCTTGTCGTAGACGTAGCTGCCCTGCGCCATTACCGCGCCGGTGACGTTGACCACGTTGGAGCGCTGCGGGATGGTGATGGCGTCGCCCTCCTCCAGCTGGATGTCGTAAGGGGAACCTTTGAGCGCCCTGAGGGTGGTGAGCTTTATGTACACGCGGCCCTGCGCCTTGAGGTTCTTGAGGGTGTCCACGAACTTCTGCTTGGCCTCGGTGGCGGCCTTGTTGGCGGCCACTTCGTCCGGGGAGAGGGCGGTCTGCGCGCCGGACGAGCCCTCCACCAGCAGCTCCTTCTGCAGGCGCTGGGCGATTTCGTCCAGGTTCTTCTGCTGCTGGGCCTGCGCGCTCTTGCGGATGAAGACCACCCCCTGCGGGTAGGCCCGCGGCGAGAAGCCGCCCGCGCGCGCGAGCACGGAGGAGAGCCGCTCGCCCTGCTGCACGGGGTAGGTGCCGGGGTAGAGCACCTCGCCGGAGACCTTGACCATGGTGTAGAGCGTGTGGTCCGGGATGGGCTTCACCATTACGTGGTCGTTGGGCTGCATGTAGAAGGGGACGGGCTCGGCGCCGCTCTTTATGGGGGCGAGGTCCGCGTCGAAGCGGGTGGTGACCACGCCGGAGGTGGAGAGGCGCACGCGGGTGATCTCGGCGTCGTCCGAGGCGTAGTCCAGCAGGCCGCCGGAGAGCTTTATGATGTCGGCCAGCGTGGTGACGCCGGCCTGCACGCCGTACTTGCCGGGGTAGGCCACGGCGCCGTCCACGCTGACGGCGGTGTCCTTGTCGAAGATGGGCTGCACGCTGACCAGGTCGCCGTCGCGCAGGGGGATGTTCTTCTGCGGGTCGGTCTTGATGTCGGCCAGGTCGCCGTTGAAATAGTCGCGGAAGCGGTGGTCCACTATGCGCTGCATGCCCACGCGGCCGCGGAAGGCGGTGGTGGTGAAGCCGCCGGCCATGGCGATGAGGTCGGTGAGGCGGGTCTCGCCGGAGAGCTCGTAGATGCCGGGGCGCTTGACGTCCCCGGAGATGCCGGCCAGCGGGCCCACGGGCGGGATGAAAATGACGTCCTCGTTGACCAGGCGGGCGTCCTTGCTCTTGTCGCCGTCGAGCAGCAGGTCGTAGAGGTCGAGGGTGGAGATTAACTTGCCGTTGCGCTTGAGCTGGATGTCGCGCATGGTGCCGGTCTTGCTGGGGCCGCCGGCCGCGAACAGGGCGTTGACCATGGTGGCCAGCGAGCTGACGGTGTAGGCGCCGGGCACGCGGGCCTCTCCCACCACGTAGACGCGGATGGAGCGCAGGCGGCCCATGCTGACGTCCAGGCTGAAGCCGGTGTAGTAGCGGCCCACCGCGCGGGTGAGCACGTCCTTGAGGTCCTTGAACTGGGTGCCGGCCACGGGGACGGGGCCAACGCGGGGGATGTCGACCGAGCCGTCGCGGTTGACGGTGAGGTCCCAGTTGCCCTGCACGCGGCCGGTGAGGGTGAGCTCGAGGCCGTCGCCCGGGGCGACGACGTAGTCCGGCGTGACGGGGACGTTGTCGGCCGGGGCGAAGGTGGACGGCGGGCTGTTGAAGAAGTCGTAGCCGAACTGGCTTATCTGCGGGCCGCCGTTGGAGGAGACGAAGAGCTCGTACTGGGAGACCTCGGGCGGAAGGGGCTGGCGCTGCGGGACGGGCTGGGGCTGGCCCTGGAGCCGGGACTGGCCGCTGAAGCGGGACTGGAGCTGGGACTGGAACTGGCCGCCGGCGGCCGGCTGCTGGTCGAGCGACGGGGTCTGGAACTGGTCGCCCATGAGGCCGGACTGCTGGGCCTGCTGCAGCAGGTTCTGCTGGTCCTGACTGAGCGCGGGCATGGCCATAGCCGGCGCCGCCGCCTGCGCCAAAAGTAGGATCGAAAATATTATCCTAGCCATAAATCTCCATATCCATATCTATTGCCGCCCCCCATATAGACATCATTATAGTAAGAAAAAAGGGGACAGGCTACTTTTTTAGCACCAGCTCTAGTAGGGGGAAAAACGGGGACAGGCTACTTTTCAAGGCTAAAGGCCGGATAAAGGCCTGGCAATGCTCGCATAAAGGCCGTATAAAATCAGCCTGCGCCCCCGGCTGAGCACCGGCCGGATTCGGTCAGTACCCGCTTAGAGTCATGCCAGAGGCAGGCTTAAAGGCTCGCGCGACTCGACCGGCAGCTCCTTCCTGGGCCGGCCCTGAGGATGGAGCGTGGACTCAAGATGATAGGCAATGGAGACGCTCTTTTGCCATGAGTCGTCACCGTAAGGCGTCTGCCGCCGGACGCTCTCCCGCATCTTGCGGAGTTCGGCCTCGCTGATAGGGGTGTCCACGTACGCCGTCCAGTTAGGCGGGAGTTCCGTAGGCAGGGGCTCCGTGAGAGCGCGCGGGCCGGCGCCGATGGTCTCGTTGTGCGACGACCATGGCCAGGCAGCCGCCGACGGCGCAAGGCCGCCCCGCACCGAATTGCCCTCCACATAGCGGGCCACGGCCAGCAGATGCGCGTCCCCCTGGATTAGGAAGCCCTTGTAGCGCCCCTGCCAGATATGCCCGGAGCCGCCGTAATGGGCGCGGTACCGGCGGACATGGGCCGTCATGAGCCACTGCATCCACTGACTGAGCTGGTGGGCCTGGTGGGGACTTACGAGGAGGTGGAAGTGGTTCGGCATCAGGCAGTAGGCGAAGAGGCGCACGGGATAGCGCGTTGCGGCCTCGCCGAGCAGGCCGGCGAAGGCGGAATAGTCCTCCTCCTTGTGGAAAACGCGCGCGCGGCCGTTGCCGCGGTTGATAACGTGGTAGAGTTGGTCGTCCCCCAGACCTCTGCGTATTCTCGGCATACGCCCCCCTTGTTTACGGCGCAGGATAGCAGGCCGGAGAAAAGCGTGGCGAAAAGTAGCCTGTCCCCCTTATTCTAGCAGGCGAACCCGACAAGGGCCTGTCGTGGAGACAAAAAAAGACAGGCTACTTTTTTGAGAAAAAAGTAGCCTGTCCCCTTTTTAGTAGGCTCCGGAGAGGGAGCGGGAGACGGCCTCTTCCTTAGTCTTCGCGATGAACTCTTCCAGGTTCACGTTGAAGACGCTCTTGTTGCCGCGCAGGCGCAGGGTGACGGTGCCGGCGTCCTTCTCCTTCTTGCCGACCACCACGAGGTACGGCACCTTGTGGACGGTGGCGTCGCGCACCTTGGCGTTGATGGTGTCGGGGCGCAGGTCGGTCTTCACGCGGAAGCCGGCGGCCTTCAGTTTGGCCTCCACTTCCCTGGCGTAGCCTTCCTCCTCCGACGTGATATTGAGCACCTTCATCTGCACCGGGGCGAGCCACAGCGGGAAGTTGCCCGCGTAGTGCTCGATGATGATGCCGAAGAAGCGCTCGAGCGAGCCCAGCAGCGCGCGGTGGATCATGTACGGGCGGTGCTTGGCGCCGTCGGCGCCGGTGTACTCTATGCCGAAGCGCTCCGGCTCGTTGAAGTCGAACTGGATGGTGCTCATCTGCCACTCGCGGCCGATGGAATCCTTGACCTTGAGGTCGATCTTGGGGCCGTAGAAGGCGCCGCCGCCCTCGTCGAGCTCCACGGGCACGCCTTCCTTCTCGGCGGCCGCCTTCAGGCTCTTCTGGGCGGCCTCCCAGAGGGCCTGCTCGCCGACGGCGCCCTCGGGGCGGGTGGCGAGGTAGGCCTTGATGTCCTTGAGGCCGAAAGTGCGCAGGATGTTCATGCTGAAGCGCAGCACCTCTATGACCTCGGACTCCATCTGCTCCTGGGTGCAGATCAGGTGGGCGTCGTCCTGCGTGAAGCCGCGCACGCGCATGAGGCCGTGCAGCACGCCGGCCTTCTCGAAGCGGTACACCGTGCCGAGCTCGGCCCAGCGCAGCGGCAGGTCGCGGTAGCTGTGCGAGTTGGCCTTGTAGATCTCTATGTGGAAAGGGCAGTTCATCGGCTTGGCGTAGTACTCGATGTCGTCGATCTTCATCGGCGCGTACATGGACTCGCGGTAGAAGCCGAGGTGGCCGGAGGTCTCCCACAGGTTGGCGCGGCCGATGTGAGGCGTGTTCACCAGCTCGTAGCCGCCCTTGAAGTGCTCCGCCTTCCAGAAGGTCTCGATCTCGTGGCGGATGCGGGCGCCGTTGGGGTGCCAGAGCACGAGGCCCGGCCCGACGGTCTCGTTGATGCTGTAGAGGTCCAGCTGGCGGCCGAGCTTGCGGTGGTCGCGGCGGGCGGCCTCTTCCTGCTGCTTGAGGTACGCGTCGAGCTCGGCGGGCGTCTCGAAAGCCACGCCGTAGATGCGCTGCAGCATGGCGTTCTTCTCGCTGCCGCGCCAGTACGCGCCGGCCACGTGCGTCAGTTTGAAAGCCTTCAGCTTGCCGGTGTGCTCCACGTGCGGGCCCTTGCAGAGGTCCTCGAACGGGCCGTTGCGGTAGACGGAGATCACGGAGCCCTCGGGCAGGTCGTTGATGAGCTCCACCTTGTACTTCTCGCCCTTGGCCTCGAAGTGCTTAAGGGCCTCGGCGCGCGGCAGCTCCACGCGCTCGAACTTCTGCGCGGCGCCCAGGATGTGCTTCATCTTCTTCTCGATGAGGGGCAGGTCCTCGGGGGTGAAGTGGTGCTCGAGGTCGAAATCGTAGTAGAAGCCGTTGTCGATGGCGGGGCCTATGCCGAACTTCACGCCGGGCCAGAGCTCGGCTACGGCCTGGGCCATCACGTGCGCCAGCGAGTGGCGCATCTTGTGCAGTGTCTCTTCCTTGTTCTCGTCAGCCATGGTTTCCTTTATAAGTCCAAGGCCCGCCAGCACCCGGAGCGGGTTCTAACGGGCCCTGTCTGCTTTAAATCTGGTGCCCAGTATAGGATTTGAACCTATGACCTTTCCCATGTCAAGGGAACGCGCTACCACTGCGCCAACTGGGCCTTCTTTTCTATTATACAAAAAAGAAAAAGGGGACAGGCTACTTTTCCAGGCCAGAGTTCCATAGCTAAAAAAACAGGGACAGGCTACTTTTTGTGGAAAAAGTAGCCTGTCCCTGTTTTTCTCCGTCGAGGTTTAAGGCCTGGAAAAGTAGCCTGTCCCCTTTTTATTATTATTTATGGGCTTTGTAGCTGGCTGTGATTACCGAGTTCAGGCCGCCGCGGGGGGTGAAGGTGCCGGTGACGGTGCAGGACTTGGGCTTGCAGGCCTTTACGACGTCGTCCAGCACGCGGTTGGCGATGTTCTCCATGAAGATGCCGCAGTTGCGGTACTGCAGGAAGTAGTACTTGAGCGACTTCAGCTCCAGGCACAGTTTGTCCGGCACGTACTCGATGGTTATCGTGCCGAAGTCCGGCAGGCCGGTCTTGGGGCAGACGGAGGTGAACTCCGGGTGCTCGATTTTTATGGAGTAGCCGCGGCGATACTGATTGGGCCAGGCCTCGATGGCGGGCAGCTTGATCTTGTGCGGCGTGGCTGCGTGCTCCGAGGTGTAACCCATGCTGGTGCTTGTCTTCATGTCGTTCTCCTAGATCTTGCGCTTGAGGCGCAGCGAGTTCATTACAACCGAAACCGAGCTGAGGGCCATGGCCGCGCCGGCGGCCGACGGGTGGATGATGAGCCCCCATTTGGGGAAGAAGGCGCCGGCGGCCATCGGGATCAGCACGACGTTGTAGCCGAAAGCCCAGGCGAGGTTCTGTTTTATCACGCGCCTGATGGCCTTGGAGATCCTCACGGCCGTAATGACCGACCCGAGGTCGTTGTGCATCAGCGTGACGTCGCTGGCCTGCGCGGCCACGTCGGTGCCGGAGCGCATGGCCATGCCGATGTCGGCCTCGCTGAGCGCGGGCGCGTCGTTGAAGCCGTCGCCGACCATGGCGGTGCGGCGGCCCAGCGCCTTATAGCGCATGACGAGCTGGCGCTTCTCCTCGGGGAAGACCTCGGCGTGGAAGGTCTTTATGCCGGCGGCGGCGGCCGTGTCCTCCACCACTTTCTGCCTGTCGCCGGAGGCCAGCACCGGCTCGATGCCCATGGCGCGGAGCTCTTTTATGATCCCCGGGGCTTCGGGGCGCAGGCGGTCGGCGAGGGCGGCGTAGCCGACGAAGGCGCCGTTGAGAGCGACGAGCAGCATGGACTCCGGCGAGGCCGATATCTCCTCGCGGGCGCCGGCGGAGACCGCGACGCCGAGCTCGTCGAACCAGTTCAGGCTGCCGGCGATTATCTCCCCCTCAGCCGTGCGGGCGCGCACTCCTCTGCCGGGCACCGCCTCGAACGCGGTCAGCGGCTCGGGCGCGACGCCGGCCTCGGCGGCCTTCTGGCGCACGGCCTCGGCGAAGGGATGCTCGGAGCGGGCCTCGGCCGAGGCCAGCAGGCGCAGGAAGTCCTTGCCGTTCTTCTCGGGGTAGAGGCCCTCGAGGTGCATCCGGCCCTCGGTGATGGTGCCGGTCTTGTCGAAGATCACGACGTCAACTCCCGAGGCGCGCTCGAGCACGTCGGCGTTGCGGATCAGGATGCCGGCGCCGGCGGCCTTGCCGAAACCGACGGCCACGGCCATCGGCACGGCCAGGCCCATAGCGCACGGACAGGCCACGGCGAGCACGGCGGCGAAGATGCTGACCGAGCGCGACAGCCCCGCGCCGTAGTAGAGCCAGGCGCCGGCCGCGCCAGAAGCGGACAGGAGGACGAACGGCACGAACCAGGCGGAGACGCGGTCCACCAGATGCTGCACGGCGCTCTTCTCGGCCTGGCTCTCCTCGACGGCCTTCACGATCTTCATCAGCATGGTCTCTTCGCCCACGCCCTCGGCGGAGAACTCGAGCGCGCCGGTCTTGTTGATGGTGCCGGCGTAGACGCGCGAGCCCGGCTCCTTCTGCACCGGCTCGGCCTCGCCGGTGAGCAGGCTCTCGTCCATGTCCGAGGCGCCCGACGTGACCCGGCCGTCCACCGGCGCCTGCTCGCCGGGGCGCAGCAGCAGCGCGTCGCCCGGCAGGATCTCGCCGACGGGGACCATCTCCTCCCTGCCGCCGCGCAGGCGGCGCGCGAACTTGGGCGCTATCTTGAAGAGCCCGGCCACGGCCTCGCCGGCCTTGCTCTTGGAGCGCGCCTCCAGCCAGCGGCCCAGGTTTATGAAGGTGATCAGCATGCCCACGTCCTGCCACTGGGCGTGGTAGTGGGGGCCCTCCAGCGTGAAGGCGGTCACCAGCACGCCGTAGAAGAACGTGACGCTGGTGGAGAGCGAGACCAGGGAGTTCATGTCCGCCGTATGCGCCCTCAGCGCGCGCGCGAAACCCTGGTGAAAATGCTTGCCGGCGAACCACCACGTGAGGCCGGCCACGGCCATCAGCGTGTACTGCGAGAAGGACAGCGCGTCGCCGGCCATGATGAGCGCGGTGAGGACCAGCGCCAGCAGGAAGCGCCTGAAGAACATCCTCCTTTCGCGCTCCAGCTCCAGCAGGGCGGTGTTCTCCGCCAAGAGGGCCGACTCCGAGAAGGCCAGCGCCTTGTAGCCCAGCTCCTCGATGCGGCCCGTTATGGCCTCGGCGCCGGCGAGGGCGGGGTCGTAGGAGAGGAAGGCGGTCTTGGACGGCAGGTTGACCGAGACCCGGGCGAGGCCGGGCAGCGCGGCGAGGCCGGTCTCCAGACGGGCCACGCACGAGGCGCAATGCACGCCCTCCAGCGGGATCACCGCTTTCCTAAGGCCCGGCCCGGCCGCCGTATTCCCGCCAGTTCCCGTCATAACGCCCCCCCGCCCCTCAGCT
The DNA here is from genome assembly GCA_021786295.1 of bacterium. Lineage (GTDB taxonomy): Bacteria > Elusimicrobiota > Elusimicrobia > Elusimicrobiales > UBA9959 > UBA9959. The sequence continues at coordinate 18,432 of JAJYNO010000033.1, read as the reverse complement.
CTGTATCTCCAGCTTCCAGGCGTTCTCCACGTCGGAGAGCTTGTGCCACATGGTGCCGTAGGTCTCCGAGATAGCCGTGTCCACGCTCTCCCCCGAGCGCAGCTTGGTGAGGAAGACGGAGAAGTTGAACGAGCCGCCCTGGCGGATCATGAAGCCTACGACGGAGCCCACCTGCGCGTACCAGCGGTCCACGTTCTGCTGGCTCTCGTCCTGAGGGGCCAGGTTCACCATCTGGCTGAACGGGATCGGGTTGGGCGCCACCGTGGTGTTGACGCGGGCCTGGTACTGCGCGGCGTCCGACGGGTCGGCCCGGGTCTCCTCGTAGACAGCCGCGCCCTCGTTGAGCCAGCGCAGCTGCGACGCCTGCGAGAGGCCCATGAAATCGTTGAAGATCAGGTGCGTCATCTCGTGGGCCATGATGGGCGTGAGCGTAGGGCTCTCGTAAAGCAGCAGCGCGTTGCCGTAGGTGGCCCCGCCGGACCAGTCTGGCTGGCCGGTCTTGGAGTGGTATTCGGCCGCGTCCCTGTACATGACCACGTTGTAGGGTTCGGCGGGCACGAAGGAGTAGAGCCCGAGGTCCTGCATGATGCGGGTGTAGTCCTGCTCGCACTCCTGCGCGTAGAGCGAGGCGTCCTCCGACGTGTAGGCGTCCACCTTGAAATGGGCCGTCTCCTCGGTCTTGTAGCCGGGGTCCAGGCCCTTGAAGGGCGACTGCACCGGCGCGACGGCGTTGCCGGCGCCGGGGACCGTGCCCGGCGGCAGGTCGACGCAGGCGCAGAGGGAGCAGAGCAGCAGCGGAAGTATCAGGTTCTTTTGCATATCGTGGGCGTGGTCCGGCCGGGGAGCTAATAGACCTCCAGCATCTGGTTCCTGACGCGCAGGCCGGAGGCCGTTATCCCGTACGGATTGCCGGAAAAGTCCTTGCTGAAGGTGAACAGCTTAAGCAGGAACGGGGGCACCTGGAAATCGTCGAAGCTGAAATAGAGCGGTCTGGCCTCGAGCACGGAGCCGTTCCTGAGCGACAGGGCGAACGAGACGTCCAGGCTGCGGCCGCGGGCCATGGCGGAAATTTCAACCGCGCCGTCGTCCAGCTTGACCTGAGGGTTCTTGAGGAACGGATAGCGTGAGGAGATGAAGTTCTCCAGGGCGTACGCGCTCATCTTGGCGGAGCGCACCTTTATGGAGGCGACGCCGGCCGGGACCGGGCGCGAGAGCTCCGGGCCCGCCAGCGCGAGGCCGTCGGCGTCCAGGGTGAGGCCGTAGATGTCCCCGCCATAGAGCTCGGCCACCGGCGCGAAAAGGACCCCTTTTGCGTAGGTCCCGGCGCCGGCGTCGTAACCGGAGAGCGTCAGCGAGGCGTCGGGGATAGCGAGCGGGCCGAGTGACAGGCCCGTGAGCTCGTGCGCGCCCTCGGAGAGCGGCTGCGGCCCGGCCGGCAGCCTGGCATAGACCTCCACGCCGGAGCCGTCGGACAGGGACAGCGAGGCCTTTTTCGCGAAGAGGCGCGGGAACCAGTCGGAGGCGGCCAGCGCGGCGAACGCCTTCCCCGGGGCGCCGGGCTGCTCTCCGTAGCGCGGCGTCCTGCGTATCAGGAGCGAGGCGCAGGCCGGACAGGCCGGGCTGTCGTCGAACTTGACGAGCGGGGCGGCCTTGGAGCAAACGAAGCGAAGGCTGTCGGCGTTGAGGGCGGGGTCCCCGTAGACCCCGGCCAGGCCGCCGGACGGGGCGGCGGCGGAGATCAGGCGCACCAGGTCGGAGGCGCGGTAGACCGAGGCGGGCGGCACCGGCAGCCCCGCCAGCGCGTAGCGGCCCGACGTCACCGGCCCCAGCAGGCCGCTCTGGTTGACGGCGCCCAGGGCCAGCACGAAGGCCAGCAGGAACTTGCGCGCCTGGTGGGGCGTCATCACGGCGACGGCCACCGAGAAGGAGAGGATGGCGGGATAGAACAGCGCGGTATGGCTGCCGCGCAGGCCCCACGTCAGAGCCAGGTAAGGGAACCAGAACCAGGCGGCGACGGTCTTCTTGTGCGGGTAGGCCATGAAGACCGAAAAGTAGAGCCAGGCCATAGCGGCGGCGCCGAGGGAGAACAGCGGCAGCCCGGCGGCCGAGGCGCCCAGCCCGAAGTAATGCCAGAAGCCGTGGTATTTTCCCCACAGCGGTACCAGCCCCGCGGCGGCGGCCGCGGCGGCGAAGAGATACCACGGCAGATTGAGCACCAGTCCGACGAACAGACCTTTGAAGAGGTCGTCGCGGCTGTTGGGGTTGGCCAGCCCCGCGCCGATGAACGGCACGGTCGGCAGCGCGTAGAGCCAGAAGGCGCCGTGGGCGTAGAACCCCAGCGCCAGGCAGACCGAGAAGGCCAGCGTCCACTTAGGGACGGCGAACTCCGACGAGCGGATATAGCAGGCGTAGAGCGCCGCGGTCAGCGCCATCAGCGCCATGTCCGGGTCCGGCCGGCGGGCCGTCTCCAGGACGAACGGCAGCGCCAGCGCGAACGCCGCGCCCAGCCAGCCTGCCGGCTGAGGGCGGCTCTCGGTGACGGCCAGGTACACGGCCAGCGCGAGCACCAGCATGAAAAAGGAGTTGACCACGACGACGGCCAGGTTGAGGTCGCGGGTGAGGAAGTCGAGGACCGGCACGTAGGCCAGGTAGTAGAGCGGCGGGTTGAGCGACAGGGCGGAAAAATCGGGCTTGACCAGCGCCCAGAAACCCTGCGCCTTCACGTAGGCGGCGAAGTTCAGCACGGCCTTGAGCGAGTCGGCGTCGGCCTGGGCGAAGAAATAGCCGCGCCGCAGCGCCCACTGCGCCAGCAGCGCCGTGAAGAACAGCCAGATGCCGCCCAGCACCAGCAGGCCGGTGGAGAGCTTCTCCTTGTGCGGCTGCAGCAGCTCCCGCTCGAAGAGGATGCTCTCCATGGCCATGCGCGTGGCCAGGAACTTCTTGCGCCAGGAAGGGAGGTTCTCGATATCGTCCGGCATCTTCTTAATCCGGGTCAGCGCCCGAGCGGCCGCGCGCGGCGCCCCCGGCGGCTCAGGGCCTCTATGCGGGCGCGGTAGAAACGGGCGTAGCGCGGGGCCAGGGAGGCCGCCTGCGCGTAGCAGGCCGCGGCGGAACGCGCGTCGCCAGAGGCGGAGTAGATGTCGCCCAGCAGGCCTTCTGCCTGGGCGGACTTCGGGTCGAGCTGGACGGCGGTCCTGGCGGCGTCGAGCGCGCCCTCGTAGTAGCGGCTCCTGTAGAGCGCGAGCGCCAGCCAGTACTGATAGCTGAAGTCCTTGGGCTGCAGCGAGGCGGCCTTGGAGAGGTCCTGCGAGGCGCCGGCGTAGTCGCCCATGGCGTAGAGGGTCCTGCCGTGCTCGAAGCGCGCCAGCGCGGCGGCCGGGTTGAGCGCCAGCAGCGCGTCCAGGTCGGACACGGCTGAGACGAGGTCCCCGGACTTGATCTCGCAAAGGGCGCGGTGGTAATAGGCCAGTTCGAACTTGGGATCGAGCTTGAGAGCTGCGGTCAGGTCCGACACGGCGGAAGGGCAATCCCCCATCTTGTAGTAGGACAGGCCGCGGTTGAGCAGGGCGTAGGCGTAGCCCGGTTTGACGGCAAGCGCTTCGGAGAACAGCCTGACCGCCTGCTGGTAGTCCCCTCCGTCCATCAGCATGGCGCCGTAGTTGTTGTAGGCGGGCAGGTAGGTGGGATCTATGTCTATCGCCCGGCGGTAGTCCAGACCGGCCTTCTCGCGGTCGCCCATGCTCTCGTAGAGCAGGCCCCGCGACGTGTGGGCGGCCGGGTTGCGGACGTCGAGCAGCAGCGACTTGTTGTAGTTCTCCAGGGCCTTGCCCTGCTCCCCTATGGACTGAAGGTAGTTGCCCTTCCTGAAGTAGTAGTCCGGCGAGCGGTTGCAGGCGGCCAGCGACGCCGCAGCGGCCGCGATCAGGATCAGTTTCTTCGTCATATCGGCCCCCTGCCGGAACGGCTCATTTTCCCGCCGGCGCGCCGCCGCGCCGGTCCTCGCGCCCGTTCATACCCAGCGCCATCAGCGCCGCCCCGACGGTGATGGCGCTGTCGGCCACGTTGAACACCGCCGGGAAGAAAGAGAAGTCGAAGAAGTCCACCACGAAGCCGTAGGCGATGCGGTCGTAGAGGTTGCCCAGCGCCCCGCCTATCACGAGCGCCAGGCCCACGGCGGCCAGCGTGCCGTGGCCGTCTATGCGCCGGCGCAGCAGCAGCAGCACGACGACCAGCGCCGTGCTGAAGAACAGGAAGAACATGTTGCTGTTGCTGAACATGCCGAACGCAACTCCGGTGTTCTCGGCGTAGGTCAGGTGGAAGTAAGGCAGCACGGCCACGGAGCGCCCGTACAGCGACCGCAGCGCCCAGGCCTTGGCGGCCCGGTCCAGCAGGAAGACCGCGAGCACGATGAGCGGCGTAGCCAGCTTCTTCATCAGGCGCGCGAGGCCTCCATGGCCGCGGCGCAGCGGCCGCAGACCCCCGGGTGGGCCGGGTCTGAGCCTATGTCGCGGCGCCACTGCCAGCAGCGCGGGCATTTCTCGCCCCCGGCCTTCGAGACCCTGACCTCGAGCCCCGGCGCGGCCGGGTCGAACTCCACGGAGGCCTCCGAGACTATGGCGATCTGCGGCAGCAGCGGCAGCGCGGACTCCAGCAGCGCGCGCGTCCCGGGATCGGAGGTGCGCAGCGTTATGCCGGCCTCCAGCGACGAGCCGACCTCGCCGGCCTGACGTTTCTCCTCGATGGCCTTGGTGACGGCCTCGCGCACGGCCATCAGCTTCTCCCAGCGCGCGAGCAGCGCCTCGTCGGCCCACGCCGCGGGATAGCGCGGGTAGTCCGACAGGAAAACGCTCTCCTCGAGGGACGGGTCTATCTCCGCCCTGGCGGTCCGCCACGCCTCCTCGGCGGTGAACGACAGCACCGGGGCCATCATCTTCATGACGGCCAGCAGGATGTCGTGGAGCACCGTCTGCGCGCTGCGGCGTTCGGGCGCGTCCGGAGCGAAGGTGTAGAGCCTGTCCTTGAGAGAGTCCAGATAGAAGGCCGACAGGTCCAGGATGCAGAAGTCGGCGATGGCCCTGATGGCCGGCCTGAACTGGAAGCCGCCGTAGTGCTTCTCCACCGCCGCCGCCGTGAGGGCGAGGCGCGCGCGCATGTAACGGTCCGTTTCGGTCAGTTTGTCGTCGGGCAGGCGGTGCTTCTCCGGCCTGAAGTCGGCCAGGTTGCCAAGCAGGTAGCGCAGCGTGTTGCGGACCTTGCGGTAGGTGTCGATGGGGCCGCCGAGGATCTTCTCCGAGATGCGCACGTCCTCGGAGTAGTCGCACATGGCCACCCACAGGCGCAGGATCTCGGCGCCGTACTTGGAAATGATCTCCTCCGGGTCTATCGCGTTGCCGGCGGATTTGTGCATCGCGTGGCCCTTCTCGTCGAGGATCATGCCGTGCGTCAGCACCGCCCTGAACGGCGGCTCGCCGCGCAGCGCCACGGACGGGATCAGCGAGGTCTGGAACCAGCCGCGGTGCTGGTCGGAGCCCTCCAGGTAGACGTCGGCCGGGAAGAACTTGCCCGGGCCGAGCATCCCCCCCTCGAGCACGGCGTACCAGCTCACGCCGGAATCCAGCCAGACGTCCATGATGTCCTTCTCTTTGACGAAGGCCGAGGAGCCGCAGGAGCACTTGGCGCCCGGGGACAGCAGCTTCTCGACGGGCTCGGAGAACCAGAAGTCGCTGCCTTCCTTGAAGACGCGGTCCTCCATGCGCTTGAGGAAAGCGGGGTCCTCGTGCACCTTGCCGCAGTCCTTGCAGTAGACGGCTATGATCGGGGTGCCCCAGTAGCGCTGGCGCGACAGGCACCAGTCGGGGCGGGTCTTGAGCATGCCGACCATGCGCTCGTGGCCGCTCGCGGGCAGCCAGCGCACGGCGTCGGCCTTCTGTATCAGCTTCTCGCGCAGGCCGTCGAGGTCCACCTTCAGGAACCACTGCTCGGTGGCGCGGAAGATGACCGGCTGCTTGCAGCGCCAGCAGTGCGGGTAGCTGTGCTCTATCTTCTTCTGCGCCATCAGCAGGCCGTCGGCCTTGAGCGTCTCTATGACCTTCTCGTTGGACTCGAAGACCTTCATGCCCTCGAAGACGCCGGCGTCGGCGTTGAACGTGCCGTCGGCCTTGACCGGGCAGAAGATGTCTATACCGTGCTTCTTGCCGGCGTGGAAGTCCTCCTCGCCGTGTCCGGGGGCGATGTGCACCACGCCGGTGCCGGTGCTCATGTCCACGAAGTCGGTGTCTATCACGCGGCGCGGGAAGCGGCGGCTCTCGGGCAGGTGCGGAGCGAGGCAGTGCTCGTATTCCAGCCCGACGAGGGAGGCGCCCGGGATCACGGCGCCCTTCGAGGCCTCGAGGCCCGCGGCCTGCAGGAAGGCGTCGGCCAGCTTGTCCGCCACTATCAGCAGCTGCCCGCCGGCCTCGAGCACGCGGTAGTCCTCGTCCTTCGCCACGGCGGCGGCCATGTTGGACGGCAGCGTCCACGGCGTGGTAGTCCAGATCACTATGGAGGCGCGCCCCTTGGCGCCGGCCGGCAGGCCTGCCGGCAGCTTGAGCAGCGGAAAGCGGACATAGATGGACGGCGAGGTATGGTCGTGGTACTCCACCTCGGCGTCGGCGAGGGCCGTCTCGCAGGTGACGCACCAGTAGATGGTCTTCTTGTCGCGGTGGATATGGCCTTTCTCGAGCAGTTCGCGGAAGGCCTTGATCACGGTGCCCTCGTACTCCTTGGTCATCGTGATGTAGGGGTTCTCCCAGGCGCCGAGGACGCCGAGGCGCTTGAAGCCCTGGCGCTGGACGTCGAGGAAGCGCGAGGCGAAATCGCGGGCCTTCTGGCGGAAGGCGGGGATGTCGTCGATGTGGCGCTTGCCCATCTTCATTTCCTTCAGCAGCGCCTGCTCGATGGGCAGGCCGTGGCAGTCCCAGCCGGGCACGTACGGAGTGTGGTAGCCGAAGAGGGCGTGCGACTTGACCACCATGTCCTTGAGGACCTTGTTGAGCGCGGTGCCCAGGTGGATGGGGCCGTTGGCGTACGGCGGGCCGTCGTGCAGCACGAACGGCTTGGCGCCCTTGCGCTTCTCGAGCATCCTGCCGTAGAGGCCCATCTTCTCCCAGTCGGCCAGCATGCCCGGCTCCTTCTTCGCCAGGTCGCCCCTCATGGAGAACGAGGTCTTGGGCAGGAAGACCGTCTTGGAATAGTCCGTCTCTTGTGTAGTCATCGCTGTTCCTCGCCTGAAATAATAGATAATTATATCAAAAACCCGGGCGCCCCCCGCCCGGCGGCCCGCCATGTGCTAGAATAAGGGGATGTTCTTCCCCGGCGCCCACTGCCTTGTGACCGACGGAGGCGCGGCTCTGGCCGGCGGCCAGGAGCGCGACGGCTACCTGCGCCTGGCTCGCGAGGCCGCCGCCAGGCACGGCCTGAAGCTGCCGGCCTACGCGCTGCTGCCCGGCCGCGCCCTGCTCTACTTCGTCACGCCGGGGGCGGACCTGAGGAGCGTGATGGCGGAGTTCCGGGCCGGCGGCCTGCCGGGCTACCTTGCCGGCCGGTGCAAGTACAAGCTGCTGCAGCCGGAGCGCTACGCCGCGCACCTGGCGCGCTTCATCCACCTCGAGCCCGTGAAGGCCGGTCTGGCGGCCGCGCCCGAGGACTACCCCTGGTCCAGCGCGGCGCAGTACGCCGGCAAGGCAGGGGGGCCCGCCGACAGGGACATGGTGCTGGGGTTCCTTGACAAGGACCCGGCCGCGGCGCTGGAGAAATACCGGGCCCTGATGGCCGAACCGGTGCCGGGCAAGTTCTGGCGCCCGTTCGCCAAGAACCGCGACGCGGTACTGGGCGACCGCGTTTTCACGTCGGCCCATTCCCCGCACGCCGGCCCGCCCGGCATCTCCCTATAAAATTTTATATACTTGCACTGAACGGGGAGTCTGGAGGATAAGGGACCTATATGGAAACCATACTCACAGTTTGCGCGATAATAGTGACGCTGGCGTTCGTGGCGCTGGTTGTGCAGGCCGTACTGACGCTGCAGCAGGTGCGCCACACGGCGCGCGCCGTGGAGTACCTGGCGCTGAACGCCGACGGGAAGCTCACCGCCCTGGACCCGGTGATCGGCGCGGTGAAAGGAGTGTCCAGCGCCGTGAGCAACGGCTGGTTCAGGGTGGCGAAGGCCGTCTACGGGCTTTTCTCAAAGGAATAAATGGGGTTTCTCAGCATACTCAACCAGATCTACGACGAGGAGATCCTGCGTAAACTGAACTTTCTCAAGGGGATAAGCCTTTTTGAGGGGATAGGCCGGCGCAACCTGATCCACGTTCTGGAGAGCCTGCAGGAGCGGACCTATCTGAAAGGAGAGACCATCTTCGCTCAGGGCGACATCGGCCGGGCGCTGTTCATAGTCCTCTCCGGCAAGATAGCGCTGGCGCGCTTCGACCCGGTGACGCAGAAGGACGAGGTGATCGCCGAGGTCCACCCGGGCGAGTTCTTCGGCGAGATGGCGCTGCTGGAAGAGATGCCGAGGACAGCCTCGGCCCACGCCGTGGAGGAGACCAGGGTCTTCATGCTCTTCAAGATAAAGCTGGATTCGCTGCTGTTCGCGCGGCCGAAGATCGGAGTGAAGATAGCCTCGCAGCTGGCAAAGGTCCTTTCAGCCCGCCTGCGGGCGTTCATGGAGAAGCCGGAGAAATAGATGCCGGAGCCCGCGCAGAAGACCAATTATACGCAGTTCCTGCTGCCGGCCTTCATGGCGGTGGCGCTGATCTATTTCATAGTCCTGGCCAAGGGCGCCATCTTCCCGTTCGTCCTGAGCGCGGCGCTGGCCTACATAACCAGCCCGGTGATACGCTATTTCGAGGTGCGCGGCATCCGGCGCTCCTACGCGGTGGCCGGGCTCTACATGGGCGCGGGCACGATGATCTTCGTTGTAGTCTATCTGCTGCTGCACTTTCTGCCGTTCGAGATAGAGTCCATGCAGCAGTCCTGGCCCGCCTACGCCGACCGGCTGCAGCTTTACGTCACCGGGCTGAACGCGCGGCTTGTGCACAGCTACCCGTTCCTGGCTTCGCTGCGCCTTGAGGAGAAGCTAGGGCACCTGCTTGAACTGGTCCCGTCGTTCCTGGTCTCGCTGATCCCGGCGCTGACGCTGCTGTTCATAGTCCCGTTCATCACCTTCTTCATGCTGCTGGGCGGGGCCGGCATCATCGATTACCTGCTGGACCATATCCCGGCGCGCCATTCGGAGCTGGTGCTGCACATAGCCTCGCGCATAGACGGTTCGCTGGGCAACTACCTGCGCGGCGTGGTCACCGAGGCCTTCGTCATCTTCCTGATCTCTTTCGCCGGGCTGCTGCTGATGGACCTGAACTACTCGGCGGTGATAGCCATAGTCATCGGCGTCTCGAGCCTGGTGCCCTACATGGGGGCGATAGTGGGCGGGATACTGGCCTCCATAGTCGCGTATCTGCAGTTCGGCGCGCTGATGCCTATACTGAAGGTGCTGGCCTTCTTCACCGGAGTGCGCTTCTTCGACGACTGGTTCCTGCAGCCCTATATCATGAAGAAGGCCGTGAAGCTCAACCCCGCGATCATCCTGCTGGCCCTGATGGCCGGCGGCGAGATAGGCGGGATCTGGGGAGTCGTCTTCTCCATCCCGGTGACCTGCATCGTCAAGGAGATCCTGCAGATAGCCGTGGAGCTGCAGGAGACCGAATTCCGCTGGAAGCCCCCCCCCCAGCCCACCCGCATCAGCATCCCCTATACATAAAAAGGGGACAGGCTACTTTTTAGCGAAAAAGTAGCCTGTCCCCTTTTTACCTTTTTACGTTTTCATGGGCGAGGAGGGGCTCGAACCCTCATGATCCAGAGGACCACAGGTTTTTGAGACCTGCGCGTCTGCCAGTTCCGCCACTCGCCCTTAGCCGGAGGTCCCGGCCTGACTATTTTACTAAATTAGCGCTTGGCTGACGGCTCTTGCAGACCTAGCAGCTCGTCCAGGCGGACAGGCTTTAGGCCCTTCTTTTGAGCTTCGTCGAGGACCGCGGCGACTATGCGCAGGGTCTTCTCACGGTTCTTCCCCCCGCCGTCGTGCATCAGCAGGATGGCGCCGGGACGCAGGGCCTTCAGGTACTCCGCAGTCATCTGGGCCTCCGGCTTGCGGGTCCAGTCGCTGCCGTAGCTCCAGTTGACCATCGTGTAGCCCATCGAGGCGGCTTCCTTGCGGGCCCAGCCGCGGCAGTAGCCGTTGGGCATGCGCAGGAACCTCGGACGCACGCCGGCGGCCTTCTCTATGGAGGCGGCGGCGCGGTCCAGTTCCTTGCGGAATTCCTGTTTGAGCCACGCCTGACTTTTCCCCTTCTTCTCCAGCGCGTACCAGTTCTCGTGCGTGTCCGTGTGGCTGCCGACCAGGTTGCCGGCGGCGGCCACGTCCCGGGCGCGCTGCGGGTACGCACGGACGGAGTAGCCGATCATGAAGAACGTGGCCTTTACGCCGCGCTTGGCCAGCAGCTTCAGCAGGTCCTCGGTGATGTAGCCGGGACCGTCGTCGAAGGTCAGCGCGAACTCCGGCTTTCTGGGGCTGCCGTCGGCGTAGAAATCGCGCGGGGCGTGCCGCTGCGGCGCGGGGCGCTGAGCGGCCGGGGCCGGCCCGGCGGCCAGCAGCACGAGGGCGAGCGCGGAGAATAACGTTCTTTTCATAGGTACACCTCTCTAGATATCATGCCTTTCGAGATTCCTCAGGCCGGCCTTCCACGGGATGTAGAAGGCGGCCGCGTTGACGGCCGCGAAAGTCGCCGCGCACAGGAGCAGCGCACGCGCGTCCCACGGGTCGCGCCGGCCCAGCCTCTCGGCGAAATGCATCTGCACGGGCCAGGCCTCCGTGGCCACCACCAGCGAAAGGTAGCCCATGGCGCAGGCCATGTACAGGAAGCCGCCGTAGGAGGACTCCAGCTGGTGAATGTTCTCGACGTTAAAATCCGGGAAGATGGCGCCGAAGCCTATCCCCATCACGGTCACGCCCACGGCCACCACCGCGATCGTGAAGGTGGAGAGCAGCGAGACGAAGAGGTCGGCGCGCAGAAGATAGTTCGAGACCGTTATCAGCACGACGCCTATCAGCACGGAAGGGAAGAGCGAGACGTACAGCTTCTCGCGCATGACTGCGGCGGTGCCGAGCGGGGCGGACCTGAGCAGCCAGTAGCTGTTACCCTCCAGGCTGACCGCGGGAAAGGTGAAGCGCAGGCCGATGGCGGCCATGACGAAACCGGCCACCCCTACGTTAAGGAACGAGATCAGGCTCTTGAGGTCGGGCGTGTCCAGCGGCAGCTGGCGGATGCTGAAAAGGTAGACGGCCATCAGGGCCGCTATCAGGATGACCTGCGACCAGTAGCGGGCGTCGCGCGCCAGCGTGAGGCGGTCCTTCCAGTAGAGCGTCAGCGTGCGGCGCAGGGCCGGGAAGCGAAGCGCCAGCCGCTGCTCCGGCAGCAGGCGGCGGGAGCCGCGGAAACGCGGGGAGGACTGCGCGCCGCTGAAGCCGCGCATGTAGAGGCGCCCCGAAAGGGCGTAGATCAGGAAATAAAGGACCGCCGCGGCCCCGAACAGCACTCCGGAGGCGGAGGCGAAGGCCGCCCAGTGCCCGGCGGAATAGGCCACCATGGCCTTGGTGACCCACCACGACGGCATGTACGGCGCGGTCGGGGACTGCAGGTACTGGATGTACTGCGCCACTATCTGCAGCGAGTCGGGCCGCAGCAGCTTTTCCGGCCTGGAGAAGCGGAACACGACGTAGACGAAGGCGACGGACAGGCTGCCCAGGAGCCACGTGACGTCGCGCGTGCGCGACGACGGGAAGCAGTACATCACCAGCATGCTGAACAGGATGCCGAAGGCCCCGGCCAGCAGCACGAAGGGGCCCATCAGGAAGAGGTAGACCGCGTAGAACCCGGCGTCCAGGCCCTTCACGCGCCCCAGCGCCACGATATAGGGGAGCACGGCCAGCAGCAGCGTCCACGACGAGTAGAAAACGGTCTCCAGCGCCTTGTCCATGAAGATGGAGCGCAGGTCCAGCGGGCAGGAAAAAAGGAACTTCAGGTCGAAGGAGTAGTACAGCGTCGTCATCGAGATGATGATCGACGACACGATGACCATGGTGAAGGTCATCAGCAGCACCATGGAGGTCAGTTTCCAGGACAGCATCGGGCCTATCAGCTCCACCCCCTCCAGGTAGTCGAGCAGCCGCCAGAACCCGGCGTAGAGCAGGGCCAGCATGGACAGCCCGACGCCGGCGAACATCAGGTTCTTTATCAGTTTCCAGCCGCGCAGGGACAGCAGCGCGTTCCGGAAGGTGGAAGCTTTGCGTTTGAGCAGGACGGGGAGCATGGGAGGCGGCCGCTACTCGCTGGTCAGCTCCAGGAAGACGTCCTCGAGCGAGCGCGGGCCGGCCGCGCCGGAGGCCATTCGCTTGACCTCGGCCACCGCTCCGCGCGCTATCAGGCGGCCGCGGTAGATGATGCCGACGGTGTGGCAGAGCTTCTCGGCCATGTCCAGGATGTGCGTGCACATGAAGACGGAGGTGCCGCCGGCGGCGATGCCGGCCAGCAGGTCCTTGAAGCGGCGGATGCTCTTGGGGTCCAGCCCGACGGTGGGTTCGTCGAAGAGGACGACCCTGGGCCTGCGCAGCAGCACGCTGGCGATCAGCAGCTTCTGCTTCATGCCGTGGGAATAGCTCTCCAGCAGCTCGCCGGAGAACTCAGCCAGTTCGAACATCTCCAGCAGCTCGGGGATGCGCTTCCTCTGCTCGGCGTACGGGACCGAATAGATGTCCCCGATGAAGCGCAGGAACTCCCAGCCGGTGAGCTTGGGATAGACGAACGGCTCGTCGGGGATATAGGCCATCGCGCGCTTGGCCGCGAGCGGCTCGGCCGCGACGTCGAGGCCGGCCACCCTGACGCTGCCGGACGTGGGCCGCATGATGCCGGAAAGTATCTTGACCGTAGTGGTCTTGCCGGCGCCGTTGGGGCCGAGGAAGCCGAAGATCTCGCCCGGCTCCACGCGCAGCGTAAGCCTGTCCACGGCCCTGACCGAGCCGAAGGTCTTGGTGAGTTCTTTTATCTCTATCATGCGTCTCTACAAAAAACTGCACAGACCGCCCGGGGGCCGGTCTGTGCGATCGTCCCGCCGGGAGGCGTTAGCGCCCCTGTTCCCGCAGCGCCAGGTAACTCTTGATCTCCTCCTGCGTGGTGAGCTGCCTGAGCAGGTAGTTGGCGACGTCGGAGAACTTGGCCTGCGCCAGCTGCTGCTCGAAGGAGGCCTTGTCCTTGTCGAAATTCTTCAGGCTCTTGTTCTTGGCGAGGTAGGCGGCCTTGACCTCCTGCGGCGTCACCTTGACGGTGTTGAAGAGGAACTGCTTGAACTTGGAGGCAAGCCTGGCCTTCTTCCGCCACGCCTCGTACTGCTGCGGCGTCATCTGGAACTTGTCGTAAACGGTCTGGTAGTAGGCGCGGGGGCTGAAGACGCCGCCCTCCTGGAACTGCGGCGTGTTCTGCACCTCCATGGCGACCTCGAAGTCGGTCACGTCCATTCCCATCTTCCTGGCCTGCTGGGCCAGCAGCTCCTCTATGACCATCTCGCGGAAGACTTCCTGCTTGATGCTCTTGGTTATGATCTCGTTGACCTCGGTGCCCGAGGCGCGCATACTGTCGGTCACGCGGTTCACCTGGCTCAGGAAGCGCTGGTACGGGATCTTCGTGCCTCCGACGTCGGCCACGGCCCCGGACGAGGAGGCCCCGGTGAAGACGTAGGCGCCCAGGCCCACGAAGACGCCGACCAGGAAAACGGCCACCGTGGCGATGAAAACTACGCGGCGATGCTTTGAGAAGAATGATATCATTGCTGTTTAGCCTCTGTCTTGTCGTTGGCGGGCCGCCCCTGCGGCTGCTCCGCCTGTTTCTTTTCCGGCTTGCCCATGACGCAGTTGCCGTTGAAAATAGCCCCGTCCTCCAGCATGATGCGCGGAGAGCGGATATCGCCGTCCAGGCGCGCGCCGGAAAGCACTTCGATGTGCTCCAGCGCTATTACGTTGCCCTTGACCTCCCCGCTGAGATAGCAGATCTCGCAGGAGATGTCGCCCTTGATCTTGCCGGTCTTGCCTACCGTGACGATCTTGGCGTCGACGATGGAACCGTCTATGCGGCCGTCCACGCGCAGCGACCCCTTCGCCGTGAGCGTGCCCTGGAAATAGGCCTCGGCGCCGATGAGCGTGTCGCCGTTCTTGCTCTCAAAACTTATGTTGTTGCCCTTGAACATAGCCATAATCTGTACCCCTCCCTCACAGGCCGCTGAATATCCCGTTGAAAAGACCGGCCATCCCGCCGGCCGCGTCTTTCTCCCCGTCGAGATAGGGGACCGGGTTGCGCGGCACGCCGCTGGTCCAGACCTCGTAATGGACGTGGTTGCCGGTGGAGGTGCCTGTGGAGCCCATGCGCCCGATCACGTCCCCGCGGCGGACGCGCTGCCCCTCCTTCACCAGGATCTCGCTCATGTGCCCGTAAAGGGTGGAATAGCCGAAGCCGTGGTCCAGCACCACGCACATGCCGTAGCCGTGCACCCAGCCGGCGTGGCGGACCATGCCGTCGGCGGTGGCGTGTATCGGCGTGCCGGCCGCGTTGGCGATGTCCACGCCGCTGTGGTACTCCACTGCGTGCGTGAGCGGATGTATGCGGTAACCGAACGGCGAGGTGATGCGCCCCTGCGCGGGCCAGATGGAGGGCGTGGCGCGGGCGCCGTTATGGCGGTCGGCCAGGTAGAGGGCTATCTCGTTGTAGCTGGAAAGGCGGCGGCGGGATTCCTCCTGCATCCGTTCTATGGAATTGTTGAGCGACTCCTCTTTTATCTCGGAGGCTTTGGCGGCCAGCATGCGGCGGAAATCCGCTATGTCGGACTTCTGCGGGCCGCCTATGCCGTCGTCGCCGTCGTAGACGGTGGGGTCCATGCCCAGCACCTTGCGCAGCTGGCTGTCCGTGCGCTTGGTCTGGTCCAGGTAGGCCAGGCCCTGCTCCACCTCGGTCGAGATGTAGGCCATCTTGGTCCGCAGTATCTTGTTGTCGGCCTTGGTAACGTAGTAATCGAAGTGCCTGCCTGCTATATAGCCGGCCCAGACCGTGACGCCGGTCCAGGCCGCGCCCATGACGAACAGCAGCGCTACTGGCAGGTTGAACCGCACCGAAGGCATTCCGTTATGGGGAATGACGAAGATACTTACCGGCCTGGCGGCGCTTTTGAACAGCCGCGCCGTGAATCTGCGAAGCATTATATCATTAAAACTAATAATTCTATTGGCTGTCAACCGGGGAAGGAACGCCCTTGCTTTCCTGGGAGGGCTCGGACGAGGTGCCGCCCAGCTCGGACTGGTCCACCGTCATCCCCCCGTCGTACTCCGGGCCGCCCCCGTCCTGCGGGGAGGAGTCCGGCTGCGCGTCCATCGGGCGCGCCACGGCCTGGGGCGCGGCCCCGGGGGCGCCGGGGAACTGCGGCACTACGCCCGGAGGCAGTGAGCCGGCGATCGCCCTTATGTCCGGATCTGAGGCGATATCGGTCATGGTCTTGATAAAAGCCGGGTCGGTCGAGTACTTCATGATGAGAGAATTCAGATAGCGGGAACCGCGCACGGCCGAGATCAAAGCCATAGGGTTGACGTTCTTTTGATTCCCCAGGGCCGCCGCCACGGACGGATCGCGCCTCAGGTCGGCCAGGAACCGCTTTACCACTGGACGCTTCATGTATTTGCCGAGGGCGAGCATCGCCCTCTGCGCGTTGGCCTTGGCGACAGCCGGGTCCACCCCGGACGCGTCAGTCCCCGAGGCGGGCAGCCCGCCGGAAAACAAGCCCAGCGAGGAGGTGCCGGGGGAGGAAGAGCCGGGCGGCTGCGCCATCTGCCCGCCGGGCATTCCGGGCATGCCCGGAAGAGACCCCTGGGCGCTCCCGGAGAGGGGAGCCGGCTGCTCCTGGAAGGCCTGGAAAGCGCCGGCCATCGGCTCGGCCACGGAAACGATCTTGCGGTAGACCATGTAGCCGGCAGCCGCCGCGAGGACGAAGATGGTCCCCAGCACTCCCGAGACGACCTTGAGCCTCCTGTTGCCGGCGCGAAGCCGCGCCAGCTCCCGGTTAAGGGCCTCCTGAGGCTCCGGTGCCGGCTGACCGTTCTTTTGCGGTGCCTGAGGAGCTTGAGGCGGTTGTCCGCCCGCTCCTCCGGCGGGACTCTGCGCAGGCTTCTGATCCGTTTCGCTCATATTCACCCCCGGGGCCAGACGCCTCCCCGCAAATCGCCAAGTTTGACACTAACGACGGGAAACTGATAAAATCACATTTTACAATATAAGAGCGGTTTCTGACCGGCTTTTTGACAGACAAGTTTTCGCGCCCCCTTCGTCTAGCGGCCTAGGACATTGCCCTTTCAAGGCAGAGATCACGGGTTCGAATCCCGTAGGGGGCGCCAAATTTCTGAAGTCTCAAAACCGGGCTTTCCGAAGCCCGCCGCCTGCCGCAACTCCCGCACCTGCTCCGACGGAAAATTAAATTTTAATTTTATTTTTTGCCCGCCCAAAAAGAAGTTCGAGCCGATTTTTCTCATTATTTGCAGGTTTTCAGACGGACTGCCAGAGACGGCGGATTTTCCAGCATTTTCACAGAGCGCGTAGAACCGTTTCAGCGGTTCGAGCCGATTCCTCCCCTCCCGCGCAAAAGCTGCGAGCTTGTTTTCAATTTCCTTTTTTCCGTTGACCAATTGGGCCTTTTTGGTGACGTACTCGGGCTGCGTTATGGTGCCTTGCAGTACCAGGTCCAGCAACTGGCCCAATTGGTCAGTAAGGACAACCAATTTATCTCGCAGATTTTGGGCGGCCGCTTCCCCGGCCTGGGCCGCCTTTAATTCTTCCGCTTTTATGTTTTCAAGAGCATTGGCGGCCAGGGCCGGGGGTAAGGAAACTCCTTTCAGGATTTCACGCACCTGAAGGTCCATCTGCTCCTCACGCAAAAAGGGCTCGGCACAAGGGCCCTTCTTCTTTGTGCACCGCAGATAGTTATGCCCTTTTTGCGTCTCGGTGGTAATGAAGCCGCCACAACTCTCGCAGTGAAAAACACCCCGATAAACATAGGGTTTGAACCCGCGCTTCTTGGGTTTACTCTTGTTCTTAAACAGTTCCTGGCACTTGTCGAAAAGCGCCTTGGGGATTATGGCCTCGTGCTTCCCCTCGTGGAGTTCCCCGTAAAAGCGGATAACGCCATAGTAAATAGGATTGCGGAGCATATAATGGCAATTGGCTATGGACAAGGCCTTTTTCTGATTACGTCCAACAAGCCCGGCATTTTTCAGGAACTCGCGTATTTCCCGTATAGAGTACTCACCGCTGCCGTATAGCTCAAAGGCCTTCTTGATAAGCGGCGCGCGGTCCGCGTCTACGTAAATAGTATGGTTCTTCTCGTCGTTGAGATAACCCATCGGGGCGCGGCTGGGCCATATACCGTTACGGAGCTTTTGCCGCAAGCCGCGCTTAACGTTTTCCGATAGGTTATCAACGTAATACTTGGATTGGCCGAAAGCGATAGAGAGCATGAACTTCCCCTGCGGCGTAGGATCGAACCAGAAAGTCGGAAACTTGAGTTCAAGTATCTTGGCCGTGTCCACCAGGTAGATTATGCGCCCGCCGTCCACGGAGTTGCGTGCCAGCCGGTCCGGGTGCCAGGCCACTATGCCATAGGCCGCGCCACGCTCCATTTGCTCCATCATCTCGTTGAAGACCTCGCGGCCCGGCTCTTTGGCGGTCTTGCACTCTACGAACTCGCGGACTATGGGCAGGTTTTCCTTTTGGGCGTACTCGCGTAACTCCGCCAACTGCGCTTCTATGGAAAGAACCTGCTTGTCCGCCTCGTCGGTAGACTTGCGCGCATAAAGAAAGTACCGCATTGTAGGATTCTGCATACCTTACCTCCCTGCTCTTAATTCCGGCTTTGCCCCAGCAGGGGCTAAGACGGAATTAAGTGCTATTCTTCAACTCCCCGCCGCGGGTAAGGCCGGCCAGGCGCAGCAGCGCTGGGCCGGCCGCACCGGTGGCCATAAGGAATTAAAATCGGCTCGGCAAGCCGTTCCTCGGCTTGCGGCGCGCAAGCGCCTAACTTCTTTTCGGGCGGGCAAAAAATAAAATTAAAATTTAATTTTCCGTCGGAGCAGGTGCGGGAGTTGCGGCAGGCGGCGGGCTTCGGAAAGCCCGGTTTTGAGACTTCAGAAATTTGGCGCCGTCATTTAGACACTAGTCGAAACTACTTTGCGCAACATCCCGAGGTAACTTTATAGGTTCCGCTTTTCCCCTGGAGCTGCGGTAGGCGGATCTTATCCGCGAGATGCCGCACGGT
>JAJYNO010000009.1 GCA_021786295.1 bacterium | reverse complement strand
CAGCCGTTCGGCCTCGCCGCGGTTGATGCAGAAGAGCGTGGTCCTCAGGCCCTCCTTCTTCAGGCGCCGCAGCTCGCCGGCCAGCAGGCCGATGTCGGAATTGAAGTTCAGGCTGGAGGAGGCGCCGAAGTTCTCCGCCGCCTCCCCTCCCAGCGGCGGCAGGAACGAGAACGTCTCCGCGGCCGGCGGCTCCGCGCAGTCCGGCGGCCTGCTGTCCAGGAACAGTTTCCAGCCCGGGCCCGCGAACGAGAGCAGCGGCCGGCCGGAGCCCCCGAAGATGTTCGGCGGCACCTCGATCCTCTCCAGGAAACCGGAGGTGTGCTGCGTGTCTATTTCGAACCAGCGTATGCTTTCCAGCTTATCGTCCGAGAAGAACAGCCGCGCCGGCTTGTCGGAGCCCGGCGGGTAGAAGTCCAGCACGGAGCCGCGCGCGGCGAACTGTCCGCGCTCCTCCACGAAAGGCACCCGTTCGTAGCCGGCCTTGGCGAAGAGGTCTATCGAGGCGCTCCGCGCGTAGGAATAGCTCTGCTTGAACGAGAAGCTCAGGTCCGAGTACTCGCTCTCTGGCATCAGCGTCCCGCAGAGAGCCTCCGGAGAGGCGATATGCAGGTAATACAGGCCCGGTTCCGGGGAATACAGCGCGCTCATGGCGCGGGCGCGCTCGGACAGGTCGCCGCCCCACACGCGGACCTCGAAAGGCGGCAGGCCCGGCAGCAGCGAAGAGAGGGAATTGAAGGCGTTCCGCCAGGAGTCCAGGGCCTCCTCGTCCGCGGCCGCCGCCAGCATGTGGCACGGCGCGGCCCTGTAAGACATGAGCATGCACCAAGCCTTGGCGCTTATGTTGGGCGCGCCTCTGATGGTCCCGGCCTTCATCCCCTAGATGATATAATTTTCGGCGCTCCCGGCGGAGCCGTCATGGCGTAGCCTGAGGCCGTCCCCGGAGGCAGACTGAGGACCTCCGCCGCCAGATAGCGCACCTGCAGCGCGAACAGGCAGAGCTCCGCGGCCGCCAGGACCGCGCAGATCCTGCCGCAGCCGAAGGCCCCTCCCCCTCCCCCGACCCCGCCGAAAAGCGAGTAAACCCCGTAGAACGAGAGCACGTAGGCCGCCGGCAGCGCCGGGAACAGGTACCTGGGCTGCATGGACATGGCGGCGTGGGCCGCTATGTACAGCACGCAGAAAGAGCCCAGGAACAGCGGGACCTTGTCCCTGCGCAGGAGGGCGGCCAGCAGCCCGAGCAGCAGCAGCGGGAACCTCAGCAGGCTGCCGGACAGCCTTCGCAGCGCCCCGCGCAGGTAGATCATGGGATCGGCCTCGAGCTCGGACCTTATCCCCTCCTCCAGCAGCCGCGCCTGCACCGCGCGGCCCGAGGTCCTGTAAAGCGCGGTCGCTGCCGGGTCGCGGAACCGGATGTCCTTGTTCTGTACGCAGACGTCTATGCCCTGCGCCGCGGTGTAGAGGTTGGCCAGCGAGGCACCGTCCTCGAAAAGGATCGGCCTGCCGAAATGGTAGTAGTTCCTGGCCGCCCACGGCAGCATGGTCAGGAGCACGGCCAGCAGCAGGAGGGAGAGATGCCTGGCCCTCTCCTTGCGCAGGAGCATGGCCGCCGCGCAGACGGCGACGAGCACGAGCGAGGCCGAGCGCACCTGCAGGGCCAGACCGGCCGAGACGCCGCACAGCAGCGCGGAGGCCGTCCCGGGGGTCTCCAGGTAGCGGACCAGGCACAGCAGCGCCGACGCTGCGAAAAGGGCGTAGAAGCCCTGTATCTCCACGTCCACCCCGAACGGGGCGCTCCTGACGGCGAAGAGCAGGGCCAGCAGCAGGGCCAGGCCGTTGGGCAGCATCCGCCCCGCAAGCACGTAGACGGCGAACACCAGCGCCAGCGAGACGGCGACAAGGCCCGCCGCGGTCAGTTCCCGCCTGCGGTCCGGGCTGCCGCCGTCGAAGAGAGAGAGGAAAGACGGGTACAGCGGCATGCGGAAGGCGGTCAGCACTCCGGGGAAGTCCTCGAAGCGGCCCTCGCGGCCGAGCGAGGAGGCGATCTCGTAGTACTCGCGCCCGTCCCCGTCCTTCACGATGGCGCCGCCCGCGTCCTTCAGCAGGCCGGCGCGGACGTAGAGCCCGGCCAGAAGAGGGACCAGTATGAGCCACGGCCTGGCCCGGCTCCACCTCTCGGCGGAGGCCAGCGGGCCCGCAGCTGCCCTGAGCCGCGCCCCAAGGCGCGCGGCGGCCTCGTAAAATGCCGGCATCAGCGACAATGATATAATTTTATCCGGTCCCGCATCCCGCGGGCCGCGGAAATCGGCCGGACCGCATAATGATATAATTTGCCTCGCGCGACATATGCTCAAGTGGATAGAGATAGACCTGGGGATACTGGCAGGCAACGCCCGCGCCGTCAGGAAGGCGCTGCGGCCCGGCGTGGCCTTCATGGCGGTGGTCAAGGCGGACGGCTACGGGCACGGCGCCGGGCGGGTCTCCGGAACGGCGCTGGCCAGCGGGGCCGACTGTCTGGGCGTCCTGACCGCGGAGGAAGGAGCCGCGCTGCGGCCAGCCTTCCCGGACGTCCAGATACATCTGCTTGCGCCCTCCCTGCCGGAGGAGGCGGAGCTGATCGTGAAGAACCGGCTGGTCCCCACCGCCGATTCGCTGGCCTTCATCCGGCGCCTGGACGCGGCAGCGAAGGGGCCGGCGCCCTACACCCTGGACGTGGACCTCGGCCTGGGACGCTGGGGCGTGAAACCAGGAGAGGCCGGGCCTCTGCTGGCCGCGGCGGCGGGCTTCGGGAAGGCGCGGCCTTTCGCCGTCTCCGCCCACCTCGCCTACCGTCCGGCCCAGAACATGATAGAGGCCGAGGAAAAGCTCTCGGCCTTCAGCGCGCTGGCCGCCCGCCTGCGGGCGGCCCACCCCGGTCTCAAGGCCCACGCGGCCAACAGCTCGATCCTCTGCGACCTGCCGCACTGGCAGCTGGACATGGTGCGCGTGGGCAACCTGCTGTACGGCATCTATCCGACCGACGTCTACAGGAAGAAGAGGCAGGGGCCGCCGCTGCCGGGGCTGGAGCGGCCTTGGCGGTTCTACGCCCGGATAATCTCGCTGAGGAAGGTAAGGAAGGGAGAGTCCCTGGGCTACGGGAGCGAATTCACCGCGCCCCGCGCGATGACGCTGGCGACGATCCCGGCGGGCTACTCCGACGGCCTGACTATGGAGCCGACCGAGGACAGGATACGCCTTACCGCCGGCTTCCGGTACTGGGGCGTCCTGAACGGGCGCAAGGCCTTCTTCGCCGGCCGGGCCGGCATAGCGCACACGCTGCTGGACGTCACCGGCATCCCCGGGGCGAAAGTGGGGGCCCCGGTGGCGCTGCACGTGCGCCGCACAGCCGCCAACGCCCGCATCCCGCGCGTCTATTCCGGGGGCTGACCCTTACTGCGCCGGGGTGTCGTCGGAGAATTCCTTGGGTTCGGTGCCCTTCACGAAGGCTTCGAGTATCTTGTGCCTGCTGGTCGGCAGCGCGAGCTTGCCGGTGTCCTGGTCTATCGTCACGAAGACGATGCCGTCGGGCACCGGGAAGTCGCGCACTGGCTGGTCCTTCAGGATCTGGCCCATGATGTCGGTCCACCAGGCCACGGCCAGCGAACTGCTCCAGTCCTTGACCGGGATGGAGGAGAAGTCGTCGTAGCCCATCCAGGAGGCCGCCGTCAGGTCCGGCGTCATGCCGATGAACCACATGTCCTTGGCGTCCTGGCTGGTGCCCGTCTTGCCGGCTATCGGGCGGTGCAGGCTGGAGGCCCTTATGCCGGTGCCGCGCTGCACCACGCCCTTCATCATGTTGACCAGCACGTATGAGAGCTGCGGCGAGAATGCCTCCGACTCGTCGGGGACGTCCTCCTCGAGGACGCGGCCGTCGTGGTCCGTCACGCGCAGGATGGCGAAGGGCTCGGTGCGGATGCCGCCGTTGGCGAAAGTGGAGAAGGCGTTGGCCATCTCCAGCGGGTTCACCAGGGAGGTGCCGAGCCCTATCGACGGAACGGCGTCCAGATGGTGCTTGATGCCGGCCCGGTGGGCCACGTCGGCCACCAGCGCGGGGCCCACGTGCGTGACCAGGTAGATCGAGGCCAGGTTGCGGGACTGCTCCAGCGCCTTGCGCATCGTGATCCTGCCGAGGAACTTGCCGTCGAAGTCGTTGGGCACCCAGATGTTGAAATCCTTGTTCCCGACGAAGGGCTGGATCGCGAGATTTATGGAGTACTGGTCCGTGGCCCCCTCCAGCAGCCGCCAATCCTTGCCGTCGTAGTAGTAGGCCATCGGGGAGTCGTCTATCATGCTGGCCGGGGTATAGCCGCTCTGAAGCGCCGCCATCCAGACGAACGGCTTGAAGGTGGAGCCGGCCTGGCGCGCGGCCTGCGTGACGCGGTTGAACTTGCTCTTCTGGAAGTCGCGCCCGCCCACCATGGCCTTTATCGCGCCCGTCTTGTTGTCCAGGATGACGAAGGCCCCCTGCAGCGTCTCGGAGGAGCCGTCGACGCCGCCGGAGTCCTGGGCGTCGGAGTCCTTGGCCGCCGCCGCGCGGGCCTGCGCCGCGACCTGGTCGTACTGCTCCAGGTATTTCTCCATCGTGTCCTCGGCGATGGTCTGCATCGAGAGGTCCAGCGTGGTGTAGATCTTCAGGCCGCCCTTCCAGAGCTGGTCGGTGCCGTACTTCGGCTCCAGGATCTGCCGCAGGTATTCCACGAAGTAGGCCGCGCGGCCCGACTGCAGCGAGAACTTCTGCGTGGGGATCGGCTCGGCGTCCGCGGCCTTTTCCTCGGCCGCCGTTATGTAGCCCTCCTCGCGCATCCGCTGCAGCACCAGGCTGCGGCGCTGGCGGGCCCGCTCAGGGCTGTTGAACGGGGAGAAGCGCTCCGGGGACGGGATCATCCCGGTCAGCAGGGCGCAGTCGCCCAGGGTCAGCTCGGAAACGTCCTTGCCGAAGTAGAGGTGCGAGGCGGACTGCACGCCGTATACGCCGCTGCCGAAATAGATCTGGTTCAGGTAGAGGGTCAGGATCTCCTGTTTGGAGAAATTGTGCTCTATCTCCAGCGCCAGCACCACCTCCTTTATCTTGCGGCTTATGGTCTTTTCCCTCTTCAGGAAGATGTTCTTCGAGAGCTGCTGCGTCAGCGTGGAGGCGCCCTGCGCGATGCGCTGGTGCAGCAGGTCCCTGAGGGCCGCCCTGACGATGCCCTTGGGCGAGATGCCCCAGTGCCGGAAGAAGTCCTGGTCCTCCATCGCTATCACGGCGTTCTGCATGTCCACCGGGATCATGTTCAGCGGCAGCAGCGCGCGCTTCTCCACGGAGAACTCCGCTATAACCTTGTCGTTGATGTCGTAGACGTAGCTGGTCAGGGAGGGCGTGTACTCGTCGAGCTTGTCTATGGACGGGATGTCGGAGAGGATCTTGTGCATCACCAGCGCCGCCGCTACTATGAAGACCGCGGAAACGGCGGCGACGAGATAAACGGCCTTCAGGACCAGCTCCCTAGCGGTGAGGCTGTCCAGGTAGTCGAAGAAACGGCGGAGCGGACGCATTGCATAATTATATAGATTAACGGCGGCCGAAGGCAAAAGCGGTTTTGATAGCCCCCGCGGAAAATGGTACATTCCTTCTAATATGAGAAAACTCGCCTTTCTTCTGCTCGCCGCCGCTGCCCTTTCCTCCTGCTCAGGGAAGGACGACAAGGTCATAGCCAAGGTCGGCCCCGAGAAGATCACGGAGAGCTACCTGCAGGGAAAACTGGCCGACATCAGCCCGGCGGCGCAGGAGTATCTTTCCTCCAAGCCCGGGCGCCGGGAATTCCTCGACGTGCTGATACACGAGAAGCTGATGCTGCTGGCCGCGCGCGAGAGCGGAGTGACCTCGGAAAAGGCCTACAGGGAAAAGGTGCGCGAGAAAGAGGCCGAGATGAAGGACGCGCTCAAGCAGTACAAGGACCTGCTGCTCACCCGCATGTGGATAGAGAAGATGCGCGACGGGGAGCTGAAGGTGAGCGACCAGGAGATCTCCGACTACTACGCCGCGCATCCGGACGAGGTGCGCCTGGAGCATATCCTGCTGCCCAGCTACGAGGAGGCCGACTCGGTCTACCGGAAGCTGAAGGCCGGGGCGGACTTCGACAAGACGGCCAAGGCCTACTCCCTGGACAAGGACAACGTGCGCCTGCCGCCGGTCATGTACGGCGAGTTCGTGCCGGAACTGGAGGACATGGCCTTCAAGATGAAGGTAGGGGAGACTCAGGGGCCGGTCAAGACCGAGATGGGGTTCCATATACTGAAGAAGCTCGGCGAGGACAGGGTGCCGCAGGCCGAGGCGGCGGAGCGGATCCGCAGGATACTGGAAAAGAAGAAGTTCGACGATTACCTGGCTAAGTTCCAGAAGAAGAACAAGGTGGAGGTGCTGGATGAAGATTATAAATAAGGCCGCCCTGGCGGCGGCGCTGCTGGCGGCGGCAGGCGCCGCGCGGGCCGAGGTGGTAGGGGCGCTGGCGGCCCGCGTCAATGACCAGCCTATAACCATGGACCAGTACGACCGGGCCAAGGCCGATCTCGCCGAGCAGTACAAGACGGCCATGCCCGACTTCTTCAAGCAGCCGGACGCGGACGCGCAGCTCTCCAAGGCCGCGCTGGACAAACTGATAGACGAGTCGCTGCTGACGCAGAAGGCGGAGTCCATGAAGATCAAAGTCTACGAGCGCGAACTGGAGAACGGCATAGCCGAGATCCGCAAGCGCTTCACGGTCTCACCCGACGGGACGAAGCTCTCCCCCGAAAAGGCCGAGGCCGCGTTCCAGGACGAGCTGAAGAAGGAGAACGTCACGATGGACGAGTTTAGGGACCGCATCCGCAGGCAGCTGATGGTCCAGAAGCTCGTGCAGGACACCGTCAAGATCAAGGCGAAGATGCCCAACGACGACGACGTAAAGGCCTATTTCGACGACATCAAGCTGGTGCTGGACGGCAAGCCGGACGCCGTGAAGGGCCTGACCCCGGAGCAGACCCAGGACCTCCTGGCCGTGGCGGGCAAGTTCCGCGAACTGACCTCGGAACGCCTGCGCCTGCGCCACATACTCATAAAGGTGCCGGAGGACGCCACCCCGGAGCAGAAGGAAGCCGCCCGCCAGAAGGCCCTCGAGGTGAAGAAGCAGCTGGACAACGGGATGGACTTCGACGACGCGGTGCAGAAGTACTCCGAAGACGCGGAGAGCGTCCCCAACGGCGGCGACCTGGGCTACGTGGTCAAGGGCATGCTGCCCAAGCCGCTGGAGGACGTCGCGTTCAAGATGCACGTCGGGGAGGACTCAGACCCGGTCTATACCAAGTTCGGCTGGGATATCCTGCGCCTGGAGGAGAAGCGCGCGGCGCAGAAGCTGCGTTTCGACGCGGTCAAGGACGACCTGGAGCAGGTGCTGACGCAGAACGCCTACGCGGACGAGCTCACCTCCTACATAAAGGACCTGCGCAAGGACGCGAAGATAGAGACCTTCATCCAGGCCGCCGGCGCGGACGGCGGGACCAAAGCGGGCAAGACCGAATAAAGGAGGCCTGGCCCCGGAGGCGCCGGGACCGGACGGCGGGCCGATCCCCGCGGCCGGCTCGCGGCGCCTCCGCGATTTAGAACCCATGAGACCGGCGATACTCATCACGGCGGGAGACCCGTTCGGCATAGGGCCGGAAGTGACGGTCAAGGCGCTTAAGGCCCCCGCGGTGCGCCGCGCCTGCCTTCCCGCGGTGACCGGCGACGCGGCGGCCCTCCGCCGGGCCGGCTGGACCCCCGGCCTCTGCCCGCTGCTGCCTTCCGGCGCCGCGGTTCCGGCGCCGCGCAGGCCGGGGCCCACGGAGGCCGGAGGCAGGGCGTCGCTAGAGGCGGTGCTGACCGCGGCCGGGCTGGTGAAGGACGGGCTGTTCGCGGCGCTGGTGACCGCCCCGGTCTCAAAGGAAGCCTGGGCCATGGCCGGAGCCCCGGCCCCGGCCCACACCGACCTCTTCCGCCTGCTGGAGAAGCGGGAGCCTTTGATGCTTTTCTCGCGCGGCCGGATCAACGCGGCCCTGGTCACCGAACACGTGCCGGTAAAGGACCTCGGCCGCCGGGTCACCAAGTCCCTGGTCCTGGAAAAGGCGCGCCTCTTCGACTCCGCCCTCAGGGCGCTGGGCATAGCCGGGCCGAGACTCTGCCTTTGCGCCCTGAACCCGCACGCCGGGGACGGCGGCGTGATAGGACGGGAGGAGATCGAGGTTCTGCGCCCGGCCCTGAAAGAACTGGCCGGCTCCGGAGTGCGGGCGGAAGGCCCGCTGCCCTCCGACGCCGCCTGGGCCGCGCACCTGGCCGGGAAAAGCGACGGGATCCTGTGCCTCTACCACGACCAGGCGCTGGTCCCTCTTAAGACGGCCCCCGTTAAGGCCCCCCCGGTCCACTGGACCTGGGGTCTGCCGTTCATACGCACCTCTCCGGCCCACGGCACAGCCTTCGACATCGCCGGCCGCGGGAAGGCGGACGCCTCCGGCATGGAGGCCGCTATACTTTTCGCGGCGCGGCTGGCCGCCGGCGGCCGCTCATGACCGAGCTGATAGGCTACCTGGCCTCCGCGCTGGTGGCCGTCTCGCTGCTGACCAGCAACGTGCTGAGGCTGCGCGCGCTGAACCTGGCCGGCGCGCTGGTCTTCGTGCTCTACGGGGCCCTGGCCGGGGCCTGGCCGGTCTTCGCGGTCAACCTGTTCGTGGCCGTAGTGGACCTGTGGCACATAATCAGGCTCAGGTCCCGCCGGGACGTCTTCAAGCTGATGCCCGTGGGGGAGGACGATCCGCTGCTGGCCAATTTTCTTTCCTACCACGCCCGCGGCATCCGCCAGTATTTCCCCGGCTTCTCTCTCTCCGGGCTGAAGTCCCCGCGCTGCGTCTTCATCCTGCGCAACCTGCTGCCGGTAGGGCTTTTCATCTACACCGAGGAGAAGCCGGAGATACGAGTGCGGCTGGACTACGTGGCGGAGGACTACAGGGACCTCAAGAACGCCCGTTTTCTCTTCAACAGACCGCAGAACGCGGAGACCTTCCGGGGCTTCACCCATTTCACCGCGGAGGCCGGCTCGCCGAAGCACGCCGGCTATCTGCGGCGCGTCGGGTTCGAGGCCGGCGCGGAGCGCGGTATTTTCAGGAAAAAAATATAGAGCCCGGGCTACGGGACCTGCGAAAGCTTCACGGAAACCGAGCGGGGGATGACCACGGCCGTATAGAAGTCGTGCTGCGGCACTTCGTTGTCGGCGGCCATGGCCATCGGGTCCACCCTGTAGCTCACCACCACCGCCCCCCCGGCCCTGTCAAGCCGCATTATCCGGAAGATGCCGTTCGGCAGTTCCGAGACCGAGATCAGGATCAGCACGTACTCCCGCGAAAAATCCGGGGAGGAGATAGGGGACGGGGCCGGCTTTAAGGAGCCGGCGTCCTTCAGATCGGAGCGGCACTTATGGGAATTGGCGAAGGCCCACCAGGTCTCGGAACTCTTGAAGAGCTTGAAGTCCACCGGGGCGCTCAGCATAGTGACGCCCTCGTTGGCGGCGCCTCTGCCAAGTTCCGGCATCGGTCCGGCTTTCAGGACCTTTTC
Source organism: bacterium (assembly GCA_021786295.1). Classification (GTDB taxonomy): domain Bacteria; phylum Elusimicrobiota; class Elusimicrobia; order Elusimicrobiales; family UBA9959; genus UBA9959. The sequence goes on along the minus strand of JAJYNO010000009.1, from coordinate 123,755 downwards.
GTCCCCGTCCCCGGCCAGCAGGCGTACCCGCTTGTCCAGGTCGGAATCCTTCAGCCGCACAGGGGCCGGGCCGCGCTTGCCGCCGCCGGCCATTTCCGAGAGCATTTCGGTGAGGCTTTTCGGCTTCTCCGCCACGCCGCCGAACTCGCTGTCCTTGACGAGATTTATAGCCCCGGCGGAATAGACCGCCGCGGTGGAGACCCCCTGCCTGTATACCGGCAGCATTGAGGAGCCGGCCTTGGCCCCGCCGTATTCCGTCCTTGCCAGGGCCTGCATGGCCTTGGCCGAGGCGCTTTCCGGCTCCGCGGCGGATTCCTGCTGGCCAGGCAGCCCGGAAGAAGAGCCGGCGCGGCTGCCCAGGTAGTTGACCAGTATCAGCAGGCAGAAGACGAGGAATATGCCGCTGAAAATATAGATGAGAAGGCGCAATATCCGGTTGTCCATGGTCCGACAGCCATAGTATACAAAAAGGATTTAACCGTTAGTTATTATTTTTGTAACAGGGGTGGATTAGAATTTAAGCGTATAATTATGGGAGAGATATATTTCCTTAACTGGGTATCCCGCGGGCCGCGCCGCCGCGGCTACGGGACGGCTATATGAAATATTGGGCATACGTCAATAACGAGATCCTCGGGCCTTTCGAGAAGGAACAGCTGCGCGAACTGCCGGCTTTTTCGCCCTCCCTTCTGGTCTGCCCGCAGACTCCCGTAGGGGAAAAGACGGAGGACTGGAAGGAGGTTACGGCCTATCCGGAACTTTCCGCGCCGGCCCAGCAGGCGGCGCCTTCGCCGGCCCCACAGCCGGCGAGCTCGCCAGAACCGGCCGCGCAGAATTTTCCTCAGCCTGCAATAGAGGTGACCCCTCTGGCTTTCAAACCGCTGGGCGGCGCCAAGGCTGTGGAGCCGGTCCCGCCCTCCTCCCACGCCGTGGGGATGGCGGACATAGCCGTAAGCCATTTCGGGACTGAACCCAGGCCGGCCGCGGCCCCGGCGCCGGAGAGCCCGGCGCAGGCCTCTTCCGGTTTTGATCCCATAAGCCTCTCGCAGATAGCCCGCCGCGGAGAGACCATCTCCTCGCAGGAGCAGGCCCGTCCGGCGGAAAACCTGCAGCTGGAGCCCGGCGTTAATTTACAGGAGCCTCCCGCCGGGACCGCGCCGCTTCCGGGCGGGATATCCCTGGAGGGAGCGCAGCAGCCGGCTGCAGAGCCCGCGCCCGCGCGGCAGCAGGCTGAACCAGTTACCCCGGCGGAGGCGCCGGCGCAGCAGCCGGCGCAGGCCGCCTCAGCGCCTCAGGCGGTCACGGACCTGGCCGGCCTTGAGAACCTCATCCGCAGGCTGGACGCCCTGTCGGCCAAGTCGGCCACCAGGGAAGACCTGGAATCCGCTGTCAGCCCGCTGCGCCTGAAACTGGACCAGATGGGGGAGGTGGTATCCTCTATAAAGAACTCCCAGTTCCAGCATGACGTCATCAGCAAACTCGGCTACCTCGAGAACAGCATAGGAGAGGTAAAAGAGGACGTAAAGCGCATCATGCTGCAGCCGGCCGCGCAGGCCTACCAGCCTCCCGCGCAGGCGCCTGCCCGCCAGGAAGTTAAGATGGAAAGTTACTCCGAAACCGTCTTCGGCGCCCAACCGGCCCCGGAACCGAAGAAGGAAGGGCCGAAGCCGGAAACCCCGGCGCCGGCCCAGGATGCCGCCAAGACCGCTGGGGCCGAGATCCAGGACCAGGGCACCAAGAAGAAGTCCAATGTCGGCCTGGCGGTAAAGAAACTCTTGAAGCTGGTCCTGTCCGTAGTGCTGCTCGCGGCCATACTGCTGGGGGCAGCAATAGAGCTCAGGAACATGGGGATCTTCGACGCCACCCGTTTCCTGCCCTTTCCCCTGCCTTTCGTAGCCGCGGAAAAGCCCCGGACAGAGCCTGCGGCGGCAGCGGAACAGCCGGCGGCCGGCACGGCCCCGGTCCCGGCCGCCCCCGCCGTACCGGCCGCTGAGCAGGCTCCCGGGCAGCAGCCCGCTCCCGGGACTCAGCCTCAGGCGCAGCAGCCGGCCGCGCAAGCGCCGCAGCCCCAGCCTCAGCAGGCCCAGCCGGAGGCGGCTCCGGCCGCGGGACCCCTCCAGCCCCAGCCGCAGGCAGTTGCCGAGGCGTCCCGCGAAGATATCCCCGAGATGATCTACATCACCCGCACCTTCAAGCGCAACGGCCGCAGCCTGGAGAACTATATCTACACGGCCGCGGCAAGGAAAGGCGGAGACTACAACAAGACCAGCTGGCAGGCCGTCCCAGGAGAGAACGGCAAGTTCCTGGTAAGCGCGGCTATCCCCGCGAGGACCGGCACGCTCACCTACGCCTTCCTGGCGGACAAGGAGAAAAGGACGGTCGAGCCGGCCAACGAGGCCGCGAAGGCCGTATTCGCGGAAATGTCCCGCAGGAGCGCCCGCCGGACCCCGAGAAGGGCGCCCAGGAGCAAGGAGCCGCGCCGCTCCGTCCGGAAACCGGCCGCCAAACCGGCGGCCAAGACGTCCTCCGGCTCGGGCGGTTCGGACGACGATTACGAGTACGTGTACGTGGACCAGAACGGCAACGAGGTGCCGGCCGGCAAGTAGACCGGCCGGCCGCGGCAAGGCCCCCGGCGCCGGGGGCCTTTTTATTTCCTGGCTATGGTGAGGCGGCGCCTGCGGGCGGCGGCGCGCTCGGCTATGGCCACCAGTTCCTTGAGCACCTTCTCCGGCTTCAGGCCGGTCCGCTCCCACAGGCGCGGGTACAGGCTGTGCGAAGTGAAGCCCGGCAGCGTGTTGATCTCGCAGAAATAGAACTTGCGGTCGTCCTTCGGGTCCACGAAGAAGTCCACGCGGGCCAGGCCGGAGCCGCCGAGCGCCAGGAACACCTTTACCGCCGTCTCCCGCAGGCGCTCCGAGGTCGCCTTAGGCAGCCGCGCCGGCAGGTCCAGCCGCATGCCGTTGTCGTCGAGGTACTTGGCCTCGTAATCGTAGAACTCGTGCCCCCCCTGCGGCACCACCTCGCCGCAGACGCTGGCCTTGGCGCCGTCCTGCGAACCCAGCACGCCGCACACTATCTCTCGCGCGCGGTCCACGCCCTTCTCTATCATCACCGCCGTGTCGAAGCGGAACGCGTTCTCCACGGCGGGCCTGAGCTGCGCGGGCTTCTTCACCTTGGTCACGCCTACGGACGAGCCCTGCGCCACCGGTTTCACGAAGAGCGGGAAGCCCAGCTTCTCCGCTTTCTTCAGCAGCGGGCCCATGGCCGCGCGCTGGTGCGCCCGCACCGCCACGTGCGGCAGCACCGGCACGCCGTCCAGCGCGGCGAGCTCCTTGGAGATGATCTTGTCCATGCCCACGGCCGAGGCGGTGACGCCGCAGCCCGCGTAAGGTATGCCCAGCAGCTCCATGAGCCCCTGCAGCACGCCGTCCTCGCCGGTGGAGCCGTGGATTATGGGGAACAGCGCGTGCGGGCGCACCGTGCCGCCGCCCTTCTTGAGGAAGCAGCCCCTGGCGAGCGAGGGCTCGAGCTCCGGGCCCTTCAGCGCGCGCCCGGCGGCCAGGTCGGCCAGCTTCACCAGGCGCCAGGCGCCTTCGCGCGGCGCGTAGAACGGCAGCGCCCGGAAGCCGGCCGCCTCCAGCTTGGCGCAGACGGTCTTGGCCGACTCTATGGAAACCTCGTGCTCCGGCGACTTGCCGCCGAAAATGACAGCTATGGTCTTTTTCATAGTTCTCCCGTTGCCTTGGCTAAATTCTAGCAGTTATCACGCCGCCGCCGAGCACCCTGTCCCCGTCGTAGAGCACGGCGGACTGGCCCGGCGCCACGGCGAACTGCGGCTCGTCCAGGCGCACCTCGGCGCGGCCGCCGGGCAGCGTCCTCACCAGGCAGGGCGCCGGCTTGTGATGGTAGCGTATCTGCGCGGCGGAACGGAACTCCCCCTCCGGCACGCCGGCCAGCCAGTTGAGCCCGCTCAGCGCGAAGGACGCGGCGCGCGCGGCCGCCAGCGGCCCCAGCACCACTTCGTTGGTCCCCGGGCGCACCTCGGCGACGTACAGGCGCTCGCCGCCGTACACGCCGGTGCCGCGCCGCTGTCCCACCGTGAAATTGAAGAAACCGTTATGGCGGCCCAGGCGTTTGCCGGCCGCGTCCACTATCCAGCCCGGGCGCGGCTTCACGCCGGCGTATTTCCGCAGGTAATTGTCGTAGTTGCCCTCGGTGACGAAGCAGATGTCGTTGGACTCGGGCGCCGAGGCGCTGGGCAGGCCGTGCCGCGCGGCCACGGCGCGGGCCTCCTTCTTGGTCATGCCGCCGAGCGGGAACAGCAGGTGCGGCAGTTCGGAGCGCTTCAGGCAGTAGAGGAAATAGCTCTGGTCCTTCAAAGGGTCCGCGCCGCGGTAAAGCCCCCACTCGCCGGCCGCCTCCTTCACCACGGCGTAATGGCCGGTGGCCAGGTACCGCGCGCCCATCTCGCGCGCGAGCTTGTAGAGGTAGTCGAACTTCAGGTGGCGGTTGCACTCCACGCAGGGGTTGGGCGTGCGCCCGGCCAGGTAGCCGGCCACGAAATCGTCTATGACGTGCCTGGAGAACAGGCCCTGGGCGCTCTTGAAGTAGTGGCGTATGCCGAGGGCGGCGGCGGAGGCGCGGGCCTTGTCGGCGCTCTCGGCGCCGCCGCAGCACTTGACGGCGCCGCGCCGCTCGGCGAAGAGCCGCAGCGTCACGCCGACGACCTCGTAGCCCCGCTCCTTGAGCAGGGCCGCGGCCGCGGACGAGTCCACTCCGCCTGACATGGCGACAACGACCTTCTCTTTCACCCGACTATTTTATTATTTTCGCGGCGAGAAAGGGGACGGGCCGCTTTTCGCGTTTTACCGCGCTGTCACTGTCCGAAGTCGAAGCCCTTGAACAGGTCCTGCTCCGCCTGACTGCCTCCGGCGTTGGCGGGAGCCGCGGCGGGGGCCTGCTGCGGGGCCGTCGCGCCCGGAAGATTGTCCATGGACCCCTTCCCGCTGCCTACCGGCTCAACTATCACGGCGCGGACTCCCTCCGCGAAGGCCAGGAAACCTGTGTCCAAATTGTAGTACAGCCTGAAAGGGGACTGCTTGATCTGCGGTTCGTAGGCCTTGCCCAGGTTCTTCTTTTCCTGCTCCCAGCCAGGGTTGTAGACCAGCTTGCCGCGCACGTCCACCACGTCGTCCTTTACCGGCAGCGAGAAATGGATCTTGTACAGCCCCTGCGTGTCCGTTATGCCGGGGGCGAAGGACAGGTTTATGGAAGAATTGGCGTTCTCCTGCAGCGCCATAGCGTCCCCGCCCATATCCCCGAGGCCGCCCCCGCCGCCGCCAGCCGCGGCGGGACCGAGGTCCGGCACCACCTTGACCGTTACGCCCTCTATCGGATTGCCCTTATAGTCGGTCACCAGGCCCTGTATGTTGCCGTCCAGGAACAGGCCCATCCTCGTGGTGGAGAAGAACAGGAACTCGTTGCTGCCGGTCACCTTCTTGGTGAGCGACAGGTCCGTTACCCGCTGGTCAGTGTAGTCCACCACCCTCAGGCTCTTCATTCCGCCGAAACAGCCGGCCAGCGGAAGGGCCAGCAGGAGCAGGAAGGGCGTTTTGATAGCGTTTCCGTGTTTCATAAAAGCTCAGGGGCCGGCCGGGGCCGGGGCTTCTCCGGCGGGGACAGGAGGCTCCGGCGCCGGGGCCGACGGCGCCGGGGCGGCGGCCTGGGGCGCTCCGGCAGGCGGGGCCTGCGACTTTGGGGCCCCGGCTGCGCCTGTGGCCGCCGGGTAGGCCGTGTTCTTCACGAAGAAGACCACCCTGCGGTTCTTGCGGCGGTCGGCGGGGGTATCGTTGGGCACTATGGGATGGTACTCGCCGTAGCCGACTGCCGCGAGGCGCTGGGGGTCGAAGCCGCTGTCTATCATGTACTTGACCACGTTGGTGGCTCGGGCCGTGGAAAGTTCCCAGTTGGAGGCGAACTGCCTGGTGGTTATCGGGATATTATCGGTGTGGCCTTCGACCACGATGTCGTGCTTCTCAGCCAGCTTGCGGAGCACTGGCATCAGCTTGCCCATCTCCGTCTTCATCTGGTCGGTGAGGTCCGCGCTGCCGCTGCCGAAGAACACCTGCTGGTTCTGCTCCTCCAGCGAGATGCGCAGCCCCTCCCTGTTCATGTCCACCTGGCCGGCCATCTGCTTGTTCTTTATCATCTGCTGTATTTCCTGCTGCGCGTTCTGCATGTCCTTGTTCAGCGCGGCGGACAGCGCGTACAGGATGACGAAGAAGCAGACCAGCTCCGTCATCAGGTCGGCGTAGTTGACCATCCACGGCGGGGCCGGGTGGCCTATCGGCGCCACCCTCGAGTCGTCCTCGGGGATCATCCCCTTCACTCTTACGGGCATAAAACCTTAAGCGCCTTCCTTCTTTATGGCCTTCCTGGCGGTCGGGTCCAGGTAGGCCTTCAGGTTGGCCTCGACGACGCTCGGCGTGGCGCCGCTCTGCAGCAGCAGCACGCCGCGGATGATGATCTCTTTCACGAAAAGCTCTTCCTCGGAGCGGTGCTTCAGCTTGCCGGCCATCGGCAGGAACAGCCAGTAGCCCGAGCCCAGGCCGAAGAACGCGGCCGCCAGCGCCAGCGCCATGCGGCGCGGCACCTGGGCCACGTCGTCGATGGAGGAGAGCATCAGGATCATGCCGAGCACCGTGCCGATGATGCCGAACGCCGGGGCGTAGGTGCCCAGCGCGTTGAAGATCTCGCGGCCGGCCTTGTGGCGCTCGCGGATGAAGTCGATCTCGGTCTCGAGCATGTTGCGGATGAACTCGTGGTCGGCGCCGTCTATCACGAGCTGCACGCCTCGCTTCAGGAAGTCGTTGTCTATGGCCTGCGCGTCGGCCTGCAGGGCCAGGAACCCCTCCTTCTTGGCCTTCTGCGAGAGGGACACGAAGGTGGAGACCAGCTTGGAGGTGTCCTCTCCCTTGGAGGTCAGGACCTTCTTGAGCACCTTGCCGGTGCTGATCACGGAGGAAAGAGGGAAATTGACCAGCAGGGCGCAGAACGTGCCGCCCATGACTATCAGGAAGGCCTCCATGTTCATGAACGGCTTGAAACCGGCCACGCCTTCCTGGATGTAGACGGCCCCGAACACGAAGCCGAGGAAAACTATTATGCCGCTGAACGTTGCTATGTCCATAAGACCGGGGACCCCTTACTTTTTTTCGAAGCCCTCCAGCGGGTTTATGACCTTCCGCTCGGAATAGACCTGCTTCTTGTACTCCACCACCTTGGCTATGACGGCGTCGACAGGGTCCTTCACGAGGAACCGGTTGCCCGTGGCCAGGTTTATCACGGTATCCGGGGCGGACTCCACGCTCTCTATGAGCTCGGCGTTGACCACCACGAGCGCCCCGTTGAGCTTCTGAAGCTTTATCATCCCAATAATTATACTTAAAATGAAATGCGGCGGCGGAACACAGGTCCCCCCGCCGCATCGCGCGCCGCGGGCAGGCTCACTCCGCCTTGCCCTTGCCTTTCAGCGCCCACTTCATCCTTTCGGCGAAGGAGCCCTCCATCGTCTTGTAGCGCTCCAGCCCGGCCGCGAGCTCCGCTATGCGGGCGTCGTAGGACGCGGCCTGGTCCGCGGCGGCGGCCTGGGCGGCCTGGGCGTTGGAAGCCTCGGTCTCCAGCTGGGCGGCGGTCTCCTGGGCCTGCAGCTCCATCTGCTGCAGCTTCTGCTTCAGGAAAAGCAGTTCCGACTCGAACTTGGAGCGGTTCTCGCTCTCCAGCCTGAGAGCCTCGGCCTGGGCCCTGTAATTCTCCGACTGCCTGGAGGCCTCCGCCTCGAACGAGCTCTGGCGCGCCTCCAGCGCGGCGTATCGCTCGCGCAGCGCGGCGTACTCCGCGGAAAGTTTCTGGCGCTCGGTCTCCGCCGCGTAGGCGGACTTCGCGGCCTCGGCGGCCCTGGCGGCGGCCTCGGACTCCCTGGCGGCGGAGGCGGCGGCCAGCTCGTCGCGGCGGCGCAGCTCGGCGGCCGCGCGGGCCAGCCTCTCCTCGTATTCCCTCTCCCGGGAGGCCAGGCCCTTTCCGGACGCGGCGGCCTCGGCTGAAAGCCTGCGGTTCTCCGCTTCCAGGCGGGCGGCCGCCTCGGACGCGGCCTCGAGGGCGGCGCGGTTCTTCTGCAGCTCGGCGGAGTAGACCGCCTCCAGCTGCTGCTTCAGCGCTGCCTTCTCCTGCTCGGAGGCCGCCTCGTACTTCATGCGCATCTTGGAGACGCTGGCGTCGAAATCCGCCTGCCTCTCGGCGGCGATCTTGGCCAGCTCGGCCTGGCGCTCCGAGGACATCCTGTTCATCTCCTCCTGATGGGAGGAAACCAGCTTGGAGACCTCTTCCTGGCGGGCGGCGGCCTGCCGGGCGAGCTCTTCCTGGTGCTGCGAGACCAGCCTGGAGACCTCGTCCTGATGAGCGGCGGAGGCTTTTTCGGCCTCCTCGCGCCCGCGCGAGGTGAGCCGGACGACCTCCTCCTGGTGCGCGGCGGCCAGGCGGGCCAGCTCCTCCTGGTGCGCGCGGACGGCCTCGGCCATCTCTTCGGCGTGCTTACGGGCCAGCTCGGCGCCGTAGCCGTTCTTGATCCTGTCTATCTCCGCTTTGGCGGCGGCGGCCCGGGACTCCAGCTCCTGCTGGTGTACCGCGTTCAGGCCGGAGATCTCCTGCCTGAGCTTCTGTATCTCCTCCACCTGCCCGGCCATGGTCTGGGCCAGCTGCATCTTCTCCAGCTTCAGCTGGGAGCGCTCCTTCTCCAGCACGGCGTTGATGGCCTGCACGCGGGAGACGAAGCCCTTCAGCTTCATCAGCTCGGAAAGCGCGCGGACCTTCTCGCCCGACACGTCGGCCAGGGCCTTTTCCTTCTCCTGCAGCTGGGAGTCGTAGCCCTCGGCCTGCTTGCGCAGCGCCTCGTTCATCTCCGCGTTCTTGCGGTCAGAAATGGAGCCGATCTCAGACTGAAGACGGCCTATCTCGCCCTGCAGCTTCTCCGCCTCGGCGGCGTGCTTCTCGGCCGCGTGCCTGGCCTCCAGGCGGGAGGTCTCCTCGCGGGCCTTCAGGGAGGCGTTCTCGGACTTTATCTCGGCGATCTCCCGTTCCTTCTCGGGGATCATCTTTATATAGGCCTCTATCGCGGCCTTCTCGCGGTCGGCGCGGGCCAGGTCGTCGCGCAGTTTGGCCGCCTCGCGGTCCGACATGCTCTTCTCGAGCGAGATCTTGCGGTACTCGTCCTCCACATCGCGCAGCCTCTCGGCGGCGGACTTCAGCGAGCGGATGGTCTCCTCGCGGGAGGTGATCTCCTTCTGCCACTGGGCCTTCTCGTCCAGCCAGCGGCGCTCCATCTCCTGGAGGCGGTAGATGAAATGGCTCTCGACGTCCTTGCCCTGGACCTCGCGCTCGGACATCTGCTTCTGCAGCGTCTGCATCCAGGTCTCGCGCTCCTGCGCGAGACGGGTCTCGAGCTCCTTGATCTTTCCCTTGAGGGTGAGCCGCTCCTCCTCGACCTCGTGGTCGCGGCGGTCGCGGCGCATCTTCTCCTGGATGTCCTTCAGCGAGGACTCGACGCGGGAAGAGAGGGCCTCGTCCTGCTGGTTCTTCAGCGTGGCCAGCAGGGCCTTCTCCTTCTCGGCCGACAGGAGCTTCTCCATGTCGTTGATCTTCTTCTCGAGCTTGTCCTTCTCTTCCTGCAGGCGGCGGGCCTCCGCGTCGTCCTTCTGGGGCGGCTGCGGGGCTGCCGGCTGCTGGAAGCCGCCCTGCGGCAGGCCGGGGAAAGCGGCCTGCGGCGGGCGGGGCATCTGCGGCATCTGGGGCATGGACGGCAGGGAAGGCGCCCCGCCGGGAGGGAGCGGCGGAAGCCCGGGCTTCATGGCCCCCGGGGGAAGCGGGGGCAGGCCAGGAGGCTTTGGCAGCTTGTTGTCCTTGTCGTCCATAAATAACGCGCCCAATGCCGGTATCACTTGGAATATTCTAAAAAACGCCGGTTTCTTTTTGGTTACAAACTTATTAACAAGTTAAATAGCTCCCTTAATGACCGGCAGCCCGCTAGCGGCCGACGCTGGCCTTGAAACTGGCGAGCCATTCGGCCGCGGCGGGATCGCCGGAGAGAGCCGCGTACTTCTCGTAGGCCGCCACCGCGTCGTCTATCCTCTGCAGCCCGTAATAGGCCGCGCCCAGGTACTGCCAGGTCTGCGCGTCGGCGGGGTTCAGCGAGGCCGCGTACTCCAGGTACTGAAGGCTCTCCTGCACCTGGCCCTGGCTGTACATGTTTATGCCGGCCGCGGCGTACTGGGAGGCCTGCTCCGCCTGCTCCGGGGCCGGGCCCGCGGCCTCCGGCGCGGCGTCCCCGGTCTTGCGGGCGCCCAGGCTCTCGAACTTCCTGCGGCGCTCGTCCTCAGAGGACATCTCCGCCCCGTCTATGATGTAGACCTCCTGGGAATTGCCCTCGCGCGGACTGATCCGGCCCTCCGCCTCCAGTTTCTTGACGGCGTCCAGGATCTTGGCCTGGGCCTCGTCCTGCTGGGCCAGCGTGACCTCGCCGGAGTACTCCATGATCTCCTTGATGGCGCTGACGGCGCCCTGGGACATGTTCTTGAAGAACTTGTCGACGATGGCGGGGTCCGCCTTGGCGAGGGACCTGGCTATGTCCTCGTTGCCGACGCTGCGGATTATGGTCTGCAGGTCCTTGTCGGAGTAATTGGGCAGGTCCTCGAACATCAGGATGGCCTTCTTGATCTTCTCGTAGATGTCCGGCTTCTGCGTCTTCAGGTACTCCAGGATGTTGCGCTTGATGGCCGGATCGGCGTCCTCGAGCATCTTGATCATGCGCTCGATGCCGCCCATCACGAAGTCCACGCTCTCGCGGATGTCCTTGTCTATCGCCTCTATCTGTTCGCGCGTGGCCTGGCGCACGGTCAGCGCCTCCAGAGCTATCTTGGACTGCATCTCCACCGGCAGCATCGAGAGGGCCTGGCGGGACAGGTCCGGGCGCATGTAGCTGAGCACCACGGCTATCACCCACGGGTCCTCCTTGCGCAGCAGGAACAGGTAGATGAGGCGCTTGAGGTTCTCCTCGGTCAGGTAGGTGAATGGCTCGAATTTCTTCATAGACTCGTCCTCTTCTTCCTCGGCCTTGGCTCCGTAGGTCATGTCTATGGCCTGGTGGCCCTCGGTCTCCTCCTTCCCCTCCCCCTCGCCTTCGCCGCCGCCCTCCTCGCGCTTGTCCTCTATGTTGACCTCGGCCCCCGGCTTGGCCATCAGCGCCTTGATGTACTTGCGGAAGAAGCCCCACAGCGGTCCGAACAGGAAGAGCAGCAGCAGCAGGAAGAGCAGCGCGTAGAGCAGCGGCAGGTAGACCGAAGGGCGCTTCAGGTCGTCCATCGGGTTGGCCGCCTTGAACTTGGTCGGCTTGAAGGTCACGGTCGGGTCGTCCTTGCCGTGGATCTTGTAGGGCACCAGGAAATCGTTTATGCGCTCCTTGGCCAGGTTGATGGCGGTCTGGGGCAGCGTATCGTCGTAGATGACGGTGACCAGCAGGCGGGTGATGTCGTCGTCCATCCCGTAGCGGATCTCCTGCGCCCCCTTGGACTGCTGCGCCTGCTGGCCCTGCGCTACGGCCGGGCGCTTGTTGTCGCCGCCCAGGACCGACTTGGGCTTGGGGATGCCGGGCAGGATGAAGTCGGTGGAGCCTCCGTTCTGGTCCCCCGCGCCCTTCTCCTTGTACTGCTGCATCGCGCCGAAGGCCTGCTTGCTCTGGTCGGCCCTCTTGGCCACCACTTCCAGCCCGACGTCCGCGAAGACGAAGGAGCGGTCCCGGCCCAGGATAGGGTCCAGGATGTCCCTCTTTATCTTGGTCTCTATCTCGCGCCGCATGGAATCCTGCTTTTCCATCAGCGAGACGTCGACCGCGTTAGTGTCGGCCGAGGACGCGGTCCCGGACGTGTCCGCCTGGGCGGAGGAAAAGACCGGCAGTGCCGGCAGCGCGAGCAAAAGCGCCAGGAGCAGCTTCCTCATACGTATTTATTTTATATATAGCTTATTACCAAAACGTTTCAGAAACGTACATTTTTATTTCCATACCGCCCGAGGCCGCAGGCCGGGCCGGACTGCGACCGCCCTACTGCACCTGCTTCAGGAAGTTCTTGACCATGGCGTTGTTGGGGTCTATCTCCAGCACCTTCTGCCAGATCACCTTGGCCTTGTCCTTCTGGTCCATCAGGTAGAAAGCGCTGCCCATGATCTCGAGGGCGGTCTCGTTGTTGGGCTCCACCTCCAGGATGTCCTGGGCGCGCTTCATGGCCTGGTCGTACTTGCCCTCGTAGATGGCCTGGCGGGCGTCGTAGGTGCGCTGGTCTATGTAGGTGAACATCTGGGGCCCTTCGGGCTTGCGCGTCAGTTCGGACACGCCGGCCTCCTTCTCCACCATGTTCAGCAGCGAGAGCAGCCTGTCGTCATTGGGGCTCTTGTTGAAGGCCTGGCGCAGGATGTTGACGGAGGAGCGCAGGTCCCTGCCGTCCACGTAGGCGATGATGCCGCGGCGGATCAGGCTGGGGACCTCCTCGCTGCCGGTGGCGTTGGGCTCGTAGTCCATGGCGGCCTGGAGCCTGGTCACCATGCGGCGGATCTCGGCGTTGCCCGGGTCGGCGTCCATCGCGGCGCGCAGCCTGTCCATCGCGCGGGTGAAATAGCCGGCCTTGAAGTACTCCAGCGCCTGGCGGATTATCGCGCGGACCTCGCTGTCGTGCTTGGCCTTGTTGGACTGGCCGAGGCGCATGCTGACCGAGAAGCGGGTGGTGGAACCCAGCGCGTGCATGCCCTGGGAGATGTCGAAACTGAGGCTCTTGTACTTGATGCCGACGCCGAGGTCGGCCTCCTGGATGGCCGGGGACCCCATCACGCCGAAGCGCAGGGCCGCCCAGTACATCAGCCAGTACTCGCCGCCGAAGCGCCACTGCGTGGAGGCGCTCTGCGGCTTGATGAAGTCCAGGCCGAAGAGCAGGCTGCCCTTGAAGAGCGAGAGGGCCTGGCCGAACTTGAGCGTCAGCGGCAGCTTGTCCTCGGTGTCTCCGGAGACCATCGAGAAGACGTTCTGCACGCCCAGGGCCATGCGGTAGGTGCTGGAGAACTTCTGCAGCATCGTCACGTCGAGGGCCTTGAAGGAGTCGGCGGAGGTGTCGAGCTGGCGGGTGATGTCCTTGGCCATGAAGCCGAAGGAGAGCTGGTCCGACACCTCGCGGCCCCAGGAGAAGGCCAGCGCGCGCTCGCTGCTGTCGAAGGTGCCGAGGTGCTTTATATCCACGATGTCGGCGCCGGAGGGATCCGCGGTTATCGAGACCTTCTCGAAGCCTACGGACTTAAGCTGGGTCATGCTGACGGCCCAGGTGCCCTTGTCGGTGGTGGGATAGGCGAAGGTGAAGAAGTTCAGCGTGGTCTGGTCGAACAGGGTGGCCTGCATCATGCTGAACTCCTTGCGATGCAGCAGGGTAAGGGCGGCCGGGTTCCAGTAGGAGGCGGAGGCGTCGTCGGCCACCGCGAAGAAGGCCCCGCCCATGCCGAGGCCGCGGGCGCCGGCGCCGTAATCCATGAACTCCCCGGGCTGGCCGCCGCTCTGGGCCAGGGCCGGGACCGAGAAAAGGGCAATAAAAAGCCCCACGGCGGGGCCGAAGCGCAATGCGCGCTTCATGGAGGCCCAAATAGCCAAGGGGGCAAAGGCATTACAAAGAATGCTTTTCATCGTTTTCGGCAGCCTGACCCCCGCTCACTTAGCGGGTCTTAGCTTTGCGCCGCCGGCTTTCGCCGGCTTTGCTATTATCGTAACAATACGCAATTACAAAACCGTTACGCTTTTACGGCATTAATATTATAGCAGATAGGGACCGTTTGTCAAGGGGCTGGGCCTTGACGCGTCAAGCGGGCCCGCGGCCCGGAACGGAGGCCGTCAGTGTATTATGCCGACCTTGCGCAGCACCACCTTGCTCCCCTTGGGGCTGGACGCCTTGACCCTCACGATATAGCCGCCCTTGGAGACGATGCCCCCCAGGCCGTTGGTCCCGTCCCAGATAACATGGTTCGGGCCCAGCATGCCTCCGGGGGTGCCGCTGCTGAAATGGAACTCCTTGACGACATAGCCCAGCAGGTCGTAGATGGTCATCGTGACCTCGGCGTTGTCATTGAGGATGTAATTAATATCCGTTCTGCCCTCCACCCCGCCCTTGCGCAGGTCCACCGGATTGGGGTAGTTGGAAACGTAGACCGGCTTGCCGGAGCTGTCGTTATAGAGCGGGCTGAACAGGCTCGAGCCTATCGAGGTGCCGGCCGGCGTGGAGACGGCCGACCAGTCCGAAGCCTGGCCGGCGAAGTTCCAGGCCCGCACCCGGTAGGTATAGTACGTATTCAGCGCCCTCGGCGTCTCGCCAGGGACGTTGGGGTCGCCTACGGTGTAGATGTTGTCCACGGCGCCGCCCATTTTGAAGCCGGGCACCGCGGCGATGGTCCTCCAGACCGGGTCGGTGCCGCTCCGCTCCTGTATCTGGTAGGACATTATGTTGGACTCCGGGTCAGCGGACTGGTCCCACTTCAGGGTATAGGTCTGCCCCGCGGAGACCCCGGCCGGCACCTGCGGTTCCGGCGCGCCAGGGGTGGTGGGCTTGGTGGTGTCCAGGCGGTAGATCAGCACCGGGACGCCGTTGACGCTTGGCACGTAGGTGCCGTCGGCCATGCGCCCGCGCACCGACAGGACATAGCCGCGGTCGGAAACCGTCTCCCCCCACGCCGTATGCGGCCCCTTGAAGGAACCCTGCACGCCGCGCTGCTCGATGCTGAACGTGGTGCCGTCCACCTTGGAGACCAGCATGATCTCGTTGCCGACGTAGACTATCCCCTCGGCGGCGAAGCCGTCGGTGGACTGCACCGTGAAGGAGGAGGTGTTGATCTCTATCCGGCTGGTCAGCTTGGTTATATGGCCCGGCGACAGGGCCACGTTGGAGACCTTGCCGGAAAGCACGTCCCCCAGGTTCTGCCAGGACCCTGTCTCCCCGGTCGGGTCCAGATAGTTGTCGCCGAGCGCCACCTCGTACTGCACGACCGGCCCGGAGGCCGGGTCCCACATGGCCGGCAGCTGGGTGGTCTGCGCGGACCAGGCGGACGGCACGGCGCCGAGCTGGGAAACGGCCTCCAGGACGCGGGAATTGTTGACGCTGTCCCCGACGAAGTAAAGAGGTTTGCCGCTGCCGTCGTCCACTATCTTGTCGGGGATGTAGTCCAGGTTCAGATCGAAGTCCAGCAGCCCGTCGCCGTCTATGTCGAACGAGGGCAGCCCGGAGTTGTTGAGCGAGACATTGACGCACTTGCCGGTGCCGTAGAAATCGAAGTTGTCCGGGATCCCGTCGCCGTTGATGTCGATCAGCGGCTCGTCGGCCTGGCAGCCCGAGGCGGTGTAGCCGTAGATCCAGCCCTTCCAGCCTGGCGGCACGGCGCCGTACTGCACGCTGGCGGTGTTCGCCACCGGCAGGTTGTTGGAGCCCATCACGACGTTCCCGCTGGAGTCCGTCAGCGCGTAGGCCGGGTAGCCGTTCGGGGCGATCATGATGTCCTTGTAGACCGGAGTCAGCGGGATGACGGCCGGGGCTATCAGCACCTCGTCGGAGGGCATCGGATAGACGTCGCCGAAGTTCTGGCCGGCGGCCAGCGCCATCCCGCCCACGCCGCGGATGTCGGTGAAGTTGGCCAGCGACAGGCTGGCCAGGTGGCCGAGCACGTCGGCGCCGGAAAGGTCCGTCCCCGAGCTTATATCGCAGGTCAGGTGGAACATGACGGGCGTCGTGGAGATGATCGTGTACGGCAGGTTGCCGTCCTGGATGTTTATGGCGATGCCGTTCTTGAACGGCTCCGTGGAGGAATGGTCCACGTAGCCGAGGAGTTCGTCGGTGATCGGGTTGAACGCGCCGGTCCCGTCGTCCTTCCACAGCGCCACCCGGGACAGGTCCCCGTCGCCCAGGCCGGTCACGGAGCCGGCGATGGTGCCGCCCTGCGTGATGACGATCTGGCCCACGTCCACGAAAGCGGTCCCCGTGTTCATGGTGAACGTCAGCATCGGCACGTTCTTGGTGCCCCGTTCCGCCGATTTCGGGGCGACGGTGTTGGCGCCGACCGCCAGCGTGACGGCCTGTATCGGCACCAGGCTGGAACCGTACGGGTAGACGTCCGTGTAGGTCCCCTTCGGCAGCGTCTTCGTGATGCCGAAGTAGATGTTGGGCGAGACGTCGTGCGGCGCGTTGACCGTGAGCCAGGACTTGTCGCGTATCATCACGCCGACCTTGTTGGCCTTTATGGCCTGCTCGCCTATATCGTAGACGACGAAGAAGGTCTGCGCGAGCGGGCTCAGCGTCTGCACCTGCGACAGGTTGACCGTTATCTGCGTGTTGAGCGGGTTGTTCTGGTCGAACAGGTCCACCTTGCGCACCAGATCGCCGACCGGGTGGTTGATCTGCGGCGTCAGCACGTCGCCCAGCTTCAGACCGCGGGCCGTTATATCCAGGTACGGCCGGCCGAGGGCGTCCAGGCCCGTGCTGTCGTAGGTCATCAGCTCGGCGTTGCTCAGATAGACGTTGCCCGAGGACGGGAAGCCGGCCGTGGACTGCACGACGAGGTGGAACGGCACCGTGTCCGTGGACGCGAAGTAGGAGACCAGCGAGGTCCTGGCCTCGGAGATGTTCACGTCGTTGACGTCGAGGACGTCGTTCTGGTTCGAGTCCTGATAGATCGAGACGAACTTGACGTCCGTGTTCTTGCCGAAGGGGGCGTTCGGGTCGTTGGAGGCGCCGGTGCGCTGCAGCTTGATGGCGCTCCAGCGCGCGTTGCCGGCGTCCGTGGTCAGGTTGAAGCGGGTCATCGCCACCCCGGTCTGGGCCTGGCCGACCCCGCCCGCCTGGACCAGGTCCGCGGCCATGTCGTACACGCCGAGGTTGACGTTGGAGGGTATTTCCTTGATGGTGATCGGGGCCGTGTTGATAGGCCACGTCGAGAGCGTGATGGTGTTGGGAATGCCTATCGTGAAGTCCGACGCGGAGTTTATGTTCAGCCCGACCGTGGAACCGACCAGGGCGAACTGGGAGAGGTCGTAGCTGACGAAGGCGCAGGCCGGCGTGGTGGTTATCACCATCGGCGTCTTAAGCACGATGTTGACGGTGCCGGACGAGAAGGCCTCGTTGCCGTAGGACAGCAGGTTGGGATAGTTGCCGGCAGTGTCCGAGGAAGTGTCCGCGGAGTCCAGCAGGCAGTTGCCGTTGGAGTCCTTCCAGACCTTGACCAGGTCTATGTCCGAATCGTTCGCCGTGCCCACCCGGTTCACCTTTATGCCCTGCAGCAGCGCGGAGGTACGGTCGACGCTCATCTTCATCGCCAGCAGCCCGACGTTCTTGTCGTTCTGCACAGCGGAGACCGGCGAGATGTCGTCCGGAGTAAGCGTCACGTTGTTCAGGGTCGGCATGACCACGGAGTTGGCGCTTTCCGCCGGGTCCAGGAACTGCGCGACGTGCCCGGAATTGGCCGGCCCGAAGTAGAAGTTGGTCTCGTCCGGCACTTCGACGCCCAGCACGTCGTTCTGCGGCGTTAGGGCCGCGTTGGAGAAGTTTGAGGCCTTGTCTATGTCCATCGTGACGAAGATGACGGTCGGCGTGGAGCCTATCACGACGTAGTCCTGGTTGTTGAGAGCCGGGTCCTTCACGTAGATCGTGGCCTTGCCGACCGGGTCGTTGGCGCCGAAACGGCCCTCGCCTATCAGCGTATCGGAGGTGTCCAGGCCGGTGACCGGGTCGCGGTCGAAGGTGCCGTTGCCGTTGTCCTTCCAGACCCTGATGTCCGCCACGTCAGAGTCGTAGCCGTTGAGGCCGGACGGCTGCACGCGGGAGAGCCTGAAGCCGGTCCAGCGCACGCCGTAGCCGGACGTCGTGAGGGTCATCTTCATGAACGGATAATTGAGCCAGCCCTGCTGCACGGCCATGCCCAGCGCCGCCCCCGAGGAATGGTTGACCACGGGCGTGTCGAACACGCCGCGCGTGACCATCGTGATGGCCCCGGCCGCCAGGCCGGAGTAATGGACGATCTCGTTGTCCACCATCAGGTACCCGGAGGAGGAGAGTCCGTCGGTGGAGGTCACCAGCCAGGCCGCGTCCATCGGGCCGGGGCTGGTCACGTTCTGCGCCAGCCGTATGGTAGGGGTCGAGACCCCGCCGCCGTAAGCGAACACCGGCTCCGTCAGCACGGTCATCGTGCTGGGGGCGGAGATGATCTCGCGCACCTTCGAGACGTAGGTCAGGTTGGAGGTGGAGGAATAGACGTTCGGCAGCGAAATGGAGTTCTTCGTCGGATCGTCGAAGGACGGGCTGTTCTGCGGGAACGAGCCGGGCGCCATGTACGCGCCGAGCGTCCGCGGGTTGCCGAGCGAGTCGTTCGGCATGGCGGAATCCCTGATGTCGTAGGTCAGGAAATAGCGCTGCGAGACGTTGGCCGCCTTGGCCATGTCCGTGGTTATTATGCGCTGCGCGGTGCTGATATTGACCATGGCCACCAGCGGGCCGTAGATGGTGTTGCCGAAAGTGCCGGTGCCTATCAGCTGGTCGTTCGGGCCCAGGAAGCCGTTGTTGTCGGAGTCGTACCAGAGCTTGACGGCCGACACGTCGGGGATCGCGGTGCCGTCCTGTATCGCGCTGCCGGTGGCGTAGACCAGCATCCAGCGCCACAGCGCGTCGGCCACGTCGGTCTGCATCGTGAACTGCAGGATGGGCTGGTTCACCGCTTTCTGCTGCAGGTTCTCCCCGGTTATAGTGTCCGAGGCCGTGATCAGCACGTTGTCCGGGTACTCCTTCACCTGGCCGATCAGCGAGAGAGTCTTGCCCGGGGCCGTCACGCCTATGTTCAGCGGGCTCATGGTCTTGGTTGACGGGGTCACCGAGAAGTAGTCGGTGGTCCGCATGGCCATGCCGAGGTACGCCGAATCCGAGACGGTGGCCAGCGGGTCTATGTCGTAGGTAAGGAAGTAGTCCTTCGGCGTCACGTAGATGGTCTGGCCGTCCATGTTGCCGCTGTCCCCGATCAGCGGCAGCACCGCCTGCCCGGAGACGACGGTCCCGCTGGACCACGCCATCTCGGGGGTTCCCTCGGCGCCGCGGGTCAGGCCGCCGAACGTGTTGTTGAGCACGTCCACGGTGCTGTAGTAGACGACCTCCTTCAGCGACGGGTCGGACTGGCCGTCGTTGATGACCAGGCGGCCCGGGGCCATCGGGAAGGGGCTGTCCGACGGGAAGAAGTTCTGTATGTTGGTCACCCTGATCACGGTGTCGGTGGACACGAGCGGGGTCCTGAGCGTATCGTACGGGAAGACGCGCCTGTTGACGCTCGGCAGCACCACCTCGGTATCGTGCACGGTGCCGGTGGTCTCCAGCAGGCCGTCGCCGTTCGAGTCGTACCAGAGGCTGACCCGCTTGACGTCGGTCACCTTGTTCCAGAGGGCCGTGTTGCCGTTCTCGGACGCGGGCACCCAGCGGTCCAGTTTAAGGCCGTTCCAGATCGCCGACCCATTGGTGCCCTTGATCTGCATCGTGAGCCTGGCCACGGGCTGGTTCACGTCGTTCTGCGTGACGAACGACGGCTTGCTGAAGTCGTTGGGCGAAGACTTGTTGACGTCGGACAGGTAAACGACGTCGGCAGTGGCGTACAGCGGCACCGTGGAGGAGACGATCGGGGAGAACGCCCCGACCACGCCGTCCACCAGGCTGACCCCGGAGTTCTCCAGGCGCGCGCCGTGGGTGACGCCAGGCACCGCGTCCGGCTGGAACTCGTAGACCACGAAATAGGTCTTGGTGTCTATCGAGACCTCGCCGTCCACGCCCGGGTTGTACAGCGGCAGCACGAAGGTTCCCGGGTCGGCCGGGTTGAAGGTCGGCGGGTTGGACGGGTCCGTTACCTCCTTGTCCACGGCCTGGTCGAAGACCCCGTTGCCGTTGGAGTCCAGGAACAGACGCATGCTCTTTATGTCCTGGCCTGAGCCCGTGCCGGTCTTGATGATCTTGAAAGATTTGATGGTGCCCACGAAGTTGTCCGTCCAGGCGTGGATGGCCAGGAAACCGGCGCGCGACGTGCCCTGCTCCACGTAATCGTACTGTCCGGGCGAGACCCCGGGCTGCCACCAGGCCGCGATGTCGTCCCCGCTGATATTGACCGTGGCCGGCTGGTTCAGCACCGGCGAGGTCGCCGTCTGTATCGGGAAATTGTTGTAGGCCACGCCGACGAACGTGGAGTCCAGCACCACGAACGACGGGTTGTCCATCACCAGCCCGAAGGTGCGCGGCGTGGCGGCCACGGTGGACATGCGCACGGCGAAGAAGAAGTTGCGCGGAGTGTCGGAGACTATGGCCGCGGTAGAAACGTTGGCCTTGAGGTTGTCGAAGCGCCAGCCCATAAGGCTGGAGTCCCAGGTGCCGGTGGCCATAAGGATGTCGGTGGGCGCGCCGCCGAGCACCGACTCGCCGTCGAAGAGGCCCAGCTGCCCGGCGGTGGGATTGTCGGCGTACATGCCTATGCTTATGATGTCGGAAGGCGACAGCGTGCCGGAGCTCTTGAGCTGCACGGAATCCAGGTAGGCCGGCGGCGCGCCCAACGGCATGGTCTGCATCGTCAGGCGCAGCATCGGCACCGGGGCCGGGACGTCGGGGATCAGGCCGTCGCCCTGGTAGATGGCGGTCTTAGTGATGCCGATGGAGGTCTTGCTGACCGGCAGCGGGTCCTCCGGGGAGAAGTCCCGGGGGGTTATCACGAGGCCCGACAGCACTACGTCCCCGTCGGACTGCTGAGGCAGCCCGCGGCCGCCGTCGTTGGTGTAGCCGTAGATGCCGGGCATGTTATAGTCCGTGACGCTGATCTTCAGCGTTTCGACCATCGTGTCGTAGAGCTGCAGCGTGCGCTGTCCCTGGTCGGTCTTGACGAAGGTGTAGTCGGTGGTGTTGTTTATCGCGTCGCGCAGATCTGCGGAGCCGCCCGAGTTGGTCGCCATGTTTATCTTGCCGGTGTAATAATTGCCGTTCACCGGGTCGCCGGTGGCGACGTTGCCGAAGCGGTCCCTGACCTTCAGCGTGATGTAGCCCGGCGTCTGCACGCGCAGCGGGCTGGCCAGCGTGTAGGGATGGTGCAGCGTGAAATAGGCGGCCGTGCTCGGGGTTATGTACTCGTCCTGGGAGATCTGCGGGAAATTGACGTTGTCCCGGGAGATGTACGAGTTGGCGGTTATGGTGGCGGAGCCGACTATCTTGTCCCAGACGTAGATGTTGGCGAACGAATAGCCCGCCGGGATGTTTATGTCGTAGGGATTGGTGTTCAGCAGCTTCCAGCTCGGGTTGGAATCCACGACCTGGGCGGTGGGGTCTATGCCCCCGAAAGTGGTATTGCGGACGGCGGAGAAGCGCACCGTGACCGGAGTGTCGGTGGTCGTGTTGTTGTCGTAATGGTCCTTGAGCGCCGCCGTCACCACCGTGGGGGTCGTTATTCCCGCCGTATAGTCGGCGTACTGCACCGTGGAGCCCGCGATCAGCCGCCTGGCCGGCGTATAGAACGTTATGTGGTCGGGGGCCGCCGGCACCACCGTGTAGGACGAGACGGCCGGCAGCCAGCCCTTGGGCTGCACCGTGGCGATGGTGAGCTGGTGGGTGGGGAAGGACGTCAGCGTGTCTATCATGTAGAAGCTGGTGGTCGCCTGGCCGAGCGCCATTTTGGCGGTGCCGGGATTCGCCACGAAATTGCCGGCGTCAGGAGCGGAGAACAGCACGTTCCCGGCGGAATCCGAGGCCATGTTGAACGCGATCCCCGCGCCGACCGCGTCCTCCTGGCCGCCGGCCACGGGGGTCGGGTTGCCGTAATGGTCCTCTATCGAGATCATGAAGTTCTGCGACGTCGCCCCGGCCGTCAGCACCTGGCCCGCCCCCGAGCTGACGTTGACCCGGAAGGTCAGGTCCGGCTGGACGGTGACCGACTGCGTCGACGCGGCCCATCCCTGCTGGGCGGGCACCGAGACCTCGATTATGGGCCTTATCGGCGTGGAGGAGGACGGATACACCGAGGAGGCCGTGGTATCCATGTAGTAGAACGTCGCGAAGTAGGAGTCGAGCGGGATGTCCACGGTGGTCACCGTGGAGGCGAAGACCGGCGGGAAGGCCCCGGAAGCCGAGCTGGAGGCCGAGAAGGAGAAGGCGTCGTTTATCAGCGAGGGCTGGCGCGTATAGGTGGAGAGGAGCACCGTCACGTCCTGAGTGCTGACCGACGGGTTCTGGAACATGTCCAGCAGGATGGCGCGGAAGTACTGGACGTCGCCGAGAGGGCCGGTGACCTTGCCGGCCGTCATCGTGCGCGGGGCGTTGCCGAAGGCCACCTGCGCGATCTGCGCCGGGTCCATCTCCAGCTGGTGTATGGCCGGCTGCATCGAGCCGGAACGGGCCTCTATCTGCCAGTAGCCGGGGCGCCCCCCTTCGCCGGTGTTCGCCGCAGGAGAGGTGCCGGAGTAGGAGGAGGCCCTGTCGTGGTAGCGGAACGAGGCCTGCGTCTGGCCGGGCAGGATCGGGACCGCGTTGATGAACTGGTCGTTCAGCGTGTTGCGGAAGCCGTAATCGCCGATATTGCCGAACGTGGCGATGTTGCCGCGGCCCAGGTTCTGATGCACGGTGAGCTGGGAGCTGGGCAGGCCCAGGTAGACGTCGGTCTCTCCCTGCATGGTCACGTTGTTGAAGTCGTCGCGGCGCTCCACGGTGAAGAACGCGCCGGTCCCGGCCATTTCCTGTATGCCGACCAGCGCCGCCGGCTGGCTGGAGACGAAGACCAGCTTGGTGGGCGTGCCCCCGGTCGTGATCATTTCCCCGGTCACGTTCTGGCGGGCCGCGACGTAGGTATCGTAGGTGGCCGGGACCAGCGTGGTGGTGCCGACCCAGACGCGAGCCCAGTCCCCGGACTTGCTGGAGACCTGGTAGGCGACCTGCGTGGAGATGCCCACCTGGCCGTTCATGTCCGTGTAGGCCATGGTTGAGACGCCGATGTTGAGCCAGCTGCTGCCGTTCCAGTAGACTAGGGAGCCGGTGGAGCCGTAGACCTCGCTTATCGAGATCAGGGCCGGCAGGCCCGCGGAGGAGATGTTGTTGTCGTAGGCGTCGGTCAGCTGCGCCGTGATCGGCTGCACTCCCGGCGAGAGCAGCGAGCCTGCGGGGACCTGCGTGTTGTCGGTCGGGCTGACGTGATAGACGCTCGGGGGGCCCGGAGAAACGTAGAGCGCCAGCGGCGGGTTCACGCTTATGGAGGGGACGAGCGAATCGTAGGCGCCTATCGTATCCGGGCCGGCCTTTCTGAGCGTGAACCAGTTGGGCAGGTCCTTCACGCCGTAGTCCGAGACCGCGTAGCCGGTGGAAGGCGCGGCCAGGCTGGGGGCCTGCAGCGAGTCCACCTGGGAGGTCACCACGAAGGTGGCCGTGCCGAGATAGACGTTCGGCCCGGTGGAGCAGACGTTGCCGTAGACGTCGTGCACCGACAGCTCGGCGGAGAAGGGCGTTCCGGCCACCACGCCGGTGGAGGCCACCGTCATGGACATGCTTACCGCGGGACCCGGGTAGACCGTCATCGTGGAAAGGCCGGCCTGGTAGTAGGCCGGCGAGGCCGCGGTGGTCGCCGCCATCACGGTATAGGTGCTGATGGAGGTATGCGGGTCCACCGGGAAGACCGAGCTGCCGTTGGAGAGCGTCTGCGGGCTGGGCGGGGTGGCCCCGGGGTCGTTGGGCATGGTAACGCGCACCTCGGGCATCACAGCCGGAGGATTGGTGTCCTGCGCGGAGCCGGTCGCGTCGGTGGCCCGGTTAAAGAAGGCGTCGGTGAGATAGACGCCGGCGAAGAGCGAGCCCGTGCCTATGGTGTGGGCCGAGGGCGGACCGCTCACGCCGGGCCAGGCCACCGAGGCCGAAGCGCAGGGCGGGCTTATATTGCACTTGCCCTCCACCAGGCTCTGTCCCGGCAGCACCACCAGCAGGCGCGTCGCCGTCGAGGCGTAGACCTTGAACGAGGACATGGCGGCCGCGTTGTCGTTGCGGCATATCCCGCCGGAGCTGCCGGAGCAGACCTGGTTGTCCGCGGCGCTGACCGGGAAGACCTTGACGGTGGAGGCCGCCGACCTGGTGACGAGCGTCAGCGGGACCTGCACCGTCCCGTAGTTCAGCGGCACGCTCGAGGAGTCGATGTCGTATAGGTCCGAAGTGACCAGGTAGACCGTGGGCCCTACGGAAAGCCCGTTGTAGACGTTCATGTAGCTGTCCACCAGGTTGACGGTGGCCTTGAAGGTCACCCCGGCCGTCTGCGTGGAGGCCGTCAGCGATTTGCCGCCCGAAGGATAGCTGCCGGAGCCCGGCACCGCCAGCTCCCCGGGCAGCACCAGCTGCAGCCCCACCGGGGCGGCCGGCCGGACCGTGAAGGTGGAGGAGCCCGGGTCGTCGGCCAGGCCGGAGTTGCCGTAGTCGGTGGCCGTCAGGTACTGTGTCGCCGCGCGCCTCAGCGTCACGTAGATCAGGTCCGTATAGCCGTAGGCGGTGTTGACGGCGGCCGTGCTGACCGCGGGCGCGAACGGGTCCGAAGGCGTGTTGACCCTGACGTCCGCGGGCCGGCCCGGGACGAGGTTGAAGTAGCTGTCCACCACGCCGACGCGCACCTTGAAATCGGTGCTGCCCGCGGTCGTGTCGGACGGGGTGCCCGTGACCCCTACCCCGGACAGCGTCCCCTGCTGCCAGTTCTGGCCCGGCAGCAGCACCAGCAGGCGCTTGGGCACCCCCGGCGCCACCTGCACCGTGCTGGCGACGTCCTGGGCCAGCGTAGGGCCTCCGGGCAGGCCGGGGGCGACCACCGCCGCGGTCAGCACGGTGTAGCCGGCCCGTATCGGGGTCACCGTAAAGGTGGCGGAGCCGACCACGACCTGGGAGGAGGGCGTTATTACGGCGTTGGGATCGTCGGCCGAGAGCTGTATCTCCTGGCTGGCCCCCGGCGTCAGGTTCCAGAAGGAGTCGGTTATGTTCACCGTGACCGTGAACGTGGAGCCGGCCTGCTGCGCCGTAGGGGCGCCGGAACGGCCGTTGGCGGCGACGTTGCCGGGGGCCGGACTTTCTCCGGGCAGCAGCGCGCGGATCCTGGTCGGGGTATACGGCTGCAGCGTCAGCGTGCCGCTGGGAGTGGAGCCGAGAGCCGGGTAGGTGCCGCTCTGGTCGGTCACGGTGATGGTCCTGTAGCCGGCGGTGCGCAGGAGGATGTTGGAGAGCGTGGCGCTGCCGGCCGTCATGCTGAAGGTCCCCAGGTCCCCGTTGCTGGAGGGACCGCCGAAGGCGTCGTCGGCCACCGCGTGCATGGTCTTGTTCAGCGAGACGTCGGAGACCATGTTGTAGCGGGAATCGGCGGCGTAGACCTGCGCGCTGAAGCCGACGCCGGCGGTCTGGGTAGAGATGCTCCCGGCGGTGCCGTAGGGCGGCAGCACCTTGCCGGGCACGAGGGACTGCGTGGGCAGCAGCACTATCAGGCGGGAAGCCTGTCCCGGGCTGACCGTCACGCCGGAGTCGGTGCTCGTCGAAAGCTTGGGATAGATGGTATCGTTGTCGACCGCGTCTATCACCAGGTTGCCGGTGGCGGCGCTGGGCAGGAAGCCCTTGAAGACGGTCTGGCCGTTCGCCAGGGCCTGCGGCGGGAAAACGGCGGGAGCGCCGGCCGCATAGGTGGAGGCATAGACGTCGTTGGACTGTATCCTGACGGAGCGGCCGTCGCTGGCCAGGTTGCCGAAATCGTCCACGGCGCGCACCGTTATCTGGTAGGTGGAGCCGGCGGTCAGCGGGCCGGCCGTCCCGGATTTCCCGCCGATGAGGCCTTCTGCCGGGACCTCGTTCGGCACCATCAGCAGCAGGTGCGTCGCGGGAGCCGACTTCACGACTATCCCGGTGACGGTGTCGGTGCTGAAATTGGTGCCGGTAAGCCCGGTATCGTACACCGTCGCGGTCATGCCCGGGGATTCGTCGTGGGTGACCGGGATCACGCTGAACGTGGTGGAGCCGCCTATCAGGCTCCTGATATCGAAGCCTCCGGAGAAGGGCGGCAGGCCGCGGGCCGCGATGTTGGGATCGTTGGGGAAGGATATCTCCACCTGCGGGGTGTTGGAGGAGACCGCCATGAAAGGCGTGGTCCCCAGCACGACGTTGTAGTACTGGTCCGTCAGGTAGACCGACATCTGCACCGTGACGCCGGCCGTCAGCGGCGAAGGCGAGCCCAGTTTCCCGCCCGGAGAGGGATTGGAGCCGTAAGGCGGCAGCCCCGGCTCCAGCGTCTGGCCGGGAACCACCAGGTTGAGCTGGGCCGGCCCGCCCCACCAGACCTTCACCGTGTTGGGCGTCACGTAGAACGAAGTGCCGCCGCTCAGGTATCCGGCGCCGGCCTGCTGCGCCTCTACGGTCTGGGTCCCGGCCACGATAGGGGTGAACACGAAACTGGTCGTGCCGTTGGAGAGCTGGGCCGGGGCCGGGTTGACCTCGTATTTATCCCCCGGCATGCTCACCGAGACCGGGAAGGACGTGGACACGTCGGTGTTGTAGAACTGGTCCACCGCGTAGACGCGGACCGTGAACGTGGAGCCGACAAGCTGATCGGCCACCACGCCGTCCTTGCCGTAGGGCTGCACGGTGTATTTGCCCTGGTTCCTGGTCTCGCCCGGCATCAGCGCCAGCAGGCCCGCGGCCTGGTTCGGGGTCACCGGGACCTTGCTGGAGACCGCGCCGTTGCAGAGGAGGCTCCAGCCCTGGCTGTCCGCCGAGACGAAGGTCCGGTTGATAGTGGCCGAGCCCACGAAGACCGCCGGGCCGTCGGGGCTGACCAGCGAGTTGTTCGGGTCGGTATCGGTCACGCCCAGCGAGACCGAGGAGGACGGAACGACGTTCCAGTACTTGTCCGTCACCTGCAGCAGGAACGGCACGCTGGCCCCGGCGGGCTTGGTCCTGGGGGTTCCGGTCTTGCCGGAGACCGTGCCCGGAGCCGGCATCTCCCCGGCCGGGTCGTAATCCGCGATGATCTGCGTCTGCTGCGCCGCGGCCGGGTTGACCGTGAGGGTGGAATTGCCGTTTATGCTGGGCGTGTAAAGGTCCGAGACCAGCAGGCTCCTGGAGCCCGCCTTGCGCAGCCGCATCTGGAAGGTCTTGAAGCCGTAGTCGGAGGGCTGGAACTGGTACTCCGGCGGCAGGCCGTGCAGTTCGTCCACGGCCTCGGCGGCGTTGGCGCCCATGACCTCCGGGCCGAGGCCTGAGTCCATCTGGAACGTGACGGTGCCGATATAGGCGGCGGCCACGTTCCCGTCGGCGTCCGTGGCCTGCACGTTAAGGTTCACGATGTCGCCCGCCGTCATCGGGTTCTGGCCGGCGTCCACCCAGACCTTGAAGCTCTTGGCCGGGGCGGATATGTAGAACTTGGGACCCGACAGCGGGGTGCCGAGAACGCCCGCGTTGTCCGTGGCGCGGGACCAGACCACGTAGCGGTCGCCGCGCACCCAGCAGGTATGCGCGGCGCGCTGGGCGTCGCTGGCGCACTGCAGGGCGGTGTAGACCCAGGTCGGCTGCGTATCGAACTGGGCCGGTACCCACACCACTCCCGCCGAGACGTCCGTCCACGTAGAGCCGTTCCAGAAATAGCCGGAGTCGTCCCAGCCGGAACCGGGGCCGAACACCAGCGGCCCCACGGAACTCATGTAGGGGTAGGTGTCCCGGAAGACAGCCACCTCCACCAGGCCCCTGCCCCACGGGTTGGAGGCGTCATGGAAGACGCCCGAGCCGGTCCCGTTTATGCCGGTAGTGTAGCCGGGGTCGTAGTAGTTGCCGATCAGGGACTCGTTGTCCTCGTAGACGTTGCCGTTGAGCGGCGCCAGCACCGTCGAGGTGGCAGGCGTGGTGTCGAACAGGAAGCGGGACTCCCCGACTACGGTCTGCACGTTGCCCACGGAGTCGGTGGCCGAGGACTTCACGACGTAGTGCATCGTGTCGCTGAAGCTCAGCAGGGCGCTGGTGTAGGTCCAGGAGGAAGGATAGAGGTTCTGCACCGGCAGCCAGGTCTCGGCCGCGTTGTTGAAGCCGGAGCCGTCGTAATACTTGGGGCCGCCCGTCGCGTCCTCGCTTAGGATGGAGACCTTGACCGAGGCCACGCCGGAGACGTCGTCGGCGGCCGTCCCCCAGAGGGTGGTGAGGCCGCTGTAGGCCGTATCCGGCCCCGGCTGCACCGGGGCGGAGAGCGGCGGCACGTTGTCGAACTGGAACGTGCGCGTCGCAAGGACGACCTGGTCGTTGGTCGTCGAATCTATGGCCCGCGTGACTATATAGAACAGTTTGCCGTTGGCGTGGTCGTTCGTCCCCTCCTTCCAGGCGAAGTTGTTGGTGCCCGGGTCGTCGAAGTCGTAGTTGGGGTCCGAGTAGGTCCACGGGTTGTCTATGCCCTTTGAGCCGGGCCCGTCGGGGATGGAGAACCAGCCGGGGTCGGAGGCGGTCCAGTGCGGGGCCACCGGGTTCCAGTAGTAGGTGGTGCCGCCGGACAGGTACCACATGCGGATGTCCACCTCGTTGATCGCGGAGGTCAGGTCGTAAGAAGTGCCGGAGATCGCGGTCATCGAGGAATACGTCGTGCCGTCCACCGGCGGGTAGAGGATCAGCGAGGAGGGCGGCACGTTGTCGAAGCTGAACGTGGAAGAGGTGACGGAATAGTTCCCGGCCGCGTCCTGCGCCTTCAGGTCCACGCGCAGCCCGGCGTCGCGGTTAGGCCACGCCACGCCCGAGGAGTCGTAGCTCCAGGTGAAAGGGGCGCCGGTCGCCGAAGAGCCCACGGCGACGTTCCAGATCTCCGGGAAAGCGGGGCAGGTGTTGCCCACCCAGCCGGGCAGCGTGACGCCGCCGCAGGTGCCGGTGCCGGTCATCCAGTACTTGCCCAGCGGGATATCGTAGATGCGCACCTGCGGGAAAGTCACGTTGTTGGCGTCGGCGGCCGTGCCGGAGAGCTGGGGCAGCGCGTTGTACCTGGCGCCGTTGAGCGGCAGCTGCACGAAGGCGGTCGGGCTCGAAACGTCGAACATGAAGGAGGTGCCGGCCAGTATGACGCTCTGGGTGTTGGCGGCGACGTCGTAGGAACGGGAGGTCACGGTATAGACGTTGCCGTCCGTCAGGCCTACGTTGTTGTCGGACGGCGGCAGCTGCGAGGACTTGGTCCAGGCCGTCCCGGGAACCCCGGAAAGCCAGGTCTCGGAGCCCCAGGTCGCCCCGGTCCAGAACTTCCCGTCCGAATTGCGCTGCACCCTTATCTGGGTTCCCGCCACCCCGGAGGGGTTGGAATTGGGATCGGAGGCCGTGCCGGCGACCGACGCCAGCTTGTTGATGAAGCTGCCGTTGGCGGGCGCGACCGGCTGGGAGACGGGCGGCGTCACGTCGTACCTGATGACCGTGGCCGAGGGCGGCGTGAGCTGGTTGCCGGCCGCGTCGATCGCGGTCACCTGCAGGTTGTAGTTCTTGTTGTCCGTCAGCGGCGGCGCCGGGACCGTCCACGTATAGTTCGGGCCCGTGCCGGAAATGCCGGCCGTGAGCCATTTCTGCGTCACCGAGTTGAAGGTCGAAGTCTGCGCGTCGTAGTACAGGTGAGTGTCGTCCTCCTGCACCGAGACGGAGGCGGACTTGAGGGTGAACTGCTCGAAGGCGGTGCCGGACACGGAGGCCAGAGCGTTCAGGTTGGCCCCGGAGTTAGGCAGCGAGACCGGGGAGACTATGGCGGCTGCCGGCGGCGTGATGTCGTAAGTGAACGTCACGGAAGAGACGTTCGTCTCGACGTTCGGCGGCGTGACGTCGTCCGAGGCCTTGACCTTCATCAGGTACGTGTAGCCGTCGCTCAGGGCCGGGGCCGTGAAGCTCCAGTTGAGGCCGTCGTAGGTGGCGGCCAGGGAGCCTCCGCTGAGCGGCTGGAAGGTCTCCGAGGGCAGCGAGAAGTCGCCCGGGGAGGCGCCGTTCCAGTTTCCGGCCACGGGGGAGAGCGCCGCGATGCTGACGCTGATCTGGCCCAGGGTGGAGATGCCGGCCAGGTTGTCCAGCGCCGTTCCGGTTATGGCGGAGAGCGAACGTATTTTCGAGCCGTCCTTCGGGAGGGTGATGCGGGACACCGGCGGCGTCACGTCGTAGATCACGCCGGAATTGGACGCCGCGTTGTCGGTGAGGACCGCCGGGTTGGGGACCGGCACCGCGTTGTCCTGGGCCCTGGCCCGGAACTTGTAGACCCTGTCCCCCACCATGGCCGAGGAGAGGCCGGCCGGGGCGTAGGTCCAGGTCCCGGAGGAGGCCCCCTGGGCGGCCCAGTTGGTGGCCGGCCACCAGGAATTGGTGTCGCCCAGGGTGTACGAGGAGAACGAGAGCGCGTTGTCGTAGTAATAGGTGCTGCCGCCGTACAGGTAGGACACCTGGACCTGCACGTTGGAGGCCCCGGCTATCCCGGAATTGGTGCTCCAGTTCGGGTCGTTCGCCGTCCCCGTGACCGAGGCCACGGAGGAGATCTTGCTGCCGGGGACGGGGTTGAGGACCGCCACTACGGGAGCCGAACTGTCCACCGTGAACGTGACGGAGGAGCCGTTGGCGGTGAAATTGGTCTGGTCGTTGCCGGCCTTGTCTATGGCCTCGGCCCACAGCGTGTAGGAGCCGGCGTCGGCCCAGACCGGCAGCGCGGCGGAGGTCCAGGAGGACTGGAAGACCTGGGCGTCGAAATACGTGGCCGGGGCCGCGGGGACCCAGCCGGACCCGCTCCAATAGCTGTTCACGTTGTTATAGCGCAGATGCAGGCGGACCTCGCTGATCTGGGTGCCTGGCGGCTGGCCGAAGTTGGAGAGGACCATCGTCTCCTGCACCGCGCCGCTCGCCACGCTCACGGCAGAGCGCGCCTGCCCGGGAGAGACCGAGGTGACCGTGGCGGTGGGGGCGCTTACGTCGTAGTTGAAGACGACCGGGGCCGACAGAGGGGACTGCGTGCCCTTGAACGTGCCGTTGTCGTAGGTATTGTCCAGCGAGTAGGACTGCGCCGTATAGCCGGCGCCGTCGGTGAACGCGGCCGTAGGGTAGGAGACCGTGAAATCCCAGGAGGAGGCCGCCACGTAGTAGGCCGCCTTGTTGTCGGTCTGGGTCGGGGTGTAGGCGGAGGCGGAGTTGTCCCAGTAGTCCCCGGAATAGGGCCCTGTGGTCTCCTGTATCCTGACCCAGACGCCGCTGACGCCGGAAGCCGGCGGCGAGACTCCGGGCGGGTCCTGGGCGGTACCGCCCAGCTTGGGCAGCGAGTTGTAATAGAGCTGGGTCTGGGAGGGCAGCAGCACCAGGGAGACAGGAGGCGTCGTATCGAAATAGACCTGATTGGTGACCGGCGCGGCCTCGAAAACCCCGGAACCGTTGAGGCCGACCGCGGTAAAGGTGTAGGAGGAGTTCGTGACCAGCGGAGGCAGCGAGGAGGCGAACGTCCACGCGCCGGCCGCCGGGATCACCTGGACGCTGGAGAAGGCGACCTGCCACGACGAGGAGCCGAAATTCCAGTAGTCGTTGTCCTGCAGCCGCCGGGCGTTGAGCCAGACGGACTGGGTGTTCACGTTGGCCGTGCCGCTGACCTGCGAGAGGTTGCGGTAATAGACCCCGTTGGCCGGCACCAGCACGCGGGTGACGGCCGGCGGCGGCGTGAACTTGAAGCGGCGGGAACCCCATGTCACCTGCCCGTTGCCGACGTTGTCCACCGCGCTCGACATTACGACGTAATAGCAGTACGCGTTGAACACTATCTTGGACGCGTCGTCGTAGCGCCAGGAGCCGCCCACCGGATTGTAGGAGTTGACCGGCAGCCAGACCTGGCCGCCCTGCCAGGAGGAGCCGTTCCAGTAGTAGGAGTTGTTCCCGGTATTGGTGCAGTCGGCGTCCTGCGTGTTGTCCTGCTGCACGCTCAGCGCCACGGTGGAGACGCCGGAGTTGTAATCCGCCGCGGTGCCGGTTATGCTGCTGACGGCGAGATAGTAGCCGTTCTGGGTCGGCGGGGACGTGATCTGCGAGTCGGGCGGCAGCAGGTCCAGCGTGAACGTGGAGACGTTGTTCGCGAAACCGGAGTAGTTGCCGGCCTTGTCGGAGACCTTGATCCGGAGCTGGAAGGTGGCGCTCGAGCGGCCCACCGCCCAGGAATCGTTGCCGGACGGGTTGTTGTTCGGGATGGACGTGACGGTCCAGTTGGCGGCCGGAGCCGTCACGCTGGAAACGTAGGCCGTCTGCCACTGCAGCGCGTTGAAGTTCCAGTAGCGGTTCGGGTTGGCGTCGGTGTCGGTCAGCTCGTATTCGATGGAGGCGAGCCCGGACGGTATCCCCCCCCCGGCCACCGGATCGGCCGCGGTGCCGGCCAGCTGGTAGATGTTGCGCAGGTAGGACTGGTCGGCGGGCTGGAGTATCGCGGCCGTGGGCGTGCTGTAATCCAGCAGGAACGAGGCCGTGGAGTAGTTCACCTCGGTATTGGGCCCGCCGTTGACCGGCTGCGTGTTGTCCACCGCGTAGGACTGCACTTCGAAGCGGAACCCGTCGCCCTTGTCCAGGCCCGGATAGCAGTCGCCGCCGTTGGAGCCGGAGAAAGCGGTGGCCGGCAGCGACTTGGCCCAGGCGGACAAGGTCCCCGCGTTCTGGGGCATCCACTCCGAGCCGCCGGCCGCCGTGACCCAGTTGCCGAAGGTCTGGTCGTAGTAGCAGGGAGTGCCGCCGGAATCGTAGCGGCGTATGCGCACGTAGACGCCGTTGAGGCCGGAGGGCGAGCCGGGATCGTAATCGGAGGCGGTGCCGGCCAGTGCCGAGACCGGGGTATTGCGGAAGACCAGCTGGCCGTTCCCGGTCGCCGGGTACGTGGTCAGCGAGACCGGCACGAAATGGTCCATCTTGAAGACCACGCCGCCGGACGGGGCCGGGGTCTGCGGCAGATTGGTGTTGCCGGCGGCGTCGGTCCCGCGGATATATTCGGTGAAATCCAGCGAACCGGAAAGCGTGTTGAAATAGTTGGAGAGCGCCGCGTCCGCGTAGGTCCAGGAGGACTGGTAGACGGAGGTGGCGTCGAGCCAATCGGCGGCGGCGAAAGCCCCCCAGCCGGAACCCGTCCAGTACTGACTGTCCGAGTTCCGCTTGAACAGCAGCTGTATGCCGCCGGGCGGGACGTAGCTGTAGTCCTCGCGCAGCGTGCCGGAGCTCAGCGGCAGCGAGGCATAGGCGAAATTGCCGGGCATCGTGATCGTGGTCGTGGGGGCGGAGGCGTCGTAGGTGAAGGTCCGCTCCTGGTAGTTCTCCTGATTGCCGGCGCGGTCCAGCGCGCGGGAGCGCACCGTGTAGCTGTGCCCCTGCACCAGCGCCGGCGGCCAGGAATCGCCGGCCGGCGGATAGGACCAGTCGGCGGCCTGGACGATGTTCACCCCCAGCACCGCGTCCGTGATCTGGGACGTGGGCGTGAACTGGGCGTTGCGCCAGTAGTCCCCGGAGGCGAAACCGGTGCCGTTGAACGTGACGCCGGTCTGCGAGTTGTCGACGATCTGCACCTGCACGCCCTGCGGGGCCAGGCCGCTCATGGCCTCGGTGGAGGGGCTGTTCACCCAGTCCACGGCCGTGCCGGAGAAGGACGCCACCTGCGAGGCGTTCTGATATATCGAGGACGGGGACAGGATCGTGCTCGACGGCGTGTTGACGTCGTAGATGAACTCGCGCACGTACGTGCCGGGCGGGACCTGGTTGCCGGCGTTGTCCACGGCGTAGAGCTCCACCCTGAAGCGCTTGTTGGCCGGCCAGGCCGGCGGCGAGTAGGACCAGGGGCTGAGGCCGCTGACGGCCAGCCAGGTGGAATTGACGACCGACCAGGCCGCGCCGTCCCACTTGGGCTTGACCGCCCCGCTCTCCGACAGGTCGGTGATCTCCGTCGTTATCGGCGGGGCCACTCCCGCGGGGGCGTCCAGCGAATCCCCGGCCAGCTGGCCGGTGGGGCGCGCGGCGCCGTAGAAGGCGTCGGCCCCGGCCATGGGCGTGGAGATGCTGATGCTCGGGTAGTTGAAATCCGAGGTGACGTTGACGGAATTATACGCCTCCTGGTTGCCGGCCTTGTCCAGTCCGGCCACGGAGACGGTATACACGTGATTGTTGGTGGAGATGTCCGGAGGGTCGTAGGTGGCCGGCGGGTAGCTCCAGGTTATGGTGGAGGCCGAAGCCGTATAATTTACCGGCAGATCGACCGGAGTCGTGCTCCAGCCGCCGGCCGCGGTCCCGCTCCAATAGTAGGTCTGCGCTCCTATCACGTGCGAGATCCGCAGTTTCAGGCCGGACGGAGGAGAGGCGAGGCCGGAAAGACCGCCGTAACTGGTGCCGGAGATGGCCGGCAGCGAGTTCTGGATGAAGCTGCCGTCCTGCGGGACGGTTATCCTGGAGACCGGCGGCGTGCCGTCCACCACGAACTGGTGCACCGTCCACGGGTTCTGCTCGTTGCCGCCGTTGGGGCCGAGCGGCTCGGCCAGGTCGAAGGCGCGCACGTAAAGCGTGTACAGTTTGTCCGAGACCCAGTTGGCCCCGTCGAAAGGATAATGCCAGGTGTCAGTGCCGATGGCGTCCTGCCAGGCGCCGTCGAACGTGACCGTGTACGAGCTGAAGGACGACCCGGTCCAGTAGTAGGTGGTCCCGCCGTCGATATAGCTCAGGTTGACCTGCGGCGTGCTCAGCCGGACGCCGACGAACGGCAGCGGGGAGTCGGTGGCCGTGCCGCTCAGGGCGTTCACCCCGGTCAGCGCGCCGGGCATATAGGTGCCCTGGTCGGCGGGCTGCGCTATGGCCGAGGTCGGCGGCGTGGTGTCCCAGATGAAGACCCTGGACGAGACCACGTCGGTGAAGCCCGTCTGCTGGTTGCCGGCGCGGTCGGTGGCCATGGCCTGGATCACGTAATATTTTCCGGAGGTCAGCGCGGAGACCAGGTTCGGAGGAGAATAGCTCCAGGTGTCCGTGCCGGAAACCACGTTGAAGCTCGATCCGGTGATCGTGAAGCCGCCGGCCCCGTCGGCCCACCACTTCACCCCCTGTTCGTCGTAGATCTGCAGCTGCACGTTGTTGAGGTCCGATTTCATGTACGGGGAGTAGGCGCCGATCGGGTCGTAAGCCGTTCCGGTGATGGCAGTAAGGCTGCGCAGCACCTGCCTGTTGCCGGGGAAGGAGAAATAGGCCGACGGGGGATTGGTGTCGTAAAGCACCTGGTACGAGGGCATCGCGCTCTCGTTGCTCTCCATGTTCCCGGCCTTGTCCTTGGGCAGCAGCAGCACCTGGTAGCGCTGCCCGTCCTGCAGCCCCGCGGTGACCGCCGTGGCCGTTGACCAGCTGACCACGGTCTGCGGGGAATAGCTGGTCTCTATGTTCGTCACGGTCGCCGTGAAACTGGAGCCGGTCCAGTAATAGCCGTTCTCGACGTTCTTTATCCTGACGTAGACGTCGCCGCCGAAGTCCTTCTGCAGGGAAGGCTGGGTAATATTGTTGGGGTCGGTGGCCGTGCCGTAAAGAACGCCCATGGCGTTGATGTACGGCGTGCCGGGATACAGTATGGAACCCACCGGCTTGGTGTTGTCTATCACTACCCGCCTCGTGGCGTCGGTGCCGGTCTGGCCGGTGGAGTTGTACGGGGTGACGACGAAGGTGTAGGAGGCGTTGTCCACCGAGAACGCGACCGAGCTTATGTGCTGCTGCCAGCTCTGGTCGCTGCTGCTGTACCAGGTCCAGGTATCCTGGCTCACCCAGGAAAGGGAAGGTTCGTACCACCAGCTGGTGCTCCCTATCAGCCTCTCCAGCCTTATCTGCACGCTGTCCACCGCCCTCAGGTTGGAGCCGGTGCCGCTGACGCTGGGGATGTCGGTGGCCATGTAGTTCTTGTCGTCGGGGCCCAGGGGCGTGGCTATCGTAGCCATGGCCTGCGGGGTCACGAGCGTGAAGCTGATGTCCGGGTTCTCCACGGTGCCGTAGGCCTTCTGGTTGCCGGCCTTGTCTATGGCCAGGGCTATGACGTTGTACTGGGCGGAGTTGGTCCAGCCTATGGCCGAGGTGTTCCAGGTCCAGGTGCTGAGCTGGGTCGGGTCCGGGCTCACCGTCAGCGTGCCGGTGGTGAACCAGATCCTGTTGTTCGGGTACAGCCCGCCGGGGCAGGCGACGAACAGGTTCAGCCCGTTGTCGTAGCAGCTGACGACCGGGTCGACCTCCTTCAGCGAGAGCATCACCATGTTGGTGGTCTTAAGCTGGCCGGGCGGGGTATCCCAGGCCGTGCCGACTATCTGCGGGACTGACGCCGTGGTCCCGCTTGGCGCGTAGGCCATGGAAACCGGCGGGGTCACGTCGCCGGTGAAATAGTTGGTCGTGTACTGCGTCTCGAGATTCCCCGCGATATCCTGGGACCGGCTCATGGCGTAATAGGTCGTGCCGTCCGCTATGGCCCCGGCCGGCAGCGAATAGCTCCAGGTGCCGGAGGAGGTGCCGGAGAAGGAGACCGGGTTCCACTGCCTGGAGGAGAGAGTGAAGCCGGCGCCGTCCCACCAGAGCCCGTCCGTCAGGCGCTGCAGGGCCACCTGCACCCCGGTGGAGGAACTGATGCCGGATTCGAAGTCGCGCGGAGCTGTCCAGCCGTGCAGGTCCTCCACCGAGTCGTCGGCCGTGCCGGTGATGGCCGGGACCGCGCCGATGAAGCTGTTGTTGGCCGGGAAGGTTATCCTGGAGGCCGGCGGGGTCTCGTCCACGATGAACGTGAACGTGGAGAAATACTGCTTCGCGGAGTTGTTCTGGGCGTTGTCCACGGCCAGGGTGTAGACGTCGTAGCGGTAGCCGTCGTCCTGGGAGGACGGCGTTATAGGCTCGGCCCAGGGGCTGCCGAAGCCGGCCAGGAAGTTGTCGCTGGCGGTGGCGTCGGTCCAGTTGCCGTTTATGAAGTGCCAGTAGGCCCCGTCGGAGCGGTGCAGGCGCAGGTAGACGTAGGCCACGCCGCTGGGCTCTATGCCGGCGTCGAAGGCCGTGCCGGCGATCATCCCGGTGGCCACGTTCAGCGCATACCTGTCCGGCGCGGTGACGCCGGTCTGCGGCAGCGTGGTGTCGTAGTCGAAATAGTAGGCGGCCGAGCCGTCGGCGTTCTGGTTGTTGAGTATCTGAGTGTTGGTCGGCGTGGCCTGCCAGTTGCCCGCCAGGTCGTAGGCGCGGGCCCAGACCGAAAGCTTGTAGTTATTGACGGGATTCAGCGGCGGCAGGGCCAGCGACCAGGCGCCGTTGGTAAGGGTGGCCGTACTCCAGTACGCGTAGCTGGTGTTGTCCCAGTCGCTGTTGGTGCCCGTCGTCCCGCCGTCCCACTCGGCGTTCCAGGAGCCGCGGGCCTTGACCAGCACCTGCACGCCGGCTATCACGCCGGTATCGGTGGCCACGCCGTAGATGTACGGCACGTTGTTCTGGGCGGAGATGTTCACGGGCGAGGTGGCGACGGCCACCGGGACGTCGTTGTCGAAATGGACTATCCGGCCGACGCCCGCGGGGATGTCCCCGGCCGCCGGCTGCCCGTTGGCCGGACCGTACTCCGGGTTCAGCGCCAGGTCGTAGGACCAGGGCACGACGTAATAATCGTTGGTCCTGGCGCTGACGATGGCCGTCTGCAGGGCGGAGGGCATGCTGTAGGTCCAGGTATAGGTGGTATAGCCCTGCGAGTAGGCCGAGGTATCGACGGACGCCTCCAGCCAGGAGGGGCCGCCGCCGTTGAAGGCGCTGCCGGTCCACCAGGAGCCGCCGACCCTCCTTATGGCCACCAGCACGGTATAGGTGCCGAAACCCGCGTCGTAAACCCTGTTGTTGTTGTAGTTGTCCCAGGCGTAGCCGGTTATCTGGCTCCACGCGTTTATATAGCCGGAGCCCGGGGAGACTATCGTCGAGGTGGGCGGGTCCACGTCGTAACGGAAGTCCACGCCCTGGACGGCCGAGTAGTTCCCGGCCACGTCCTGCGCCCTGGCCTCCACGTGGTACTTGTGGTCGTCGGCGAAGGACAGCGCCGGGCTGTTGAACTGCCAGTTGGAGCCGCCGGCGGACTGCGCCGGCAGCCAGACCGGCGAGGCGCAGGCCGAGAAGGCCGAGCCGTCGAAGCAGTCTATATAATGGTTCAGGCTGTCCAGCTCGCTGATGGCGACGGCCACCGTGCTGACGCCGGTGTTGGGGGCGGACTGGGAACTGGAGGAGGAGCCCGCTATGGGCGTGGAGGTCAGCACCCCGGAATAGGCCGCGCCGTTGACCGGGTACGAGACGGAGACGGAAGGCCCGGTCGTGTCGTAGGTAAAGGTGTAGGTGGAGTAGACGCTGGAATAGTTGCCGGCGTAATCCTTCGCCATGGCCTCCACGGTGTAGACGGCGTTGTCCTGCAGCATCGCCTGGTCCACCGTGTAGTACCAGGAGGTGTTCCCCAGTTTAGCCGCGTTCAGCCAGACCGGGGAGGAGGTCCAGCCCGAGCCGTTCCAATAGCTGGCGCCGGAGCTGGTGGAGATGCGCACCTGCGCGCCGCTGAAGCCGGCTATGGAGGCGTCGGCGGTGCCGCCTATGCCCTGCAGCTGGGACAGCGCGGAAGCCGTCGGGGTGGTGACGGCGACCAGCGGCGGCGTGTCGTCGACAATGAAGTTGACGGTGGTGTAGTTGACCTGCCAGTTGCCGTCCCCGGTGTCGTCGTCCAGCCGCGCGTCGTCCATGGCCCTGGCTTCCGCTCTGTACTCGCGGTCCCCGGGCATCGTCACCGGGTGGGCGTACACCCAGCTCCAGACCGGGGCCGAGCCGCTCGGGGTTATCGGCTGCCAGGCGGTAGTGTCGAACCCGCCGCCGGACACGAAGTTGGAGCCGTCCCAGTAATAGGTGGTCCCGCCCTGCAGGTAGGACAGCCTCAGCTCCACCTCCGCCACGCCGGCGTTGTTGACGGTGTAATAATTGTCGGCGGCGGTGCCGTTGACGAAGCCCAGCGAGGAGCTGTTGTAGCGGCCTGTCCCGGCGCCGGAATCGTCCGCCGGGAACGCGAAATAGGAGGAGGGCGGGGCCTTGTCTATCTTTATGACCGTCGAGGAGACCGGGGAGGCGAACTGGTCCTGGACGTTGCCGGCCATGTCCTGGGCCCTGGCCAGCACCAGGTAGGTGTCGCCGTCGGACCCGGCCGAGAACCTGCTGTCGAAGCCCGCCGGGGCGTAAGTCCAGCTCGTCGCGGAGGCGGACAGGTAGCCGCTGGTGTTGTTCAGCAGCGAGATCCAGATCGGCTGCGCCGAGCTCACGAAGCCCTGCGCGGAGTTGCTGTACCAGAGGTGGTAGTCCTGCTCCTGAATGGCGATGGACACGTTGGCGTTGGCGAAATTGTCGGCCGCCGTGCCGCTGATGGAGTCCATACGGCGTATGCCGCTGTTGTTGGCGTCGTACGGGATGGTTATGTACGCGGTGGGGGAGGCCACGTCTATCGTGAACGGCATGTCCGCGGCGGAGCCGGCGTTCCCGGCCTTGTCGGTCACCGAGAGCTGCGCCACGTACGACTGGTTCGGCTCGAAGGCCGCGCCGCTCTGGAAATAATCCGTAGTGTAGTTCAGCAGGTAAACGCCCAGGGTGCTGTTCCAGCTGGGGACGGCCGTCAGGTCGGTATACTGGCCCGACAGCGCCGTGAAAGTGGAGGCCTGCCAGTTCCAGTACTGCGCGGACGCCTGGCGCTTCACCCGGAAATAGCCGGAAACCACCGTGCCTGGCGCCACGTCGGAGGCCGTGCCGGCCAGCGCGTTCAGCGAGTGCAGATAAGTGGTCGACGGGGCGGTCACGCCGGCGGCTGGGTTGGAGGTGTCCAGGATGAACTCGTTCCCCTGGTCCGGGGTGACCGTCTCGTAGACGTCGTTGACGCCGTCGTAGGCCCTGGAGATCACCCGGTAGCGCCGGTTGCCGTTCCAGGACGGGACGGTGATGCTCCAGTTGGGTGCGGAGAAGCTGTCCACCCCGAGATAGCCCACCGTCGTGGCCCAGGCGGTGCTGGTGGACACCCAGGCCGTGCCGTCCCAGACCAGGTCGTCGTTCCCGGAGTTGTACGTCAGGTCCGGGCCGTAATCTATTATGCGCACGGCCACCGTGGTGGCGTAGACGGCCGTGCCGGAGATGGTCGGGACGGCGCTGTAGTTCGGCACCCCGGCCGGCGGCGTGATTATGTACGACACCGGCGGCGGCGGGAACAGGCGGAAATGTATCTCCGGGGAATCGGGCAGGGCCTGGCCGGGATCGGCCACCGCGTTGCCGGCCTGGTCCACGGCCTTGGCGAAGACCCTGTACCAGACGCCGTTCTTGTTGTTGTACCAGGTCGGGGTGGAGGCCCCCGTCGTATACCAGGTGTCGCCGTTTATCGCGGCCGGATAGAAAACGGGGTTGGAGGAGTCCCAGGCCGCGTCGGCGCTGTTCCAGTACTTGCCGTAGATGGCCGGATAATTGGTGTCCTCGCAGTAGTAGGAGACCAGCACCTTGTCCAGCATGCCGGGCGGAACGTCGGAGGCGGACCCGGAGATGCTGGTGAGCTCGGAATGGACGTCCACGCCGTTCACCGGGTAGGTCACGGTAGAGGTCGGGGGCGTGAAGTCGGCCTTCACCGCGGTGGCGGTGGCGTACGTCACCTGGAAGTTGCCGGCCTTGTCCGCAGCCCAGGCGCTTATTTCGTAGGTCTCGCCGCTCTGCCAGGGCGCGGCGTTCAGCTGCCACCAGGTGGCGCCGGGACTGAGCGAGCCGTAGTTCAGCGCGCTGTTGGCGGTCACGGCGGAGGTCCAGGAGGAGCCGGCGACGCTGTAGTACTTCAGGTAATTCGCCGAAGAGGGATTAATGTCCTGTATCCGCACCAGTTCGTCGCGCACCATGCCGTCCGGCCTGTCGTAGGAACCGCCGTTTATGTTGCCGGTCTGGCTGATATAGCCGTTGTTGTACGGGTAGGCGATGGTGGAGGTCGGGGGCGTCACGTCGTAGACGAACGAGGACTTGACGCCGTAGCCCTCCTGGTTGCCGGCCGCGTCGCGGGCGTTGGTCTGCACGTAGAAGCGCACGCCGTCGTTGCCGGTGAACATGGCCGGGTTTATGGCCGAAGTCCAGTTGTCGAAAGGCGGCGACGCCGTCAGCATCTGCGGCGTGGGCGACCAGCCGTTGATGCCGTTCCAGTACTGCCCGTCCGAGTCGCGCGTTATGTAGAGGGCTATGCTGGAGACCCCGGAAGAGCCCGGGTCGTAGCTGGTGCCCTGCAGCTGGGCGGGCATGTAGTTCAGGTTCGCCCCGTCAGCCGGGACCGTCACGGTGGAGATCGGGGCCTGGTTGTCGTAGAGGAAGGTGGCCGTGGTGTAGACGGTGTCGTAGTTCCCGGCCACGTCCAGGGCCCTGGCGCGGATGCGGTAGGTGGCGCCGCTGGTCCAGGTGGAGTCCTGTATGGCGTAGGTCCAGGACGAGGAGCTCTGGTACACCGTCTCCTGCGGGGACAGCCACGGCGCGGAATTCTCGTCGGAGCCGGGGGGCGACCACGGCGGGCTCAGCGACGGGTCGTAATACTTGCCCAGCGCCGGCATATAGACGGTGATCCAGGTCTGCTTTATCGCGACGCCGACGCTGTCGCCCGAAGTGCCGGTTATGGAGGGCAGCGAATTATAGCTCGCCAGGGAAGGCAGCGTGATATAGCTGACCGGCTTCTGGTTGTCGTACGTGAGCGTCACGCCGTCCCCGGCCGGGACGTCCCCGGTCTTTGGCTGCGCCCCCGGCGGGCCGTATTCAGGGTTGAGGGCCAGGTCGTAGCACCAGGAGACGACGCGGTAATTGGAGTTCTGGTTCCCGGGGTCCGCCAGATAGACGGACAGCGCCGCCGGCAGGTTATAGCTCCAGGTGACCGTGGTCTTGCCGATGTTGTACGGCGAAGTGTCAGCGTAGGCCTGGTACCAGACCGGGTCCGCGGCGGTGAAAGCGGAGCCGTTCCACCAGCTGCCGCCGACCAGCTGGAAGGCGACGTTGACGGTATAGGTGCCCAGGTCCGCCCGGTAGGTATCGGCCGCGTCGGCCGCCTGGCCGCGGACCTGCGTAAAGCCGGTGGTGTAGCCCTGCAGCGGGTAGGTTATGGTCGACGTCGGCTTGTCCACGTCGAACTTTATCGTGGCCGCGGCGTGCGCCGACTCGTTGCCGGCGTAGTCGACGGCCTTGGCCTCTATGTAGTACTGCCGGTTCCCGATGAAGCCGAGCGACGGGCTGTTGTAGCTCCAGTTGTCCAGGGTCCCCCCCGCGAGCTGCCACGAGGGACAGGCCGAGAAAGCTGAGCCGTCGAAACAGGTGGTATTGGAAAGGTCCTTCACCTGCACGTAAACGGCGCTGACCTTGG
Source organism: bacterium (assembly GCA_021786295.1). Lineage (GTDB taxonomy): Bacteria > Elusimicrobiota > Elusimicrobia > Elusimicrobiales > UBA9959 > UBA9959. The sequence goes on along the minus strand of JAJYNO010000009.1, from coordinate 81,248 downwards.
AATAGGGGTTCGTCTGGTCGTTCTGGTTGGAGGTGCCGGCTATAGGTGTCGACACTTTTATGTTCGAATACGCCGCCCCGTCAGCCGGGAAGGACAGGGTCACGTAGGGCGGCACCGTGTCGTAGGTGAAGACGTAGGTGGAATAGACGGCGGAATAGTTGCCGGCGTAGTCCAGGGTCCGGGCCGAGGCGGTATAGGAGACGTCGCTGGCCAGCATGGCCGCCGGAAGGGTGTAATACCAGGAGGTGTCGCCCAGTTTGACGGTCTGTATCCAGGTATCGGGCGCCGCGGTCCAGCCGGCGCCGGTCCAGTACTGGGTGCTCAGGCCGGTGCCGGTGGAGAACCTGATCTGGGTGTAGTTCTGCCCGGCCAGGCTCGCGTCGGCCGTGCCGTAGATGCTGAACGGCGAGCCCTCGGCCAGGGCCGTAGGCGAGGTTATCTGCACCAGCGGCGGCGTGGTGTCCAGGATCACGTCCGTCTCCGCGCCGAAGGAGCCGGAGTTGGGCGGCACTGCGTTGTCTATGCCGCGCGTGAAGAGCATGTACTTTTCGTCGGAAGGCAGCTGCGCCGCCGGCAGCGTGTAGTCCCAGTTGGGAGGCGTGAAGGCGTCCGGCTGGACCTCCGAAGGCGTGGTCCCCCAGTCCAGGCCGGTCCAGTAATAGGTGGTGGCTCCCTCCAGCCTGGCTATGCGCAGCTTGACGTTGGTCACGCTGGTGACCCCGCCGGGGGAGTCGTAGGCGGTGCCGTAGAGGGTCCAGTCCCCGCCGGGATTTATGCGCCCGGTGCCGAGCGTGTCGCCGTAGCTGGTCAGAACGACCGACGGCGGATTGACGTCCCATACCACCGTGAAGGAGGAGAAGCCGTCCACGAAGGCCTGCTGCGTGTTGCCGGCGGGGAGCGCGGTGTCCTTGGCCCTGGACATGATTATGTAGGAGTCGCCCTGGATGTAGGCGCCGGGCGGCGGCAGGCCGGCGATGGTCCAGGAGGAGGCCGTAACGCCCGGAACGCTGACCGTCGCCGTGGCCCAGTAGATGTCCGAGTCCGCCGGCTGCGAGGCGTCCCAGGCGCCTGTGTCCCAGCGCCAGTAGCGCAGCGAGGTGCCGGGCTGGCTGGGCCGCGTTATATGCAGCAGCACCTTGTCCAGGACGCCGGCGCCCCCGCCGGGGCCGGCGTTGTCCCAGGCCGTGCCGATGAGGGAGTTCAGCGAGGACCTGACCTGGCCGTTGACCGCGGTCACGGTGGAGTTGAGGGCCACGAAACTGGAGATGTCGGCCGTCGGGGTGGTCCGGTCTATCAGGAAGTCTACGGAGCCGCCGGTCTGGACGTTGGCGGCCATATCCGCGGCCTTGGGCGTTACCCGGTACCAGGTCCCGTCCGTCCAGGCGGGCAGCCCGGCGCCCACGGACCAGTTGCCGGAGTTGAGGGTGGTGGTGGCCCAGACCACGCTGTTCTGCCAGGCCCCGGTTGCCGGGTTCCAGTAGGTGGCCGGGTAGGTCAGGTCCTGTATCGTTATCTGGGCGTAGCTCACCAGGCCCGGCGGCGTGTCGGAAGCCGTGCCCGAGAGCTGCGGCATGTTCTGGTAGATGGCGGCCGCCGGGACGGCTACGGCGGTGTTGGGCGGAGTGGCGTCGTAGATGACCGTGTTGCCCACCAGGTCCGCCGTCTGCTCCGGGCCGGCCGGGCCGTAGCCTTTGGAGAGGAAATAGTAGGAGGTGTTGTCCGTCCAGCCGGAGGTGGAGATGTTGCTGGTCCAGTCCCAGTACAGGCTGCCGTCGCCGAGCACGCTGACGTCGCTGGCGTTGAAGTAGACGCGCGGCGCCGACTGCATGGAGCCCGGGGCCGAGAAGGAGCTGCCGTACCAGTAGAAGCCGTCGCTCTTGCGCTCCACGGACACCTGCACGCCGGAGAGCGAGGAGTAGGTGAACTTGCTGGCGGTGCCGGAGACCTTCTGCGGCAAGGTGTTGGTATAACTGCCGTCCGCCGGCGCGGATATGGCCGTGACCGGGAAGGGGGCGCTGTAATAGAAGTCGGAGCGCCAGATCGTCCCCTCCACGTTGCCGGCCTTGTCCACGGCGTAGGCGCGGACCGTGTACCAGGAATTGTTCCAGTTCCAGACCGAGTCCGGGACGTTATAGGTCCAGTTGCCGGCCGACAGCGTCACGGAGGAGACAGGCAGCCAGGTGGCGCCGTTGGCCTGCCAGCTCTGGCCGTCGAAAGTGTTGGTTATGGCCCCGCCCTGCCCGGAAGGGAGATAGCCGAACTGCACGTAGACGTGGTCCACCTGGCCGGGGGAGGAATCGTAGGCCGTGCCGGTCAGCTGCGGCAGCGGGACGTCGCCGTAGGTGGCGCCCTGCGCCGGGAGCGTGACCGTGGAGACCGGGGGCGTGAAGTCCGCCTTGATGTTGGTGGCCGTGGAATAGACGACCTCCGCGTTGCCCGCCTTGTCGACGGCGTAGGAGTTCACCTCGTACGTCTCGCCGGTCTGCCACGGGGCGGTATTGAGCTGCCACCAGGTGGCGCCGGAGCTGAGAGAGCCGTAGGAGGCCACGCTGTTCCAGACCTCGGGGGCGTTCTGCAGCGTCCAGCTGGAGTCCGACACCCGCCAGTAATAGCCGGCGTTGGGGCCGCTCAGCGCCTTGATCCGGACCCTGACGTCGCCGGTCATGCCGTGCGGCGGATCGTAGGAGCCGCCGGTCACCATGCCGGTCTGGCTGATATAACCGCCGTCGTACGGGTAAGTGATGGTGCTGGTGGGCGGCGTGACGTCGTATACGAACATGGACTTGACCGCCGGGCTCTCCTGGTTGCCGGCGTTGTCCGTCGCCCAGGAAGTTATAGAGTACTGCTCGCCGTCTATGTAGGCCGCCGAGTTGGTTATCTGCTTGCTCCAGCCGGAGTAGGGGGCGTCGCCGTTGAGGGCGATGGCGGTGCCCTGCCAGCCTATGCCGTTCCAGTACCAGCCGTCCGAGCGCTGCAGGTAGAAGTTCACCTGGTTCAGGCCCGAGAAGCCGTCGAAGGCCGTGCCCTGTATGGTCATGGGGTTGGCCGACAGCGGCAGGTAGGAGCCGCTGGACGGGTAGACCACGTTGGAGACCGGGATCTCGGTGTCGAACTGGAACGTGGCGGTGGCGTAGGTGACGTCCCAGTTGCCGGCCTGGTCCATGGACTTCACGCGTATCCGGTAATGGGCGCCGCTGGTCCAGGTGGAGTCGCTGACCGTGTAGACCCAGCTGGCGGAGGAGGCCCAGACGCTGACCTGCGGCGCGACCCAGGGCGCGTCGTTGTCCGAGAGGCAGCCCACCGTCTTCCAGGCCCCCGGCTGGGAGGGGTCGTAGCACTTGTTCTGGTCGTAGTTGAAGATGCTGATGGCCACAGCGCTCACCCCGGTATTGTCGGTGGCGTAGCCGTCCAGCTGCGTCAGCGTGTTATAGGCGGCCTTGTACGGGTCCTGCACGAAGCTCGACGGCCGCTGGTTCAGGAAGTCGCGGGTGGAATAGGTCACCGAATAGTTGCCGGCGTAGTCCAGCGCCCTGGCGGAGACGGTGTAGGTGGTCTTCTCCACCAGCAGCGACGCCGGGATCGTGTAGTACCAGGAGGTATTGCCCAGGCGGATGGAGTCGTTCCAGGTCTCGGGGTTCGTGACCCAGGCCGAGGAGCCGCCGGACCAGTAGCGGATGGCCGCCCCGGAGCCGGTGGAGATGCGCACCTGCGCCTTGCTGAAGCCGGCCAGGTTGCCGTTGGCGGTGCCGTAGACGTTCGTGTCGTTCGTCAGCGACAGTTCGGTGGGCGTGGTGATGGCCACGTCGGGAGGGGTGTCGCAGATGATGAACTTCTTCACGTTCTGCCCCTGGCTGAAGGCGGTCTCCCAGTTGCCGGTGCCGGTGCCGTCGGCGGCGCGCGTGGCGTCCATGGACCTGGCCTCCAGCGTGTACTCCCTGTCCCCCGCCGGCCAGGCGATGTCGTTGGGATAGATCCAGCTCCCCACGCCCGAGGCGTTGAGCCACGAGCCGTTCTGCGCCGCCGTGCCGGAGCTGAAGTAGGTGCCCAGCCAGTACCAGGTGTCCCCGGCGGAGAGATAGGAGAGCTGCATCTGCGTCTGCTCCACGCCGGCGTTGTTGGCCGCGTAGAAATTGTCGGCCGCCGAGCCGTAGAAGCGCGAGGAGGTCAGCGACTCCCCTATGTACGCCGACTTGTAGCGGCCGCTGACGCCGTCGCCGTCGTCCGCCGGCAGCGTGACGCTGGTGACCGGCGGCGCCTTGTCCACGAAGACCACGCGCGAGGAGATGTTGACCTGGAAGTTGGTCTGGATGTTGCCCGCCACGTCGGTGGAGCGCGTCAGCAGCAGGTACTGGAGCCCGCCCGGGAAGGCCGAGTCCAGCCCGGCCGGCGCGTACATCCAGCTGGTGGCGTTGGGCGACAGGAAGCCGTTCACGCCGTTGGCGACGTAGAGCCAGTTGGGGTCCGTCTGCAGCTTGTTGAAGCCGCTGCCGTCGAACCAGAGCTGCGGGCTGCCCAGCTGCTGTATGGCCACCTGCACGCTCTGGTTGAGGGCGTTGTCGTAGGCGGTGCCCGAGAGCGCCGTCATCGCGTTGATGCCGTGGCTGCCGTCGGGCAGGGCTATCGCGGCCGTCGGGGAGGCCGTGTCTATGGTGAACTGCTGGTACGGGATGGGGTACAGCGTCTGGCGGCCGGCCATGTCGGTGACCCGGACCTGCACCTCGTAGGTCTTGCTGTTCTGGAAGACCGGCAGGCCCGAGTTCAGGTTCCAGGCCTCGAGGTTGGAGTCGAACGCCCCGTCGTCGGCCGCGGCCGGCAGCCAGACCGGAGAGCCTGACTGCCAGGAGGTCCCGTTCCAGTAATAGGAGCCGGAGCCGGTGGAGATGGCGACCTCCACGTTGGCCACCTTGCCCACCCCGGCGTCGGAGGCCGTGCCGTCGATGACGGGGAGGCTGCGCTCGTAGGCGGCGGCGGGGTCGACCAGCGTGGTGGCCGGGTCGTCGCCGTCTATGTAAAAGTAGCGCTGTGGCAGCGGGGTCAGCTGCGTTATGCCGTCCGCGTCCGAGGCGGCCCTGGATTTTACGCTGAACTCCGCGGTGCCGGCCGGCCAGATGCCGGAGGTGCTCTTGGTCCAGTTGGCCAGCGAGATGGTGTCCACGCCGAAATAGCCGCAGGTGGACTGGCCTATCACGTAGGTGCTGTCGGTGCAGCCGGCCAGGTAGGTGGTGGTGGAGACCCACCCGCCCGGGGTCCAGACCTGGTTCGGCGTGACGCTGAGGTCGGTGATCATCACCTGCACCGTGGTGGCGGCCGACAGCGTGCCGCTGATGGAGGTCAGGTCGGTGGGCCTGTAGTAGGGCGAGCCGGACGGGGGCGTGGTGATCACCGAGGAAGGCAGCGGCGTGACCTTGGTTATCTCTATCAGCGAGGACTGGTTGGGCGGCGTGGTGAAGCCGGAATAGCCCGGGAAGGCCGTCTGGTTGCCGACCGAGTCCGTGGCGCGCGCGAACACCAGGTAGCTCTGGCCGTTGGTCAGCGCGGGCACGCTGGAGCCGGTCACGGTCCAAGGCACGGGGTTCGCGGTCGTGGTGGAGGCGGCCACGAAGGCCGAGGCCGGCGGCGGGTTGATGCCGTCGCCCTGGTCGAAACTGCCGGAGGCCGGGTTCCACCACTTCTGGAGGGTGACGCTGAAGTAGGCCACCTGCACTTTCTGGACCTGCGTGTAGGAATCCTGCGCCGTGCCGGAGAGGGAGCTGAAGACGTAAACGCTGCTGGCCGAGGGCGACTGGATCAGCGTGGACGGCGGCGTGCGGTCCACCCTGAAGTAGCTGCGGTTGCGGCCTTCCGTGAAGGAACTCTCGACGTTGGGCTTGGGATTGTTGTCCAGGTCCATCGCGTTGTCCATCGAGCGTATCGTGACGCGGTAGGGCCTGTTCTCGACGGCGGCGGCCATCAGCGTGGCGGTATTGTAGGAGTAGGTGCTGCCGGCCACCAGGCCCATGTCCTTCCAGGTGGCCGCGCTGCCGCAGGTGCCGGTGAAGTCGGAGCCGTTCCAGCAGGTCAGCGTCACTTCGTCGCGCACCTCCACCTGCATGTCGCTGATGGAGCCGCCGGCGGCGGGGCCGGTCAGCGGCAGGTCCACGGCCGTGCCCGCTATGGAAGAGAGCTGGTAGCCGGCCTGGTCGCTGTACCAGGTGTTGTCCTGCGGGGAGGTCAGCGTGGAGGTCGGCGGCAGCACGTCGTAGATGAACGAGTCCTTCAGCGTGGTGCTGGACTCGACGTTGGGCCCGGGGACCTGCACCATGTCCTGCGACCAGGCGTAGATATTGAACGCTTCGGTGGAGCCCACGGTGCTCCAGAAGCCGCCCATGCTCTGGTGGGCCCAGTTATAGGACCAGGTCTGGCAGGAGTCGCTGCGGCCGGACTGCCAGCCCAGGGCCGTGCCGTTCCACCAGAGGCCGTCGGACTGGCGCTGCACGCCTATGCAGGTCATGTCGGCGCCGGCCTGGCGCGTGGTGTCCGGCATGTCGTTGGCCGTGCCCGCGATATTGGTGAACTGGTTGTCGGAGTACCTGCCCGCAGGCGGCGGGTTCAGCACCAGCGTGACCGGCGGGGTGGTGTCGTACTTGAACACGGTCGTGGAGTAGGAGGCGGAGTAGTTGCCGGCCTTGTCCAGCGACTGGGCGATGAACGTGTACTGCTCGCCGGAGAGCCACTGGCCGGCCTGCGCGGTCTCCGAGGACTGCCAGGTGTCGAAAGGGATGGCGGTGGTGGTGCCGGCCACGTTCCAGATGGGGGCGGTCTGGTCTATCCAGGTCTTGCTGGCGGCGCTCCACTTGGCCAGCGGCGGATGCTCTATCCGGTACTGCACCGTAGCCACGCCGGAGTGGTCGTCGTGCGAGGTGCCGAGCAGGGCGTTCATGGTGCCCGCGCCGTAGTTGACGTTGTTGGCCGGATAGGTTATGGAAATATTGGGCGGCAGGGCGTCGTAGTAGAAATAGCCGCTGGTGGCCGGGGACAGCGGCGAGCCGTCCAGGTTGCCGGCCGCGTCGTCGGCGTACACGGCCAGGTGGTACCAGAAGCCGTTCTGCCAGTTGGTGGAGACCGCGATGCTGTAGCTGTAGGGGTCGGCCGAGGGGGCGTAGAGCGCCGACGCGTAGACAGGCGTCGGGCCGGCGCAGCCGGTGCCCCACTTGTCGGTGCCGCCGTACTCGTAGACGCAGTAATAGACGTGCCGCCTGCCTATGACGGGGTCCACGACGTTGTCGGAGAGGCTGCCCTGCAGGAAGTCGAAGTTGTTGCGCCAGACGTTGGAGGGGTCGCCCATGCTCACGGGCTGGTTGGGCATCAGCTGCGCGGGCACGCTCACCGAGACGTTGGGCGGGGTGGTGTCGTAATAGAAGTCGAAGCTGGAGGCGTAGGTGTCCGGGTTGAACTTGTCGGCCGACTCCACCTGCAGCCGGTATTTCCTGCCGTCTATGAACGAGGGCAGCTGCGGCTCCCCGCCGGAATCGGGCGTGGCCTTTACTATCCAGTTGACGCTCTTGTAGGGGCAGGAAGTGCCGCAGCTGTAATTCGCGTTCTCGCTGGGCACGGCGCTGTTGTTGACCACGTAGTACCAGGTGGAGGAGGCCAGGAAGCCGGTGGCGGGATAGCCGGTCCAGTACAGGTCGTTGCCGTTCCCGAAAAGGTTGTCGCCGGAGTCTATCAGCTGCATGCTCACGTGCTGGATGCCGACCCCGGCGTCCGCCGCCGTGCCCTGTATGGCCGTGATGGAATTGTTGCTGGAGTTGGCCGCCGGGAAAGTATAGGAAACGGCGGGCCCCAGCTTGTCTATGGTGAAGGTCACGTTGGAGCTGGGAGTGGAGTAGCCCCTGTCGCTGGTCTTGCCGCGGCTGGTGAGGACGTAGCTCTGCCCGTCGGCCTGGCTGGCCGGGGGCCAGTCGGAATAGAGCCAGTTGGCAGTGCCCGAGGTCGCGTTGCGCCACTGTTCGCCCGAGACCGCGGGGTCCACGAACTGGGTGCCGTCCCACTCGTAGCCGTCGCCGCGGGTTATCCTGACCTGCGGGGTCGCGAGCGTGGGCGCCCCGGCGTAGCCGGAAGGGGCGAAACCGGAGACGCCCGCGAAGGAGACTATGCCGCTGGAGTAGTCTATGGGCTCCACCGGGCTGGTGAGGGCGGAGGAGGGCACCGTGACGGTGGCTATGCCGGTCGCGAAGCCGTTCCGGCCGTCCCAGTTGGTGACCACCAGGTCCACGGGGCCCTGCCCCACGGACTGGTCCACGGCTATGCTGGCCCTTACCTGCGTGCCGGACAGGTACGTGACGCTGGAGACGGTTATGCCGGACACCGGGTTGCCGCCGCTCTGGAACGAGACGCCGGGGGGCGGGTTGTTCAGGAAGCCGGAGCCGTTCAGGGTTATGTCGTAATAGGAACTGCCGGCGTAGTCCGCCACGCCGGCCCCTATGCCCACGCTCAGGGGCGAGGCGGAGGCGACGGAGGGCGGACTGTAGCTGGAGGTGGGGAGGCGGTCGAACTGCACCCCGCCGCTGCCGTTCCAGGCCACCGGGATGGGGTTCGGCAGCTGTATGAACGAGGGCGCCTGCACCGAGGTGGCGCCGCCGGCGGACTGGTTCCAGTTGAGGCCGCTCACCATGTCGAAGTCGCTGATGCTGGCCGCGGTGGCCGAGCCCACGGCGTAGTTCACGGAGCCGTAGGTGGAAGCGTAGATCACGTACACCTTGTCGAAGGAGCTGGGGTCGCCGGGGTCCTTGGCGGCGAAGACCACGCTGGGGTGGTAATTCGGGCTGGCCGAGGTGCCGTTGGTGGTCAGGGTGATGGTGGTAGGCCAGCTGCTGGGCCCGGCGCGCCGCTTATAAATAAGGTTCCCGGTATTATCCGTATATACCAGGTGCACTATGGAGGACTGCGGCTGGGCGGCGGCCGAATAGGCCCACTGGTCCTGGCCGGGTGTGTTTGTGGGCGCTATGGCCAGTTCCCTTGCCAAATATACCCCGCTGTTGTCGTAACGGTGCTCGCGGAGGGTGCCGTAGTAGTCGCTCCTGTCCTTCTGGAAGTTGAGCATGTACCAGGCGCCGCTGTCGTATACCGGCACCAGGCTGCCGAACTGTTTGTACGGTCCGGCTCCCTCGGAGTTGGAATCCTTGGCGTCCACGGCGAAGTTGGAGCCGCCGCTCAGGTTGGTGCCCATGCCGTCCTGGCCCAGCACGGAGATCCTGTAGCTCGTCCCGGTGCGCTTGGCGTCGCAGCTCCAGGCCGTCACGCCGCTGGTCTCGTTGCCCAGCAGCGCTATGTCCACGCCGCCGCCGGCGTAGCAGTCGCCGGTGCCGCCGCCGACCGTCCCGGTTATAGTCCTGGTCTGGAGGCCGCCCCAGGTTATGCTGCCGTCCGCGTTCAGGCGGCCCTTCTTCATGTAGACGTTGTTGTACGGGCTGCCGGTGAGGTCGGGGCCGGGGTCCGTGGTTATCACGTAGACGTCGCTGGAGGCGGCCACGTAGTAGACGCTGCCGTACATCGGGTTGGTCCCGCCGCCGGCCTCGGCCGCCGAGATGGCCGTGGCCGGGGTGGTCCAGGAGTTGCCGTTGAAGGCGCTGTAGGAGAAGCCGGCCGCGTTCTCGAAGAAGACCCAGGTGAGGCCGTAGCCCTGCTCGTAGAGCACTTTGCGGCTGGCCGGCCAGTCCACCGTATCGGCGCCGGAGATGGTCTGAACTGTCTTGGTGTCGGCGCCGGCGGCGGTGAAGAGGGAAGGGACGGAGAAAAAAAGCGAAAGGCCCGCCAGGAGCAGGCTTTTCTTGGCCGCCCGGAAAAGTCCGGTTCTTCCCCTTGCGCGCATATCTTAGACTTTCAAGCCGCCGCGTCCGTCCTCACTTTTTCAGGGTTTTCAGCACGTTGCCGGCCCAGAGGGAGACCTCCGGGTCCGGGCCGGCCTTGAGCGCGTTCAGCGCCGCCCTGGCCGCGGGCGTCCCTATCCTGCCCAGGCTCTCCACGGCGGACTTCCTCACGAAGCGGTCCTTGTCCGAGACCGCGGCCCTGCGCAGCGCCGGCACCGCGGAGTCCGAGCCCAGCGCGCCCAGCGTCTCTGCCGCCTTCCAGCGCGTGTTCCGGTCCCCGGAACCAAGCAGCGCGGAGAGCGGCGCCGCCGCCCTTTTGTCGCCCAGGTCCCGCAGGCCGTCCATGGCCCCCAGGCGGGTTACGGTGTCGGTGGAGTTCAGGGCTTCGGCCAGGATGCCGTAGGCCGCGCCGTCCTTCGACCGGCCTATCAGGCGGGCCGCCTTCTGCCTGATGACCGGGTCCTCGTCGGAGAGGGACCGCTTCAGCAGGTCCATTTTCCAGGCGCCCGGCGCCTGGCCGAGCTCGTCCACGGTCTTGCGGCGGTTATGAAAATCCTTGTCGGCCAGGCCGGTCTCGGCGGAGGCCCGGTCCAGCGCGGGCGCGGCGGCGCGGGCTCCCGGAGCCGCGAGCACAATTAAAAATATTATAAATCTGGTCATGCGTGAAAACAAAAAGCCGCACCCTCCCCGCGCGCCTGTCCCCTGTAACCGGCGGGACATGCGCGAGGCGGGCAGAACAATCGAATCATTATAATATAAATTGGCCGTTCCGCGAAAATTAAATCTTCGTGACGCGGCCGCGGCGGCCGCGCGCGGCCGTATAAGGGCCTCAAGGCCCCTTTCAGACGGACTTCCGGCTTTTCCAGCGAAGGACATCCTTCCTCCCCGCGGCCGGCGATAAAAAAACCGCTCCCGCTGTCTTCGTCAGGTCCGGCTTAAGGACCCCGAAGACGACGGGAACGGCGTTAACCCGTTCCATAGCGGCGGCCTGAAGCCGCTCGCCTCTCCATCTTCGGCAGCCTGACCCCCGTTCGCTTAACGGGTCTTGGCTTTGCGCCGCCGGCTTTGGCCGGCTTTGCTATTATCGGACTCTGAAATCCGCTGAAGGCCCCGCCCTTTTGGGACACACACGCGACTGCGCTCTGCCTGTCTGCGACCGCTGCTGCTGACCACGACCGCACCGCTGCACCAAGCCAAAAGGGCGGGGCTTCCACCTCGCTGCAGGAATAGTATAGCAGATGATTGTTTTTTGTCAAGAGCTGGCTCTTGACGCGTCAACCGCCCGCGAGGCCGGGGCGGCGGAGGCGGCAGAACCAGCCTTGAAAAGTTCCAGAGCCTTCTGATAGGCCGCGTCGTCCAGCAGCTCCCCGGCCGGAGGCGAATCCCACGCGGCCCCGGAAGAACCGGCCTGTATGTCCGGCTCCAGCCCGGAGCCCTCCAGGTCTCTCCCGGAAGGCGGGGCTATCCTGGCCACCGTGATGGCGAGGCCGCGCCCGTCCCCGAGGCTGAACGTCCGCTGCACGGAGACGTCTCCGGCCGTGCGCGCGCCCACCACCCTGGCGCCGGCCACCTCGCGCATTGCGGCGGCGAAGGCCTCCCCCGTCATGGAGGTGGAGCCGTCCACGAGCACGGCCGCCGGCAGACCGGAGAAGCGCCCGGCCGCCCTGGCCTCCAGCACCTCGGTGTAGCCCTTGTGGCAGGAGAGCAGCCTCAGCACGGGCCCGGGGGCGCGGGCGAAAAGGCGCAGCAGCGCGGCGGCCTCCTCCGGCTGGCCGCCCCTGTTGCCGCGCAGGTCGAGTATGACGTTCCTGGCGCCCATTTTCGTGAGCCCGGCTATGCCGGCCCCCACTATGGAGGCCGAATCCCCGAAGAAAAGCCCGACCCTGACGAAGGCCGTGCGGGTGGAAGGCTCATAAAAGCCGAAGATGAGCGGCGGCGAGAACGGGGCGGCCTTGAGCTTGACCTCCACGGCGGAGGCGCCGCTTTTCGCCGCTCTCTCCACCCGCAGGTCCAGGTCGCCCAGCCCGGAAAGGGCCTTATTGAAGCCCCCGGAGCCGGGCTCGAAGGAGTCCGCCGACAGCAGCCTGTCGCCGTCCCTCAGGCCCGCCTTTTCCGCCGGCGAGCCCCTGAAGACGCGCAGCAGGTAGCATTTCCCGTCCCGCGCGGCGGCCAGCATGCCGTAAGAAGGCGACGGGGCGGCCGGGGAGATCATTATTCCGCGCTCCCCCGTGACCACGGCCGCGTACTTGTCCAGCGTCCTGAGGCCCGCCAGGCCCCCGGAGCGCAGCAGCTCCCTGAGCTTGCCCGGGTCTGTCCTGCTGAAGCCGTGGCGGGAAATTATCTTCACCGCCTGCTCCTCAGGCATTTTATAGGAGCAGGCGGCCAGCAGCGCGAGGAGGGCGATCGATGATGCGATGGTTTTCATGTTCCTTTTTCCGCCGGCCGCCGGAGCTAAAGCGCGGCGCCTCAGTTCCCGGACGGGAAATCGGCCAGGGCCCCGCCGCCGTCCGCGCCGGCCCCGGTCGACTGCAGGCAGCAGCACGGCGCGTCCTGCGTGCAGCCGCATTCCCCGCCGTAGCCGTACGCGTCCACGTACTGCTGCAGCTGCATATCGCTGTAGGTCTGCTGGTCCTCCGGGCTGGCGAAAAGAGAATAGGTCTGGGTCCCCCCCGTGCCGTCGTCCACCGTCTTCGTCTTGGGGGCCGAACCGTCCCCCGACCCGGACACGCCGGCGAAAATGCTGTTTATCATGCTGCTGGAGAGGTCCTTCATCATCTTCTCCCGCTGATAGGCCTTGTCGTCGTTAAGCGCGGCGTCGGTGTCCGTCTTGTCCATCTTGGGCTCGGAGACGTCCGAGGGCATCAGCGTCCTGGCCCCGTCGGCGCTCAGGTCCTGCTCCTTCAGGAACCTGGGGATGGAGTTCGGGTTCACCTTGTCCAGCTGGGTGCGGACCTGGTCGCCGTAGGCTATGGCCTCCTCCGCGTCCGGCGTGGCGTCGAAAGCCTTGGAAACCCAGGCCGCGGCGGCGTCGTTGGAGGCCAGCCGCGCGCCGTAGAGAGAGGCCACGAAGGCCCCCTTCAGCGACTCCAGCACCCCGCCGCGGCCGCCTTTTTTCGAGGGGGCCGGGGCCGTCTGGGACTGCGCGGAAGCCCGGCCCACCGCCGTGCCGTTCTGCGCGAAGACGGAAGCCGCGCCGGGCCCGGAGACCGCCGCCCCCCCGCCGCGGGGCAGCGAAGCCGCAGTTTTAAGCCTGCCGGCCATGGAAAGCCCGGCTCCGCGCGCGGGCGCGCCTGGTCCCGGCTGCGGCGCGGCGGAGTCGGCGGAGGCGCCCCCCCGCGGGACCGCGCCGCCCCCGGCAGCCGGCGAGCCGTTGGCCTCGGCCACCAGTTCTTCCCGCGTGGGGACCAGGGCCGGGTTCAGGGCGCTGGGGGAGCTCTCGGCGGCCGGAGAGGACGAGGCCTGCCCGCTTACGGCAAAAACGTCCCCCGGCCTGCCCTGCGATTTGCCGCTGTAGACGGCGTTGTCGGCGGCCAGTTTCTCGTAGTCCTCTCCGCCGCCGAGCTTATGCGCCGCGTCGCTGAGCCCGGTGGCGGCGTAATAGGCCCCGCCGGCCAGAACGGCGAACGTAAGCCCCAGGGCCAGCGGCCAGTATTTCCTCTCTTTTTTCTCCGCCCCGGTCCCGGCTTCTTCCGGTCCGGCGGCCTTCTTCTCTTCGTCCGCAGCCATGCGGCCCCCTTCTGCCAGCCTGAATAAAAAAAACCTCGGGTCTGGGGACTGGTCACCGGCCCATCTCCAAGACCTTCATTTCACCTTAATGTTATAGCAGAGGGAACAGCGGATTTCAAGGGGCGGCGGGCGGCGGGGAAGAGACGGCCGTCTGCTCGGGCTTGAGCATCCTGGACGGCTTGCCGAACTCGGCGAAGATGGCGGCTATCTCGTCGTAGTCCAGCTCTTCGCGCCTGAGCAGCTCGGCCGTGAAGCGCTCCACAATGACCCAGTTGGCCTTCAGCAGCCTCTCCACTTCCTCCAGCTGGGCGCGCAGCAGCTCCTGCGTCTCGCGCTCCAGCTGGTCCATCATGGCCGGGGAGCGCTCCCATCTATTGACCGAGGAATAGTTCCCGATGAAGCCGCTGGTGCCCATGCCCATGCCCCAGACCATGCGGTGGGCCATGTTGGCGGCCACGGCGAAATCGGACCCCACCCCCGAGGAGGTGATGCCGTATTTTATGCGCTCGGCCGCGTACCCGCCCAGCGCCGCCCGCACCCAGCCGATGAAGCTGTCCCGGTCGGGCGCGTGGATCTCCTCTATCGGCATGTGATGCACCACGCCCAGGGCTCCGCCGCGGTGCAGGATGGAGGCTTTGAAGACGTCGTCCGTGGGGTGGGACAGGTAGATGGTGACCAGGTGGCCGGCCTCGTGGCAGGCTATGCGCTCGCGCTCGCGCGGGGTCATGCTCAGCCGGTGGGCCACCCCCAGTTCTATGCGTTCTATTGCCGCGCTGACGTCCTTGTAGGTCATCTTGTCGGACCTGTTGCGCACCGCTATCAGCGCCGCCTCCTTGACCACGTTCTCTATGTCGGCCGGGGAACTGCCCACGGCCTTGCGCGCCAGGCGGCCCACGTCTATGGCCGGGTCGTAGCTGACCTTGCCCAGATAATGGGCGAAGAGCTTCTCGCGCTCGGCCAGGTTGGGCTTGTCCACGAAGATCTTCCGGTCGAACCGGCCCGGCCTCAGCAGCGCCTCGTCCAGGATGTCCTCAACGGCGTTGGTGGCCCCGAAGACCACCACGTTGGAGCCGGACTCCAGGCCGTCCATCTCCACCAGCAGCTGGTTCTGCGTGCTGTTGGTCTCGGAGCCGCCGCCGAAAGCGTCGTACAGGATGCGTCTGCGGCCGATGACCTCTATCTCGTCTATGAAGACGATGCAGGCGCCGTGGACCTGGGCGTACTCGCGGGCCTGTTTGAAGAGCTTGCGCACGCGGGCGGCGCCCACCCCCACGAAGACCTCCACGAACTCGGAACCCGAGACGTTGAGGAACGGCACGCCGGCCTCGGTGGCCACAGCCTTGGCCAGCAGCGTCTTACCGCAGCCCGGAGGCCCCACCAGCAGCGCCCCCCTGAGGATCTTGCCGCCGATGGCCTTTACGCGGGTGCGGTCCTTTATGAGCTGCACCAGCTCCCAGGCCTCGCGCTTGGCCTCTTCCAGGCCCACGATGTCCGTGAACCTGATGTTCACCCGGGCTGCGTCCACCCGGGTCTTCTTGAGCGCGCTGAAGCCGCCCGACTGCATCAGGTAGAGGAAGCCGACGAAGATCAGCGTGTTCAGCACCATCCACGGCATGCTGGCCACGTTCATGCTGATGATGTAGCGGCGGGTGTTCTCCTCCACCCCCGCCAGGTACCAGACGGGGAAGACGACGGCCACGAGCACGACGGCGGCTATCGTAAGCCCCAGCCAATGCCTCTGCAGGAAAAACTTTATCTTTAACATAGGGACGCTGCTTCCTAACTTCCAAACTCGGAGACACGCGAACTGTATTTTACTGGAACCATGGCGACGCAGCCCCCTAAACCGAAGTTTGGAAGTTAGGAAGCAGCGTCCCTAATGCAACCCGGGCAGAACGAATGGGATGGGGCGGTCCCTGTTAGGGACGTATTTTATCACCTGCAGCTGCCTGCCTCCCCGGCAAAGGTACTGGTAACCGTTCACGCAGGCCTCGCCGTAGGGAGCGGCACAGACCGCCTGCTGGGGGTACTTGCAGAGCAGCTTTATCCCGGCCGGGTTCGTGGTCACCGTCAGGGTGACCACGTTCCAGACCTGCGTGCGCTCCACCGTCATAGTAAAATCCTTGAGATTGAGGAAGCTCCTGACGCTCTGGTTGTCGAAGCCCAGGTAGCCGCGCACGTCCTTCTCTATGTCCGGCTTCAGCGTGGTCTCGTCCCACGAAACCTGGTCGGCGCTCAGGTGCGACTCCAGCTGCCAGCGGCGGGCGGCGTAGTAGGAGGCGATCTCCATTTTCTGCACCAGCACCAGCAGGGCGAAGATCTTGGCCGTTATGAACACTATGACCAGAAAGATCGGGAAAAGCAGCACCACCTCGGTCATGGCCTGGCCTGGCCGCCCTCTTCGCAGGAGGCCGGCGGCGCGCAGGAGGCGCAGGCGCATGGTCCGGAGGGCGGCGCTCATATCAGGGGTAAAGCCTCGTCTGGTATTTAGGGGTGGGATTGGGCCAGACGCAGTTGTTGGGATGGGAGCCGTCCTGCAGCTGCGGGCACTGGGTGGTTATAAGGGCGTGCACGCAGGGCCGGCTGGTCTCCTGGCACTGCACCAGCTTGTTGAAGTCCACGTTGAAATAGTTCTTGGGCGCGTCCCAGCCCTGGAAGACGTCGTATCCCCTGCCGAGCTGGTCCAGCGCCGAGTCGGTCACGGTGGCCAGCTGGAACAGGCCGTTGGTGTTGCAGGTGGGGCAGCTGGTCATGTCCATCGGCGGATCGCTCTGGCCAAGGTAGTACGGCGGCAGCGTGGCCCCGGTATACACCTTGGCGAAGAACTCGATCTTCAGGACGTAATGCATGAAGAAATTGTTCCCCTCCTTCAGCCTGTTGCTGGAGAAGCCGGTGCTGTAGGCGCCGTACCCGACGCCGTCGTTCCCGCAGCTGTCGGCCTGGGACGGGTCGCAGACGTTGGCGTTGAGGTAATACGACTTGCGGAAGAAGCTGAAGTTATCGGTCAGCCGGTCGAAGACCGTCCACTGGGACTTTTCCACGGTGCCCAGCAGACTATAGACCTGGGTATAGAACTTGTAGTAGCCGATCGCGTCGTCCCAGCTTATCATGACCTTTAAGCCGTCATCCTTGGTGATCATGTCGAGGAGCGGCTTGTCCTGGCGCGAGGTGGGGTCGTCGTTGAACTCCGGCCTTTTAGACGGGTCGAAAGCTATCTCCCATTTCCCGGAGTTGTCCATGGAGGGCGGCGGGGAGCCGGCGGTATCGCTCTTGAGCTTCGGGAAGTCGCCGGCCCCGTACATCATGTCGAAGGGGCACTTCTCTCCGGTCTCGTCGGAAAGCTGATACTTGGCGTGGGGCGGACAGTCCCAGGCCTCCTTGAAGATGCGGTAGGGGAAGGCTCCGTTGACGTAGGCGGTGCGGTTGAGCAGATTGGTGTAGTCGCCCATCTGGATGAAGGCCGCCGAGTCCACGGCGAACTGCTCGCGGATCTTCTCGCGGGAGAGCTTCGTGGTCTCGAAGAGCAGGTAGACGAAGAGCATCAGCGTCGGGATGACGAACAGCGCCGGGAACAGTATCTGCCCCGCCCTCCTCCCCGCCAGCCAGCGCCCGGATCCTTTCATAGCCCTTTTTTAGCGCGCCCTCACTTGGGGGTGCCCGCGCCTATGATCATCCCCACCAGCGTGAAGAAGCCCCCCAGTATGCGGCGGTAGAAGAGCACCCCCATCATGAGGGTCATGCCCACTATGACGGCCAGCAGCAGCAGGTATTCCACCGTGGTCTGCCCCCGCCTCGGCCGCCGGCGGCGCAGGGAGCGCAACAGCTGGAAGGACAGGCCCAAGAACCGCATTTCTTCCATAGACGTCCGCGGGGACCGGCTTCGCGGCCGCCCCTCTCAGAATGTTATAGCACCAAAAACCGCCTGCTTCAAGTATAGCTTACCGTTGTTTCTTTATTGTTGCGGGCGCCCGTAAAAACGGCCGGCCTTTGCCGGGCCGGCCGTTCGTCCCGCGCCGGGGAGGCTTATCTGCCGTCCTCGGGGGAGATCAGGCCCTTCTCTATGGCCTTTACCACCGCCTCGGTGCGGTTGTTGACGCCGAGCTTCTGGAAGATGCTGTTCAGGTGGTTCTTCACCGTCTTCACGGAGCAGTTGAGCTCCGCCGCTATCTCCTTGTTGCTCTTGCCCTTGCCGAGCAGCGCCATCACCTTGATCTCGGTGGCGGTCAGGGAATCCGGCGCGCTGTCGTAGCCTGGGGTGCCCATCTGGCGCAGGCCCTGGATCAGCTTGCCCATGATAGGCTGGGGTATCATCACGCCCTCGCTGGTGAAGGTCTTCAGCGCGTGCACCAGTTCGCTGGCCGGGAGCATCTTGGACAGGTAGCCGTTCGCGCCGGCCTGGATGGCCTCGGTCACGTGGGCCTCGTCCTCGTAGGAGGACAGGATCAGCACGTTGGTCGCCGGACATTCCTTGCGGATGATGCGCGTCGCTGACACGCCGTCCATCTGCGGCAGCTTGATGTCCATCAGGATCACGTCGGGCTTGATCTTCTTGGCGAGCGCCACGGCCTCCGGGCCGGTGGAGGCCTCTCCCACCACCTCTATGCCTTTCTCGTCCTCGAGCAGGTCCTTTATGCCCTCGCGGAAAAGGGTCTGGTCGTCAGCTATCAGCACGGTCACGTTCTTCTTGGCAACGGCCATATTCAGCTCCTTATGCTGCCTGTTTTTACTTCTGCTGCCCCCCGCCGGCCGGCTGCCCCTCTCTGCCCGCTTCGGGCGGGGGCGGCTCCTTGGCGAACGGTATAACGAACTTGAAGGCGGAGCCCTTGCCCACCCCCTCGCTCTCCACGATGATGCGCCCGTCGTGGCTCTGCACTATCTCCTTGGAAATTGAAAGCCCCAGCCCGAGGCGCCCGTGCGGCGACTTGCCGCCGGCCGGCTGATAGAAGCTCTGGCCCAGCTTCGGCAGCACCTCGGGGTCTATGCCCTCGCCGTTGTCCCTGACGGCCACGCAGACGTTGTCCCTGTCCTGCTCGAAGGGGGCCACGGAAACGGTGATCCTCCCGCCGCGCTGCGTGTGGCGTATCGCGTTCTCGAGCAGGTTCATCAGCACCTGGCCGATGCGGCGGCGGTCGGCGCACACCAGCTTGAGCCCGGGCGAGACCTCGGTGGAGATCTCGATGTTCTTCTGCATCGCGCGGGCCCTGGGCCCGACGACCAGCTCCTCCACCATCTTGTCCATCTCGAAATAGTTCTTCTCGAGGCGGAACTTGCCCTGCTCTATCGAGGCCCAGTCCACGAGGTCGCCTATCAGGCGCGAGATCTGCGTGATGCTCGCGCTGATGAAGTCCATCTTCTTCTTCTGGTCGTTGTTGGGCGTGATCGTGGCGGCCAGCATCTCGAAGCTGATCTGCAGCGTCATCAGCGCGTTGGAGAGGTCGTGCGAGGCCATCGACATGAACTTGCTCTTCATGCCGTTGAGGCGGTCGAGCTCCTCGTTGTTGTGCTTGAGCATGTCGATGAGGCGCTTGTTCTCCTGCTCGAGGTACAGCTTCTCCTCGGCCTTCTTGATGGCGCGGCGCAGGTAGTTGAAATCGACTGGCTTGATCAGGAAGTCGTAGACCGACTCCTGGATGGCCTTGACCGCTGTGTCGAGGGAGGCGTGCGCGGTCATCATCAGGATCTGGCTGTCGGTGTTGAGCTTGCGGATGTCCTTGATGACCTCGATGCCGGTCTTGTCGGTCAGGTTGAAGTCCATCAGGATGACGTGGAAGAAATCGGAGACGACCATCTTCATCGCGGCGGCGCCGGATTCCGCCTCGGAGACCTTGTAGCCCTCCATCTCCAGCAGGTCGCGCAGCGTCTCGCGCAGGTGCGCGTCGTCGTCCACGATGAGTATCTTGCTGTCCATGTGTCTAGGCGCCAGGCCGCCGGCCGTGCGCTCATATATTTATATTAATTTAGGGCCGGCAATACAAGAGGGACCTGGCCGCCGCGGGAAAGCCGGCGGCCGGGGTCAACGCGCCGGCGGCGGGGGAGGAGGAGGCGCGCCCTGGGCCACCGGGATGAAGATCTTGAAGCAGGTCCCCTTCCCGACCACGCTCGAGACCTCCACGCGGCCCTTGTGGCGGTCCGCCACCTTCTTGACCACGGCGAGACCGAGGCCGGTTCCGCGGGCCTTAGTCGTGAAGAACGGCGCGAAGATCTTCTCCAGCGTCTCCTTCGGCATGCCGGGGCCTGTATCCTCCACGTCTATGCGCACCATGTTGCCCTCGACCACTTCGCTGCGCACGAAGACCTTGCCGTGCTCCGGCATGACCTCTATGCCGTTCTTGATCAGGTTCCGGAGCGCCTGCGCCATTTCGTCCGGGTCGATGTTGACGTAAGGGTTCTCCGGCGCGAAGCTCTTGACAAGCTCTATATGCGGCGGCACCGGGAAGCTCATCGTCAGGTCCTCGAGGTAGGAATTGATATGCATGACCTTCGGGTTCAGCTCGCGCGTGCGGGCGAAGCCGAGGATCTCGTCTATGATGCCGTTGGCCTGCCGGATCTCCGACTCTATGATCGAGATGTGCTTGGCCACTTTCGGGTCCGGGTTCTGGCCGGCGGCGGCCTTGGTCTTGATGTAGTAGACAGAGTTGTTGATGACCGCGAGCGGGTTGCGGATCTCGTGGCCCACTACGGAAGCCATCTGCCCGATCGCGGCCAGCCGCTCCTTCTTGATCAGCTCGTCCTGCGCGCTCCGGAGCTCCCTCGTGCGGGCCTCGACGCGGTTCTCGAGGCTGCGGTTGAGCCTCTCCAGCTCGTCCTTGGCCGTCATGATCTCGGCCGTCTTGACCTTGAGGCTCTCGCTCATCTGCATGAAGGTGTGAGCGAGCTCTCCGATCTCGTCGTTGGGCATGCTGAGATCGGGGAAGTAGTCGAAGTCCCCCTCGCCCAGCTTGATCGCGGCCTCGCGCAGCGCCTGGATGGGCTGCGTGATGACCAGCGACACCGCGTAGCCGAGGAACAGCACGAAAACCGTGACTATCAGCATCATGCGCCAGGTGCGCTTGAGCATGTCGTCGGAGGCCTGGTAGGCCACCGAGATGGAGCGCTGGATGTAGACCACCCAGCCCAGGTCCGCCACCTCCGCGAAGGCCCCCAGCACGCGCTCGCCCGTGGACTGCAGCACCAGCTCGCCGCCGCCGCTCTTCGCGTCGTTCTGCAGCAGCACGCGCAGCACGTCGTCCGGCAGCTTCGCGTCGGGCTTGTAGATCTCCTTCTCGTCCGAATCGGCTATCAGGAAGCCGTCAGAGTCTATTACCGCCGCCTGCGTGTGCGTAGTCTCCGGGAAGCCCGTCTTCAGCAGGCTCGAGAGGGCCGTCAGGCTCATCTTGGCGAGGATGGCGCCCTCCGGCTGGCCGGTCTGCAGGTTGACGATCTGAACGCCCATCGTGATGGCCGGATAGGAGCCCATGTAGCGCTCGAGCCCGCCGACGATCTCCCCGGAGCGCATCAGCCTGGTGAAGAGCGGGTTGTTGGAGAAGTCGCGCATCGTGGTGTCGTGCACGAAGCGCCCCAGCCGCACGCGCTCCTGGCCGCTGGCGTCCACCACGGAGATCTCCAGGAAGGCCGGGTGCAGCTGCATGATGTGGCTGACCAGCGCCTGCTGCTTGGCCGTGTCCATCGAGGCGAAATCGGGCATGTGCGCGGCGTCCGAGAGGACGTTGCGGAAATTGATGATGTAGCTGGAGACCGTGTCGGCGAAGCCGACGGCCAGGGCCTCCTGGTCGCGCGAGATGGCGCGGTTGAGCGTCAGCTGGCTGAGGTTGACGAGGTAATATCCGACGATGCCGAGCGGCACGAGCGAGACGATCAGGAAGATCAGCAGCAGCTTGTAGAAAAGCCGTCCTCGTTTCTTGGGTGCTTCGGTCATATATGGGCGCGCTTTTCCGGCGCCTTTATATTATCACAAAGGCCTGTTACGGAATTGTTTCGGGGAGAAGCTATATGGAAAAAGAACGCGCCGGCCGCGGGGCCGGCGCGTTCCGCTGGCGCGCTTACTTGTTGCAGCCGCCGGCCGGCGGCTGGCCCGGCGCCGGCACTTTTTCGAAGCCGGGCGTCTTCATCAGCGCCCCGAGCCCCACCATGAATTCCCGGCCGTTCACCAGGAAGGACGGCGAGGTGGTCATGCCCATGTCGCCGGAAGCGGCGAAATCGGCCGCCAGCAGGGCCTTGGCCGCCTCGGAACTGGCCTCCACGTCGGCCGCGTCTATCCCGGCGGCCTTGGCGGCCTCCTTCCAGTCCCCGTTTATGTTCTTGTCCCGCTCCGCCAGGTAGTCGTGGAACTTGCCGGGGTACTTCTCGGCTATATAGAGCTGCCTGGCGTCCTCCCGCCATTCGGCGTCCCCGTGCAGGCTGGAGAAGGTCCACTGGCCGTCGGCGCCCTTGGACGCGTCGCCGATGTAGTGGATGGTCCACTTAAGGCCCTCGGGCAGCAGCTTGTCCTTTTCCGCCTGCAGCAGCGAGTTCTCGGCCATGACGCCGTAGGGGCAATGGCTCATCACGTAGACGTCCAGCGTATCCTTCTTCTCCGGCATGTCCGCGTATACGCCGCGCTGCTGGCGGTCCTCGAAGACCAGGTACCCGGAGGTCTCGCTGAAAAGCCCGGCCTGGATCTCCCGGCTCAGCTGTTTTTTGGCCTCGGGGGTTGCCTGCAGGATGTAGGACGGCACGTAGCGCAGCGCGGGGAACAGCTTGGCGCGCTGCGGAGAGTTGTAGTCGAGCACGTCGGCCTTTATCCCGTCGAAGTAGCGGCTGAACACGCCGACCAGCTGCGGGTTCTCCCGGATGCCGGAGCTGAGCACGACCCAGAACCCCGGCGGCGGAGGCGGCGGCTTCGGGATATAGCCCTTCGGCGGCTTCACGCGCCTGGCGGGCGGCAGCGAGGAGTTGACGGCCTCGTAAAGCCCCATCAGCCTCGAGGAGCCGCCGTAAGGCTTGCCGTCCAGCAGCAGCTCGGAGCTTTCGGCCCCCGCGGCCGACGAGGCGGCGTAGGCCTTCGCCAGATCGGCCTGGCCCTCGGCGGCCGCCTTCTTCGCCAGCTCGTCCGGGTTGATCCCGGCGTAAAGGGCGGCGTCGCGCCAGCCGTCCGAGTCGGGGCTGAGGGAGCGGCCGTTGAGATAGGCCAAAAGCCTGGACGGATAGTCCGCCGCCAGCACGGCGAGCCGCGTGGCCTCCTCCAGCTCCTGCGGCCCGCGGCGCGAGGCGAACTTGCCGTCGGTCCCCTTCGTGACCAGCGGCAGGACGCGCAGCGTGGAGGCGGGCAGCGCGCGCCTAACGGCGTCGGCCTTGAAGAAGAGCTGCCAGCCCTGGCCGTCCATGGCCTCCAGGTACAGCGTCATCCGGCCGCCTTCGGCCGGCGAGGCGCGCCGGACCGCGGCTGGCGCCTGGGAGGCCAAAAGAAGCGAAGCGAGCAGCAATGCGTATTTTCTCATCTCATTTCCCCTTTCTGCCGAGCAGCTGGCGTATGCGGATAGAAAGCTCCCTGATGTCGAACGGCTTCGTGATGTACTCGTCCGCGCCGAGGCTCAGCCCCTGGGTCTTCTCCTCGGCGGACAGGAAGCGGCCCGTCATCATTATCAGGATGAAATCCCTGGAATGCTTGCGCAGCTCCTGGCAGATCTGGAAGCCGGAGGAGTCCGGCAGCTGGATGTCCATGATCACCACGTCGGGATTCTGCTTCTTGGCGGAGGCGATGCCAGACTTGGCGTTGCCGGCCTCCAGCGTCTCGAACCCCTCCATGTCCAGCACCTCGGCCAGGCTCTCGCGCAGGTGGGTGTCGTCGTCGATAACGAGTATCTTGTGTGCCATGTTAACCTCCGTGTCTCCCCTACTTGGTGCCCGGCACCAGCTTGTAGCCGACGCAGGGCACCGTATGGACGTAGCGCGCGGCCTTGCCCATCTTGGAGCGCAGACGGCGCACGTGCACGTCCACCGTGCGCGGCGAACCGAAATAGTTGTAGCCCCACACGCGCTCTATCAGGTAGGGCCTCGACAGCACGCGGTTGGGGGAGCTCAGGAAGACGTAGAGCAGGTCGAACTCCTTGGCCGTCACCGTGATCTCCCTGTTCGCTATGCGTACGGTGTAGCTGGACATGTTCAGCTCTATCTCGTTCATCTTCAGGACCTCGTCGGCCTGAACGCTGACGGTACGGCGCACGACGGCCCGGATGCGGGCCACGCTCTCGTGCAGGTCCTGGCTGTAGGCCAGCACCTCGTCGGCGCCGAGCTGGAAGAAGGCGAGCTTGTACGAGATCTTCGGCGCCTCGCGGCCGGAGGGACCGTGCGGCATCAGCGTCTCGGCGCTCAGCCCGGACGGCATGTGGTCCAGGTAGGTGTCGGGGGATTCAAGGACCGCGATGACCGGGATGTTCTTGTTCTTGGCCCGCAGGTTCTTCAGGAAGGTCAGCCCCTCCTCGTCCGCCAGGTTCTGTCCGATCATGACCATGTCGAAGGACTTCTCAGCCAGCATCCCCATGACCTCGCGGGCGCGGCTGGCGGTGGCCACGGAATAGCCCTGGCGCGACAGCATCTCGAGCATCAGGGAGGCCCTGGAGAGGTCCTTGGAAGCGAAGATAATGTTTATTTTCACAGATGTTCTCCCGCGGAGCGCCTGCCGCTCCGTCAATCCTGGGATATCTCCTCTATGTCCAAAACGACGCCGTGCAGGCCCAGCACCTCCGTCAGGATGTTGTACACGAAAGCCGTGAACACCAGCAGGGCGGTGGCTATCACGACGTAGAGCAGGCCGTACAGGCCGACGCTGAGCAGCCTCTGGGCCGCGCTCATCGTGGCCAGCTGCGGATTGGGGATGACCAGGTAGGACACCGCGCCGCCGAGCAGCGCCAGGACGAAGATCACCAGCGGCAGGGACGAACCGACAAGGGAGCTAACGCTGATATTGCGCACTTCGAGTTTCATGTTCCCTCCAAAAATGAACGACAGCGGCGCGCCGCGGCGCGCTCGGTTATACAATATATAATTATTGGACGGGAACGACAAGCCCGGGGCCCGCTACAGAGCTATCCCGGCCTTGGGATGAAAAAGTATCAGCGTGCGGTTGGTGTCGGCGGTCTGGCCCACGTGCAGGACCTTGACGTTGAAATTCTGCCCCTTGAAGACGGTCTCTCCCTCCACGATCTGATCCGGCATCTCGAAGGCCTGCCCGACCAGGCGCAGCAGGGTCTGCTGCTGGCTGTCCACCACGTCCAGCAGGTGGATGTTCTTCGCCTCCAGGCCCTGCCCCAGCTCGAAATTGGCGTACAGGATGCTGTTGTTCTCGTCCACGACTATCACGTAGCTGGTGGCCGGGACTATGATGTTCAGCAGCGAGCGCCACCAGCGCTGCTCGGCCTCCTTGTAGGTGCGGTCCTTGTTCGAGATCCCCTCTATCTCCGTCTTCATCTTGCCCATCAGCCTGTTTATCGAGGCCGCCAGGTCCCCGAGCTCGTCCGACCGGAGCGGGAAGCGCAGCTCGAAGTTCTTGAGCGAGACGCCCTCTATGCTCTCGCGCAGCACCTCCATCGGGGAGATGACGTAATGGTGGAAGAAGAAGTACAGCGGCAGCCCCAGCAGGAACAGCACTCCTATTGCGCCGAAGACGTACTTCCTCATCGCCGAGCCTATCAGCACCTCTGCCCCGGCCCGCGACACCAGCAGGTCTATTATGCCTATGATGTCGCCCCGCACGGAGAACGGGATGGCGATCTCGTAGAACGGCTCGCCGCTGACCTGGCGGACCTTGACCATCTTGGACAGGTAGGCCTGGGCGATCGCGTCGGTAGCCGGCGGAACCTCCTTCTGCAGCTGGTCCCAGCCCATGCCGATGAAGCGCGCTTCCTTGTGCCAGCGCACCCTGCCCATGCGGTCCAGGTAGAGCAGCGAGGTGATCCGCTCGTCCTTGGAGAGCTCGGTCATGATGTCGTATTCCTCGAAAGTGATGGCGTCCGGGCTGTTCAGCAGCCCGGTGCGCATCGTGGGCGCGTAGGTCTTGATCTTGTCCACCACGTCCGTCTTCAGCTTCTCGTCGAACGTCCACTTGAAGAGGTTGTAATAGAAGACGCCGCCAAGGACCATCACGTAGATGCCTATCCCGACGAACCATATAAGCCATTTTGCGGTCAGCCGCATACGTAGTTCCTTGCGTAAAATCTGGCGGGCCTCCTCGGCCCGCAATATTAGTTTACAAAACCGCTGTTAACGGAGTGTTGCCTAAATGTTAAATACCGCGATTTAGGCGCTACTGGCCGCCGGCCAGTATCTGCTCTATCCGCTTCAGGCCGGCCTGCACGTCGGGATTGGACGGGTCCAGCTGCTTGGCGATGGTCCACTCGTCCTTGGCCTTGTCGTAATTGGAGTCCTGGAAGAACTTCAGGCCGTTCAGGTAGTGCTGCCTGGCGGCGACCTTGTCCTCCTGGGTTACGGCGGGCGGCTTCTGTACCTCCGCCTGCTGCTGCAGGGCCATGCCGGCCTGCTTGGCCTCCTCGGCGGCCTTCTCCCTGGCGGCCTCCTCGGCGGCCCTGCGGTCGGCCTCCTCCTTGGCGCGGCGGGCGGCCTCCTCGGCGCGGCGCTTCTTCTCGGCGGCCTCCAGCTTCATCTGCTGGTTGGCGCGCTTGATCAGCTTGTCTATATAGGACATGTCGTCGGCGTACGGCTTGGCCTTGTCCCATTCGGCTATCGCGTCGGTGTACCTGCGCTGCCCGTAAAGTTTCCTGCCGGAGTCGAGGAAACCGTTCTCGATCTCCTGCTTCACCTCGGCCAGCAGCTTGGCGGCCTTGGAGTCGCCGGGCTGAACCTCGAGGGCCCGCTGCAGGCCGGCGTAGGCCTGCGCGAGGTCGCCCTGGGCGTAGAACCCGAGCGCCTCTTTCAGCCTGTCGTTGGCCTTCTGCTGGCGCAGTTCGTCCTCCACGCGGGACACCCACTCCACCGTCCGGCCGTCCCGGGGCTTGATCAGCAGGGCGCTGTAAAGGTTGTCCAGCGCGTTCTTCAGGTCGTTCTGCTTGTAGGCGTCCATGCCCCGCTGGAAGTAGTAGTCGTTCAGGTCCTCGTTCATCCGCGAAAGCCAGTACTTGGCCTTGATGTTGTTGGGGGACAGCTTGACGACCTCCTCCATCTTGTCGTGGGCCTCGATTATACGGCCCTCGTTGTAGTAGGAGAGAGCGTCCTTGAAGCGGTCCTCTATCATCAGCCTCTCGCTCATGGCCGGGCGCGCGCTCCCGCGCAGCTGGTTGGAGGCGTCCAGCAGCATCTGCGCGTCCTTGAAGTTCGGGTCTATGGAAAGGATCTTCGTCGCCAGGTCCTTGGCGTCCTCGTACTTGCCGTTGCGGTAATAGTCGAAGGCGTTCTCGTAGATATCCTCCAGCATCGCGTCCTGGATCTTCGCCTTCTCCAGCTTCACGGTCTCAAGGAACTTCTTCTTCTCCTCCACGTCGCTCATCGAGTCCAGCCCCGTCTTCTGCAGGTCCAGGAACAGCGACTCCTCGCTGCGCGGCGGCTGCGGCGCCTGCTGCTGCGGCTGCGGCGCCTGCTGCTGCGCGGCGGCGGGGGCGCACAGCGCCGCGGAAAGGACCAGCCAGGGAATGATGTTCGCCATATAGAGCCTCTTCAGAAAGGCATACCGCCCTTTATCAGTCCGCTGACCATCGGAGAAAGCATCAGGATGAACACGGTCGGAAAGATGAAGATGAACAGCGGGATCAGCATCTTCGTCGAGGCCTGCGCGGCCAGCTTCTCGGCCTTGTTCAGGCGGCGGAAGCGCATGTCGGCCGAATAGTTGCGCAGCAGGTCCACGAGGCTGGTGCCCAGCTCGTCCGACTGCACGATAAGGCCGACGAAGGAGCGCACCTCCTGCAGGCCGGTGCGGTCCGCCAGGCGGCGCAGCGCGTCGCGGCGGGAATAGCCCAGCTGCACCTCGTTTATGGTCTTCTCGATCTCGAGCTCCAGCCCGGTCTTGACCGGGGCGATCTTCACGATGCGGTCGAAGGCCGTCATGTAGTCGAGGCCGGACTCTATCATCAGCGCGGCCAGGTCCACGAACGTGGGGAAGTTGTGGATGATGTCCTCCTGGCGGCGGCGGATGCGGCCCGCGTAGATGCCGGCGTCGGGGATCATGAAGCCCAGCGGCGCGAAGACCAGCGTGAAGACCGAGCCTGTCAGCACGTAGAACACTACCGGCAGCAGGCCCCCGACCAGCAGCTTGAGGTGCAGCATCTTGAGGGGATTCGTGCCGGAAGGGCTGCCCAGCAGGACGTAGGTCTGTTCCAGCTTCCTCTCGAAGCCGAGTTTCCTGGCGAAGAACAGGTCCAGCTTGTCCCACATGTTCTTGCTGTTCTCCAGCTTGGCGAAGGCGGAGATGCTCTTGCCCTCCATGTCGCTGATGTCGCCTATCGGGGAGCGGTCCTCCTCGCGCGGGGCGAAGAAGCGCTGCACCGCCGCGAAGACGGAGAAGGAGCCGATGATGGAAACGGCTATGAGAAAGAACTGTGTGAGCTTGTCCGTCATACGCGTATCTTCCCCAGGCTGGAGACGACCTTCATGCCTATGCCGATCCAGACGGCGCAGAAGATGAAGACGCCCATCCCCAGCGGGCTGCCGTAGAAGCTTATCATCTGGTCGGGCTGGAACATGAACATCACGCCGACCATGACCCACGGCATGATGCCCACCACTATGGACTGGATCTTCTGCTGCGCCGTCATCGCCTTCGTCTTCTCGTCCAGCTTGGATTCCTCGCGTATGTCGACGACGATGCGTTCGAAGACCTTGGTCAGATTGCCGCCCATCTGGCGCTGCAGCACGATCGCGCGGATCATGTAGGAGAGCATCTTGGAGGCCACGCGCTCCTCCATCACGCCCAGCGCCTTCTCGAACGTCATGCCGAGCTGGTAGTTCTTGATCACGAGACCGAACTCGTCGGAGATCGGGGGCAGCAGGTCCTTCGAGACCATCTCGAAGCCCTGGACGATGTCCAGGCCCGAGCGCAGGCAGTTGGCCAGCAGGATCAGCCCGTCCATCAGCTGGCCGTCTATCTTGCGGCCGCGGGCCTGCTTCATCGCGTTCAGCACGAACGCGGGCGTGCGCAGGCCTATGAAGAAACCCAGGGCCGACAGCACGAGAAAGGCCAGGATGCTGCCCGTGAACATGCCCAGCAGCGCCAGCAGGATGGTCGGCCCCAGCACCAGGTACTTGACGTTGATGCTGATGAACTGCCGCGAGAAGGCCTCAGTGAACGTGGCCACCTTCTGCGCGTAGCTCCCCATCAGCGCGTTCGTCTTCTCGTCGTTCAGCGCGAAATAGGCCTGCACGGCCAGGAATATAAGTATGATGCCCAGGATCGTCAGCGCGGTGTTGACCACCTTCTCCGTCTGGGACTCCTGCGGCGGCGGCGCATAGACGCGCGGAGGCAGGAAAAGGGTCCGGAACGCGTCCTCGGAGAGGGCGGCGGAGGCCGTCACGGCGGCGGCGTAGCGCTGCGAGTTGGTGCTGGAGATAGCGTCCGCTATGGATTCCATCTCGTCCAGGATCAGCGAGAACTGGGCCATTATCGTACGGCCGCGCCCGTCCATCGAGTCGAACATCGTAAAATCGGGCGTACGCGCCCTGTAGAGCCTGTCCATCGACATCTGGAAGCGGATGCGGATGTCCGCGTACTCCTTGACCAGCAGCGCCGGCTGTATGCCCGCGCCGCCCTGCTCCGGCGGGAAGGTCTTCTTGGTCAGCTCCATGAACTCGTAGAGGATGGAGACGGGCGTCTGCCAGACGGAAGCTTCCGAAAGCTCGCCCTCCTGCGGGTCGCGCCAGACCTTGCGGTTGACCATGTCCGGCACCGCCGTGTTCAGCCAGGCCGGCATCGCCAGCTGGAGCTTGCCGCCCTTGCAGGTCAGCGTGTAGTTCAGGATGGACTTGTCCCGGTCCGGGGTCAGGTAGTAGTAGAAGAGCTGCATCTTCAGCGCGGCGCAGGACACCTCGTCCATTTCGGACTTGGTGAAGACCGCGGCGGAAGCGGACCCGGCCCCCAGCAGGCCGGCCAAAGACAATATCAGCACTAGCTTTTTCATAAGACCCGTTCCGCGGACGCGCGCGCTCATCTGCCCGTCCTCTGGCGCTTCTGCTCCTCCGTCCAGAAGATCTCCACCGGCATCGGGATGCCGTGCGTCTCGAATTCCTTGTAGAACTTCGGCGGATCGCCGGTGGCGCTGAAGTAGCCCACCACCTTGCCGTTCTCGTCCATGCCGGTCTGGTGGTACCTGAAGATATCGTGGATCAGGATCTGGTTCTCCTCGCGGCCGGTGATCTCGGTGATGGCGGTGATCTTGCGTGTGCCGTCGGAGAAGCGCGTCAGCTGCACTATCATGTGCACGGCGGAGGCGATCATCTCGCGCAGCGCCCAGATAGGCAGGTCGGCGCCGGCCATCAGGCACATGGCCTCCATGCGGGTCAGCGCGTCGCGCGGGGTGTTGGCGTGAATGGTGGCCAGCGAGCCCTCGTGGCCGGTGTTCATTGCCTGAAGCATGTCCAGGGCCTCGGAGCCGCGGACCTCGCCTACGACTATGCGGTCGGGGCGCATGCGGAGGCAGTTCTTGACCAGGTCGCGGATGCTGACCTCGCCCTTGCCCTCGATGTTGGGCGGGCGGGACTCGAGGCGCACCCAGTGGTCCTGCTGCAGCCGGAGTTCGGCCGTGTCCTCCACGGTGACGATGCGCTCGTCCTCCGGGATATAGCTCGACAGCATGTTCAGGAAGGTCGTCTTGCCGGTGCCGGTGCCGCCGGAGATGATGATGTCCTTGCGCAGCCTGACGCAGGCCTTCAGAAAGTCCACCGCGGTCTGCGAGATGGACCCTTTCTTGATCAGGTCGGAGTCGGTGAACGGCTTGGCGGAGAAGCGGCGGATCGTCAGCGTCGGGCCGGAAACGGCCAGCGGCGGGATGATGCCGTTGACGCGCGAGCCGTCCTTCAGGCGGGCGTCCACCAGCGGCACGGACTCGTCGATGCGGCGGCCGAGCGGCGCGACGATGCGCTTCATGACCTGCAGGATCTGCTCGTCGTTGCGGAACTTGTACTTGGTCAGGATCAGCTTGCCGGCCTTCTCTATGTAGACCTTGTCTGCCGAGTTGACCATGATCTCGGTGACGGACGGGTCGCGCATCAGCTCCTCGAGCGGGCCGAGGCCCATGATCTCGTCGAGCAGCTCGTTGATGAACTTGACGCGCTGTTCGCGGGTCAGCGGCGTGGCCGTCTCCTTCTGCAGCAGGCCGTTGATGATGCCGTCGACCTTCTTGCGGTTCTCGGCGTTCTGCGCCGGGTCGTCGGAGATCTTTATGCGCTCCATCTCGAGCGCGGACACGACGTTGCGGTGGACCTTCATCTTCAGGTCCTCCCAGAACGGCGGCACGTCCACCCTCGCCGCCTTGGCCGCGCCCCCGCCGTGGGATTCGGCCGAGAGGGGAGCGGCCGCCTCCTTTTCGGTGGGCCGCCAGAGCATGTCGGAGCCGTGCGCGAACTCAGCCGTCGAGACGTTGGAGACCCATTGCTTCTCCCCCGGCTTCAGCTCGGCCAGCCGGCCCAGCAGCACGCGCAGCAGGCGCACCCACTGCGTGTTGGGCTGCTCGGTGATCAGGATCTTGTTCTGGTTGGCGTAGGCGGGCAGCGCGTCCTCCCACGGCATGAAGGCCAGCACGTCCTTGCCCATCTGCTTGTAGAATTTCTCCACTTCCTTGGGGCCTATCGCGCCCGGCATATCGAAAAGGTTTGCCACGATCTCGAACTTGTTCATCGGGAAGTGCAGTTCGTTTATCTCCCGGAAAATGCCGGCAGTGGCGTTGAGGGAGACCACGTTGGAGTTGGAGACCCAGAAGACCAGGTCGGAGATGTCGAACGCGAACACCTGCATCGGGAAGTACGGGTCCACGTCGATGAAGATGTCGAAGTTCTGGGAAAGCTTGGAAAGCACCGGCAGGATTATGTCGGGCGACATCTTGGCCACGTCCGAGCGCCGCTTGGAAAGCGGCAGCACGCCGACGCCCCACTGCGAGAGCGGGATCTTG
Organism: bacterium; assembly: GCA_021786295.1. Taxonomy (GTDB): domain Bacteria; phylum Elusimicrobiota; class Elusimicrobia; order Elusimicrobiales; family UBA9959; genus UBA9959. Next base: position 49,591 of record JAJYNO010000009.1, on the reverse strand, counting down.
CCTTTCAGCAGCGCCCCCAGCGCGCCGACCGATTCGCGCCCCAGCTGGCGGACGATCTCGGCCATCGACGGAGGGTTAAGGCCCAGCAGCTGCGCGTGCTCCGGCCGGCACAGCGGGTCCAGCGGCAGGATCAGCACGTTGCGCTTCTGGTAGTTGGCCCAGGCCAGCGCCAGGTTCATGACGATGGAGGTCTTGCCGACCCCTTCCTTGGGGCCGGAAAAAGTCACGACTCTTGGCGCCAGATTTTGTTCGTCCATACCGTGTGCTATCCGACCGCTCCCTGGTCCCGGCTCAGGCCGGGCCGCCTCCCGCGCCTCCGGCGCCGGGGGGTCACTTTATGATATCGAACGTCACGAACAGGAACAGCGAGCTCTGCTGTTCCACCACGTCCGTGGAGCTGAACAGCCCGCCTATCAGCGGCAGGCTTCCCAGTATAGGGACCCTGTTCTTGGAAACGTTGCGGTTGCTGCTCTTGAGCCCGCCTATTACCAGCGTCTCGCCGCTCTTCAGCTCCACCTCGGTCTGGATCTGCCGGGTGACCATGGACGGGATCGTGGTCCCGGAGGCGACGACCGGCTTGGAATAGTCGGGGTTGGAGACCTCCAGCTGGATCTGCACGTCCACGGCGTTCTTCTTCTCCGGCAGCACGACAGGCAGCACCACCAGGATCACGCCGAACTTCTTGAACTCCGCGCCGACGCCCTGGTTGTTGGAGTAGGGGACCGGGATCTCGCCGCCTACGGTGAAGTTGGCCTGCGTGCCGCTCTTCGTGATGACCTTGGGGTTGGAGAGCAGCTGGGCCTTGCCTTCCGTCTCCAGCAGTTTCAGCGAGGCGGCCAGCTGCGTCTTGCGCTGGAAGTCCCCCAGCGTGATGATACCGGGAACGTCCTTCTCGCTGAAGTCGAGGAACTGGTTCCAGGAGAAGCCGTGGGTCTTCTGCAGCGAGCCGCTTATCTCCACGATGTCGGCGCTGACGGCCACCATCTGCGTGTCGTCCGCGGCCGCGGCCGCCGGGAGCAGCAGCGCGGCGAGGAGGAAAAGAGGTTTCTTCATAATATTATGTCCTTATTTTATCAGCCTCTTGAACGAAGCTATCTCCATCGGGTGCAACTCCACGTCGCCCAGGCCGCGCACGATCACGTCTATCTTGCCGTTCTTCTCCGCCAGGGCCAGGTACTGGGCCTCCTGCGGGTTCAGGGAGAGGCTGAGGGCGGCCTTGTCGGAGAAGGCCTGGTCGGCCGCGGCCACCTTTTCCTTGGCGCTGGCCTGCGCTCCGGACAGGCCCTGCCCCAGATTGGAGCCCACGCCCAGGACCGGGACGTTCTGCAGTATGGTGGCGGTGACGTTCTCCTTATGGTTGTCCCCCATGACCGCGTCGAAAGTGACGAGTATGTCCACGTGGTCGCCCGGCTTTATCAGCCGGAGCAGGTCCTGGTCCACCGGCAGCACGCAGCCGCGGTAACCGGGAGGCACCTTGACGCTGAGGCCGGCTTCCGGGCTGAGGGAGAGCAGAGCGGACTGCGTTATCTGGTTGCCCTTCGGGATGCGCACCGCGGTGACCAGATTGGTTATCAGCTTTATGTCGGACTGGCTCTTGACCTCGTAGGCGTCCTGTTCCATGTACATGCGCGGGATCTGACGCGTTTCCACCAGGTCCACGTTCATTATCGTGCGGGCCGGGAGGTCGAAACGGGAGACCAGCACCGTGGCCTGCTCGTGCTGGGCCTCGAGCGCCCGCTCCTTGGAGGTCAGGACCCACCAGTAGATGGCAGACGCCGCCAGTGCGAGCAGTACCGGGACAAGCATGCCTTTCTTTTCCATATCAGATATTCTCCAATTTGACTGTTAACTTCCCGTTAAATCCGTGTTAAATCCGCCCTCCGGCCCGCTCCGCCCTCACTGGAAGTAGGGCTGCTCCACCGGCATCCTGACCCGCACCACTATCTTCTTCCTGTGCGCCTGCTTCGGCCCGTCGGCCAGGAAATAGTCGGACCCCGGGAAGATCAGCCTGGCCTCGTAGGTCAGCGTCACCAGCAGGTCCTCCCCCATCTGGCCGGACTGCGGGTCCATCAGCGTCGGCACTATCGTCCCGTCCACGCTCACCCCGGGGGAGTTCGGGAACATTTCCTTGAGCACCGCCTCCATCTTCATGTTGGCGGCCGCTTCCCCGCCGCCCGTGCCGGCCCCGTTGGGCCCGGCGACCAGAGAGCCGATGCGGGCCAGCTCGTAGGCGCAGTGATGGGCCAGTATGGTCTGAAAGCCGAGGTTGCCCATCTCCATTATAAAGAACAGCAGCAGCATGAAGACCGGGAGCACCAGCAGCAGCTCCACGGTCACCTGTCCCGGGCCGCGCCGGCGCGAACCGGCGGGCCGCTTAAAGACCGTCCTCGGCATGCCCATAAAACCGCGCCTCTTCCCTGGCAGTCCCCGGGGAAAAGCCGCGAATACCCGGGCCGCGGCGCTTTAGACGCCGCGGCCCGGAACAGGCCCTTACGGCTGGTTGCCGCCGGAAGCGCCCAGGCTGCTGGCCGCCCCGTTGATCATGCCCTGTATGCTCTGAAAGAGCGAAGGCATGTACTTCTTGAGGGCCATGCCGGCCACCAGCACGACGCCCACCACGACCGCGAGCATCAGCAGGTATTCCACGGTATTCTGGCCTTTCCTGTTCTTGAACAGCTTGTTCATTGTCTATCCTCCGTACTGGATTTCAGAACTTGTCCCCGCGGCTCACCAGGGATCCGCCTTGTACATCCGCACTATCACCATGCCGCCGCGCTTGAACTGGTTGCCGAGCGCGTACTGCAGCGCCTTGAACATGATGACGAAAACGAAAAGCAGGGAGACCATCACCAGCAGATATTCTATCGCGGTCTGCCCTTTCCGGCGGCGCCGCCAGGCCGCCGCGTCCCCGTCCGCCTCCATCCGTCCCGCCTTCACGCGGCCTCCTAGAACTGGAACCGCAGCGCCATCTGGCTGGTCTTGCCCAGCGCGCCGTAGGGCGCCATCGTGTAGTCGAAGCCCATGCCGTAGCCGAAAGCCTGAGAGCTGTAGATGCCCACGCCGAAGGACCAGCCGGAGATGTCCGTCATGCCCAGGCTCTTGAGCGTGCTGTCGTCCATGTTCTTGCCGTAACTGTCGGACGGGGTGTAGCCGACGCGCAGCGAGACGCGGCCGACCTGCAGCACCTCCTCCGGCAGGCTGAACTCCATTCCGCCGCCCAGCACCCCGCTGCGGTCCGAATAGGTCTTCTCCTCCAGCGCCAGGGTAATGAAAGGATTGAACACGAAGGCCCCCCCGAGACGGGTGACCTTCACCACCTGGTGCGACTTGCCGGAGAGGTTCTGGGCGGCCCAGCCCAGCGAAAGTTTGCGGCCCACGTGCAGGATGGCGCCGAGGTCGAACACCGTGTTCTGGTACTTCTCGGTGTAGTTGTCCTCCAGCACCTCCTTCACGCTGGCGCCGAGCTGCAGTCTCTCCAGGAAAAAGCCCCTGGCGACGCCGAGCGTGGCGTAGCCGTCGCGGACCCTGACGTCGGTGCCGTACTGCGGGACGCCGTTGCTGTCGCGTACGTCGAAGCCGCTGATGTTGTAGTAGGCCATGTTGAACCCCACCACGGACTGCCCCACCGGGTTCAGGAAAGAGACGTACTGGCCGTCAAAGCCCTGCAGCCAGCTCATGTAGGAGAACGAGACCTCCCTCATCTGCGCTGAGGAGATGCCCGCCGGGTTGACCGCCAGGGCCTCTCCGCCCTCCGCCAGCGAGACGCCGTTGTTGCCGAGCGCCTGCACCCTGGGGCTGCCGGTGGGAAGCTTCATGAAGGCGGCGCCGTCGGTGCCGACGCCGGAGTCGCCGGCCAGGACCGGCGCGGCGGGGAGCAGCAGCGCGGCGGCCAGCAATAAGGTGAGCTTGTCGATGGTTTTCATACCCTTATCCTCGGTTAGGCCCGGCCGTCCCTACGGCACCAGGATCTTCTTCACCACCTGGCAGACGTCCCGCGTCCCCTCCGTGGCCTGGTACCTGAGAACGGCGAAGTACACCCCCGGCGCCACGGTCCTGCCGTACGTGTTCACCCTGGGCCAGCAGCCGTTGTCCGGGTTGTGCGACGTGACGCACAGCCCGTTCCCGTCTATCACGCTGTTCCCGCCGAGCGGGCTGCCGAGGCTGCCGTAGTCCTTCTTGTACACCAGGTCCCCGGCTATGTTGTAGATCCGCAGCGTAACGAAGCCGTTCATCTCTATCGGGATATGGAACCAGCCCGAGGTGCCGGTGTAGGGATTGGGCGCGAAGAAGGTCTGACTGGTGAAATCCCCGCACAGGTCCGCCGTCCCGCCCCTGGTCACGGGGATGTTGGAGACTATGACGTCCGGCGCCAGCAGCGCCGCGGACGTGGCGCTGCCGTCTATCGAGCTTATGGCGGTAGTGACCGTGGAAGCGTAGATCTTGAAGCCGTAGTTCCCGTCGGGCACCTTGGAGAGAGTCAGATCGGTGCCGTCCCAGTACTCGGAGATCTGCGTGCGCGCCGGCCTGACGCCGATGATGCGCTTCACCAGGCCCGACGGCGGGTCCTGGTCTCCCGGCGGCACCGAGGCCCCGGGCTTGTAGACCTTCACCACCACCTTCATGGGCTCGGAGACCTGGTAGGAGACCACCGCCGAATTGTCCAGCGTCAGCGGCACTATCGACACGTCGTAGATCCTGAGCGGGTCCACGTCTATCGTCATCTGCACCGTCGCCATCGAGACCAGGTTCGGGTCTATGTCTATGTCCTTGGCCGTTATCCGCACGTTGTAAGACCCCTGCGGCACGAAGTCCCCGTCTATGATGTTGCCGTTGCCGTCCACCGTGGAATAATGGCCGTCCCAGAAGTCCTTGTACAGCAGCCCCCCGTCGCGCACCCCGTTGGCCTCGGTGACAACCGTGGCCACCGTCTGCCCGTTGGTCGAGCCGCCGTTGGCGTCCAGTATGTCTATCTTTACCCTGGACTGCCTGGACAGCGAATAATCTATCTCGTAGGGAGGCAACTTGACGGTGTCGGAGGAGTTGTACATCTGCGGAATCGTCGGGATAACCTCGAAGTCGGTGAAGACGATCTTACCCCTGGTCACGTCCACGTAGCCGTACGTCCGGTCAGTCGAATACATCGTCTGCGCCGCGCCGGTACTGTAGGTCACCAGCGTGAACGGGTAGCGGCCGTCCTCCACCATGTTCCCGGCGGTGTCGCGGCCGTCCCAGTACTCGGTGATCCTGAAGCGGCCCGGCCGCATGCCCTCCACCGAGTACACGGGCGTGGCGCCCACTACGGGCGGCCATACCGACGGGTTTATGACGGTGGTGGGAGGATAGACGTTGAGCTTGATGTACATCGGCTGCGACAGCTCGAAGCCCACGGTGGCCATGTCGGAGGTGCCGCCCAGCAGCGGCGTGCTCTGCACGTTCACCGTGCGCCACATGTCCACCGGGATCACCGCCGTGACGGTGGAGACCTTCTGTTGAGAGCACTGGAACGGGTCCGTGGTCACGAGCTCCGCCAGGTAGGAGCCGCTGGAGACGTACAGGCCGTTGTCGTCCTTGCCGTCCCACTGTTCCTTGTTGGAGAAATTGGCGAAACGCTCCTCGTTCTGCACCAGATGGCGCACCACGGTCGTTCCGTCCATGTCCAGTATGTTGAGGCTGACCTGCGCGTCGCGCGCCGGGGTGTACCTGAAATAGAACGGGTCCAGGCCCGCCACCGTCGGCGTGGAGTCCAGCACCGTGGAGGAGGGCATCATCAGCGCGACCACGCTGCCCCTGGCCACCGGCACCGTGCCTATCTGCGTCTTGCTCGTGGTAACGTTGCCTATGGGCAGATTAGTGTTCGGGTCTATGTGGCTGCTGGGCATCTCGGCGTAGATGGCGTAGACGTAGTTGCCGTCGCACACCGGGCTGCCGGCGCTGTCGCGGCCGTCCCAGAGGGTGGTGGCGGTGGCGCGCCGGGTCTTCTGGTCGACAAAATGTCTAAGGCACGCGTCTCCGGGGGCGCCGGTGCAGACCTTGCCGCCCACCGTCGGAGGATAGCCGTTAACGTTGTCGAAAGTCGTGCCAGGAGGGTAGATGTCCACGTAGACGGTGGCGTCCTCGGTAAGCATGTAGCTGATGACCGCCATGTCGGTGGAGGAGGCGCCCAGCGGCTTGACGGCCACGTCGGTCACCTGCAGCGGGTCCAGCGACATCTGCACCGTGGCCGGCCAGGCCAGGTCCTCGGTGGCGGTGGTACCGGTCCACATGCCGTTGGTTTTGGCGTCTATCTGCGTTATATAATTGCCTGCCGGCACGAAGTTGCCGCTGTCGTCGCGGCCGTCCCAGAAGTCGCCGTTGGTGAGCGTGCCGTCCGGTATGCCCTCTCCAACGCGCGGGGCGTTTACCAGCAGATGCCGCACCTCGGGCAGCTTCCCGGGGGTGTTGGCGTCGTAGACGTTCATGTTGACTATGGAATCCTTGGAAAGCCGGTACAAGATGTTGTATGGCTGAGCCGCCACGCCCGTTATCTTGCCGACCACCGTCGGGCTCGAGCGCACGGCGTGAATGTCGGTCACGTCCACCTGTATCGGGAACTGGCTCTGCCCCGGGAAGGCCGCGGTCTGCTCTATGGAGATGTTGCCCGCGGTCTGGCTGACCTGGTTGGTCTTGACCGTGGCCCTGAAGCCGAACTGCCCGTTGGTCTTGCCGAATATGCCGTTGAGGTTGTAATAGCCGTCCCACGGGGTGCAGTAGTAATAGGTGGGGTCGCTCGTTCCGCCCGGATTCACATAGTACTGCGCGTTATTATCGCTGTTGCACATGCCGATGTTGTACATCGAGATGGTGCGTATGGGCGGGGTGGAGGCCGGGTCCAGCGGGTTGGAGCCGGCGCCGAACTTGAAGATCTCGAATGTAAGCTGGTCTATGCCGAAATAGCCGTCGGTGCTGACGCAGACCAGCTGGGCGCAGAGGGCGAGGCAGCTGTTGGGGTAGCAGTAGCCGCCGGGGCAGGAGCCGCCAGAGCCGATGTCGTTGACCTTGGGCGTGGGGCGCTCGAACTCTATGCGCGAGGAATCCTGCCCGGGGTTGCCGCCGCTCGTCACGTAGGAGACGTCGTAATCACTGGCGGTAAGATCGCCGTTGACGTCGTTGCAGTAGCCGTTGCCGCCCTCTTTGTAGACGGCCTTGATGGCGCTGATGTACAGTTGCTGGGCGGAAAGAGAGGCGGTCAGCCCCATAAGCAGCGCGATAGCCCCCAGAACCAGCCCCGGTCTTTTAAGCATAATCTCTCTCTGTGCCAAAAATAAGGCCGAAGAGCGCGGCGCGGCCGCCTCCCGGCAAAAAATCACTGTCCAATTCTGCCATTTTCGGCATAATGAAATCAATAAAGATTCCGGGGCCCCCGCCTCACCTGTACACTTTCAGCGAATACTTCTTCAGCTCGTACCCCCCGGTCAGGTCGCCGCTCTTTTCCACGCTCCAGAGCGTGCCGTCGTCGGCCCAGAAAGCGGCCGCCTTCTCCCTGCCGAAGACCTGGCTGGAGAGCTCCCTGAAGGCTCCGTCCTTCAGCGCGTAGCGGCGCAGCACGTTGGAGCTGTCCAGAACCCAGAGCTGGCCGTCCACCCACTGCATGCAGGCCACGCTCTTCACCCCTTCCAGCCTGTAGGTGGCCGAAGCCCCGGCGGAAGGGTCCAGCGCGTATTTGTACAGCAGCCCGGAGGAAGCGTCGAAGGCCCACAGACTGTAGCCGTCCCAGGCAGCGCCCTGCGGCGCGGGGCCCGGCGTCTTGACCGACTCCGTTATGGAGCCGTCCCTGTAGCTCTGCCTCGCGTAGCGCAGCTGGGCCATGTCCAGCGTCCACAGCCCGGAGCCGGTATCGGTGAGCGCGCCGGGGCGCATCGGCGTCCCGGCCGGCGGCGGCAGCACGCGCAGCGTGGAAAGGTCGCGGGGGTCCATGAGCGAGAGGCCCTTGTTCCAGTCGGCCAGCCAGAGGCCGTCCTTGTCGACGGCCAGGCCGGAGGGGCTGGTCAGGTCCAGCGGGGAGGAGGACAGCAGCTTGTAATGGGCCTCGGAGCGCCAGACGTAGGCCCGCCAGGCCGCCACGGACATCAGCAGCAGGCCGGCCAGCGCCATGGCCAGCGCGCGGGAAACGTTCCTGCGGGCGCGCACGAAAGCGGCGTCCGGGGAGGGCGAGACGAAGACGCTGGGCAGCTCCACGCCCTTGAGCGCGTAGAGCTTGAGCACCTGGGTCACCTTCTCGGACCACTGGCTGCTCTCCTTCAGGACCTTGGCCAGGCCGGCCGCGCTCTCGACGCCGGCGGCCTCCTGTTCGCGCATCTTCTGGGTCCAGGCCTCGCGCTCGGAGCGCAGGCGCTCCTCCCAGACGGCGAACTCCTGGCGGTGCGTCTCCCAGACGGAGCGCTCCCTGTCCCACATCTCGCGCCACTGCGTCCTCTCGGCGCCCCAGTCGGCCTTGGCCGCGGCCAGGTTCCCGGTGAGCTCCTTTATCCTCGCCTCCATCTCCTTCATCCTGGCCTGGTCGTCGCGCCTGTTCTTGCGCTCGGCCAGCAGCTCGGCCAGGGTCTTCTCCACGGCCTCCTTGGAATCCGCCAGCTTGGCCTCGAGGCCGGCCTTCGCGTCGGCCAGGTCGTCCCTCTCGGAGGAGAGCGAGACGCCCCTGCCGCGCAGCGCGTCGCGCTCGGAGCGCAGCGACTCCACGCGCTCCTGCAGGCCCAGGATCTCCGTCTTCGTGCGCTCCAGCAGTTCCTTGAGCAGGGAGATCTCGCGCGCGTGGTTCTTCTTCTGCGCCTCCAGCACCTTCCTGGACTCCTCCAGGTTGACGGCGACGGACATCTCCTCGCCGAGCGCCCGCTCGCGGGCCTCCTGGTAATGCTGCTTCAGTTCGGAAAGGTGGGCCCTGGTCTCCTCCAGCTGGGCGGCGAGGTCGCGCAGCTGGGAATCCTTCGCCGCCAGCAGCGCCTTCCACTCTTCTTCGGCCTTCGAGAAATTGTCGCGCAGCAGGCGCATGGTCTCCATGTTGGACTGGCGCACGTCGGGGGGCAGCGCGGCGGGAGGCTCCGGGGCGTAGTCCCCGCCCGCCACCCGCTTCCACAGCTCGCTTATGTGCCTGTCTATATCCTTGCTTTCCATAAGTATCCAGCGCCGGCGCCGCCCGGAAAGGCCGGTTCCCCGGCCGCCCCGGTCAACAAAGTTTACCAGCGCGGTATTAACCGCCGGTGAAACAATTGTTAAAAAAATGTTACACGGGCCGGGCTATTTGCCGGACAGCAGCCCCTGCAGCTCCACGGTCGCCCGGCTGATGTCGATCCCGGAATCCTGGTACTGGCTTATCATGCGCTGCAGCGAGGCCTTCAGCACGTCGGGCGGCGCGCCCCCCCCTTTCAGCTTGAGGTAGGCCTCCCAGTCCAGGCTGAAACCGTAGCGCAGCTGGTTCAGCTTGTCCGCCCTGCGCTTGGCGGCCAGCGCCTGGAGCTCGGCCTCGGCGGCCTGCTGCTTGCGCACTATCGCGGCCAGGCGCTCCTTCTCGCTGGTAACGCTGGCCTTCTGCGCCTGCTCCCCGCGCAGCTGCGCGCTGAGGGAATCTATCTCCGCCTTCATCGAGGCCAGCTCGTCGCGCAGCATCCCCTCCCGTTTCGTGGACTCGTCCAGGGCCTCCACCAGGTCCTCGCGGTACTTTATCTCCCGCTTTATCAGGCGTTCGTAGTCGTCCTCCAGGTCGCGGTCCCCGAAGCGCAGCGAAAGCGTAAGCGAATGCGCCGCCGAGACGGGCGCGGTCAGCGGCACCGCGACGCCGTACGAGAGCTCGGAGGGGCCGTGCTTCCAGCCGATGCCGGCGCTCAGCGCCGAGGCGCGCTCGGCCAGGTTGAGGCCGGCCCGGGAATAGAACGCCCCGGAGCGCTCGGTACGCCAGACGTGCTCCACGCCCGGGTCGAAACTGACGTTGCCCCCGTAGCCGTCCGAGGCGGAGCGGGCCGCCAGGTCCAGCGAGATCGTATAGTCCTCCCGCCGCTCCGAGACGGCCAGCCGCGCCACGCGCGGGGCGTGGTCCTTGCGGGAGCCCACGTTGAAAGCCGGGGCGTTGACGTTCAGTATCGAGAAGCCGAGCGTATGGTTGCCGTCGGGACGGAAGGCCGCGCCGAGGTCCAGCGCCGCGCCGGAGGCCGAGTCCTGCCCGTCGGAGGCGCTGAGCACCTTGAAGTTGGCGCCGAAGTCAAGCATCCCGGAATCGCCGCGTATCAGGTTCCAGGTGCCCCAGCCCAGGGAGAGCGTCTTCTGCTTCAGGCTGCCGCCGTACTCGTCCTCGAGCCAGCCCAGCGTGAGGGTGCCCAGCCTGCCGTAGGCCATGCGCGGCACTACCGCCCAGGCCCCGTAGGCCGTGACCGACTCCGGCCCCTGCGTGGTCCTGTCGGAGGAGAGGAACTGGCCGCCGGTCTCGAACTTGCGCCGGGAGCCCGGCAGGGCCGGGTTGGCGTAGAAGGAAAGAGCGTCCTCCAGCGCGGCCGACTGCCCCCCCAGCCCCAGCTGCCTGGCCCCGGCGGGAAGGTCCTCGAACACCGCCAGCGAGACGCCGGGCAGCGCGGCCAGCAGCAGCGCCCCCAGCAGGAGAGCCCGGCCTTCCGGGAGCCGCGCGCGGCGCGGCCCGGCGGCGCCGGCCTCAGACGGGCGCATGAGCCCCTCCTCCGGCGGCCTTTTCCTTCTCCGCCGCCATGTCGGAATAGAGCGCGATGCCGGCGCGGCCGTGCGATTTCACCCAGTAGAGCGCGTCGTCCGCCTTCTCGAGCAGCGCGTCCGTAGAGGAGGCGTCCTGGGGGAAGGTGGAGACGCCGATGGAGAGCGTCACGCGCAGCTCTTTCGCCTTGGAGAAGGGCACCGGGATGCGCAGTTCGGAGAGCTCCTGGCTGAGGCGCTCCGCCAGCCGCCTGGCCTCCTCGCCGGTGGCCTGCGGCAGCAGGATGATGATCTCGTCGCCGCCGTAGCGGCACGGGAAGTCTATCTTGCGCAGGTTGGCGAGTATCACGCGGCCGGTCTCGCGCAGCACCTTGTCGCCTATCTGGTGGCCGTAGGTGTCGTTGACCTCTTTGAAATAGTCTATGTCCGCCCAGACGAGGGCCAGCGGCTGCTTGAAACGCTCCGCGCGGTAGAACTCCTCCTGGAAGCGCTGGTTGAAATAACGGCGCAGCGGCAGCTTCGTCAGCTCGTCGTAGAGGGACAGTTCCTCCACCTTGTCGAACAGGCGGGAGTTGTCCACGGCCAGCGCTATCTGGCCGCCGAAGGACTTCAGCATCGTCAGTTCCTCCGGCTCTATCCTCTGCTGGCTGAGCAGGTTGTCGACGATGAGCAGGCCTATCGTCACGCCCTGCACGGCGAGGGGCATGTACAGCACGCAGTCCTTGTAGCGCTCCATGAACGCGCCGGAGCTCTTGCCCAGCACGATGTCGGCGAAGCGGTGCGCCCCCGGCTCGAGCGGGATCTCCTCGTAGGAGATGCTCTTGACCTGGCCGCGGATGTCGGCGGAGAGCTCGCCTTTCAGCTTGCGGTTCTTTTCGTCTATCAGGTACAGCCGCACCCGGTCGAAGCCGAAGTAGGTCTGGATGCCGGAGAGGATATGGCGGAAGCTGTCGCTGACGCGAAGCGCGGTGGCGAAGACCTCGGTCAGCTCCGTGATCGCGGCTACGTTCTTGTCGTATTTGCGGTGCAGCGAGAGCAGCTCCGCCTTGTAATAGTCGCGCAGGTAGGAGCGCAGGTACGCGTCGGCCCTGGCCGCCTCCGCTGGGGAGAAGCGCCGGCGGCGCGGGGAGCGCTCCATGCGCACCAGACCGAAGCACGGCACCACGCCGCGCCCTCCGGCCGGGTCGCAGTGGTCGAGCCTGAAAGGGGAGTACAGGAAGCAGCCGGCCGGGCTCTTGGCGGACACCGCCTGCAGGCCCTCCAGCGCGCGGGCGGCGGCGGACCCCGGCAGCGGGCGCAGGTTCTCCTCGTGCTCGAACGAGACCCCGGAAGCGTGGCGCAGCAGCAGGCGCAGCAGCCCGGTCTTCTCGTCGTACTCGTAATAGGAGGCGGCGTCCAGCGAGAACCTTTCGGCCAGGGCCTCCAGCGAAGCGGCCATGAAGGCCCCGCGGCCCTCGAGGACGGCCCCGGCGGCCTGCGCGAAAAGTTCCTTCCCGTTCTTCTTCATCGTCTCAATACAGCGACAGCAGATAGTCGGCCTCTCCCTGCGCCATGATCAGCTCCCTCAGCAGGTCCTCGCGGTCGTAGTCCCTGCGCGCTATCTTCAGCGACAGGTTCCACAGCGCCCGCTCCAGCAGCAGCTCCGCGGTAGGGTAGACCATGATGTTGGGCATCAGCTCCGGGGCGGAAAAAAGCCTCCGGTACACCTCCGCCTCGCGCTCCTCGCGCAGGCGGTCCTCGAAAACCGTCCTCAGGCAGGGGAACACCCCGAAGCTCTCGGCGAAATAGGAGGCGTTGCGAGGCTCCATGGCCCAGGAGACGAAGGCCGAGGCGGCGGCGTGCCCGCGGCTGGAGGAGGAGACGGCCAGGTTGTAGACCAGCGCCAGGCCGCCGCCGGAAGGATAGCCCGGGTACGGGAGCATCCTCAGGCCGGCGCGCGCGGCCCCGGGCAGCTTGCGCGACGAGATCATGAAGGCGCAGTCCTCGGCCGGCCTCGGGCCGTTCTCGAAGCGGTCGGCGCTGAAGAGCTCTATCTTGCCGCTGACCGCCAGCTCCAGCCAGTCCTCCACTCCGCCGATGGTCTCGTCGCGGTTGAAAGTGGCGCGGTTGAAATCGTCGGAAAAAAGGCCGCCGCGCCTGCCCCACATGCGCGGCAGCACGTCGGAGACCGAGACCGAGCCGGAGGAGCCTGGCACGGAAAGCGCGCGGAAGTTCCCGCGGCGGGAAGGCGCCCGCACCTTGTCCAGGGCGGCCCTGAAGCCCTCCCAGGTGGCCAGCTGTTCCGCCGGGGCGTCCACGCCCCCCCTGACCGCCTGCGGCCGGTAGAAGAGGGCCGGGGCCTCCAGCCACCACGGCGCCGACCAGGCGCGGGACTCGTCGTGCCGGCACAGTTCCTTCAGGATGAAATCCGGGTAACGGCGCTGTTCCAGCGGCCCGACCTCCGAGGCCAGCTCGGACAGCATGCCGAGCCGGGAGAAGAGCTCCGTCCAGTTCTGCGGGATCTCTACCACGTCGGCCATCGGGTTGCGCTTGGGGTCGCGCAGGTGGGCGAACAGGCTCTCCCACATGCTGCGGCGGCTCTTCACGGAGAACTCGGCCCGCGTCTCGGGGAAGGCGGAGGAAAAACGGCCCAGCAGGCTCTTGAAGGCCAGGTGTTTCCTGTGGTCGTAGTCCGAAAGCAGCCAGATGAGCATCTTAAGATTTATAGCGCGCGGTTGTTACTATAATGTTTCCCGGCCCGCGGGCCCCGGAGCGCCGCCCCTTTCCAGCCCGGATCGGAAAGCTCCGGGGCGACCTTGAGGCTGTTGGCGAAACGGCCCGCCTCCAGCCTGCGCAGCGCGCAGAGCGCCACCATGGCCGCGTTGTCGGAGCAGTAGGCCTTCTCGGAGAAGCGGACCTCGAAGCCGGCCAGCCGCCCGAAGGCCTCCCTGAGCGCCCCGTTGGCCGAGACCCCCCCGCCCACGGCTATGCGCCCGAGGCCGAGGGCACGCGCAGCTTCTGCCGTCTTGCGCACCAGCGTCTCTACCACCGCGTCCTGGAAGGCCCGGCAGACGCGGTCGCGCTCCGCCGGGGGCAGGCGCAGGCCGCGCCCGTAGAAATCCCGCCCGAGCCTGCCGGCCAGGTAATAACTGACGGCCGTCTTGAGGCCGCTGAAGGAGAAATCCCTGGTCCCGGGCAGCAGCGGCCGCGGGAAGTCCGGCAGCCGGCCGCGGGCCCGCGCGGCCGCCTTCTCCACCGAGGGTCCGCCAGGATACGGCAGTCCAAGCAGCTTGGCGACCTTGTCGAAGGCCTCGCCGGCCGCGTCGTCGCGGGTGCGGCCGAGCACCCGGTAGTCGCCGTAGCCGCGGGCGTGCCACAGCTCCGTGTGCCCGCCCGAGACTATCAGCGCGGCCAGCGGGAACTTCAGCGGCCGCGCCGCGCGGCCTCCCTCGATCTCGCAGGCGAGCAGGTGGCCCTCCAGGTGGTTCACGCCTATCAGCGGGACCCCGGCCAGTTCGGCCGCGGTCTCGGCCGCCACGCGCCCGACCATCAGCGCGCCTGGCAGGCCGGGGCCGCGGGAAAAGGCCACCGCGTCCAGGGCGCCGCGCCTCAGCGGCGTCTTCAGGCCGGCCCCGGAAAGGGCCCCGGCCAGCACGAACGGGATCTTCTCGAGGTGCGCGCGGCTGGCCAGCTCCGGCACCACCCCGCTGTACCTGCGGTGCAGGCTTATCTGGGAGAAGACCTCGTTCGAGAGCAGGGCCTTACCCTCCAGCACGGCGGCCGAGGTCTCGTCGCAAGTGGTCTCGAAAGCCAGAATTCTCACCCGACCGCCTATTTCCCGGGCTTCAGGTTGGCAAGTATGTCCCTCGCCTTAAGCAGCTCCACGGCCCTGTCCAGCACCTCGTCCCGGACCTTCTCCGGCTTCGCGGGGGGCGGGACCGGAGCGCCGAATTTCTCGTTCGTCTTCACCGGCGGGGTCTCTCCCTTGCGCTCCTTTTTGGCGGGCGGATAATAGAGCTCCTCGTCCTGCTGCAGCAGCTTCTTCTCCACGTCCGACGGCACCTTTACCGTTATGTCGGGGGTTATGCCGCCGTGCTCGCCGCTCTCGTCGCGCTGTATCGACCTGCCGCTCGGCGTGTAGTACTTGGCTATCGTCAGGCGCAGCGCCGAGCCGTCCGAGAGCGGGATGATCTGCTGCACGCTGGCCTTGCCGAACGAGCGCTCGCCGATGATGACCGCGCGCTTGTCGTCCTGCATCGCGCCGGACAGGATCTCGCTGGCGCTGGCCGAGTAGCGGTTGATCAGGACCACGAGCGGCAGCGTCTCGTAAGGCGCCTTGCCGTCGGCGCGGAATTCCTGGTAGTTCTCCGGCTTGCGGCCCTTGGTGTAAACTATCATCTTGTCGTCGTTCAGGAACAGCTTTGAGATGTCCACGGCCGAGGTCAGCAGACCGCCGGGATTGTAGCGCAGGTCCAGCACCAGCGCCTGCATCCCCTGGGAGTGGAGGTCGTCGATGGCCTTCCTGAAGTTCTCCGTGACGTGGCCGGAGAACTCGACGATCTTGATGTAGCCGATCTTATCGTCGAGCATGCGCCACTTCACGTTCTCGGCCTTTATCACCTCCCGGGTCAGCTCTATGTCCTGCGTGGTCCAGTCGTCCCCCTTCTTGGCCGGCTCCCTGGCTATGGTTATCTTCACCCTGGTGCCCGGCTTGCCGCGCAGCTTCTTTATGGCCTCGTCTATCAGCATGTTCTTGGTGGACGCGCCCTCTATCTTGATTATCTTGTCCCCCGGCATGATCCCGGCCGCGAACGCCGGCGTGCCGGGCATCGGCGTCACCACCGTGAGCCAGCCGTCGACCGGCTCCACCGTTATGCCGACGCCTCCGAATTCCCCTTCGGTGTCGCTCTTGACCAGCTGGTAAAGGTCGGGGTCCATGAACTGGGAGAAGTCGTCCAGCTGGTCCACCATGCCGCGTGCCGCGCCGTAGATAAGCTTCTGCGTGTCTATCGGCTCCACGTAATTCTCCCGGATCAGCTCCATCACGTCCACCAGGACCTTGAGCTGCCCGTAGGTCTTGTCCATGGCGTAGTCGGCATAGGGAAGGACGGCTCCTATGACCAGGGCCGCGGCCGTGACCAGAAACAGTTTCTTGATGTTCTTCATTTCCATAGCTCCTTAAAGAAGACGGGAAAACGGAAAAGGCCGGCCTCGGGGCCGGGCTATAATTAGAAAATTATTATATCTAATTTCCCGCGGACGGCGCCCCTTCGATGCGGTCCGGCAGCCACTTAAGGGGGTCTATGGCCCTGTCGCCTTTGCGGATCTCGAAATAGACGGCGCTTCCGGACGCTTTCCTGCCGGTGCTCATGGCCTGCGTGTCCTTTCCGGCCAATCCCAGCTGCGTGCCGGGCGTCACCTCTTCGCCCCTGGAGGCGTCTATGCGGCTGAGCAGGCCGTAGATCGTGAAGAAGCCCTTCTCGTGGTCCACTATCACAACGTTGCCGTAGGTACGGAAAGGTCCGGCGTAGATGACCTTCCCGGTCAGGGCGGCGTGCACCGGGGCGTCCGCGGCCGTAGCGATGCGTATGCCTTCGCGCACTATCCAGGTCTTTAGACCGGGGACGTTCTCGCGGCCGAAGCGGCTTATCACCTTCCCCACGGCCGGCCAGGACATGGAACCCCTGGGTATCGGCAGGTTCGCGTTGAAATCGCTGCTGATGTACGGGGCCTGCTTCTGAAGCTTCTTGACCAGGCGCGTCAGGCCGAGCGCCGCCTCCTGCAGGGACTGCAGCTCCGCAGACAGGCGGGCCTGCTCCTCCCGGGCCTGCTCCAGCTCGGACTGCTTGGCCCTGAGGGCGGTCTTGTTCTCCGAGCTCTGGCGGCGCAGCAGGGCCTGGCGCGAGCGGAGTTCGGCGCCTTTCTGCATGAGGGTTTCCATGTCCCGGTGCACGCGCAGGCTCTCCCCCCTCATGCTGGACAGGAGCGCGCGCTTCTTAAGCATCGCGTAGCGCATCAGCATGTCCTTGTCGATGTCCCGCATCCCGTAATAGGGGTAGTAGAACTCCTTCTGCAGGGACAGCATCACCAGTTCGCCGTGTATGTCGCCGGTCAGCTCCTTGCGGCTCTTCTCCAGGGAATCGTACTTGAGCCGGGCATCCCCGGAGCGGGCCTTGGCCCTCTCCAGCTGCCCCTCCAGGTCGCGGCGGCGGGCGGCTGTCTGCTTCTCCTCCTTCTTAAGGCCGGACAGTTCGTCCGAGATGCGCTGCTCCTCCTGACGGTACTTCTCCAGCTCCGCCTTCTTCTCCTCCAGCTGCGCGTTTATATCGGCGAGGCTCTTCTTCTTGGCCTCCACGGCGGCCTGCCCGGCGCGGGCCGGGAGGCAGGCCAGGACGCACAAAGCGGCACAGAGCAGGGCGGCGCGGAGCCGCCCCGCGGCGGCCGGTCCGCGCCCGCCCGCGCCGGGCGCGTCTAGGCGTTCGTCTGGTGTCATGCGGTTATCTGTAATGATCGCTCTTCCAGCGGCCGAGGCTCCAGCCCATCAGCGCTCCGGCCCCCACCACCACGGCCTGCCAGAGCGGGTTCGGCCAGACCCAGACCGGGCTCAGGTTCTTCACCGGGTAGACCACCACGTAAGCGGCCAGGGAGGACAGCGCAGCGCCGGCCGCGCCGGCCAGGGTCCAGGCCTTTTCCCCCGGCATGACCACGGTCAGCGAGGCGGATTCGTGCCAGTAGGTGAGCGTCATGGCGGCCATCACCATGAAGGCCAGGAAAGAGAGCGCCAGCCCCAGGCCTATCAGGTGGTCGTAGAAGACAGCGTGCATTATGGCGTAGGCCTCGAGAGGCTTGTACTTTATGTCCCCTACGCCTTTGACGCGCCAGGCGGCGTCGGTCCAGGAGTTCAGGTCCCCCAGCGCGTCCTCCTTGACTATCACCTCCCAGGTGTCGGGCATAGGGTTGGAGCCCGGAGGCAGGACGGAGGCGACCAGGTCCGGTTCCTCGGCCTTCAGCCGGGCCAGCCTGTCCTGGCGGCTGACGAAGACCGCCTGCTCGGTCCCCTTGATGGCGGAGAGGGCCGCGCCGATATCCTCAGGCTTGACCTTAGCCCTGTCGTCCTTGACCACGACGATGCGGAAATCCTCCTTGAGAAGGGAGGCTATCTCGCGCATCTGGGCCTGCAGGAAAAGCAGCATTTCGGCCAGCAGCCCCGCGGAGAAAGCGAGCAGGAAGACCACCCGGTAACCCTTGCGCAGGCCGGCGGAGGGGTGGGGCGCGTGATGATGTTTTTGTTCGTCCATAAAGGCGGAACGCCCGGCGCGCGCTAAGGCCCGCCGGACCGTCCTACCGGACAATTATAACTTTTATGCGGCGGACAAAAAAGGAAGGGAGCCCGCCCGGCCGGTCAGAGAGAGGAGTCCTTGAGCTCCACCGAAGCCACGAAGGGCGAAGCGGAGAGGCCCGAGAGCATGTCCACCGGCATGGTGCCGGTCACGTCGAAAACGCTGAACCGGGAGTCCCCGCCATCGGCCGGAAGACGGGACCAGGACTCGGCCACGAATCCGCTGCTCTTCGAAAGCCCCTTCAGGAACCCGGGGACGAAGGTGTCGGGCCCGTTCTGGAAAGGGACCTTGAGCGTGAAGCGCACCCTGGCCCTGAGCTGCATCCCGGAGCGGCCGTTCTCCACCGCGACACCGGACACGCCCCGGACGCGCGAGACAGCGGGGATCGCGGAATAGGGGGCCCAGCCCAGCACGACGGTCCTCTTCCGCCCGGAGGAATAGGTGTCCTTCTCCCCGGCGAAGCGCAGCCCGGCCCGCTCCAGGGCCGGCAGCAGCGCGTCGTAGGCGCCGCCGGCCACCGAAACGCCCAGCAGAGCGTATTCGCGCGGGTAAACCGAGGGCGCGCTGCCCACCGGCATCACGTACGAGCCCAGCGGGCCGGCCTCGCCGGCGAAAGTGACCTTGTAGTGCCCGGCCGGGTAGGCAGGAACGCCCTTGGGGGCGGAGCCGCCAGCGGAAGCCGAGGGAGGCCTGACGTCGCGCAGGGAGGCGCGGGGGGAGGCCACCGAATCGCGCATATCGCCGAAGTCGGTGCGCACCAGCATCGTGTTCTTGGCGTTGAGATAACCGTCGTCCGAGGTCTCGAGGAAGTCCTGGAAGACCGGGTCCGCGAAGGGCCCGGAACCCGCGAGCGGGTCGCGCTTCCGGCCGCCGGCCTGCGCCGAGGCCGCCGCCCAGAGGAAGGGGAGAATTATGGCGCTTAAAAGGTATTTCTTCATCGTTAGTCCACCCGCGGAAACAAAAAAAGGAAACGAAATCGCTTTCGTTTCCCCTGGTTACAGCGGGTGGGCCCGCCGGTGGATTCTCCCCCGCCCTTATCGGGGGATTACAAGGGCTGCTTGCCTTAACGCTTAATATTGTATCCGGCTTCGGCCCGCCCCCAATAGAGGCTTAGGACCCAGGACGGAAGCGCAAAAGGGCCCACCCGCGGCTGGGCCCTTCGGCCCCGGGACGCCGCTTGACCGGGGACCGGCCGGGTTGGTATAATTTATTTACCGGTAGGTAAGTTTTATGGGACCACAAAAAGAAGAGAAGACCGCCAAGGGCGACAGGACCCGCCGCAGGATACTGGAAACGGCCACCGCCCTGATGGCGGAGAAGGGACCCGACGCGGTGTCGATGCGGGAGATCTCGGCCAGGCTGCACATCACGAAGCCGGTGCTCTACTACTATTTCAAGGACAAGGACGCGCTGATCCGCGCCGCGTTCGAGGAAGGCACCAAGCATTTCCGGGAGCTTTACTCCGAGATGAACAGGCCCGGCCTGACGCTGGAGCGCAAGCTGGAGCGGCTTTTCTCCGAACACCTGGAGTTCATACGGCGCTATCCCGACATGCCGAAGTGCTCCCTGAAGATGATGGCCTCCCCCCCGGGGGGCGTGCTCTCCTCGCTGTCGCGGGACCTGAAGCTGCGCAACCGCAAGGCGCTGCGCGAGCTCTTCGCCAAGGAGCGGTTCTCCGGCCACGCGGCGGAGGACCTGCTGCAGATGGTCAGGGCGGTCCTGGCCTATTTCATAATGGAGGCCAGCGAGAACGGCCTCTCGGCACTGGACAGCGGACTGCCCGGCAGGCTGGCCCGCCTGATCTGCGCCGGCGCGAGGCGCGCTAAAGCGCTGCTCTTCCTGCTGCTGCTGCCGGCCCTGGCCGGCCAGGCGCGCTCGGCCGTGATGACCCTGGGCGACGCGGTGGACCTGGCGATGAGGAACAACGTGGCGGTTATCGACGCCGAGAAGGACCGGCTCATCTACAAGGAGAAGATACGCGAGTACTGGGGCGGCGTCTACCCGCAGCTCAGCGCCGGCGCGCAGTACACGCGCAACATCGAGACCCCGTATTTCTTCATCGGCGGGAGCAAGATCCCGGCCGGCCTGAACAACGCCTACGCCGCCTCGCTGAACCTGCAGCAGGTCCTCTGGGCCGGCGGCAAGGTGAACACCGGCATACGCATGGCCGGCCTGTACTCCGACTCCAGCGCGGAGCAGCTGCGGGCGGCGCAGAACCTGGTGCGCAAGTCCGTGACGCAGCTCTACTACTCGGTGCTGCTCTCCAGCGCGATGGCCGGCATACAGGAGGAGACGCTGGACCTCTCCAGGCAGCATCTGGACACGATCCGCGCGCAGTTCAAGCAGGGCCTGGCCAGCGACCTGGAGGTCATGCGCCAGGAGGTGGAGGTCAGCAACAACGAGCCGGCGGTCACCCAGAACCGGAACTATTACGAGGAGGGCCTGCTGACGCTCAAGAAGCTGCTGGGCCTGGACACCGACGACGACGTCTCCCTTTCCGGCGCCATGAACTGCGGCGCCGCTCCCGGGCGGCCGCTGGCGGAACTCTACAGGCTGGCGCTGGAGAACAGGCCGGAAAACAGGCTGGCCGCGCTGCAGGAGCGCCTCGCCGCGGAGAACGTCGCGCTGGAGCGCTCCGGCCACTACCCCTACCTGAGCGCCTTCGCCTCCAGGCAGTTCCAGGCGCAGGACGACAACGGCCTGCCCACAGCCGCGGAACGGAGCTGGAGCATGTCGGCGGGGGTCAGCCTGAACCTGCCGCTTTTCTCCGGCGGCTCGGTCTCCTCCCGGGTCCAGCAGGCGGAGCTCGCGCTGGAGAAATCCGACGCCGATCTGAAGGACGAGGAGCGCGGCATCCGCATAGATGTCAAGAAGGCCTGGATGGACCTCACCGAGGCCTCGCAGAGGCTGGCCTCCCAGGCGACGGCCGTGGACACGGCGCGCAAGACGCTTTCCGCCACCGAGCTGCGCTTCAAGAGCGGCCTGGCCGGCCAGCTGGACCTCAACGACGCCACGCTGGCGCTCAACAAGGCGCAGACGCTCTACTCGCAGGCGGCCTACGACGTCTGCTCCGCGGGCGCCGAGCTCGACTGGGCGATAGGCAGATAGCAGGGACGCATCACAGGACCCATATATGAAAAAGACAAAGTCGTACCTCATCCTTTTCGCGGCGGCGGCGGCGGCCCTGGCGGCGGGCTGCCGCAACAAGGACGTCGAGGCGCTGAACAAGCTGGAGAAGGACCGCTTCCTGGTCAGGACCGAGCCGGCAAAAACGCGAAGCCTGGAAGACTACATCCTGCTCACCGGCTCGATAAAGGCCCTGGACGAAGCCACCCTCTACCCGCGCACGTCCGGCAAGCTGCTGAAGAACCTCCTCCACGAGGGCGATCCCGTGAAGAAGGACCAGCCCGTGGCGCTGATAGAGCGCGACGAGGTCGGGGTGGTCTACGAACCCGCCCCGGTCCCCTCCACCCTCACCGGCGTGATAGGCCGCACCTACCTGGACTCCGGCGCCAACGTGACCCCCCAGACGCCCGTGGCGCTGGTGGTGAACCAGTCCAAGGTGCGCGTGGCGCTGGACGTGCCGGAGAAGTACATAGGCAAGGTCTTCCTGGGCCAGGAGGCGAGCATCAAGGTTGACGCGTTCCCCGACAGGACGTTCTCGGGCAAGGTCTGGAAGATAAGCCCCGTGGTGGACCCCAGCTCCCGCAACACGGCCGTGGAAGTGCTGGTGGACAACGAGAACGGCAGGCTGAAATCGGGCATGTTCGCGGAGGCCCACCTGATAGTGGCTTCCCGCGGGGCCGCGCTCTCCGTGCCCACCGCCGCCGTGGTCAGCGAGGACGGCAAGGACTTCGTCTTCGAACCTTCTCCCGACGGCCGCGCCGTGAAGGTGCCGGTACGCGTGGGCATACGCACGGACGATTTCTCGCAGGTCAGCGGCATAAAGGAAGGCCAGGAGGTCATAACGTTCGGCCTCTACGGCCTGCAGAACGGCAGCAAGATAAAGGTGCAGAACTGACCACGGGCCGCCCCCGGCGCGCGGCCGACTTACCATGAAGATCACAGAGATCAGCGTAAAAAAACCCATCTTCACCACGATGATGATAGCCACCATCGTGGTGCTGGGCATCTTCTCCTACTTCCGCCTGGGCGTGGACCTGTTCCCGAACGTGGAATTCCCGTTCGTGATGATACAGACCACGCTCAAGGGCGCCGACCCGGAGGAGATAGAGACCTCCGTCACGAAGCCGATAGAAGAAGCCGTCAACACCATCTCCGGCATAGAGGACATCACCTCCACCAGCTACGAAGGCCAGTCGCTGGTGATGATCAAGTTCGTGCTGGAGAAGAACGCCGACGTGGCCGCGCAGGAGGTGCGCGACAAGGTGAACTCGGTGCTGTCCCAGCTGCCGCAGGGCACGGACCCGCCGGTAGTGGGCAAGTTCGACATCGGCGCCACCCCCGTGCTCAACGTCGTGGTCTACGGCCAGCGGAACCTGATAGACCTGACGCGCATCGCGCGCAAGCAGGTAAAGGAGGTCATAGAGACCGTCAACGGCGTGGGCGCGGTGGACATAACGGGCGGCCGCGAGCGCGAGATCCACATCGTGGTCAATCCGCTCAAGCTGGCCGCGCTGAGCATCCCGATAAACAAGGTCAAGGACGCCATCGCGCAGCAGAACATCGAGATCCCCGGCGGCAAGGTGGAGCAGAGGGACAAGGAGTACGTCCTGCGCACGATGGGCCGCATCAAGGACGTCAAGGACTTCAACAACATCGTCGTGGCCAACATCAAGGGCGCGCAGGTGCGCGTCTCAGACATAGGCCGCGTCGAGGACACCGGCGAGCGCATGACGACCGCCTCGTTCTACAACGGCGCCCCCGCCGTCACGCTGGTGGTCAAGAAGCAGTCCGGGACCAACACGGTGGAGGTCGTAAAGAACATCAAGGAGCGCCTGGCCGAGATCGACAAGACCCTCCCCCCGGGGGTCGAGACCACGATCGTAGGCGACCAGTCGGTCTTCATCAAGGCCTCGGTGGACACCGTCAAGGAGCACCTGGTGCTGGGCGCGGTGTTCGCCGCGCTGATGGTGCTGCTGTTCATCGGCGACTTCCGCTCCACGATCATTTCCTCGCTGGCGATCCCGACCTCGCTGATCGGCACTTTCACGTTCATGGACCTGGCCGGCTTCACGCTGAACAACATGACGCTGCTCGGCCTGACGATAGCCGTCGGCATAGTCATCGACGACGCCATCGTGATGCTGGAGAACATCTACCGGCACATGGAGGAGCATAAGATGAGCCCGCTGAAGGCGGCGCTCGACGGTTCGAAGGAGATCTCGTTCGCGGTGCTCGCGATGTCGGCCGCGCTGATGGTCATCTTCGTGCCGCTGGCCTACATGGGAGGCATCGTCGGCCGCTTCATCAAGAGCTACGGCCTGACGATAGCCTTCGCCGTGGCCATCAGCACGTTCGTGGCGCTGACGCTGACGCCGATGCTCTGTTCGGTCTTCCTGAAGGTCAGGCCTGGCGGCAAGTCCAGGCTGCAGAGGTTCACCGACCGCCTGAACGAGTTCCTGGCGCGGCACTACATCAGGATGCTGGAGTGGGCGCTGGCCAGGCGCAAGAGGATGGTGGCCTTCGCGGCGGCCATCATGATCTCGATGGTGCCGCTGCTGATGTTCATAGGCAAGGACTTCCTGCCTCAGGACGACACCAGCCAGTACCAGATCACGATAACGGCCCCTGAGGGCACCAGCCTAGGCGTGATGGAGAAGCTCTTCGCGCAGGTGGAGACGGAGACGCGCCAGCTGCCGTTCGTCGTCAACACGCTCTCCGCCATCGGGACCGGGACAGGAAGCATGGCCGGCTCCAACGAGGTCAACACCGGCTACATCATCGTCGAGCTGGCCGACCTGAAGCGCCGCGACATCCCGATAAACGACTTCGTGCTGGCGTCGCGCAAGATGATGAGCAAGTACAAGGGACTGCGGGTCTCGGTGGCCCCGCTGGGAGGCTTCGGCGGCGGCGGCGACCGCGACCTGCAGTACGTCATCTCCGGCCCGGACCTCGGCAAACTGCAGCAGTACTCGCAGGCCGTGGCGGACAGCCTGCGCAAGGTGAAGGGCGCGGTGGACGTGGACACCAGCTTCTCCTACGCCAAGCCGGAGTACCGCGTGGAGATAGACCGCGCCCGCGCGCACGACCTCGGCGTCAAGGTGGAGGACATCGCCACCTCCCTGCGCACGCTGGTCGGCGGAGAGGAGGACATCACCAAGTTCAAGGACGGCGACGACCTGTACCAGGTGCGGCTGCGCGCCGAGCGGAACTACCGCGACTCGAAGGAGGCGATAGAGTCGCTGCTGGTGCCGTGCGCCGGGGGCAAGGTCACCCGTCTGGACAACGTGGCCAGGGTGGTGAAGGGTTTCGGTCCAACGCAGATAGACCGCTTCGACAGGCAGCGCGACGTGCAGGTGCTGGCCAACGCGGACGGCATCCCGCTTGGCGCGCTGATCAAGGCCGCCGACAAGGCCTTCGCGGACCTGCACGCCCCGCCGGAGTACAAGGCCGGCGTGACCGGCAGGGCCAAGGAGCTCGGGAACATGCTGATGGACTTCCTGCAGGCCTTCCTGATGGCGTTCATCTTCATCTACATCGTGCTGGCCAGCCAGTTCGAGAGCTTCGTCTACCCGCTGTCCATCATGATCGTGCTGCCGCTGACGATCCCGTTCGCGCTGCTGTCGCTGTTCATGACCGGCCAGAACCTGACGCTGTTCAGCATCATGGGCATGTTCATGCTGGTCGGCATCGTCAAGAAGAACTCCATCCTGCAGGTGGACTACACCAACACGCTGAGGGCCAAGGGCATGGCGCGCTACCCCGCGATGATAGAGGCCAACAAGACCAGGCTGCGCCCGATCCTGATGACGACGCTGACGCTGATAGCGGGCATGCTGCCGACGGCGCTGGGCGGCGGAGCGGGCTCCGGCTCGCGCCGCGCGATGGCGCTGGTCATCATCGGCGGCCAGGCGCTGTCGCTGCTGATCACGCTGCTGATGACGCCGGTGACCTACTCCCTGTTCGACGACCTGGAGCACTGGTTCAGGAAGAAATACATGGGAGGCGGCCAGCGCGGAGACTCCGCGCCGGTCTGACCCGCCGCTGGGGGAAAGAAAAAGGGAGGCCGGCGCCTCCCTTTTTCGCTTCTCGGCCGGCGGGTTCAGGCCCGCATGGCCTTGAACTGCCCGAAATAGTACCTGACGTTGGCCGTATAGCCGCGGGTCTCCCGGAAAGGCGGCACCCCGCCGTACTTCCGGACGTTGCCGGGGCCGGCGTTGTAGGCGGCTATCGTGTTTATCAGCGCGCTGCTGTCGGCGGCCGAGGCGGAAAGGCTGGAGAGGTCCCCCTCGCCGAACTCGCCCCAGAGGTACTTGAGGTAGCGCACGCCGCAGCGGATGTTGGTCTCGGGGTCGTAGAGTTTCCCGGGGTCCTTCACGCCCATCAGGCGGGCCGTGGCGGGCATCACCTGCATCAGGCCCAGGGCCCCGCTGGCGCTGCGCGCCTTTGGGTAGAAGCGGGATTCCTGCTGTATCACGGCCATCACCAGCGCCGGGTCCACCCCCTCCTCTTTGGAGACCTTGAGAATGATGTCGCGGTACGGCACGCCAGAGGGGGCCGAGGCGGAGCGGACCGGGGAGGAGACGTCGTAGCACCCCGCTCCGGGGTCCTGCTCGGCCGGCTGGCGCACCTCGTAGGCCAGGTCCTCGGGCAGGCTGTCCGGCTGTATATAGGAAGTAACCCCGTCCTCTTCGGAGGCGCCGGCGTAGGCGCCCCGCGGCGCGGAGGCCGCCGGCTGCGGGTCCCAGGCGCCGGCCCTCTCCTGCGCCGCGCCGTCATAACCGCTGTGGTAGGCGTAGATCAGCGAACCGCCCTTCAGCATCCCGACCACGGCGTTCAGCTGCGAAGGCTCTACGGCCAGGCAGCCCCAGCTGCGGCCGCCCGAGGCCACGTAGGAGGCGGCGTGTATGACGATGGCCCTGGCGCGGGCGTTGCTGTTGCCGGCGCTAAGGCCGTCCAGCCGCAGGGAATAGCCGTGCTCCCCGTAATAGGTCTCGCCGGTCCTGTAGAAACCCAGGGCCGTCGCGTGGGTCTCGTTCTTATTGGAGAAGATCGTGGCGTAGCCGGTGTGTCCGGGGTCTGAGCCGCTGCCGTGCGCCACCAGGAAGCGCCGCACGTCCCCGGTGCGCATGTCTATGACATAGAACCTCTTGTTCAGGTCGTACTGGGTGAAGTCCGCCACGGAGAGATAATACGGGTTGCCGAGCCCGGCCCGGTGGGCCTTATAATAGGCCAGGGCGATGCGCAGAGCCCCCTGCGGGACGACGTGCCCCCTGTCGATGTAGGCGAACTCTCCGCCGAAATTCGTGTCTTTGGGGGCCGAGACCGCCGGAACGGAAGCGCTAAGCCCGGCCTGGCCGGCGGCCCCGAGCAGCGCCTCGAAAGCGGCGCCCTGGGCGGAGGCCGCCGAAGGCAGCAAGGCCGCCGCGAAGGACATGACCATGAGTTTCAGCGCCTTGGTATCCATACCCATAGGATAGCGCGCCGCGGGCGGGGCTTTAAGTGTCCGAGGGCCCCGCCGGGGATAGGACCTTTGGTCCGGCGCGGGGGGCCGTGCCGGCGCTATGTTAAGGAAAAGCGAAGGCTCAGAGCTGGCGGCGCTGCGCGGCGATGCCGAAGAGCTTTATATAGGCCTCGGCCGACCTGTGCCAGGCGTAGTCGCCTTTCATCGCGTTGCGCACCATCATGTTCCAGTTCTCGCGCCAGCCGTAGAGGGAAACGATATGGCCGAGCGCGGACCTGAGCTGGCCGGGGTCCGGGGCGTCTATCGCGAAGCCGTTGGAGTCCTTGGGCTCGCCGTTGTAATAGACGGTGTCCTTGAGCCCCCCGGTCCGGGTGACCACCGGCAGCGAGCCGTAGCGCATGGCTATCATCTGGCTGAGGCCGCACGGTTCGAAGCGGGACGGCATCAGGAAGATGTCCGAGGCGCCGTAGATCCTGTGGGCCAGGGTCTCGTCGAAGCCGTTCCTGAAGGCGACGCGCTTGGGATGTTCCTTGGCCAGCGCGGCGAAGGCGTCGGAAAGGCCCGGGTCGCCCGCGCCGAGCGCCACCAGCTGCATCTTGTCCAGGAACTCCGGCATGACGGAGAGCAGGGTGTCCAGCCCCTTCTGCCGGTCCAGGCGGCTCACTACGCCCGCCAGTATCAGGTCCTTGTTCTCCTCCAGGCCCAGCGCCTTCTGCAGAGCCTTCTTGGAGGCGGCCTTGCCGCGCGCGAAGCTCTTGAGCTCGTAGCCGCGCTCGAGGAACGTGTCGGTGGCCGGGTCCCAGATCTCCTCGTCTATCCCGTTCAGGATGCCGAAGAGGTCCGCGGTGCGGTGCTTGAGCAGCCCCTCCATGCCGTGGCCGAACTCGGGCCGGTACTGGATCTCGCCGGCGTAGGTGGGGCTGACGGTAGTGATCAGGTCGGCGAAGGCCAGGCCGGCCTTCATGAAATTGATCCCGCCGTAATACTCCAGGCGCTCCGGAGTGAAGTCCATCCACGAGAACCCGGCTTTCAGCAGCGTCTCCTTCGGGAACATGCCCTGGTAGGCGATATTGTGGATCGTGAAGACCGAGGCCGTCTTGGCGTAGAACGAGTCTATGCGGTACAGCGTGCGCAGGTAGGCCGGCACCAGCCCGGTCTGCCAGTCGTGGCAGTGGATCACGTCGGGCTTGAAGCCGATGAACTTGGCGCCCTCCAGCACCGCGCGCGAGAAGAAGATGAAGCGCTCGTCGTTGTCCTCGTAGTCGCCGCCGGCCGCCCGGTACATGCCGGGCCTGTCGAAATACTTGGGGCTCTCTATGAAGTAGACCGCCGCCTTGCCCCACTGCACGCGGCTCATCGTGGCGGTCTCTATGCGGCCGCCGACCGGGATCAGGAAACTGCCGCCGGTCGCCTTCAGCGAGAAGGCCCCGCCGCCCACGTTGCGGTAGCGCGGCAGGAACAGGACCACCTCAGCCTCCGGCATGCGCGAGAACACCTGCGCCAGCGCGCCGGTCACGTCGGCCAGGCCGCCGGTCTTGCAGAAGGGAAAAGCCTCGCTGGCAGCTATAAGTATCTTCATATTTTGACCTCTCTTGCCGATGCCGCGCTAGACGCTGTACTTCCTGCCCGAGTTCAGTATCTCCGCCGCCTCTTCCGGGGAAACCGCGTTTATATAGAAGCCGGTGCCCCACTCGAAGCCCGCCACGTGGCTGAGCTTGGGCATTATCTCTATGTGCCAGTGATAATGCTCCGCGGCCGGGTCCTGCACCGGCATCGTGTGCACGATGAGGTTGTAGGACAGGTCCCCCAGGGAGGCCGAGAGCTTGCCCAGCGCCGTCTTCAGCACCTCGGCCAGCGCCGGGGCCAGCGTCTCCGGCATATCCTCGAAATGGCTGGAGTGCGACCTTGGCAGTATCCAGGTCTCGAACGAGAAGCGGCTGGCGTACGGGGCCACGGCCAGGAAATCGGCGTTCCCGGCCACTATCCTCTTCTTGAAGGCGGTCTCCTCTCTGACGATGTCGCAGAAGACGCAGGTGCCGCGCTCGGTCAGGTAATCGGCCGCCCCGTCTATCTCCTGCTGGACGCGCAGCGGCGCCATCGGCATCGCGATGATCTGGGAATGCGGGTGCTGCAGGCTGGCCCCGGCGTTGCGGCCGTGGTTCTTGAAGATCATCACGTACTTTATGCGCGGGTCCTTTTTTATCTCCCTGACGCGCAGCATGAAGGTCCTGATAACGTCGGCCACGGCCTCGGCCGGCATGCGTTCCAGGGTCAGGCCGTGCTCCGGGGTCTCTATGACCACCTCGTGGAAGCCCATGCCGTCCATACTGTCGTAGATCCCGTCGCGGCGGCTGTCCGGGGAACCCTCGGAGACCAGCGCCGGGTACTTGTTGCGCACCACGCGCAGGCGCCAGCCGCCGCCGGCGGCCGGCAGGGTGTAGATGGAGGGAGGGGTCAGGTCCTCGCTGCCGGGGCAGAAGGGGCAGACGTGGCCGGCGCCGCCCCCCGCGGCCGGGCGGAACTCGTTGGGGCGCAGTCCGCGCTCCGAGGCTATGATGACCCAGCGGCCGAAAACGGGGTCTTTGCGGATCTCAGGCATGTATAAGCGGTAGAAGTCCGGCCCTTACCGCGGCTCCTCTCCGTCCTTGCCTGCGGGCTGGTCCGGGACCCCCGCTTCGGCCGGGAACCCGGGGGCGGTTTCAGGCTGCGGGCCGGCCTGGGCCTCCGGCGCGGCCCCGGGCTCGGCGGACGGCCCGTCCCGGCCCTCGACCGCAGTTCCTTCCGGCGGCTCGTCCCCGGCTTCCTGAGCCGGCGCGGCGCCGGCCTCGAGCGCCGCCAGGGCCGGGTCCTGCGGCGGAGCGCCCTCGGCCACCGGCTCCTGCAGGGACTCCTGCTCCACCAGCTCCACGGCGGTGCTCTGAACCGCGGCGGCCGCGTTCTCTATGTTGAAGCTCTCCAGCTTCGGCAGATCGTCCAGCGAGTTCAGGCCGAACTGCCGCAGGAACTCGCTGGTAGTGCCGTAGAGTATCGGGCGGCCTATGGTCTCGCGGCGGCCCACTACGGTGATCAGTTTGCGCTGCGTCAGCGTCTCCAGCGGGCCTATCACCTCCACGCCGCGTATCGCTTCGATGTCGCCGCGGGTCAGCGGCTGCTTGTAGGCGATGATGCAGAGGGTCTCGAGAGCGGCCTGCGTCAGCCGCACCGTCATCTTGTTGTGGTAGAGCTTGCGCACCCACAGGCCGTACTCGGGCCTCGTGGCGAGCTGCCAGCCGCCGGCCACCTGCATCACCTGCAGCGTGCGTCCCTCGTCGTCGTAGCTCTTGCGCAGCTCCTGCAGCGCGCTCTCTACGCGCTCCTTGTTCTTTATCTCGCAGAGCTGCGCTATGCGGCCGGCCGGCAGCGGCGCGTCCGTGATGAACAGCAGGGTCTCCAGCACTTTCTTCAGTTCGGCGTCTTCCATATTACCTCTTGAGGACAGCTAAATTCAGTTCTGCGCGCCTCCGGCCGCCTGCGGGGCGGCGGTCTCGGGCGCGATGGCGGCGGCGGGGGCAGGGGCCGGATAGATGCGGACCTCCTGGTACGCCTCGTCCTGCGACACCAGTATCCTGCGCTGCTTGACCAGCTCCAGCAGCGCCATGAAGCAGGTGATAACGCCGAGCCGCTTGGTCTCGGCCGCGAACACGTCGTCGAGCAGCAGCCACTCCCGGCCCTCCAGCATCTTCTCTATCTTCGCCACGCGGGATTCTATCGGGAACTGGTCGGCCTCCACCTCGCGGGTGGGCTCGGCGCGCTGGAACGCGCGCTTGACCGCGTCCATCAGCGCGTAGAAATCCAGGTCCAGGTACTTCTCCTCGCTGGAGAACACCGGCGAGCCCCGGTAGAACGCGTCCTTGTACCTGTTGAAGCGCCCGTTCATGTCCTTGGACGCCTCCTTGTAGCGCTGGTACTCCTCGAGCATGCTGACGAGGGCGCCGCGCGGGTCGGGGCCGCTCTCCCCCTCCTGCACCTCGGGGGCGGGCAGCAGCATCTTGGCCTTTATCTGCATCAGCGTGGCGGCCATCACGAGGAATTCGCCGGCCACCTCCAGGTTGAGGCTCTTCATCACGTCGAGGTACTGCAGGTACTCGGCCGTGATCTGCGAGATCGGGATGTCGTAGATGTCCAGGTTGTTCTTCCTGATCAGGTGCATCAGGAGGTCGAGCGGACCCTCGAAGTTCTCCAGATGGATGTCTATGGCGTTCATCAGATCAGCCCCGCGGCCCTGGAGGCGGCCTTCATCTTGGCGTCGGCCGCGGCGCGGGCCTTAGCGGCGCCTTCGGCCAGGATCCTCTCCGGGTCCACCGAGGCGGCCAGTTCCGCCCTGCGGGCGCGCAGCGGGCCCATCCCGCCCTCCATCAGCTCCGTCAGCTGCTTCTTGCAGGCGCCGCAGCCGATCCGGCCCTCGCGGCATTCCTGCTCGCGGGCCTTCCAGTCGGGGTTGTAGAGCCTGTGGAAGGCGCAGACCACGCAGCCCTCCGGGTGCCCCTTGTCGTCCAGCTTGACCTTCAGCGGGTCGGTGTACATCTTCTTGATCTTCGCCTCGAGGCTGCGCGCCTCCTCGAAGATCGAGATCGTGTTGCCGTAGGACTTGCTCATCTTGCGGCCGTCGAGGCCGGGCACCACGGGGGAGCTCGTGAACAGCGGCTCGGGCTCCTTCAGCACGTCCCCGCCGAACACGTGGTTGAAGCGGCGCACCATGTCGCGCGTCAGCTCCAGGTGCGGCAGCTGGTCGCGGCCTATCGGCACGTGCGTGGCGTCGTAGAGCAGGATGTCGGCCGCCATCAGCACCGGGTAGCCGAGGAAGCCGTAGACGGCCATGTCGCTGTGCAGCGCCAGCTCGTCGGCGTCGTGGCCGTGCGCCTCGGCCAGCTGCTTCGTCACGCCTTCGGCCTTCTTCATCTTGTCTTCCTGGCCCTTGTACTTAGCCTTGTAGAGCTCCTGCAGCTGGTCCTTGAAGGTGGGGTTCCGGAGCAGCCAGCTGATAGGCGTCACCATGCCGAGCAGCAGCGCCAGCTCCGCGTGCGCCTTCACGTCGCTCTGCCGGAAGAAGACGGCCTTCGCCGGGTCCAGGCCGATGGCCAGCCAGTCCAGCACCATTTCGCGGGTGTTGGCGGCGAGGCTGCCGCTCTTATCGGCGCCGGTGGTCAGCGCGTGCCAGTCCGCCACGAAGAAATAACAGTTGAACTTGTCCTGCAGCTCCGACCAGTTCCTGAGGGTGCCCCAGTAATTGCCCAGGTGCAGGCGCCCGGTGGGCCTGGCGCCGGACACCACCACCGGCTTCTTTTCGTTCTCCATCTAGAACCCTCCCATTATCGGGTAGACCAGCATCATGGCCAGGTTCAGCAGCGGCTGCATGATGTGCTGCAGCAGGCCGGTCACCACCAGGCCGAGTATGATATAGACGCCGTAAGGCAGGTGCTTCTCGTAGAGCTCGAGCGCGCGGCCTTTCAGCAGGCCAAGCGCGATCTGGCTGCCGTCCAGCGGAAAGACGGGGATCAGGTTGAAGACGGCCAGCAGCAGGTTTATCATCACCGAGAAGGCCAGCATCCTGAGCAGCGTCAGGCCCAGGTCACCGCCTATGAAGCCCAGCATCAGCAGCTTGAAGGCCAGGGCCGAGAGCAGGGCCAGCAGTATATTGGAGAGCGGCCCGCTGAAGGCCACCAGCGCCATGTCCCCGCGCGGATTGCGCATCCGGTACGGGTTCACCGGCACCGGGCGCGCCCAGCCTATCATAGGGAAGTGCATCAGCGCGCAGGCCGCCGGCACCAGGATGGTCCCGACGGGGTCTATGTGCGGCAGCGGGCTCAGGGACAGCCGGCCGGAAAGGTAGGCCGTGTCGTCCCCCCGGAGGTAGGCCGCGTAGCCGTGCGAGAACTCGTGGAAAATGATCGAGAAGAAGAGCACCGGAAGTTGTAAAATCCACTCCATAGACGAACAATTATATTAAATATGCCGCGGGCAGGGAACCTGCAGCCCGGGACAGCAGGGGGGGCGCCCGGATTATTTTGATATAATTTCGTTAATCGCCGGGCAAGGATTGATACGATGAAAAATTTACAGGAACTTATAAAAGACAGGACGGCCAGGATAGGCATAGTAGGGATGGGCTACGTGGGCCTGCCGTTGGCGGTGGAGTTCGCCAAGGGCGGCTTCCGAGTGACCGGATTCGAGGTGGACCAGCAGAAGGTGCGCGACCTCAAGGCCGGGGTATCCTATATAGGCGACGTCCCGACCGCGGAGATCGCCTCGCTGGCGGAAAAAGGCCTGCTGGACGCCACGCTGGACTTCTCCGGGCTGAAGAAGATGGACGCGGTGATCATCTGCGTCCCCACCCCGCTCAGGAAGAGCAAGGACCCAGACGTTTCCTACATAGTGGCCTCGGTCAAAGAGGCGCGCAAATACCTGCGGCGCGGCCAGCTCGTCATACTTGAGAGCACCACCTATCCCGGCACCACCAAGGAACTGGTGAAGCCGATGCTGGAGGAGAGCGGCCTCAAGGCCGGAACGGACTTCCGTCTGGCCTTCTCCCCGGAGCGCGTGGACCCAGGCAACAAGAAGTACGGCGTCAGGAACACGCCCAAGGTCGTCGGGGGCCTGACCCCGCTCTGCACGAAGCTGGCCGCCATGCTCTACGGCTCCGTCATAGACCGCGTGCTGGAGGTCTCCAGCACCGAGGCCGCGGAGCTGGTCAAGCTGCTGGAGAACACCTTCCGCGCCGTGAACATCGGGATGGTCAACGAGCTGGCGCTGATGTGCCACAAGCTCGGCCTCGACGTCTGGGAGATCATCGGCGCGGCGTCGTCCAAGCCGTTCGGCTTCATGCCGTTCTACCCGGGTCCCGGCATCGGCGGCCACTGCATCCCGCTGGACCCGCACTACCTCGGCTGGAAGATGAAGACCCTGAACTTCGAGCCCCGCTTCATAGAGCTGGCCGGCGCCATCAATTCCACGATGCCGGACCGGGTTATCGAGCGCCTCGGCGAGCTGCTGAACGCCCGCGGCAAGGCGCTGAGCCGCTCCAGGGTGCTGATGATAGGCATGGCCTACAAGCCGGACATCTCCGACCCGCGCGAAAGCCCGGCCCGCGACGTGCTGCTCCTGCTGGAGAAGACGGGCGCCAAGGCGGACTACTACGATCCCTACGTCCCGGAGACGGACCTGGAGGGCGAAGTGCGCCGCTCCCGCAAGGACGCCCTTAAGCGGCTCAAGGACTACGACTGCGTGCTGATAGTCACGCCTCACTCCTGCATCGACTACGCGGACCTCGCGAAAAAGGCCCGCCTGGTGTTCGACACGCGCAACGCTACCAAGGGGCTGAAGGGAAAGAACATCCACCGCCTATGACCGAAGCGCAGGACCCGAAACCGCTCTGGTTCAGCTTCCTTAAGGCCTTCACGCGCGCGCTGACGCAGATAAACCTCTACAAGCCGGACCATCCGCAGGTCAGGCAGGCCCTCGACGAAGGCCAGGCGCTGCTGGGCCGGATCTCCGACGCCGCCGGCGGGGCGGACTTCTCCGTGACGCTTGACAACGACAAGCTGCTGATGAACGGCACGCCGCTGCTCACGGCGGACAAACTGCCGAACTCGCTCAAGAACCTCTATACCAGGTTCCGCATACAGACCATCACCTTCTCCAGGGGCGTCACCGGAGACGACCTGCTGGCGCTCTGCCAGGTGCAGGCCTATAAGGGCGAGGCCAGGGATTTCCTTAAAGAGAAGGGCGTGGAGCGCATAAAGCTCAACGAGGCCGTCTACGCCAAGGTGGAGGCCGGCGGACAGCCGCAGCCAGTGCAGGCCCCCGGCCAGGCCGGCGCGGTCCAGGCGGCCGCGGCGGCCGAGCCCGGCGCGGCGAAAGTGGCGGAAGCGCTGGCCGCCCAGGACCTTCAGAGCGCCCTTTCCACGCTGGCCGGCCGGGCCACCGCCGACCAGGATGAGCAGCGCAAAATAATAGAACTGCTCACCGTCAAGTTCAAGCAGGAGCTGGAGGCCGCCGTAGGCAGCGCTCTGGCCGAGGTCCGCCGGGAAAAGAAGAAGATAGAGAACGACATGGTGCGGACCGAGTCCGTGATGACGAGCATGGCCGGCGGCGTCGTGGTCGTGGACAGGGAAGGGAAGATCCTGATGATGAACCCGGAGGCCGAGGCCATCTCCGGCAAGCCTCTGGCCGAGCTCTCCGGCAGGAAGATCATGGACCTCTCCCAGCTGGAGAACCAGGTGGTCTCGCTGGCGAAGGAGATAAAGCCGGAGAGCGGGACGGACATCACGAAGGACGTGGAGCGCGCAGGCAGCACCGGCCTGGCCGAGACGGTCAAAAGGTCCACGGCCATAATCCAGAACGAGGAAGGCAAGATAGTCGGCGCCGTCTCCGTGCCGACCGACGCCGCCAA
The DNA here is from genome assembly GCA_021786295.1 of bacterium. Lineage (GTDB taxonomy): Bacteria > Elusimicrobiota > Elusimicrobia > Elusimicrobiales > UBA9959 > UBA9959. The sequence continues at coordinate 14,571 of JAJYNO010000009.1, read as the reverse complement.
GCTGAAGGAATTCGAGCAGCTGCAGCAGGACTTCATCGCCAACATGACCCACGAGCTGCGCTCGCCGCTGACCTCCATAAAGGCGGCCCTGGAGATACTGGGCAGGGAGTCCTCGCCGTCCGCCCCGTCCCGCGGCATACTGAACACCGCCATTCGCAACACAGAGCGGCTCAACGGCATAATAACCGACATCCTGGATTTCTCCAAGCTGCAGTCCGGCAAGCTGGTCTTCCACCCGGAGGACGCACAGCCGGAGGAGGTGGCCAAGGAGGCCGTGGAGGCCATGCGGGCCTGGGCCAGTTCCAAGGGCCTGAACCTAAGCGTCTCCTCGGAGCCGGGCCTGCAGAGGATCTACGCCGACAGGCGCCGCACGGTGCAGGTGCTCATCAACCTGATCTCCAACTCGATAAAGTTCACCCCGCAGGGCGGCTCCATAAAGGTCTCCGCCGACGCCGGCAGGGACGCCATGGCCGGCTACGTCTTCTTCTCGGTGGCCGACACCGGCTGCGGCATAAAGAAAGAGGACCAGGATAAGATCTTCGAGAAGTTCGTGCAGGTGGCGGCCGGGGAGAAGGCTGGAGGCACCGGCCTGGGCCTGGCCATCACGAAGGCGATGATCGTGCTTCAGGGCGGCAAGCTCTCGCTGGAGAGCGAGGCGGGCCGCGGCGCCACTTTCCGCGTCGCGATGCCGGTGTTCAAAGGCCAGGGCGACCAGCCCGTCTTCGAGCAGGTCCCGGAGATGAAGCCCGGGAACAAGTCCTGGTGGCAGAAACTGCTGGGGATGTAGCGCCGTCGGCTATTGTTAACGGCCGCGGAAAATAATAAAATATCCTCCTGTCAGCTCTTTGAGCGCTCGTATCTCAACGGATAGAGTCCCGCCCTGCGAAGGCGGTTATACAGGTTCGATTCCTGTCGAGCGCACCAGATCTACCCATATGCAGGAAAACAAAGAAACGAAGAAGACCGACAACAAGACCGGCAGGTACGTCTACGACGCCAGGCTGGGCAAGGTGGTCAAGGTTTCCGACGACATCCCGGGCCTGAAGAAAGGGGCTTCGGCCGCGGACGGCTGCGGCTGCGGCACGGACTCCGGCGGCTGCGGCTGCGGCGGGGGCTGCTGCTGCGGCGGCTGAGGCCGGCCCTTCCGGCGAACGGGCCTGAAAGCGGGAGTCCCCGGCTTTCGGGCCTTTTTTATTTCCCGTGACCAAGGAGGTCCGCATGCAGAACAAGTTCGAGGAGCTGAAGAAGCGCATAGCCGAGGTCTCGGCGATAAATTCCGCCTCCGCGGTGCTGGGCTGGGACCAGCAGGTCAACATGCCGCCTGGCGGAGCGGAGGCCAGGGCGGCCTCGCTCTCGGCGCTGGAGGAGCTCTCCCACTCCAAGTTCGCGGCCCCGGAGACTGGAAGGCTGATAGACTCGCTCTACGGCTGGGCCCAGGGCCTGGGCGCGGACTCCTTCGAGGCCGGTTACCTGCGCGCCGTCAGACGCGACTACGAGAAGGCCGTCAAGCTGCCGCCCGAGTTCGTCGGGGAGTTCTCCCGCGCCACCTCCGAGGCCATAAACGCCTGGACGAAGGCCCGCGGCGATTCCGACTTCAAGGCCTTCGCCCCCCACCTGCAGAGGATACTGGACCTGAACCTGCGCAAGGCCGGCATACTGGGCTACAAGGCCTCCCCCTACGACGCTCTGCTGGACCTCTACGAGCCTGGGGCGACGAAGGCCCGGCTGGAGCCGCTCTTCAAAAAGCTGGCGGCCGGCCTGGCCCCGCTGATAAAGGAGATAGCGGCGCGGGCCGGTTCGGTCTCCAGCGACCTGGTCCGGGGCGGCTTCGACGAGGCCGCCCAGTTCGGACTTGTCAACGAGATAGTGGAGGCCCTGGGCTACGATTTCAGCCGCGGCCGCCAGGACCGCTCGGCCCATCCGTTCACCACCGATTTCTCGGCAGGCGACGTGCGCATCACCACCCGCACCGAGCGCGACTGGCTGCCGGCTGCCCTCTACGGCTCGGTGCACGAATGCGGCCACGCCCTCTACGGCCAGGGCACGCCCAGGGAGTTCGACTTCACGCCGCTGGCCGGAGGGGCCTCGCTGGGCGTGCACGAGTCGCAGTCCCGCTTCTGGGAGAACATCGTAGGGCGCTCGCTGCCCTTCTGCGCCTGGCTGCTGCCGCTGCTCAGGAAGCGCTTCCCCGGCAGGTTCGACAAGGCCTCGCCCGAGGAGCTCTACGCCGCCGTCAACCGCTCGGCCCCGTCCCTGATACGCGTGGAGGCCGACGAGGTCACCTATAACCTGCACATCCTGCTGCGCTACGAGGCGGAGACCTCGCTGCTGGAGGGCCGCCTGAAGGTGGCCGACGCCCCGGAATTCTGGAACGCCAGGATGAAGGAGCTGTTCGGCATAGTCCCCGCCAGGGACTCGGAGGGCATACTGCAGGACATACACTGGTCCCTGGGCGCCATAGGTTATTTCCCCACCTATACGCTGGGCAACCTGATCTCCGCGCAGCTGGCCGAAAAGATGGACAAGGACCTGCCGGGCTGGCGCGGGCTGCCGGCGCGCGGGGAGTTCGCGCCGATACTGGGCTGGCTGCGCAAGCACGTGCACGTCCACGGCAGGAAGTACCTGCCGGACGAGCTGCTCATGAAGGAGCTCGGCTCCGGCGCGCGCGTGGAGCCGTTCCTGGAATACGTAAAGGCCAAATACTCCGGGCTCTACGGTTTCTGAGCCATGAAGGACCTGGAAAAGGCCGTCTTTTCCCGGCACGACCCCGAAGTGCTGGCCGCGCTGCGGACCTCCTCGGTGGGGGTGGCCGGCTGCGGCGGGCTGGGCTCCAACGCCGCCCTTTCGCTGGCCCGCGCCGGCGTGGGCAGGCTGATACTGGCCGACTTCGACCGGGTGGAGCCCTCCAACCTCAACCGCCAGCAGTACACCGTCGCACAAATAGGCTCCCGGAAGGCGGAGGCCCTGGCCGCTAACCTGCGCGCCGCGGCCCCCTTCACCAGCGTGACCGTCTGGAACGTAAAAGTTACCCCCTCAAACGTGGAGAAGCTGTTCGGCGGGGCGGACCTGCTGATAGAGGCCTTCGACAGGGCGGAGGAGAAGGGAAAGCTTATAAACTCCTGGCTGCGGCTGCACCCCGACAGGTACGTGATAGCCGGCTCCGGGCTTTCCGGCTACGGCGCCAACGCCAGCCTGAAGACCAGGCGCATCGGCCGCCTCTACGTCTGCGGCGACGGCGTAAGCGAGCCGCCGCCCGGCGTAAGCCCGATGGCGCCGCGCGTGGCGCTGGTGGCCAACATGCAGGCCAACCTGGCCGTGGAACTGCTGGTCGGGCTCTCCCGGACTAAGAAAAAACCGCGCTGAAAACAGCCAGCCCCCGTCCGGGCGGTCCGCCTTATCTGTTCTTTTTCTTGCCGCCCAGCAGGCGGGTGAGCCAGTTCCCCTCTTGCCGCTGCTGCTGGCGGCGCGGGCCGGAGTGGTCGAAATCGCGGCGCCGCGGCTCGTCGAAATAAGGCGAGACGCTGACGATGGAGCTTCTCTTCGAGGTGTCCACGCCGTAGCGGTTGATGCCGCCCCCGCTCCCGCGCCCCTCCTCGCGCCGCTCCCGGCGCTCCCCGTCCCCGCGGCCTCGGCGGTCCTGACGTCTACTCTGTCCTTGGCCGCGTTCCTGCTGCCCGGGCCCGGGCTGGCTGCCCCGCTGCCCCTGCCTGTGCCGCTGCTCGGCCTGTTCCCCTCCCGGCTGCCGGGCTGCCGGCTGGCGCCCGCCGCCTGGCTGGCGCGGCCGCTGGTCCAAAGGGCGGCTCTCCTGCCGCCCGGACCGTTCCCGGCGAGGGGCCTCTCCGGAAGGGCCGTGGCCGCGGCCTTCCCGCCGGCCGCCGCCACGGCCCTGGGGCTGGCGCCCGCCGGCGGGCCGGCTCTCCGGGACGGCGTCGCCGAACTTCGCCGCAGCCACGTCCGGATGCGTGGAGACGCGCAGCGGCATGCGGATGAGCTTCTCTATGTTCCTGACGTCGGCGCCCTGGTCCGGGGCGGCGAAGGTTATCGCGTGGCCAGGCTGGCCGGCGCGGCCGGTGCGGCCTATGCGGTGCACGTAGTTGCCGTCCTCGTCGGGCAGGTCGTAGTTTATCACCAGCTCTATGCCGGTCACGTCTATGCCGCGCGCGGCTATGTCGGTGGCCACCAGCACGCGGTATTTGCCGCTCTTGAAGCCCTCCAGGGCGTCGCGCCGCTGATTGAGCGAGCGGTTGGAGTGTATCTCGGCCGCGCTGTGCGGCATGGCCTTGATGGCCCGCGTTATCTTCTTGGCGCGGTGCTTCGTGCGCACGAACAGCAGCACGCTGCCCCAGTACTTGTCCAGCAGCCTGGCCAGCAGGGCGTTCTTGTCGTTCTGGCTGACGACGTAAAGCTCCTGCTCCACCAGCTCGGCCGCCGTGCCGGGGGGCGCCACCTCCACGCGGATCGGCAGCTTCATGTGGCGGGAGGCGAGCTTCATGATCTCGTCGGGCATCGTGGCCGAGAACAGCATCGTCTGGCGCTCGCGCGGCATCGCGGCCAGCACCTTCTCTATCTGCGGGGCGAAGCCCATGTCCAGCATGCGGTCGGCCTCGTCGAGCACCAGCACGCGCACGTCGGAAAGATCGGCGGTGCGCTGGCCCAGGTGGTCTATCAGACGGCCGGGCGTGGCTATGATCAGGCGCGGCCCCCTGCGCAGGGCTTCCGTCTGCCGGTTCATGCTCTCGCCGCCGATGACTACGGCCTCGCTCAGGCCCAGCTTCGGGGCGAACTGCCGCACCACCTCCGCCACCTGCAGGGCCAGCTCTCGCGTGGGCACCAGCACCAGGCCCTTGCCGTGCCCGGTCGCGGCCAGGCGCTGTATCATCGGCACGGCGAAGGCTATGGTCTTGCCTGTCCCGGTCTGGGCGATGCCCACCAGGTCCTTGCCTTCCGCGGCGGAGGGGATGGCCTTGTGCTGTATGGGGGTGGGAGTCTTGAACTTGAGCCGCTCGAGGACTTCCAGGAGCTTGGGGGCTATGCCCAGCCCGTAGAAACTCGGTGAAGGGTTCTCTTTGTTTTCGGTCATACGTAATTATCCCATATCTGGGACGCCGGGGATAGATGGGTCAGGCCAGCTTCTTTATGAGTTCGACGGCCGCCGGGAAGGCCTTCAGCAGGCTTTCGCGGTCGCCCAGCTCGAGATCCGCGAAGTCGAAACCGGGGGCGACAGTGCAGCCGACCAGGGAATATTCCGTCCCTTCCGCCGGGTAGGCTCCGAACCAGCAGCCGGCTGGCACCGCGTGCTGCAGCCTCTGGCCGGCCGCGGCGTCCCGCCCCAGCAGCACTGTCACGGTCCTCCCGTCAGGGAAGAGCTGGGCCACGGCCAGCGGCCCGCCCAGGTAGAAATGCCAGAGCTCGTCCGACTTCAGGCGGTGCAGCCTGGACCTCTGCCCGGCGGCCAGCAGGTAATAGACGGCGGTCGAGAAACTGCGCCCGGTGCCCGGGACGACGCCCGAGGCCCGGTAGGTCTCCCTGAAATAGCCCCCCTCGGGGTGCTCCTTCAGCCCGTAAAGCTCCGCCACCGAGCGCCAGTTCCCGGGCACGTCAGCTCTCTCCTTTCCCGCCCGGGGCGGGCGGCGGGGCGTCCAGCAAGGCCCGCAGCTTCAGCGCCGGACCGTAGTCCGCGTCCCGCTGCAGGCAGAGCCTGAGATATTCCCTGGAGGCGGCCTTGTCGCCCCGCACGGCCAGCGCCCGCGCCAGGTTGTAGAGCGCCACCGGGTCCCCAGGGTCCAGCCGCACCGAGGTACGGAAGAACCTCTCGGCCTCGGCCAACTTGCCGTCCATGGCCAGCAGTACGCCGATCTCGTTGTAGGCCATGGCCCGCTGCCAGGCGGACGAGGCCCTGCCCAGCGCGTCCCGCAGCGCTGCGGCCGCGCCCTCCGGGTCCCCGGCCTTCTTCAGCGCGTCGGCCAGCTTCATCCTGGTCAGGAAGTCCCAAGGGTTCTGGCCCGCGTCGTAGCGCCACAGCGAGACGTCGTCGTGCCAGACCGGCAGGCGGGACTGTATGTTGAGCGCGAACAGCGCCAGCAGCGCGGCGCAGGAGGCGAAGAAGACCCGGCGCGCCCGGGCCGAGCCGCGGAGCCGCGAACCGGCGGCGGCCAGCGCCAGCGCCGCGCCCGCGGAGGGCAGGTACAGCAGCCTCTCGGCCATGAAGGTGGCGATGGAGACTATGTTGAGCACCGGCAGCAGAGCGATGAAGAACCACAGCAGCCCCCAGGCTTCGGCCCTGCGGCCGCGCCGCAGGAGCGCCCAGACCAGGGCGCAGTAGAGCAGGAAGGCCAGCAGCGCGAAAGGCAGGTAGAAAGCCAGGGCGTGCAGGCGCAGTTCCATCAGGTCGCTGTAGTTGACCAGCATGTGGAACGGCCACGCCAGCACGTCCAGGTACTTGGCGAAGATCAGCAGCGGCAGGGAAAAAAGCCCCAGCGCGGAGAGCGCCGGCTGCGGCGTCTGCTGCAGCTTGCCCAGCAGCTCGAAGCGCAGCAGCACGAACAGCGCGGCAGGCAGGCCGAGGAAAAGCGCGGCGTCCAGGAAGCGGCGGGGGCGCGCGCCGAAGACCAGCAGGTAGGAGAGGGCCAGCAGCGGCAGCGCCGCGGAGATCTCCCTGGTGAAGAGCGCGGCCGCCCCCGCCAGCGAGGACAGGACCAGGAACTTGCCCCCCCTGCCCAGGGAATACTTCACGAACCAGATCAGCGACAGCAGGATGAAGGTGCAGGAAAGCACCCCGGAGCGGCCGGAGACCCAGGCCACGGCCTCCACCGAAGGAGGGAACAGCGCGAAGAAGCCGGCGGCCAGCGCCGCGTAAGGGGCCTCCAGGCCCAGCAGCCCGGCCAGCAGGAAGAGCAGCAGGGCGTTCACGCCGTGCAGCAGTATATTGACGGCGCGGTAATACCCCGGCGTCAGCCCCGCCGCCGCGTAGTCCAGCGCGTAGGAAAGCGTGGCCAGCGGGCGGTAGACGTCCGAATTCAGCCCCGCGTTGTCGGACTGGGTGGACGGGTCGGAGAAGAACCTCCCCGGCGAGGACAGCGAAGCCACGGCCGGGTTGTTCTCCACGAAGTGGTGGTCGTCGTAGACGAAGCGCCCGTCCAGCGAGCGGGCGTAGACCAGGAAAACGGCCAGCAGGGCCAGCGGGAACGCGGCCAGGCGCGCCGCGGAGCGGATGTCAGCCATCCCGCAATTCTAGACAATAACCCCGCCCGGCGGCAACCGCCGGGTCAGGCCCGCTCCAGATGGGCGCTCTTGATGTTCTTCAGGTGATCCAGCAGGCGGCGGTGCCGCTCCAGGCGGGCTTTCCCGGTCTTCTGGTAAACGTAGAAATTGTCCTCCAGCAGCTTCAGCCTCGGGAACACGTTGACCAGCGTGCCGGCCTTCAGCTCCTTCAGCACGGTATACCTTGGCACGAAGCCGGCCCCCAGCCCCTCCATCGCGGCGTTTATGATGGCGCGGATGTGGTTGAGCTGGGTGACGTCCCGCAGCTCGGGCCGCTCGGAGGGCTGCAGCGCGTTCATGAAGTTGCCCCACCACTGGCCGTCCTTGTCTATCGAAAGCACGGGGCAGCGGGAAAGGTCCCGCGGGACCCTGAGCCCGCGGGCCCGCACGAAGCCGGGCGAGGCGATGACGGCGTACTCCTCCCTGAACAGCGGCACCTTCTCCAGGCCTTCGGCGGCGTGGCTGCGGCAGTCTATGGCCATGTCCAGCTCGTCGCTCAGCAGAGGCTTCAGCAGGTCGGGCCGGAACTGGAAGTCTATGTGCACCCCGGGGTTGCCGGCTATGAAGTCCTTCAGGTATTTTACCAGCAGCGTGGTGCCGAACTCCACCGTGGCGCCAAGCCTTATCACGCCGGCGTTCCTGCCGCCGAGCCCCTCTATGCGCTCGCGGGCGGCGTCCAGTTCGCAGAAGGCGTTCTCACAGGCCCTGTAGAGTATCCTGCCGGCCTCGGTCAACTCCAGCCGGCCGCCCGACCTGCCGAAGAGCTTCTCCTTCAGGCCGCGCTCCAGCTTGGCGACGGCGTGGCTGACCGCGGACTGGGTCACGTAGAGGCGCTTGGCGGCCTCGGTATAGCTCAGCGTCTGCGCCGCCGCGAAGAAAGCCCTGAGCTGGTAAAGGTCGAGGTTAGCCATGATTAAAATTCATAGGTCAGTTGAATATTATGAATTATACTAATATTCCGGGGATTGGTATAATACCCTGGAAAGTCCAGGACAGCAGGACAGGAGGAGACCATGAACTCTATTTTCAAAATACCGGAACCCGTAAACGAGCCGGCGCTGAACTACGCGCCCGGCTCGGCCGAACGCAAGGAACTGAAGGCCAAGATAGCCGAGCTGCGCGGCCAGGTCATAGACATCCCGCTGATCATCGGCGGCAAGGAAGTCCGCACCGGCCGCACGGTGGACATCGCGATCCCCCACGAGAACAGGAAGGTCATAGGCCGCTTCCATAAGGCCGGCCCCAAGGAAGTGCAGTTGGCCGTGCGCGCGGCCGCTCAGGCCAGGAAGACCTGGGCCAGGATGCCGTGGCACGCCCGCGCGGCGATATTCCTGAAGGCGGGCGACCTGCTGGCCACCACCTGGCGCCAGACCCTGAACGCCGCCACTATGCTGGGCCAGTCCAAGACGCCGTTCCAGGCCGAGATAGACTCCGCCTGCGAGCTCGCCGACTTCTACCGCTTCAACACCTACTACGCCCAGCAGATCTACTCCGAGCAGCCCTTCTCGCCGCGCGGCAACTGGAACTACATGGACTACCGCCCGCTCGAGGGCTTCGTGTTCGCGGTGACCCCGTTCAACTTCACCTCTATCGCCGGCAACCTGCCCACGGCCCCGGCCATCATGGGCAACACCGTGCTCTGGAAGCCGGCCTCCACGGCCGTCTACTCCGGCTACTTCCTGATGAAGCTGTGGCAGGCCGCGGGACTCCCCGACGGCGTCATCAACATGCTGCCGGGCTCCGGCGGCGAAGTCGGCGCCCCGGTCATAGACAGCCCTGACTTCATGGGTCTGCACTTCACTGGTTCCACCGGCGTCTTCAACGGCATGTGGGAGACCATCGTCAAGAACTTCCACAGGTACAAGGGCTATCCGCGCATAGTGGGCGAGACCGGCGGAAAGGACTTCATCTTCGCCCATCCGTCCTGCGACCGGCAGGCCCTCAAGACCGCGATCGTGCGCGGCGCCTACGAGTTCCAGGGCCAGAAGTGCTCGGCCGCCAGCCGCTCGTACGTCCCCAAGAGCGTCTGGAACAAGATCAAGGACGAGCTGGTGGCCGACATCGAGGGCCTGAAGATGGGCCCGGCGGAGGACTTCGGCAACTTCATGAACGCGGTCATCGACAGGAACGCGTTCGCCAACATCGCCGGCTACATAGACTACGCAGCCAAGGACAGGAGCGCCAAGGTCCTCGCCGGCGGCAAGTACGACGACTCCAGGGGCTGGTACATCCGCCCCACGCTGATAAAGGCGTCCAAGCCGGACTTCAGGACGATGCAGGAGGAGATCTTCGGGCCGGTCATGACGGTGTACGTCTACGACGACGCGAAGTTCGACGAGACGCTGCGCCTGTGCGATGCCACCTCGCCCTACGCGCTGACCGGCGCGATCTTCTCCCAGGACCGCGCGGCCGTGCTGAAGGCTATGGACAGGCTGGAGAACGCGGCGGGCAACTTCTACATCAACGACAAGCCCACCGGGGCCGTCGTCGGCCAGCAGCCTTTCGGCGGCGCCCGCGCCAGCGGCACCAACGACAAGGCCGGCTCGCTCCTGAACATGATGCGCTGGACGTCGCCGCGCGCGGTCAAGGAGAACTTCGTGCCGCCGCACGACTACAGGTACCCCTACATGCAGAAGGAGGCCTGAGGCGGGCGCGCCGAGGGCGCGCGCCGGGGACCGGAGGCGACACCTCCGGTCCTTTTATTCCCGGACGCGTTTATTTGGTAAGATGAGAGGGCACGAAGGGGAGGCACCATGAACGCCGACGAGACCGCGCCGGAGCCGGCCAACGAGAAAGAGCTCTCTTACGCCCCGGGGACCCCGGAACGGGACGCCCTGCTGGCGAAACTGGCGGAGCTGAAGGGGAAGACCTTCGACATCCCGCTGTTCATAGGCGGCGGGGAAGTGCGCACCGGCAGGACCTCGCCGATCGTCGTCCCGCACGACCGCGGGAGAAGACCTGGCGCCTGGCACAGGGCCGGGGCGGCCGAGGTGGACGCCGCCATAGAGGCCGCCTCCAAGGCCAGGGCCGACTGGGCCCGCAGGCCCTGGCAGGAGCGCGCCGGGGTCTTCCGGAAAGCCGCCGAGCTGGCCGCGGGCCCCTGGCGCGCGACGCTCGTGGCGGCCACGATGCTCGGTCTGTCCAAGAGCGTCCAGCAGGCCGAGGCCGATATAGCCGAACTGGCCGATCATTACCGCTTCAACCCCTACTATCTCGGCCGGCTCTACGCGCAGCAGCCCCCCTCCGCGGAAGGCGAGCGGAACCGCCTGGAATACCGCCCGCTCGAGGGCTTCGTACTGGCCCTGACCCCGTTCAACTTCACCTCTATCGCCGGCAACCTGCCCACGGCCCCGGCCATCATGGGCAACACCGTGCTCTGGAAGCCGGCCTCGGCCGCGGTACTGCCGGCCTACTACCTGGCCCTGCTCTGGAAGGAGGCGGGCCTGCCGGACGGGGTGATAAACATGATCCCCGGTCCCGGCGGCGAGGTGGGGGCGCGCGCGCTGGAAAGCGGGGAGTTCGCCGGGCTCAATTTCACCGGCACCACCCCGGTCTTCAACAGCACCTGGACGGCGATCGCCCGCAACCTGCACAAGTACAAGATCTATCCGCGCGTGGTCGGCGAAACGGGCGGCAAGGGCTTCGTCTTCGCCCACGCCAGCTGCGACCCGGAGGCCCTGTCCGCGGCCCTGATACGGGGAGCCTACGACTACCAGGGGCAGAAATGGTCGGCGGCCACCCGCGCCTACGTCCCCCGCCCGCTGTGGGAAAGGATGAGGGGCCCGCTGGCGGAAAAGATAGACGCCCTGAAGGTCGGCCCGCCGGAGGACCTCTCCTGCTTCATGAACGCCGTGATCGACGAGCTTTCGTTCGACAGCGTGAAGGCCGCGCTGGAGCGGGTCAAGAGATCGCCCGCCGCCAGGATACTGGCCGGCGGCGGCTGCGACAAGACCGAAGGCTATTACGTGAGGCCGACGCTGATAGAGACCTCGGACCCGCGCTCGTCCACGATGCAGCAGGAGCTGCTGGGCCCGGTGCTGACGGTCTACCCGTACGAGGAGGCCGGGTTCGCGGAGACGCTCAGGCTCTGCGACGAAACCTCCCCGTACGCGCTGACCGGCGCGCTGTTCGCCTCCGACGAGGACGCGATCGCGCTGGGCTCGGCGGCGCTGGCCGACGCGGCCGGGAACTTCTACGTCAACGACAAGCCCACGGGCGCCGCCGTCAACCGCCAGCCTTTCGGCGGCGGCCGCGCCTCCGGCACGGACGACAAGGTGGGCTGGCCGCATCACCTGCTGCGCTGGACCATGGTCCGCAGCGTGAAACGGAACCTGGCCCCGCCCAGGGACCACCGTTATCCCTTCATGGCGTAGCGCCTCCGGCTCTCAGGCTTTGGCCTTCTTCTTCTCCGCGAAGGTTATGGTGACGGCGTCGCCCTTCACGGAGACCCTGGCCGTGTTCCCGTCCGCGCCGGAAGGCACCGGCAGTATCTTCTCGAAGCTCTCCTCCGACTCGCTCCGCACGCTGCCCCGGGCGTTCTTTTCGCCTCCGACGGAGCGCGCGGAAAAGGACAGCCTGACCCGGTCCCTGTTCACGTTTATCTCCGCGTTCTTGGCGTCAAGCCCCGGAATAGAGATGGTCATCAAGATCTTGCCGCCGGCGCGGGAGACCCGCGTATCGAAGCCGCCCATGTCCAGGCGGTCCGAGAACCATTTATCCCAGGAATCCCCGAACTCCCGCTTCTTCTGCCCCTCGAAGGCGTCCATCATCTCCCGGTGGATCCGCTCCAGCTGGTCGAAGGCGGTGAAACGCCTGTCGAAGAAGCTGTCGTTGAAGAAGCTGTCGAAGTCCCCGTTGTTCAGGACGCCGCCTCCGGACAGCCGGTTGTCCAGCGTCTTCCGCCAGTCCTCCAGTTCCCTCCACGGCTCCTGGTAGGACGGAACCGGCCGGCTCTCGGCCCAGGCGCGCGTTCCGGCCGGCGGCGGCCCCTTCCGGCGCGCGCCGAAGATGTAATAGGCCTCGCCCGCGCTCAGCAGGGCCAGCAGCGCCACCAGCGTCCACATCGCTCTTTCTTTCATCAAGGCCTCCTTGCGCCGGCCCGGCCCCTCCGGGGGGCCGGGCGCGCTCCGCTTAGTCTCTCTTTATCTTGCCGGGCTTCGCCTCCCCGGATCGGGGACGGCGCGCCTCACCTTCCGGCAGGGCCACGGACACCTCTATGGCCTTATCTGTCTCCTTCAGGTCCATCCGAGGCGACGAAGCGCCGCCGGCCTGCGGGAAGTCGAAGAGGTCCTCGAAAACCCGGCCAAGGGTCTCGAAGGGCCTCGGCGCCGCCGGCCTAGCGAGGGGAACTATGTTCTTGCGGTTCATAGTAGACTCACCCCTTTTATGTGTAATATAATTGGCAGTAGGATGTCAAGACCGCCAATTATACCGGCAGTGAACCGCGCCCTCGCCTTGTTTTGCGTGCTGTTCGCGCTGCCGGCGTTCGGAGCCGTCTCGACCGAACGCGACCGCGCCCTCGCCGCCGAGAACATCCCCCATGCCGCCCGGAGCACCGGCGCCTACCTCGGCGAGGCGGCTTGGAAGGACTGGCTGCGCGAGCAATTCCCCGACGAACGCGAACGCTGGCCGAAGGCGGCCGTCGCGGGCCTGGCGCTCGTCGAGGGGAAGGGGTCCTGGGACTTCGTCGGCGCCGGAGATTATCAGCGCGACGGGATTCCCACGCTCCTGCTGATCCGGACCCGGACGGTGACGGGAACCGACGGACGGCCGCCGTGGACGGCCGTCGACCGTCTTCGGATCGCGAGGCGAACGCGCGGCGCGTGGAAGACCGCGCTGGAGATCGACCGCGGCCGCCTCGAGATCGGGGGCGAAGTTCCCGCGGAGCTCGACAATCCCGCGATCAAGTGGTTCACGGGCGAGTTCTCGGTGGCGACGGATTCCGCCCCCGCGGACGACGAGAATCGCGCCTATCCGGGTCTCCAACTCGGCGTCTCGCCGCTCGACGCGAAGGGAAACGCGTTCGGCGACGGCTGCACGGTCAAATACTTCCGCGAGGGACGCCGCTACGTCGTCGACTGCGGCTGAAGCGCGCCTCACTTCCCGCACATCACCGGGGCCACCTAGCTGTAGTCAACAAAAGCGCAGTTATCGTTAGTTTCCCCCGCCTTTTTCCCCTTCCCCCGGCGCGTTTTTTTGAATTTTTCTCATGAGCGCCGCCGCTTTTATCTATAAAACAAAAAAACAGGCGATTTTTTCGCGGAGTTCGGCAGGTATTTTTCTCCGGCTTGGGCGCGCCGGGTCAGTCTTCGGGCGAGGGCGGATCGATTGCGTCGAATCGGTCCGCCAGCGGGTTCAGCTGGCAGTCTTCGTCCGGCGGCGCGCGTTTGGCGGCATATTGCGCCGGGGCCGGCTTGAACGCGGGGAAGTCCGTGGGCAGGTTGAGCTAATGCTTCGTGCAGGTAACGTCGGTCTCCCCGCAGGCGGGGTACTTGGCCCGGCACTTCTCGAGCGCTTTGGCGCTGGCCTCCGCCTCCGTACCACCATCGGCGCTGAAATCCTGGAACCTGTAGGCGGCGGTGCAGGAATAGGCCCCCTCCAGGGCGAGCTTGCCACCCTTCAGCGTTACGTTCAACTGCGCCCCGCCTGTATTGCCGCCGGCCAAATAGCCTTCCTTATATCCTTTCCCGGCCAGCGCGCGCGACTCCTTGTCGCAGATCACAGTGTAGTTCTGCAGGTTCATGAGTCTGCCGGCCTTCGCGTCGTTCATGCCGCGCTGGTAGCCGGCGTTCTCGCTGCAGTTCTCCGCCTTGATCATGGCGCACCCCGCTAAGACCGCGGCTGCCGCCGCAATGGCCAATATGTTCCTTATCATTCTTCCCTCCGTATTTTAGAACGCTGTCCACTATCTTCCCGGCCCGCGCGCCCTGCGCGCAACCGCGCGCGGTCCCTAATGATATAATATGGCGGGTCGCATAGGGAGGATAAATGCTCGGACTAGCCATATTCCTTATACTGCCGCTCGCGGGAGCGGGGATGCTCTTCATAGGCGCGCGCGGGCTTTTTACGCGCCGCGCCACCGTCTATTCCGGGAAATGGCTGCTGGCGCTGATAGCCGTCTGCTTTCTGCCGATGTTCCTGAACTCCTTACATATGTTCAAGATGCTGCCAGCCGCGGCCCTCTTCAACCTTGTATAACGTAGTTTGTATTATACTCACCTCTGTGACAGTCCTACAGGTCATCACCGGATAGGCCCATTCAACCCAGGTCTTTCAAGGCCGTACAAGGAGCTTGGTCGTCCGGTGAATTAC
>JAJYNO010000016.1 GCA_021786295.1 bacterium | reverse complement strand
CGGCAGGAAGAAACTGATAGAGTTTCCACCCCGCTGGACATACTCAAAAGGCGATACGCCGCCGGAGAGATAGACGCGGAAGAGTTCGCCAAGCGGAAAAAGGACCTGGAGCAGTAACGACCCGCCCGGCCACACAACTGGGTGCGTTTTGCGGTCATCTCAAACTCCGGGAGAGGGCTGTGTATGGAATCTAAAAGCGAACACTGGGACTCGGTATTTTTAAGCTGCGAAGACGAGGAACTGGGCTGGTACGAGAAGGACGTTTCCAGGACCATGGGTATGCTGGAGCAGGTACCGGACTGGCGGGAATCAGTTATCTTCCTCTCCGGTGCCGGCACTTCCCTGCTGATAGAAGAACTCCTGTCCCAGGGGGCAGGCCTGGTTCTTAACGATATCAGCGGCGAGGCCCTGAACCGGGTCAGGAACAGACTTGCCGGGAAAAGCGGGATAGTCTGGCTGCGCCAGGATATCTCGCGGCCGCTCCAGACCGTAATTCCCGCCGTCGGCATATGGATAGACAGGGCGGTGCTGCATTTCCTGACGGAAGAGTCGGACATTGCCGGCTACTTCGATAATGTTCGGTCGGCGTTGAAGACAGGAGGCTACGCCATATTCGCGGAATTCGCCAGCAATGGGGTGGAGAAATGCGCGGGCCTGCCCGTGCACAGATATTCCGTCGAAGAACTGACGCAAAGGCTGGGGCCGGGGTTTAGGCTTGTCTCGCATTTTGACTATACCTATCTAAACTGCTATGGTGGGCAAAGGCCGTACATTTACGCGCTGTATAAAAGGGAGGGGTTATGATCAATTACGGGTTTGTGAAGGAACTGGAAACGCCTTTCGACGGGGCGGTGGCCATTGTGACGGAGGCCCTGAAAAAAGAGGGCTTCGGCGTGCTGACCACTATAGACGTGCGCGCGAAGTTCAAGGAGAAACTCGGCATAGATTTCCCCAATTACGTCATACTCGGCGCCTGCAACCCGCCGAACGCTCACAAGGCCATTCTGTCTGAAGAGAACATAGGCCTTATGTTGCCGTGCAATGTGATCGTATATGAAAAAGACGGAAAGACGATGGTAGGGGTGATCAAGCCGACGGTGGCTATGGGGATGATAGATAACGAAGAACTGAAGCCGCTGGCGCTAGAAGTTGAAGCGCGCTTAAACAAAGTCTTTAACTTGTTGCCGTGAAAAGTAAATAGCGGCAATTCGGCGGAGGGAAGGCATAAGCAAAACCATTGATCCCATACTAAACGCCGAACTCCGGCCGCAGCAGGCAGCTTGCTTCTTGTGACTAACATCGACCCGATTGCCGTGAAAGTAGGTCCGCTCCCTGTACATTGGTACGGGGTGATGTATTTAATTGGATTTCTCGGCGCATGGTGGCTGGGCCGGCTCCGGGCGGTACGCCCCGGTTCGGGTTTCACCGTTTTACAGATCGGCGATGTGATATTTTACGGCGCCATTGGTGTAATGTTGGGCGGCCGCATCGGTTATATGCTGATTTACGATCTGACTAATTTCTTGCATGAGCCGGCACTACTGTTTAAGATTTGGCAGGGCGGCATGTCTTTTCATGGCGGCCTTCTCGGCGTCTGCGCGGCGATGTGGTTGTACGCCCGGCAGACTAACAAAGGGTTCTTTTTAGTAACCGATTTTATCGCGCCGCTTGTGCCTGTGGGTTTATGTGCCGGGCGTATCGGCAACTTCATTAATGGCGAATTGTGGGGTAAGCCCACCGCCCTGCCCTGGGGCATGGTATTCCCGTCCGGCGGCAATATCCCGCGTCACCCGTCAATGCTCTACGAAGCGATCCTGGAAGGCCCGGCGCTGTTTGCCCTGCTCTGGCTGTACTCGGGCCGCCTGCCGCCTGCCCGGTCGGTGTCCGGCCTGTTCCTGATCGGTTACGGCTCTTTTCGTTTCCTGATAGAATTCGTGCGCCTGCCCGACGCACAACTTGGTTATCTCGCGTTCAATTGGCTGACCATGGGCCAGGCGTTGTCAGTCCCGATGGTCCTGGCGGGCGCATGGCTGCTGGCAAACAGCGCGCGCCGTGTGCCGTAGGCGAGCGGACGCCGTTTGATTTATGTTAAAGAGGACTATTACCAGAATTAGGTCTGAGATTGCCTATTACCGCGCATTATCAACACATGAGCGCACGCCGCGTATTTCAAAATGGCTGATGACGCTGGCGCTGGTTTACCTTGCCAGCCCTATAGATTTAATTCCTGACTTCATTCCGGCACTTGGGCAACTGGACGACCTTGTTATTGTATCGTTCCTGGTATGGCTCGCCCTGAAATTCATACCGGAAGGCGTGCGGCGGGAATGCCGGGTACTGATATCGTCCTAAAAACACTGTTGAAACAGTGTGGCGAATTATAAAATAACACATTAATCCAAAAGAGAAGATTATGAAAAACAAAAAAGTTTATGATCCCGAAGTGGAACTTGCTAAAGGGGCGAAGCTGGACGCCGCAGCTTATGATAAAACTCAAAAGGCTGCGGTTATTGCCGGCAAGGTCACAGTTGGCGGTAAGCCAGGGATAGTGGAGATTGCCGGAATAGCCACCGGGCATATCCCGGAGGCCGGGATAGAGGGCACTGTCGATTTATGGCTTTCTATATTTCGCTATATGAGACCGGACGGCACTATTGACCATGTGGGCGGCTGGAATATCCCGCAGGCTTTAAAGCCCAAACAGACGCCTATCGAAACCGCCAAGGCTTTTGCCGGATATATTAACGCCGGTACGCGGCCTTACAAGGCCAAGGCGGCGGGAAACAAAACGAAAGCCACCGTAACTATTGTTTTTGTCAATAAATAGGCCGGGGGTGTGCCCAGGTAAGAGTTACAATGTTAAGCGGCCTGTGCGATTGGCAGTGCGGAGAATCTTAAAGATAGCGGACAAAATCTCACTGTTTTTTAAACCCTTCAATACCGCCAGAAACTTCTCCTTTTCTTCCCGCGATTTGCCATTGAGGATAGCCCTGACCTGACTGGCTACCTGATGGTCAAAGGCGTTTTCAGGCTTGAAAATTTGCGCCGAAAATATCTCAGACAGGGAGACGTTGAACGCCTTAGCGATTTTCCCCAGCGTGTTCAGGCTGGGCGCTTTCTTGCCGTTTTCTATGTAGTTGAGGAAACCACTGTCCATGTCGGCCAGTTCTGCGAGCTGGCTGATGGTTAGTCCTGCCTGTTTTCTTAATGCCTTTATTCTTGATCCCAGCATGATGTTTGGTTTTTTCTCCATAGTTTTGTCCTAAAGACATTATAGGGTTAATGTGTTAAGGACAGAATATCCGCATAGACAATATTGTAATATTGTCATTAGGACATTGATGATGTATAATATTTAGAGTTCACTTCCTGCTTTTTACAGTCCTGCTTCTTTGTGCCGAAACATCAGAAATCCGATGCCGGAATGGGGGTATTATGGCGAAAAGAAAAATACTTGTCATTGATGATGACTTGTTATGGCACAAGCTACTTAAGCGGCTGTTCGGTGGTGTGGAGTATGATGTTCAGTCTGCCTCCAGTTGCGCCGCTGGGGTGAAGATGGTTGAGCAGCACAGACCTGACTGTATCCTGCTGGATTTTCACCTGGGCGACGGCGACGCGGTTTCAGTCTGTTCGGCGCTTAGAAAGAACGGGAAAGAGTTGAATATTCCTGTGATAGTGGTAAGTTCCGATCCTGGGGCCGAGATAACGGCGTATGCGGAGTGTCGGGCCTCCTACTTTGTTCTTAAAGGTTCCCATGCCATGGCGGAATTGACCACCATTGTTAAAAAGATACTTCTTAACGACGAGGTGGTTCCCTACGAGAAAGAGCCGCGCATTGAGCCTTCCATTTAACAGCCGAGAGGTAAGCTGCGGCCTTATAACGAATAAGAGTTGATGCGCGCGGAAAATAATTTTCTGCGTTGTACGGCCGCCGAAGGCGGACGGGAGCGGCCAGCAGGCCGCGCATAAGGAGGTGATGAGTATGATAAACACCTCTTTTCTGCTGGAGCAGAGCGAGCCCGGAGCCGGCCCACCAATGGGCCGGCGTGTGGGCGAGCCCTGCGAACCCCTTCTCGCGGCAAGGAGCAGTGCGGGGCCGCGCTGCGTGGCCACGCCTGCGACGACATCTCGCGGATAAGCTCGGGACTCCTTCGTTAAAACAGATCGAAAGCGGTATTTATAATGTTTCCTCGGGATGTTGCGCGAAGAAGTTTCGAACTTTTACCCTGAGACTCCGAACTTTTTTACTTTTTAAAAAATCGGAATTAAAATTTACAATTTCTGCGCGCGCAGAATTAAAATTAAATATAAATTCCCAAGGTTTTTTGAACTCGACGGAAAGCCGCCGCCTGCCCCTACGGAAGTTTCAGGGCTGGCGCCCTGAGGAAACGCAGAACGTTTCCCGAACCAATCTTCTTCCTTAAGCGCCGCCTGTAAGGCCGTCTTCGCTCTGCTGAGCCAAGCCGGCCTTACGCGCGGCGGAGAATTGATGGTAGGCCCTTTCTGCCGGTTTCGCTTTGCTAAGCCAAACCAGCAGAAAGCGCAAGGGAACAGCGGCCTTATAAGCAAGGTAGGCGGAGCTGATAATAAGGTAGGGGGCGGACTTATGCAAAGCCAGACAATGCGGTATTTCCTTTATACCAGAAAATCTACGGACGAACCTGACAGGCAAATACTATCCATAGAGGCGCAACTTGCCGAGTTGCGCGAGTACGCCAAGAAAGAGAACCTTATAATTGTAAAAGAATTCATCGAGAGCAAAACCGCTAAAGAGCCAGGCCGTGAAATCTTCAATGACATGATAGCCTCTGTTGAGGACGGCAAAGCCCAAGGCATAATCGCCTGGCACCCTGACCGTCTTGCCCGCAATTCTATAGACGGTGGCAGAATTGTTTACCTTGTGGACACCGGCAAGATAACCGCCCTTAAATTTCCTACCTTTTGGTTTGACCCTACGCCGCAGGGAAAGTTTATGCTTTCTATAGCGTTCGGCCAGTCCAAATACTACGTTGATAACTTATCGGAAAATATCCGGCGCGGCTTTCGGCAAAAACTACGCAACGGTATTTGGCCGTGTTGCGCTCCACTCGGCTACTTGAACGACAAGAACACCCGGACGATCTTGCCGGATAAAGACCGGGCGGTCTTTATCCGCAAGACCTTTGAACTGTACGCTTCCGGCGATTACCCGCTGGCCGAGATTCGGCGCATAATGAATGGCGTAGGGTTGAAAGGGCGGCATACCGCCCTTTCAACCTCCAACTACCAGTATATGCTCAAGAACCCGGTCTATTACGGTCTTATAAGGTATAAGGGCGAACTCTATGAGGGCAAGCATGAGCCGATCATAACTAAAGACCTGTTCGACCGTTGCCAGGCCGTAATGCTCCGTAAAAGCAAGCCCAAGAGCCCGAGATTGAAGCCGTACACCTACCGTGGCGTATTCCACTGTTCCACTTGCGGGTGTTTCATCACTACGGAAACCCAAAAGAATCATAACTACCTGCGCTGTACCAAGCGCAAAGGGCCTTGCGACGAGCATTTTGTCCGCGAGGAAGTTATAGAAGAACAGATAAAAGGAGAATTAAAATCTGTTTCCTTACCCCCGGCCCTGGCCAACGGGCTCATCCTTATGGCGGAGAAGGAAGGAGCCGCGTTGGCCCAGGCCGGGGAAAGTGCCCGGCAAAAGCTGCGAGGTGAGTTGGTTATCCTTACAGACCAATTGGGCAAGTTGCTGGACTTGGTACTGCAAGGCCACCTTACACAGTCCGAGTACGCTGAGAGGAAAGCCCAATTGGTCAATGAGAAAAAGGAAATAGAAAACAAACTCGCAGCTTTTGCCCGGCAGGGAGTAAATCGGTTCGAACCGGAGTTGGAACTGTATCGCGAGGCAATTCACGTCGGGGAACTGGCGGAGAGCGGAAAAGCGGAGGAAAACCGGGAAAAGTTGAAAAAGATCGGTTCGAACTTCCGTATAGGCAGGCGGCGGCTTTCCGTCGAGTTCAAAAAACCTTGGGAATTTATATTTAATTTTAATTCTGCGCGCGCAGAAATTGTAAATTTTAATTCCGATTTTTTAAAAAGTAAAAAAGTTCGGAGAGGAAGGGATTCGAACCCTTGATACCCTTTAGGAGTATACAGACTTTCCAGGTCTGCGCCTTCAACCGCTCGGCCACCTCTCCATCAAGACCGCTGGAACGTTTTACAATTCTATGATATTTGATAATATGAAAACAATGCCGAAAGAGGAAAAAGCCGCTAAGACGGAGACGGTAGCCACCAACCGCAAGGCCAGGCACGACTATTTCATAACCGACACCTTCGAGGCCGGACTGGCCCTGGAAGGTCCGGAGGTGAAGTCGCTGCGTCTCAAGCAGGCGACGATGACCTCCGCCTTCGCGAGGGCCGAGAAGGACGGGCTCTATCTTTACGGCCTTCACATCGCCCCCTACGCCTTCAACACGCTGAAGGAACTGGACCCTACCAGGACTCGCAAACTGCTGCTGAAAAGGCGCGAGATCCGCAGGCTGACGACGGCCCTGGAGACGAAAGGGATGGCGCTGGTGGCGCTGGAGCTCTACTTCAGGAACGGGTGGGCGAAGGTGCTGCTGGGGCTGGCCAAGGGCAAAAAAGCCGAGGACAAGCACGAATCGATAAAGAAGCGCGACGTCGACCGGGAGATGCGCCGGGAGTTCAGGGAGAAGTTCAAAGGATAGGAGGGCGCCGGCGCGGCAAAGAACAAGCCCCGCCTGGAAGCGGGGCTTTCCTTTTTCCAGGCGGTCCGGGACCTCAGAACCGGAAGCCGGTGCTGGCGCCCACCACCGGGCGGTCGTGGGTATAGGCCACGGAGGCCGTCAGGTAGCCCAGATTGATCTTGGTCCTGAGCCCCGCCGCGAAGCGCGGCTCGGCCACGTGCACGCTCGCGCCGTCCAGGGAATTGTCCGCGACGCCCTGCGCCTTGAGATGAGTGCTGTCGTAGCCGACGGAGATATAGGGCGAGACCACGGGCGCGTTCAGGGAGCAGATGACGGAAGTGTGGAAGTGGATGGCGTAGAAATACTGGCTCGTGGCCACGTCAGCCATCTCCACTATCATCGCGTTGATCTTGTACTTCTCGTCGGAGACGTTCCACAGGCCGTAGCGCAGGCCGCCGCCGGCCACGCTGAGCCCCTCGTAGGACCCGCCGCGCACGAAACCGTCCACCCGGTAAGGCATGCCGATCTCCGCCTGCACCAGCCCGAGGCCGAACAGGTCGTTCTTCTTCAGCACGGAGTCTCCGCGCGAGGGGTCGAACTGCGCCATTCCCCTGACGCCGATGTCGAAACCGGAGAAGCCGAGAGGGCGCGCCGTCTGCGCGGCCCCGGAACCGAGCAGTCCGCCGAGGTCCCTGGCGAAAGGCTTCATGGCGGCGGGCGAAACGCCCCTGAAATCGTCGTACGTGGCGGCCGAAACGGAGGAGGCGGCCAGCAGGACCGCCAGCAGCGCTATGGATGTTTTTCTTTCGTGCATCTTGGTTACCTCAGGCTAAGCGTCAATCTCCGGCCCCGGAGCCGCCAAGCACTTCCTTGACGGTGGTGAGACCGAGCAGGACCTTCTCCAGCCCGTCCATGGCCAGCGTCCGCATCCCCTCCTTAATGGCTATCTCCTTGACGGGGATCGCGGAGGGGTCTTTCAGGATCTGCCCGCGTATGGCGTCGTTGAGTATCAGCAGTTCGTGCATGCCGACGCGGCCCTTGTAGCCGGTGTTCTTGCAGGCCTCGCAGCCCTTCGGGCGCCAGATCCTTGCGCCGGGAGGGACCTTGACGTTGTTAGCGTCGAAAACAGCGGCCTCCTGCGGCGTGAGGGCGTCCTCGGCCCGGCAGTCCTTGCACAGCCGGCGCGCCAGGCGCTGGGCCAGCACGGCCTTCATCGTGTTGGCCACGACGAAGCGCGGGATCCCCATCTGCGTCAGGCGCTCCAGCGCGGACGGGGCGTCGTTGGTATGTATCGTAGAGAACACCAGGTGGCCGGTCATCGCGGCCTCCAGCGCTATGTGCGCGGTCTCCTCGTCGCGGATCTCGCCGACCATGATGACGTCCGGGTCGAGGCGCATGAACGAGCGCAGCGCGCTCGCGAAGTCGAACTTGCGTCCCTTGCCCAGCTCCACGTCGGGATTGACCGGGACCTGGACTATACCGTCTATGTTGTACTCCACCGGGTTCTCGGCGGTCAGGATCTTTATGTCCGGGCGGTTGACGTAATTGAGGCAGCCGTAGAGCGTCGTGGACTTGCCAGAGCCCGTAGGGCCGCAGACCAGGACCAGTCCGAAGTTCTTCTTGCCGCCGATGCCCTGGAACTGCTCCAGCAGCTTCTTCTCGGTGTCCGGCAGGAAGCCCATGATCTTGATGTCCACTCGCACCGAAGCCCGGTCAAGGATGCGCATGACGCAGGATTCGCCGTACACCGTCGGGACTATCTCGACGCGGAACTCTATGGGGTTGCCTTTCGCGATGATCTGGATGCGGCCGCTCTGCGGGATGCGGCGCTCCGTGATGTTCATCGAGTTGGACATGATCTTGATCTTGGCCATGATGGCCATGCGGAAGGCCCAAGGGATGGTGAACGAGGCCTGGCGCAGCATGCCGTCCACGCGGTAGCGCACCAGCACCTTGGAATTCTTGCCGTTGGGGTCCTCGAACGGCTCGATATGGATGTCGGAGGCCTTGGCGCCCAGCGCGCCCAGGATGATGGCGTTCACCAGCTTCTCCACCTCCGGAGCGCTGGCGTCCACCTCGCTGATGTCCTTCTTCTCCTCGGCGGCCAGCGCGATGGCGCCATCCTCCCCCTCCGGGACCGCCTGGGACTGCTGCACCGACTCCACCAGCTGGGCCACCTGCTCGCTGTCCTGCTTGCCGTAGACAGCGTCCAGGACCTTGAGTATCCACGGCGTCAGCGCCAGGTACGGCTTGACGTCCAGCCCGGTGCGCAGGCCGATGTCCTCCACGATAAGGAAGTCGCGCGGATCGGCCATCGCCAGGGCCAGAGCGTTGTCCTGCCGGGCGAACGGCACGCAGAGCTGCTTGCGCGCTATCTGTTCCTGCAGCAGCTGCACCACCTCCGGCGGCGGCTCCATCTTGGAAAGGTCCACCGCCTTGAAGCCCCACTCGTCGGCGAGCACCTTCAGGAGCTTCAGTTCCGGGATCAGTTTCTGCTCCAGGATGACCTGCTGGAGCGTCTTGTTCTCTTTTTTGGCGGTCTCTTCGGCGGCCTTGATCTGCTCTTCGGGGACGAGGCTATCCTCTATGAGGAGCTCCCTCATGTTCCTTTTGCGCTGAAGGCCCTTTGAAGGCGGCATGCCAGATTATTATAAATATATTTGAGCGGAAGTTACAAGGTGCCGGCTCCGGCGGGCCCCCGCCGGAGGGACTCAGACGGCGGGGCCGGGGAAGTCCACGAATTCCAGCTGGTCCCCCTCCTCCACGCGGCCCTCGCAGCGGCCGGCGGGAAGTTCCAGTACGCCGCGCGCGCCGAAGACCCACGGAGAGACCCGCCAGGGGCCGAGCTTCCTTATCACGCGCAGCACCTTCAGGTCCCGGTCCAGGAAGACCGCGTCTATCGGGAAGCGCATGAAGAACATATGGATCATCGCGCAGGGCTCCAGCCAAAGGCCCTCCTCCTCCGCCAGGAAACGGCGCGGGATCAGGCCGAGCAGCCTGGTCATGAAAGTGTCGCCGCGGGCGGCGTAGGAGCTTACGGAGAGGTCCCTGGTCCGGTTTAAGATTTTCATGTTCCGCCTCTCAGCGTATCAGCGCCAGCTTCCCCAAGGCAGAGCCGTTGTCGGTCTTCATCCGGAAGAGATAGACGCCGCTGGCCACGTCGCTGCCGGAGTCGTTCTTGCCGTCCCAGGCCAGCCCGTCGAGCTTGCGCACCAGCTCGCCCTCGGAAGTGTAGACCTTGACCTGGGCGTTAGGCCCGAAGATCTTGCCGGGGATCGTGAACGAGACCAGGCGCTGGGTCTTCGGGCGGAAAGGGTTCGGGTAGGCCACCGCCTTGAAAGCCCCGGTAAAGGACAGGGAGCCGGTCTCGGCCAGGCGCATGGCCTTGAGCGCGTCGATGCGGCCCCAGCCGTAGCCGTTGTCCGGGCCCGGCGGGCCGAGGTCGTCGGCCGAGTTCTTCATCAGGTCGAAGATCTGGGCCGGGGTGTCGTACGGCTTGGCGGACCAGAGCAGCGCGGCCAGGCCGGCGGCCATAGGCGAGGCGAAGGAGGTGCCCGAGGCCAGAGCGTAGCCGCCGCCCATGTCGGTGGTGTAGACGTCCACGCCCGGGGCGGTGAGGCCGCGCACGGCCATCTGCGGGTCCGAATCCGAGAAATAGGCGAGGTTGTCCTGGGCGTCGGTGGCGCCGACCGCGTAGACGCCGGCGCAGTTGGCGGGAGAGTCCATGAAGCCGGCCCCCTCGTTGCCGGACGCGGCGAAGAGCATGAGGCCGGCGCTGACCGCGGAGTTGACGGCCGTCTGCAGAGGGTGGAAGCCAGTGTTCGAGCAATCCCCCTGGCTGCCCAGGCTCATATTGATTATTATTTTCCCGTACGCGGCGGTACCGTTCTTAGGGATCGTGTCGTCGATGGCCGCGCCTATGGCGTCCTCGGTGGTGGCGCACGTGTATTGCGAACAGTCCCCGGAGCAGTCGGAGGCGCTGAAGACGCGCAGCGAAAGCAGCTTAGCCCCCCAGGACATGCCGGCTATCCCCGTGGCGTTGTCGGCGGAGGCCCCCGCGACTCCGGCGGCCCTGGTGGCGTGGTCGCAGGCCGGGGTCGGCGGCTGGTCGTCGGAGGCCACGGAGTCAGACGTAGGCGTGAAATAGCGGCTGGTGCCGGTCATCTTGCCGGAGAGCTCCGGGTGCGTGGAATCGATGCCCGTGTCGATGAACGCCACCGTGACGCGGCTGGAGAAACCGGTCTCGTATTCCCAGGCGCCGAAGGCCTGCACGCGGGAAAGCGCGTACTGGCTCCCCACGTAAGGGTCGTCCGGGACGCGGCTGGGCCTGAAGACGCGGTCAGGCGCGGCTGAAGCCACTACCGGCAGGGCCTTCAGGCGCGCCAGGCCGTCCTCCACGCTCATGCCTGACGGCAGGCTGACCAGGGAGTAGTCGAAGCGGGGGTAGTACTTGACCAGCGAGAAACCGGAGCCGCGCAGAGCGGCCGCCGCGGCCGCGGTACTGGCGTCCGCAGCGAAGCGCGCGATGGCGAAGCCCGAGGCCACCTCCAGGTCCACGCTCCGTCCCGAGGCCGCGTAAACGCGGTGCAGTTTTTCCACCCTGAGCGCGAAGGCGGAGGAGGCGGGCAGCGCCAGCAGCAGCGCGGCGGACAGGTACCTGGCCGGTCCGGAGGGAAAGCTCATTTGAGGCTCTTTTTCCCCCTCTTGACCCAGGCATCTATTACCCCTGATTCCACCGCGCTCTTGAACGACGGAGAGGAGAAGGACAGCTCCGGCGGGAAGGCCACCCAGAAGGTCCCCGGCTCACGCCTGGAGGCCATCACCCCGGCCACGACCAGCAGGTCCCCGTCGAAGGAGACCTGCGCGTTGGCCACGCGGACCTTGGAACGCAGCGGCTTGAGCGCCAGGACCTTGAAAGACGGGTCCTTGGGCGGCTTGGCCGGCCTGACGCAGCCGCGCCTGAAACAGGCCTCTATCCGGGCGTAGAAGGCCCTGTTCAGCAGTTTTATGTCGGAATAGGTGCGGCCGTTGACCTCGGTGGCAGGCATGACGACCGCGCCTCCGCGCCAGGATACGGAACTGACCGCCACCGCTCCGAAAGAGAAGTCCGCCAGAGCAGCCCCCTTCGCTCCGGCCGGCTTCACGCCGGTCACCTCCAGCGCGAAAGCCGGGGCGGCGGCCAGGCAGGCCAGCAGGACGCTAGTCAGCTTTAGCATTGAGCCGCTTCACTATGCCGACCAGGTCGTATATATCGTCCAGCTCGAAGTCCGCCCCGGAGACGGGCGTGTCGAACTCGTTGCCGTACTTGGCCCACGCGGTCTTCATGCCGAGGGCCTTGGCCCCCTTCACGTCGCGCTCGGCCCAGTCGCCCACCATGATGGCGGAGGCAGGCTCCACCTGCATCAGCGACAGGATCTTCTTGAAGGGCTTCGGGGAAGGCTTCTTCTCGCCGGTGTCGTCGAACGTGACGACGTGCTCGAAGTAGTGGTGCAGCCCCAGGCCTACGATGCGCAGCCAGACGGACAGGCGCGGGGCGTCGGAGACCACGCCCATGCGCACGCCCATCCTCAGCAGGTCCGTCAGCGCCATCGTCACGTGCGGGTACAGCGTGAAGTAGCCCTCCTTGGCCCGCTTGTAGCCGATGATGCCGGCCGCGAGGATCTTCGGGTCCACCTTGCCGAACTCCTTCATCAGCACCTTGTCGAAGATGTTCTGGTCCTCGATGCCCTCGGCCCAGTAGATCTTGAAGATCTTCTCCACCAGGTCGGGCTTGCTCATCGGCAGGCCCGCGTCTATCATGGCGTCGGCGGCCGCGTCGACGGCGGCGCGCTTCATGCGCATGAAGTCCATCAGCGTGTTGTCGATGTCGAGGATGACGGCTTTTATCATCTTACTTGGAGACGCGCTCCACGTACTCTCCGGTGCGGGTGTCCACGCGGATCTGGTCGCCCTCGTTGATGAACATCGGCACCTTCACGCCGAGGCCGGTGTTGACCTTCGCGTCCTTCATCACGTTGCTGACGGTGTCGCCGCGCACGCCGGGCACGGTCTCGGTGACGGTCATCACCAGGTTGGCCGGCAGCTGGATCGTGAAGAACTGGTCGTTCAGGTAGACGCCCTCCACGGCCATGTTCTCGGTCATGTACGGCAGCATGGCCTTCAGCTTGTCCTTCGGCAGGCCCACCTGCTCGAAGGTGACGTCGTCCATGAAGTAGGCCATGTCGGCGTCGGAATAGACGTAGGTCTTGGGGCGCTTCTCCACCATGACGTCCTTGAACTTGTCCTCGGGGCGGTAGGAGGTCTCGATGATGGTGCCGGTCTCGACGCCGCGCAGCTTCACGCGCACCACGGCGCGGGCCTGCGACTTGCGGTGGTGCTGCACGGTCAGCACCTCGACCATCTGGCCGTTCTCGTTGATGAACATCGTCCCTTCCTTGAACTGTGTTGCGAGTATCATTTTTCGTCTCCTGTGTTTTTAGTCGGAAATTCAGGCGGCCTGCGGCTGCGGGTGCTCCGTCTGGTAGGCCATGATCTTCAGCGCCAGTATGCGCTTCTCCATCGGCGGATGCGTGGCCAGCAGGTCGGCCGTCAGGCCCATCTTCTCCTCTATCAGGCTGCCGCGCGGGTCCGTTATGCACATGTGGGCCACGCCGTTGTTGATGGCGCGGGTCGGCATCACGGCGGCCCGGATCTTCTCCAGCGCGGAGATCAGCGCCTGCGGGTTCCTGGTCAGCTCGGCGCTGCCGGCGTCGGCCAGGTACTCCCGGCGGCGGGAGATGGCCATGGCCAGCAGGCGGGAGATCAGCGGGGCCAGTATGACCAGCACGATCCAGACCGCGAAAAGCACGATCATCAGCAGTCCCCCCCCGCGGCGGTCGGACGACCCCCGCGAAGAGCCGCGCCCCCCGAAGCGCATGCTGCGCCCAGCGAAGTCCGAGAGCAGCGCGATCGCCCCCATCAGGGCCGCGCAGATGGTCATCAGGCGCGTGTCGTAGTTGCGGATGTGGGACATCTCGTGGCCGACCACGCCCTGCAGCTCCTCGCGGGTCATGGCCTGCAGCGTGCCTTCCGTCACGGCTATGACGGCGTTCTGCGGGCTGGTCCCCGTAGCGAAAGCGTTCAGGTCCGGGTCAGGCACGACGTAGGCCTTCGGCGGCGGCAGGCCGGCCGCGGCGGCCATCTCCGCCACCACGTTGATGAACTGCCGTTCCTTGTCGTCGTCCGGCACGGCGAGGCGGGACATCGTGGAGCGCAGCACCATGCCAGGGCCGTTGAAATAGCTGTTGGCGGCCAGGCCAGCGCCTATCAGCAGGGCTATGATGGTCCCGAAAGGGACCCGGTGCGGCAGCGAGGGAGGCTTCACCTCGTAGTAGCCGTCGGAGCTCAGCTGCACCTCCGGCTGGCGGAACGGATCGTAGTTCAGATAGAAATAGTCGAAGCCCAGGCCTATCAGCAGGAAAAAGAGCACGAAGACCGCCATGATGAGGGCGGTCATTCGCCTGTTGGCGGTCTGCTGCTCGTAGATGTTCATCGCTTACGGCACGGGCCGGGCCAGGCCGGCCGCGTACCGGGCCGGGCTCAGACCGAGAGGTCCACCTTGGGCGTTTCGCGCTCGGCGGAGTCCTGCGGCAGCTCCCAGAGCTGGGAAGGCGTGAAGCCCATCACCCCGGCGAACATGTTGGTGGGGAACACCTGCTGGGCGGTGTTGAACTTGGTGACCACGTCGTTGTAGAACTGCCTGGAGAAGCCGATCTGGTTCTCGGTGTGGGTCACCTCCTCCATCAGGGATTTCACGGTCTCATTGGCCTTCAGGTTGGGGTAGTTCTCGGAGAGCGCGAACAGGCGGCCGAGCGCCTGCGTGAGCATCCCTTCCTTGGCGAGTATCTCGCCGGTATTGCCGGTCTGGCCCGCCGAAACGGCGGCCGCGCGGGCCTGCACGACGCGCTCCAGCGTCTCTTTCTCGAACTTCATCTCGCCCTTCACCGACTCCACCAGGTTGGGGATCAGGTCGTGGCGGCGCTTGAGCTGCACGTCTATCTGCCTGAACGCGTTGGCCACCTGGTTGCGGAGCCTTACGAGGCCGTTGAAGGTGAAGATCACCCAGGCCGCCAGCACCAGCAGCACTATAACAAGTACGGTCATGTCTTTAGTCCTCCGTCTTTTCGTTACTACGCCGTCTTTGTAAGTATCTCGCGCCCCGTCCGGGTCACGAGCACGGAATCTTCGATGCGTACGCCGAACCTGCCAGGCAGGTAGATGCCAGGCTCCACCGTGACGGCCATGCCCGCGCGCAGCGTCACGTCGGCCCTGGTGTTCACTCTGGGGAACTCGTGTATCTCCAACCCTATGCCGTGGCCGGTGCCGTGTATGAAGTACTGGCCGTAGCCGGCGTCGGAGATGACGTCGCGGCAGGCCTTGTCCACGGCCCGGGAGTTCACGCCGGCCTTCACCTTGGCCAGGCCGGCCTTCTGCGAGGCGGCCACGATGGAATAGACCTTCCTGAACTCCTCGCCGGGCCTGCCGTGGAACCAGGTGCGGGTGATGTCGGAGCAGTAGTTGTTGTAGACGCAGCCGTAGTCTATCAGCACGGTCTCGTTGTTCCTGAGCCTGCGCTCGGAGGTGACGTGGTGCGGCAGGGCCGAGTGGGGTCCGAACCCGATTATCAGATTGAAGGAAGGGCCTTTCGCGCCCATGGACTGCATGATATCCTCGAGCTCGCGGTAGACGGAAAGCTCGGTGCGCCCGGTCTTCACGCGGGGCTTGATGACGCCGAAGGCCCTGGCCGCTATGCGGCAGGACTTGCGCAGGTCCTCCACCTCCTCGCCCTCCTTTATGGCCCTCAGGGAGCCCACGAGGCCGCCGAGCTCGGCGAAGCCGTTCCTGCGCCAGAACGTGCCGCGGTTGTAGGTCTCGTACTCCGGGTCGAAGACCGTTTTGCCGAGCCTGGCTTTCTTGCGCGTCTCCAGCACGGCCTCCTCTATGGCGCCGCCGTAAACCACCGGTTCCACGAACGGGACCTTGGCCTTGAAGTCCTCCAGCAGCATCTGGGAGACGAAAGCCCAGGCCGCAGAGCGCGAGACCAGGAGCATGTAGTCGTCCATGTAGTAGCCGGTCAGGAAGCCGACGTCCAGGGTCCGGGTGACCACGATGGCGTCCAGCTTGTCCCGCTTCAGCATTTGCTGCAGGTCCTTGATGCGCTTGGCGTGTATGTTCATGGTCACCCCGCTAAAAACGAGTCTTCCGGCCGGGGCCGGAGGTCATATTATACTAATTTGTATTTATCAGCGGTAGCGGGCGGTGCGGAGACCGGCCTTGTTGACGAGGAACTCGCCGGCGGCCAGCAGCGTGGACAGGCCGTAGCGCGCTCCGGCCGCGAAAGAGATGGAGGAAGCTTCACTGAAATACCTGGCCGGGACCGGGACATCCCCGATCCTAAGTCCTTTGAACGCCGCCTGAAAAAGGTACTGGGAATCGAAGGCGAAACCGTCCGAGTTGCCCCGCCAGTTGACCTTCTCCAGCGCGGCCCGGGAGTAGGCCCGGAGGCCGCTGTGCCATTCACCCAGGTTCTGCCCGGCCGTCAGGTTCTCAAGCGCGGTCAGCGCCCGGTTGGAGGCGTACTTGTAGAGCGGCATCCCGCCCCCGAGCGCCTCCGCCCTGGTGCGGATGCGGTTGCCGAGCACGACGTCGCAGATCCCGGACTCTATGATGCCGGTCATGAAGGGGATGACGCGCGGGTCGTACTGGTAGTCCGGGTGCAGCATCGCCACTATGTCCGCGCCCATCTCCAGCGCCCTGGTATAGCAGGTCTTCTGGTTGGCGCCGTAGCCGCGGTTGCTGGCGTGCCGCTCGGCCTTCAGCCCGAGCGAGAGGGCCAGCTCGTAGGTGCCGTCGGCGGAGCAGTCGTCCACCAGCAGCATCTCGTCGAAGGCGCCCCGGGGCAGCGAGGCGACCGTGTCCCGGAGCGTGCGGGCCGCGTTGTAGGCCGGCAGCACG
Organism: bacterium; assembly: GCA_021786295.1. Taxonomy (GTDB): domain Bacteria; phylum Elusimicrobiota; class Elusimicrobia; order Elusimicrobiales; family UBA9959; genus UBA9959. Next base: position 24,277 of record JAJYNO010000016.1, on the reverse strand, counting down.
ATTATCTTCTTCACTCCCCCTCCAGCACGGCCGAAAGCGCGGCGAAATCCTCGATGGAAAGTTCCTGCGCCCTGGAGGCCGGCTTCAGCCCGAGCCGCTCCAGCGCGGCCGCGGCGGCGACCTTGTCCACGCCGCACAGTCCCAGCGAATTGACCAGCGTCTTGCGGCGGTGGGAGAAAGCCTTCTTCACCAGCCCCCTGAACGCGTCCTCCTCCCGCTTTTCCGCGAAGCGGGGCCGGGGCCGGAAGACCAGCACCGAGGAGTCCACGGCGGGGACCGGCCTGAAGCTGCCAGCCCGCACGTCGGTCAGCAGCGAGGCCGAGGCCCGGCTGGCCGACAGCAGCGAGAGCGCGCCGTACTCGGGACTGCCGGGAAGCGCGGTGATGCGGCGCGCGACCTCCTTCTGGAACATGAAGACCGCCCCCGCCAGCCCGCCGAAGAGAAGCGTCCTGTCGAGGATGGCCGTCGCGCACTCGTACGGCAGGTTGCCTATGAAGGCCGCGCGCCCCCGGCCGGCGAGGGCCCCCAGGTCGGCCTCGAGGAAATCGGCGTTGACCACCTCCAGCCCGGCGAACCTGGCCTTAAGGGCCGGGACCAGCGAAGGGTCTATCTCGACAGCTTTCATGCGGTCCCCGTACTTCGGGAACAGGAACTCCGTCAGCGCGCCGCCGCCGGGCCCTATCTCGATCAGCGAGTCGAAGGCGAAGGCCTCCAGCGCCGAGACTATGCGGGCGCAGAGGCCTTTGTCCGCCAAAAAGACCTGGCTGTATCTGGGCATACGGGTCAGCCGAGCAGCTCCAGCTTCAATTTCACTTCCTCTCCGGTCTTCCAGACGTCGCCCGCGCCCAGCGTCAGGAAGACGTCTCCGGGCCTGAGCTCCTTCATGGCCTCCAGCACTCCGGGGAACGCGCTGGCCGGCGAGCCGGAGGAGCGCAGACCGCGCAGTATCAGGGAGGAATCGACTCCGGGGATGGGCTTCTCGCCGGCCCCGTAGACCGGGGCCACATAGACGCGGTCGGCGTCGCCGAAAGCGCGCGAGAACTCCCGGTGCAGCAGCGCGGTGCGAGTGTAGCGGTGCGGCTGGAACAGCACCACCAGGCGGCGGCCCGGGAACAGCCCGCGCGCCGCCGCCAGCGTCGCCTTTATTTCCGTGGGGTGGTGGCCGTAATCGTCGACGAACTCCACGCCACCTGCCTCCCCGTGCCTGTCCATGCGCCTCTTCACCCCGGCGAAGTTCCAGAGGCCGTCGGCCAGCCTGTCGAACGGGAAGCCCAGATAATGTCCGGCGGCCAGCGCCAGCAGCGAATTCCTGACATTGTGGACTCCTCCGCAGCGCAGCCTGACCCTGCCCTTGCGGCGGCCGCGGAAAAAGGCCGTATAGGAGGCGCCTTCCGGAGTCAGCCGCACTCCCCGCGCGCGCCAGTCCGCGCCCTCGCTCAGACCGCAGGTCACCAGCGGCGTCCTCACCTCCGGCAGCAGTTCACGCAGGACCGGGTCGTCCCAGCACAGCACGGCCTGGCCGTAGAACGGCACGCGGGCCAGGTGGCTCAGGAAAGCCCTCTTGAGCTCGCGCATGCCGCCGTAATGGTCCAGGTGGTCGGAATCCACGTTGGTCACGCAGGCGACGAGCGGGGAAAAATAAAGAAAAGAGCCGTCGGATTCGTCGGCCTCGGCCACAAGGTAGCGCCCTCCGCCCAGTTTGATGTTGGAGCCGGCCCCCTTGATTATCCCCCCTACCACCGCGGTGGCGTCGGCGCCGGCGGCTTCCAGGGCCGCGGCCGTCATCGTGGTGGTGGTGGTTTTGCCGTGCGTGCCGGCCACCGTGACCGTCCTCTTGAGCTCGGTCAGCCGGGAGAGCATGTAGGCCCGCCGCACCACCGGCAGGCCGCGCCTGAACGCCGCCTCCAGCTCCGGGTTGCCGGGCTTCACGGCCGAGCTGACCACCACGACGTCTGGGGAACCCAGCGCGGCGGCGGAATGCCCGGCCGCCACCGCGGCCCCCTCGGCGGCCAGCGCGGAGGTGATCTCGGAGGCCTTAGCGTCGGAACCGCTGACCTCGTAGCCCAGGCCCATCATCAGCCTGGCGATCCCGCTCATGCCTATGCCGCCTATCCCTATGAAGTGCGCGCGCTTCACGCGGCGCAGGTCCAGGTCCTCGGTGTAGTTCATCCGGTTCTCCCGCTGCCGGAGGCAAAACGGTCCAGCCAGGCCTCCGCGCCCCTCACCGCCTCGGCCCAGCCTTCCTCCGTCAGCTCTATAACTGCCGCCCCCTCCATCCTGGAAACGGCGCCCTCGAACACCGCAGCCCCCCGGCGGAAGAAAGCCAGGCAGGGCGACGGCGAAAAAAGCAGTTCCACGGCCCGCGCGCTGAACTTCTCCGACTTCATGGCCATCGGCCCCAGTTCGTCCATCAGCAGTATCCGGCCTCCGGCGGCCGCCGCCTCCAGCGCCGGCAGCGCGGTGAGTTCCAGCGCGGCCAGATTGAGCGCGTACTTATTGAACGAGACCGGCGAGACCAGCTCCGTGGAGGCCAGCACGGCCCTGCCGCCGCCCAGAGCCTCAATCTCGAAGCCGCGCCTGCCGCCGCCGCGCAATTCAAGCGTGCGGAAGCCTCCCAGCCAGCGCCCGTACGCCGAACAAAGCCGTGCGCAGAGCCTCTCCTTCAGGCGCACGTCGGAAAAGGCCACGAAGAGCTTGTCCGCCCGGCCGGTGTCGGAGCGGCCGCTCATTTGCCGCCCTCCAGCCATTTCCTGTCGGCGAGGGCCGTGCTGTTGCGGGGGTCCAGGCGCAGGGCCTCCAGGCATTCCTTGAGGGCCTTATCCTCCGAGCCGGCCTCCACCCAGGCCGCGCAGCGCCCGAGGGCCGCGTCCACGCCGCCGCCGGAAAAATAGTCCAGCGCCCGCGAAGGTTCGCCCAGCAGCAGGTGGCCCAGGCCCCTTATCAGCCGCAGCTCCTGGTCGTCCCCGTCCTGGCCGGCCAGTTCGTCCATCGCCTCCGAGACGTTGTCCAGCCAGTTGTCACCCATCACCCATAGGCCCATGTCGTTGCCGACGGCGCGCGGGTTATAGAGCGCCTTGTTGGAATTTTTTTGCCCGTCCTTCGCCGGCACGGAAGTGTCGATGCTGAAGTTCATACGGGCGTCGCTGTCCGGGGAGACCCCCTTCAGCAGTTTATCGGCCTGCGCCGAGATCTCGGCCACCCGCCGGCTTCTTTCCTCCTGGGATGACGGCGGCAGGAAATACTCCCGCTTGGTATACCTGACCTGCGGCCTGTCGAACGCCGAACGCAGGCGCTTGGCCATCTCTCCGCCGGGAGGAAGCTGCTTCAGGGAGTCCTTCGGGGTCTCCAGAAGTTCCACCGTCACCTTGGCCTCCTGCCCCGGCGGCACCTTCGAGAGGGCGGAGAAGAGCGGGCTGCCGGAGCTCTGCCGCGCCTGGGTCCGGGCCTGGCTTCCGCCGGCGTAGGCAAGAGCCATCGAGATGCCGCCCTGCTCGTTGGCCGGAGCCAGCATGAAGGCGCCGTCCAGCGCCTTAAGAGCCTCGGCCCGGAGGCCTTGCTTGCGCAGGGCCCAGGCCAGCCTGAAGCGGGCCACCGAGTCGCCCGGCTTTATGGCCAGCGCCCTGCGGTAGAGTTTGACGGCCTCCTTCAGGTGGCCGTCGCGCTCGCGCAGCACGGCCAGCTCCAGCATGGCGTCCTCATAGTCGGGATAAAGGGAGATCGCCTTGCGCAGCTGTTCCGCCGCCTCGGAGTAGCGGCCGGAGCGCGAATAAAAAAGCCCGAGCTGGTAGCGGTACAGCGGGTTGGAGCTGTCGGCGTCGACGGCTTCGCGGAAATAATCCAGCGCCTTGTCGCGCTCGCCCAGTGCCTGGTACACCGACCCGGCGTTCATCTTGACGTCGGCCCGGCCCGGGTCCAGCTTCTCGGCGCGCAGGAAATCCTTCAGGGCCTCGGGGTAGTGCCCGTCGCGCGCGCGCACTATGCCGCGCAGCTGGTAGGCCATGGAATTGGAGGGATCGAGCTTTATCGCCGCCTGGAATTCGTCCAGGGCCTTGTCCGGCGCGCCCAGCCAGTACAGGGCAGAACCGTAGAGGAGATGCGGCCAGGGGCTCGACGGGTCCCGCTGCTCGGCCTTGAAGAACTCGTCCGCCGCGGCGGCGTAGTCCTCCTCCTGCATAAGCGCGTAGCCCCGGTCCAGGTTCAGCACGCTCTGCTCCTCCATGATCCGGTCCCATACGGTCCTGACCGGAGGCGCCGGGACGGCCCGCGCCGCGGCGGAGAGCGCGGCGACGAGGGCCAGCGCGGCGGGAAGCCGGCGGCGGACGTGGAGGTGGCTGGCTTTCATCGGCGGGCTCCGGCTATCTCCCGGCGCCCACCCTTATGGGGCGCGGAGCGCTGAACTTGCCTTCGAAGCCCAGCAGGTCTATCAGCGCCACGCGCATATAGTACTCGCCTGGCGGGAGCACGCTGTTGAGGTCTATCTTGTCGTAGGACTGGTATTCCTTGTCCAGCACTGTGGAAGTGAAAGCCGGGGTCCTGGAGACCTGCAGATGATAGGCCTGCACAGGGTTGCCTACGGAGACCATCTTGACTATGTCGCCGGGGTCCATGCCTTTGGCGTCCTGGGCCGGAAGCCCGGAGGAGCCCGACGTCCGCCTTGGAAGCGCCTCGGAGACCGCGCCCGCCTTGGGCGCGCGCACGTCCGTAAGGGAAACGACGCCGCCTTCGGAGCTGAGACGGGCAGCGCTCCCGGCGGCCAGGCCGGTCCGCGAGCCGTCCTCCAGCTCCGGCATCGGCGGCAGTTTCACCGGCCGGGAAGGAGCCATGTCCATTTTCACTTCGGACGCGAAGCCGGCCGGGACTTCCACGTGCCTGCCCTGGGCCTCGACGTCGGCCTTTCCCCTGTAGACCTGCACCATCGTGGTCAGGTCGTCGGTTATCCTGGCGCCGAACTCCGTGTCCCTGGTCTTGGGCGTGATGCGGGCGCCCGGGGTGATCACGCGGGAGCGCAGGCCGCGCATGGCGCCGGCGAGCAGTTTCACGTCCGTGTCCTTGTCCTCCGGAGGGCGCAGCACGGCCATGGAGTTGGGGTACAGGTTGAGGACCTGGCCGGTGTAGAACCTGACGTCGGCGCGGGCGGCGGCCTGGGTGCGCAGCGTATCGTCCTTGTAAAGGTCCATGTTCATGGCGACGCCCTTCCAGTCGGAGACCCCGCTGCGCCTGAAAAGGACGTCGTTGAGGAAATACACCAGCCTGGCCGCGCGGTACTGCTCCTTGATCAGCCGCACCGGGATCCTCAACTGCATGCCGGGCAGGGCGATAGAGGGGTCCGCCGACGGAAGGCGGTTGTACTTGAGCAGCTCGTTCCAGCGCTTCGGGTCTTTCAGGTAGGTGTTGGAGATGCTCCAGAGCGTGTCGCCCGGCCTGACGGTCACGGTCTGCAGCTCCTCGGCGGAGACGGAAGCCGCGGAAAACGCCAGCAGCAGCCCCAGCAGGATCTTCTCCATCACGCCCCCCTGACGACGACCTTGCCGGTCTCGTCCTTCTGCAGGCCCTTGGGGATGGTGAAGATGAACTTCGCCCCCTGTCCGGGAGGAGATTCCACCCAGACCCGCCCGAGGTGGGCCGTCGCGACGTACTTGCAGATGGTCAGGCCGAGGCCGGTGCCGCCGGCCTTCTGCCCCTTGACCTGTTCGAATTTTTCAAAGACCTTGTCCAGGTACTCCGGCGGGATGCCGTCGCCGGTGTCGCGGACCCAGGCGGTTATATGGTCCCCGTCGTCCGCCAGCCCGATGGTGATCGTGCCGTTCTCCGGAGTGAACTTTATAGCGTTGCCGACGAGATTGGTGAACATGCGTTCCAGCAGCCCGGCGTCCGCGTTCACCGTCAGTTCCGCGGCCCCCTCCAGGTCGAACCTGATGTGCTTGCGCTGGCCGAGCGACTCCAGCAGCGAATTGACCCTGGCCGCCACCTCCCGCAGGTTCACCGGGGCGAGGCTGATCTCCATCTTTCCGGCCTCCATCTTGGCGGAGTCCAGGATGTTGTTGATCATGCCGAGCAGCCGGAAAGCGGCGCGGTCTATCGAGACCAGCATCTTCTTCTGCGCCTCGTTGACCGGGCCCGGGATCTCCTTCAGCATGAACTCGACGAAGCCCTTGATCGCGCCCATCGGGTTGCGCAGGTCGTGCGTGATGGAGTGGAGGAACTCGTCCTTCATCTGGGCCAGCTGCTTGTCCAGCGTGATGTCGTAGAAGCCGATCAGGCGCCCTATCGGCTCGTCGTGGCCTGGCGCGACGATCGGGGCGGAGAAGCACTTGAAGAAGCGCTCAGTGCTCTCCTGCTTCAGCTGGATCTCCCGGTAGTAGTTCTCCTTCTGGCTGCCGAAGACGTCCAGCACCGCCTCCTTCACCGCCTCGGAGGCGATGAGGCTCTCCAGCAGTTTCCCCTCCACGGGGTCCTCCTGGCCGATGCCGAGCACCGAGCGCGCCTTGCGGTTGGCCACCTGCACCTTGCCGGCCATGTCCGCCATCATGATGCCGTCCTCGGTGGAGAACAGGATGGCCTCGGTGTTCTTCTGCTCGCGGATGATGCGGTCCACCTGCATGTCGGAATAGGCCTTCAGCTGGGCGGTCATCTTGTTGAACGTGTCGGCCAGGTCCCTGAGCTCGTCGGAAGTTTTGACAGCCGCCTTGTGGGTGAAGTCCCCGCCGGCGACGAATTCAGCCGCGCGGGTAAGCTCTATTATCGGCCTGGAGAGGCTGCGGCTCATGAACCACCCGGCGGCCGCCGCCAGCAGCAGGAAAAATATCACGACGTAAACGGCCTGCCGCTTCATGAACATGGCGTACTTGAACGCCCCCTCGAGCGGCTGGCCGACCACGACCGCGCCGCCGACCCTTATCGGCGAGTAAGCGCCGAGCATGTCCCGCCCCGAGGCGTCCTTGAACTCGCGCGAGCCGTCGGACAGCGCCTGCACGGCCTCCGAGGAGATGCCCCAGGCGGCGGCCTCCTCCGCCTTCGAAGCTGGCACGTCGGCGGGCCAGGCCACCGGCTTGCCGGAGGAATCCAGTATCACCGGGATCCCTTCCGACCCTATCCGCCTGAGGTCCAGGCCGTCGAGGAAAGTGCGGAGGTCCAGTTCCGCGCGGATGGCCATGCCGTTGGCGAACGGGTAATAGAAGACCACCGTCTTCCGCGCGCCGTCGAGGTACTCGCCGGGCTCGCCGGCCCTGGCGGACAGGAAGCCCTTGTCCCGCGAGTACTGCGCAAGGGCCGGGTTCACCTTGCTGTCCGGCGCAAGGAACTTAACGACCTCCCTGCCGTCCGGGCCTAGAGCCGATATCTGCGTTATCTCCGGGCGGGTCTCCAGCATCGAGGTCAGCATGACGCGCTTGGCGTCCCAGTCCAGGCCGGCCATGGCCTTCACGGCCGAGCGCAGGGCCGCGTCGGCGCTATCCACGTAGGAATTGAAGTTGGAGGAGATCTTGTCCGCGGTGGTGAGGTTGAGCTCCATGATGACCGTGGACACCCCGACCTGCCCCAGGCTGATAAGGCGCAGGCCCAGCAGGGCCATGGGCAGCACCGAGACCAGTGCCATTACCGCGATGAATTTATGCAGCAGACGGAAGCGCATAAGTTTATGATTTTAGGATTATAGCAGATATGCCGGCGGTCGGAAGAAGGCCGGGGCCGGACTAGCCTCCGGGGAAAATGCGCAGCAGTTCCGGCAGCAGCCCCCTGAGCGCGAGCGCGCGGTGGCTCACGGAGTTCTTTTCCCCTTCGGACAGGGAGGCCAGCGTGACCCGGCCAGCCCCTATCAGGAAGAGCGGGTCGTAGCCGAAGCCGTTGGAGCCTGATGCCTCCGTCGCGATGGCGCCTTCCAGCACGCCGCGGGAGGTCAGCACCCGCCCGGAGGCGGAAGCCAGAGCGGTGACGCAGACGAAGCGGGCCGAACGTTTCCCCGGCGGCACCCCCGCCAGGGAGGAGAGCAGTAGGGCGTTGTTCTCGCGGTAAGAGGCCTTTTCCCCGGCGTACCTCGCGGAGCGCACTCCGGGAGCTCCGCCCAGGGCGTCTACCTCCAGGCCGGTGTCGTCCGCGACCGCCCAGAGGCCCGTGAAACGCGCCGCCGCCAGCGCCTTTTTGAGCGCGTTATCCAGCAGCGTCCCGCCGTCCTCTTCCGGAGCCTCGGCGCCGGGAAAATCCGAAAGGGGTTTGAGAGCGAAGGGCAGTTCCGGGAGGATGGCGCTTATCTCCTCCAGCTTATGGCGGTTGAAAGTGGCGATGACAAGAGTTCTTTCCATATGAGGCCGGAGTTCAGAACGACCGGAAATATAATAGAATATCCGCTGTGGCGGACGCTTTGAATTCTAACATTTTCGAGGGCGCCGCCGGCGCTTTCACGGACGCGCTCCCGTTATTCTCCGGAGTCGCGTCCGCGGCCCTGCCGGTGCGCCTGCACGCCTCCGGGCCAGTGCCGCTCCATACCCTGGCCGACATGAAGGAGGAGGGCCAGCCGGCGCTGGCGGCCTTCACCAGCGAGTCCCTGCTGACGCCGCCGTTCGTCAGGCAGCCGCTGCGGGAGGCGGCGCTGCTGTTCTTCCACGCCCCGTTCCACGAGCTGTTCATCTTCAATCCCGCTTCCCATCCCCAGGCGAGGCCGCCATGCGCCGCCCTGAAGGGCTCACGCCTGCAGGTCTCGCTGCTGGCCGGCTTCCTGGGGACCGGCCCGGCGGCGGACAGCTCCTCGGCGGACGAGGCGCTGTCCGCCGGCAGGCTGCACGAGGCTCATTACCTTTACGCGAAACTGCATGCCCGCAATCCCGCCTCGCGCGCCAGGTTCCAGATGTGCTCGGCCATGCTCGAGTTGGGCCTCCTGCAGGAAGCCTACGACCTGCTCAAGTCAGACAACGATCCCGAGGCCCGCCTGCTGCTGGCGTCCATACACCGCCGGACAGGCAGCACGGCGGAGGCCGCGGCCATTCTCTCAGGGCTGGCCGGGGAAAGCCGGTACGAGGAGCGCAGGACGCTGGAAACCGCCTGGCTCGACCTGGAGGAAGGGAGGTACGAAAAGGCCCGGAACGGCTTCCAGCGCCTCTCGGCCTCGGCCTTCGACAAGACAGAACCGCTCTTCGGGCTCGGCTCGGCGCTGGCCCGGGCGGCCTTCACCGCCAAGGACAGGAGCATGCTGCCTGCCGCCGTCACCGCGCTAAGGTCGGCCCTGATCTCTCCCTCGCCGTTCTCAGGCCGCATCCTCTTCCAGCTGGGCAATCTCTACCTCCGCTCCGGAGACGCCGCGCAGGCCGAGGCCTGCTACAGGAGTTCCGCGGGGCTCACCCCCTCGGTCCAGTCGCTGGCCAATCTGGCGCTGGCGCTCCTCCGGGAAGGCAGGCATGAGGAGGCGGCGGCGGTCACGGCAAAAGTCGCGCTTACGGACCCGGCCTCGGCCGTGCGCCTGGCCTCCGAGTTCCCCAAGGAGAAGGCCGCGGCGCTCTTCCCCCGCGCCGGGCAGGAGCCACCCCCCGCGCCTAGCCGCCCGGCTCCGGAAGCTCCGGCGCCGCGGCCGCCCCAGGCGGCCCGCCCCGCCCCGCAGCCCGCGCCGGCCCCGTCTGAGAAGCCCGCTCAGCCGGAGCCGAGCCGGCCTGGACTCGACGCCATGTCGGCCGGCTTCAAGTTCATCACGCCAGCGCCGGAACCGCCGCGGCCGGCCGCCGAACAGGTCTCGCTCGCGCCGGCCCAGCCGCGCGACGCCTCGTTTCCCGGCGGCAGGCCGGCTCCCGCCCAAGAGGCGGCCCCGGCCCCGGAACTTCCCCGGCCCATGCAGATAGAGACCCTGCGCGACGTGATGGCCGGCGCGGCCGTCCCCACCGAAGAGGAAAGCCGCAGGGACGATTTCATCTCGCGCGCCTTCCGCCTGGCCTCCGACCTGGAGGACGAGCTGGGCCGCAAGATCTATTTCAACATCTCCGGGCTGAACGAGGTGGAGCGCAAGCTCCGCCTCAGGTTCATAAAGGACAGGGACAACCCCCAGGGCAACATAGAGACGGTGCGCGACTGCGCGGCTTTCCTCTGCTATTTCCTGCAGGAGAGGCACAAGGGCCGCCTCCTGAAGCTGACCGACTTCGATCCCTGGGGCTGGCCCATGGTCTTCGAGCTGCCCGACCGCAAGCTTACCACCTATCCGATAGTGCGGGTCTGGCGGCTGCTCTGGGAGGAGACGGTCCCGGAGCCCGGGTGGCTTTCCAAATACGCCGACTGGGTGGGGGACAGGCTGAAGGAACCCGTCCTGCCGCAGGGCGGCGCCCAGGCGGTGAGGGCGAAGGTCATGAGCCATCAGGAAAGGCTGACCGACGCCCAGACGGAGCATCGCCGCATCATGGTGCTGGTCTCCTCGCTGAGCGAGACCTCGCACATAGAATTGAGCCGCACCGGGCTGGCGAAGATCGAGAAGGCCGTAAAGAACAACTTCAGGCCCGGCATCCCCCCCACCGCGGACGGCTGGAAGCTGCTGCGCTGCTACGGCCACATCCTGGCGGCCCTGCTGGCCAAAGACCTCAAGGCCGCCTGGTACAACGCCGACGGCGAGGACGGCGGCTGGTCCATGAGGCTGCCCTGGGGCACCTTCGTCTTCCCGCTGGGCAAGATCTACAAGACGGCCGCCAACTCCGGCGACCTCGGCGCCTACTACGACGCCCTGGCCGCGGAGAAGCTGCGGCTGCACGGTCCCGGCGGCGCCTAGGTCCTTGGCCCTTGTGTCACGCGCCTTTTTTGGCGATAATTGGTACAGCGCTCTATAAAGATAACGGAGAGAAAATGCTACTGTCACTGCTCGCCCCTCTGCTGCTCACGGCCGCGCACGCTTCGCCGGCCCTGGATTCGCTTTCGCTCCAGGCTCCGGCAGGCGCGCCCCCGCCGCCCGCGGTTTCGGCCCCCGGGCTGCGCGAGTGGACCGTCATGGTCTACATGAACGGCAAGAGCAACATAGAGCCGTACGCGCTCTCCGACATGAACCGTTTCGAGACCGTTGGCTCCGACGGCAAGGTGGCGATAGTGGCCGAGATAGGACGCTCCAGGGGGCTGGAGAACGACACCACGGCCGACGGGGACTGGACCGGGGTGCGCCGCTACTACGTGACCAAGGACACAGACCCGGCGCATATCGCCTCGCCCATGCTGGCCGACCTCGGGAACGTCGACATGGGCGACTGGCGCCAGGCCGCGGCCTTCCTTAAATGGGCCAGGGCGGAATACCCGGCCAAGAAATACCTCTTCGTGATCTGGGACCACGGCTGGGGCTGGATAGACCCCAAGTCCTTCGGAGGAGGGCACGGCGCGGGCCGGCAGCGCTCCATCTCGCACGACTTCACCACCGGGCACTACATCTCCACTCTCGACCTCGGGAAGATCTTCGAAGAGGGCGGCAAGGTGGATATGTACGTTTCCATGGCCTGTTTCATGCAGATGGCCGAGGTGGCCGACCAGCTCAGGGACGCCGCGCGCGTCATAGTGGGGTCCGAGGAGGTCATACAGCTGCCCAGCCTCAACTGGGAGGGCTTCCTGGGCGGCCTGGAAGCAGACCCGGCCATGGGCCCGGAGCGGGCCGGGGCGCTGATGGCCGACGCGTTCCACGAGATGTATTCCCGCCCGCAATACCAGCAGCTGCTGGCGGACGGCAAGTACGGCACCCAGCTTTCGGCCATACGCGCGGACCGGGTGCGCGGCCTGGCCGACAGGGCCAGGGACTGGTACACGCTGGCCATGAAGGACGACGACAGGGAGGCCATGGCCAAGGCCAAGGCCGAGGTGCTGCGTTTCGAGGTAGGCGACGAGAAGACCGACCCGGACAAGCGCATCTCTTTCTACGGGGACCTCTACGACCTGACGGAACTTTTCGGCAGGTACGCGGACCGGACCCGGCCCGGCGCCGCGGAGGCCCTGGCCGCCGGCCGGGCGCTCGAGAAGTACATCTCCGACGAGCTGGTGATAAGGACCGTCTGGGTCGGGAAGGACCGCACCGGCAAGGAATACTCCAGGACCCACGGCATCTCGGTAGACATACCGGGCAAGCCGGGCGACCTTATAGATTATTACCCCACCTATTCCAGGCTCCGGTTCGCCAGGGATTCGGGCTGGGAGACCTTCATGAACTACCTCGAAGGGATCCCGGACAGGTAAAGGAGCGCCCTTGCCGCGGGGGAACGAACGTCCTTACGAAGCGGGCTCCTCCTTCAGGCCCGCTTTCTTCTTTCTGGACCCGGTCCAGCGGAAGGCGCTTTCGGCCTACTACGGCTTCGCCAGGGCCGCCGACGATATAGCCGACGACCCGGCTTCCCCGCCGGAAGAGAAGCGCCTCCGTCTGGAGGTCTGGCGCCGCGGAGTGGAGGACCTTTTCTCCGGAAGGCCGCCGGACTCGCCGCTGGCACGGGACCTTTCGCGGGCTATAGCGGCCTTCCCGCTGAAGCGCGAGCATTTCCTGCTGGTGCTGGAGGGCGTCGGCATGGACGTCTCGCCCGCCCCGTTCCGCTCGTTCCCGGACCTGGAGCGCTACATGTACCGCGTGGCCTCGGCTGTGGGCCTGGCCTGTCTTGCCATCTTCCGCTACGACGACGCCCGCGCGCCCGAACTGGCCGAGAAGCTCGGCTACGCCGTTCAGCTGACCAACATCCTGCGGGACGTGGCCGAGGACCGGGCCGCCGGCCGCGTCTACCTGCCGCGGGAGGACCTGGAGCGCTTCGGCTGCTCCGAGAGCGACCTCTCCGGTTCCAATTACACGCCCAATTTTATAGAATTGATGAAATTCGAAGCGGCCAGGGCCCGCGCTTTCTACGCCGGGGCGCTGGCCGCGGCCTCGCCGGGGCAGAAGCGCCGTCTGGCGCCGGCGCTGGTGATGGGGGCCATCTACCGCGAACTGCTGGAGAAGATGGAGCGGGGCGGCTTCCGCGTCAAGGGAGGCCGCACCCGCCTGAGCCGCGCGGAGAAACTGGGGGCTCTTTTCAGGGCCTGGAAGGACTACAGGAGAATCTGAATGCTGAAACCCGATTCCTGGATAAGGGAAATGTGCCGGAAAAGGAAGATGATCTCCCCCTTCGTGGAGGGGCTCGTCGCCAAGGGGAAGGTCTCCTACGGCCTGTCCTCCTACGGCTACGACATCCGCGTCGCCGACGAGTACAAGGTCTTCACCGACGTGCACAATTGCGTGGTGGACCCCAAGAGCTTCGCCGAAAAGTCCTTCGTGGACCTCAAGGCCCCGTACTGCATAGTGCCGGCGCACTCGTTCGCGCTGGCCCGTTCGGTGGAATATTTCCGCATCCCGCGCGGCGTAATAGGCCTGTGCATCGGCAAGAGCACGTACGCCCGCTGCGGCATCGTCGTCAACATCACGCCGCTGGAGCCGGAGTGGGAAGGCCATCTCACTCTCGAGATCTCCAACACCACTCCCCTGCCCGCCAAGATCTACTCCGACGAGGGGATAGCCCAGCTGGTCTTCCTGGGGGCCGAGGACGAATGCGAGACCTCCTACAAGGACCGCAAGGGCAAATACCAGGCGCAGCTGGGGGTCACCCTGCCGCGCATACTGAAAGCCGGCAGATAAGATGACCGGACTAGGGGGCCTGATACTGTCGCTGGCGGTCTTCTCCGCCGCCCCGGCCCGCGCCGCGGCGGCTCCGGCCGGCGACCTGGCGCGCGTCAGGCAGGCCGCGCAGCGCGGCTCCCCTTCCGGCGCCTTCGACATCGCCGTGCTGTCCCTGGGCGGAAATCCGGAGGACAGGGAACTGCTGCTGCTGGCGACCGAACTGATGCCGGAGAACTCTCCGGCGAGGGCCAGGCGCCTGGCCGCCGCGGCGGCGGCCTACATCGTCAGGCATCCGCAGGACTACGCCGGGTACGTGGGCGCCTGCAAATCCATGAGGGCCCTGCACAACCGCGCGGAGGCGCTCACCGACTGCCGCAAGGCCCTCGAGGCCGACCCCACCGCCTACCCGCCCTACAGGGAGCTCGGGTTCACCTACGCCGCTGCCGGCAGCCCCAGGGAAGCCGCCGAAACGCTGGAGCAGGGGGTCGAGATCTCCTCGACCAGCTTCCAGGCGCGCTACTATCTGGGCAGGCTGATGGAGAAGCGCGGCAACACCGTGCGGGCGCTGGCCTCCTACAGGAAGGCGCTGGCGCTGGCCCGCGCGAGCCGCGCCCCCGACGCCCCGTACTACCTTATACTTATCAGGTCGGGGCTGAAGCGCGCGGAGCTGAGCGCCAGGAAGCCGCTCCGCCGCCGCCCCGGGCCGCGGGCCAAAACGGGAAAAGAGGGGCTGGAAGCCTGCAAGGAGAAGTTCAGGGAGGAGTTCCTGAAGGACAGCCTCGGCACGGCGCTGAGGCAAAGCGACTCCTGCCTGAAACTCTCCCCTTCTGACCCGGACCTGGCCGCGCAGAGAGCCCCGCTCATGGTGAGGCTCGGCAAATACGAGGAGGGCGTGAAGGAATACGAGAGGGCGGCCGCGCTCTACGGCCCCAAGAACCCCGCCTATACCCTCTGCAGGACGAAGGCCGCCGAAACCTGGCTGAAGCTCGGCAGTCCCGCCGGGGCCATCGAGCAGTACAAACTGGCGCTGGAGGCCTCCCCCAAGGACCTCGAAGTGCTGAAAGGCCTGGCTGCGGCCCAGGACTCGGTCTCGGACATCCCCGGCGCCATGGCGACCTACTCCGCGATAACCGCGCTGGAACCGCAGAACGACAACGCCAGGACGCGGCTGGAGGAGCTCAAAGACGCCTCGCTGACCGACGACCAGATACTCGCCGAGCTCAAGCTGCGCGGCGCCGCGGACCAGAAGGAGACCGGGCTGGACCCGGACGCCAAGGGGCTTTTCCGCGCCATCACGGCGGCCGAACTGGCTGGCGCCGTGGACTATCTCCACCGCAATGCGCCCGACACGCGCGGGGTCTACATGCGGCACGATTCAGGGGGCAGGACGCGCCTGCTGCTGACCGGGGACGGCTACAAGCTTTACGTCTCGCTCCTGACCCGCGACGCCATAAAGTTCTTCGAGAAGGAAGGGCTGGATTTCAGGACCATCTTCCAGCTGCGCACCGAAAAAGGCGACCCGGTCTTCGACAAGAACGGCAGGCTGACGCCGGAGGGAGAGGAACTGTACCGCGCCGCCGTCCCCGGCAAGAAGACCTGGCTGCTGCCGGCCGAGCCGGTCCCGGCCAGCCCTCAGGCCAGGGCCTCGGAGGAGGCGGAGAAGGAGATAGCCGCGCTCCGCGCCAAGGGCTACGAGGAGATCTCCGAACCGGAGTACCTCTGGCTGCTAAGCGCCACCCGCTGTCCGGAGAGCACGCTGAAGAGCAGCCCCGTGAACGCCGTGGTGCAGCTCTTCGACGGGGCGCGCCAGCGCTACCTGCTCTGTTTCGACGCCAATTCGCTCTGCAAGAACGGCTGCAACGACAAGCTCTCCTCGTTCATAGCCGCCTACCGCAACAACGACGCGGCCGGCATCGGCAGCGACGGCTCCACGGCCTTCTTCGGCACCGGAGGCGTGAAGCACAACCATTTCTGCGAGGGCGGGGAGGTCTGGATGGGCGGCACCGACCCTTCCGACAGCCCCTGCCGCACGGGCGCCCCTCCGAAGCTGGGGCGGCCCGGCCCCGCGGCTCGCTGAACTCGTCCTTTGCATAAGGCCTGCAAATTTTGTATCATAATCTGACTATGATACAGAAAACCACTTTGCCCAAGGCCGAAACGGCCGAAAAGACCAGGAAATGGCATTTCCTGGACGCCACCGACCAGGTGCTGGGCCGTCTCTCCACCCGGATAGCGGTGCTCCTGGCGGGCAAGCACAAGCGCGACTTCGCGCCCAACGTCGACTGCGGCGACTTCGTCGTCGTCACCAACACGGACAAGCTCCGCATCACCGGCAACAAGGCCGAGGACAAGTTCTATTTCCGCCACTCCGGCTACGCCGGCGGGGCGAAGACCATCCCGTACAAGCGCCAGATGGAGCAGGACTCCACCAAGGTGCTCGAACTGGCCGTCAAGCGCATGCTGGACGACAACAGGCTGCGCTCCAGGCGCATGAAGCGTCTGCGCCTCTTCACCGGCGCGCAGACCCAGTTCGCCGCCCCCAAAGCGGCCAAGTAACGCACAAAGGAAACGCATAACATGGAAAACAAGAATCTGATACTGGCCACCGGCCGCCGCAAGACCTCCGTGGCGCAGGTGCGCCTCTCCCAGGGCGGAGAAGGCAAGATCACCATAAACTCGAAGACGCCTGAGGAGTACTTCGGCAACAATCCGCGCCTCAAGCACGTTATCGTCACCCCTTTCGACCTGACCAAGGACCAGAAGTTCGACTGCGTGGTCAAGGTGGTAGGCGGCGGCGTCTCCAGCCAGGCCGGCGCGATACGCCACGGCATCGCCCGCGCGATAGCCACCCTCGGCGACAGTTTCCACTCCTCCATGAAGAAGGCCGGGTTCCTGACCCGCGACTCCCGCATGGTCGAGCGCAAGAAGTACGGCCATCCGAAGGCCCGCAAGCGCTTCCAGTTCTCCAAGCGCTGATCCAGCCTTGCGTTAACGCCCGCCGGGGGAGGCCGAAAGCCTCCCCCGGCCGTTTTAAGGCCTTAGCGCCAGACGCGCTTTTTTTATATCATTACACCCGTGAGGAATACCTGGCTGAGACTTACGGACCCCCGCCTGCGCGCGGCCCTGAACGCGCTGGAAGCCGGCGGGCGGGCCGCCGGGGACCTGGCGGCCGCCCCGGAGCTGGCCGCGGAGATGATGCGTCCCTCGCGCGCGAGCCTCTCCGCCGCCATCCGCTCCGGCCCGCGCGCCTCGCTGGAGGCCGCGTACGCGGCCGAGGACTTCTCGGCCAGGCTGGAAAAGGTCTTCTCGGACATGGCGCTGCTCAGGCTCCGCCCCGACGCGGCAGCCCTGGAGGCCCTTGGACATCTGCAGCGGGCCTGCGAGGCGGCCGCGGACCTTCTTTCACCGGGAGACAGGAACCGCGCCGCGGGCCTGATACGGGCCCACTGCGCCTCCGGACGCAGGGCGCTGGCCCTCGCTTCCGCCTCGGAAGCCGGGGAGGGCCCCGATTTTCCGCTAAAACTCAAATTTAGTAGTATATACTCCGGTTTGGACACGGCCTTGGACGCCCTGGAGCGCTGCGCCGAAGCCCTCTTCCGCATATAGGAGCCCCCGATGAAAAAGCTCTTCGCCGCCGTACTGCTGCTGCTGCCCCCCCTCTCGGCCTGGCCGCTGACCATAGACGTCTACCACACCAGCGACGTGCACGGCTGGTATTCCGCCCGGCCGGCCAAATGGGACAAGGAGGACCCGAAGCGCATGATAGGCGGCTTCGCCGTGCTCTCCAACATGGTCAAGGCGGACAAGAACCCGCACATCCTGCTCGATTCCGGCGACACGTTCCAGGGGACTCCGGAAGGCACGCTGACGAAAGGCATGGCCACGGCCGCTCTGATGGACCAGCTGGGCTATTCGGCCTGCGACGTCGGCAACCACGACTACGACTACACCGAAGCCAGCCTGCGCGCGGTGATAGCCAAGTCCAGTTTCCCCTGGCTCGGCGCCAACGTCTACGTCAAGAAGACCGGGGAGCCGGTGGATTACCTTAAGCCCTATACGGTGATCACCGTGGCCGGCAAACGCATAGCGGTGCTGGGCCTGCTCGGCACCCATACCGCCACCTCCACGCTGCCCGCTAACGTCGCGCGCCTGGGCTTCGGCAACGAGAGCGAGGCCGCCGCGAAATGGGTCGGGATCATACGCCGCAAAGAGCATCCCGACGCCGTGCTGATACTCTCCCACACCGGCATAGGCATGGGCACCTACGGCATAACGGACATCAGCACGATGACCTTTACCGGTGACATCCCCCCGTCCAGCACGCTTTCCGAGGCGCGGGCCTCACATGCGGACGTCGTGCTGGGCGGCCACAACCACGTCGGACTCCTCAAGGGCTACCGGGACCCGGTCAGCGGCGCGCTGATAGCGGAAAGCTACTGGGGCCTGACCGAGGTCAGCAAGATAACGCTCGATTTCGACGACAAGACCGGCAAGCTGGCCGGAAGTTCCGACGAACTGCTGCCGCTCTGGGAGGACAAATACGGCGAGGACCCGGCCGTCCTGGCCACGATAAAGCGCTTCCGCGACCGGACAGCCAGGGAGATGGACAAGCCGGTCAGCGAGTCCGCCGTGGATCTGGGCGCCGCCCGCGGCGGCCTCGATTCGCCGATAGGCGACTGGTTCACGGACGCGATGCGCCGCCAGGCCGGGACCGACGCCGCCGTACAGAACACGGCCGGGATACGCTCCACGCTGCGCGCCGGCACCGTCAGGATGCGCGACGTCTTCGAGGTCATGCCCTTCGAGAACACGCTGGTCACGATGACGCTGACCGGCGACCAGCTCCGGCGTCTTATGGCCGACAACCTTGAAGGCGGCCACAGCAGGCTGCAGGTCTCCGGCATAGCCGTGCGCTTCAAGACCGGGGCCGACGGCAAGCCGCAGGACATCGTTATACTGAGGAACGGGAGGCCCGTCGGGGACTCGGAGCGGCTCACCGTGGCCACCAACAACTATCTCACCACCGGCGGGACCGGCGGCGCCGTCTTCGCGGAGGCCAAGGACTCCGTGGACACCATGCGCCCCATCCGGGACCTGCTGATAAAGGACCTGAAGGAGAACCCGGTCAAGGCCCTGCCCGAGGCAGGGAGGATAGTACGGCAGGATTGAGGCGCCGGGGAGCCGCGCTGCTGGCGCTGCTGCTGCTGGGGGCCTGCTCCGGGAAAGAGCGGATAACGGTCTTCGCCACCGGCAGAACCCAGGGGCGCATCCAGGAGAACGCTTCCGGCACCGGGGGCTTCGCAGTCTTCAAGAAACTTTACGACTCCCAGTCAGGACCCAAACTGGCGCTGGACCTCGGGGACTGGTCCTCGGCGACTCCGGTGGGACGTCTGTCACGCGGCGTCTGCACGGCCGACTGCGTGGCGGCCGTACCGTATTCCGCCGCGGCCGTGGGCATGGAGGAACTCGCTCTTTCTCCGGCCGAGCTGCAGACGCTGGCCAAGGCCGCCGGCGCGCCGCTGCTGGCCTCGAACCTCTATCTGCGGGGCAACCGCCCGGCGGATTTCCTGGACAGGTGGACCATCCTGCAGGCCGGCGGCCGCAAGATAGGAGTCTTCGCCCTGCTCACCGCCTCCCCCTCCCGGCCCGGGGCGCGCCGCTACCTGCCGAACTACGTGCTGGAGACGGAGACCTACGAGGCGGAAAGGGCCGTGAAAGCGCTCCACGATTCCGGCGCCGGTCTCACGATAATGCTGCTGGGGATAAACCCGTCGGAGCACGCCGGGCGGGAATACTACAGGGACTTCCTCTCCCGCCTGCCCCGCGTGGACCTGGTCATAACCGACGAGCCCTCGCTGAAGGAGCCGTTCAAGGTAAAACGAACCTGGGTGGTCCCGGCCGGGCTGGAGATGAAGGCCGCGGCCAGGATAACGCTTTCCCTTGACCAGGAGGGCCGCCTGGACGGCATCAGTTACAAGCTACTCCCCCTCTCCGCTGACAAATACGGACTGGACCAGGGCATGCTGAAGATAATCGCGCGGCAACAGAAGTCGGCGGACGCCTATTTCGGCCGGAAGCTCGGCTTCCTCGACGCCCCGCTGCCGCTGCGCGACGGCGGCGACACCCCGGCAGCGGACTTCGCTGCGGACTGCATGAGGCGCTGGGCCCGGGCCAACGCGGCGCTGCTGGACCTGGAAGAAGTGGCGGCCCCTCTTTCCAGCGGGCCGGTCACGCTCGGAGACCTCTACAGCTCCTTTCCGCGCGATTCCAACGTGGTGTTCGTCAAGATACGCGGCGACGACCTCTCGAGGGCCCTGGGGGCGATGGATCCGAAGGAGATGGCGGTCTCGGGGCTGCGCCTGTTCCTGCGCGGCGGGACGTTCGACCGCGCCGAGGGGGACAGCGGCCAGCTGCTTCCGGACCGCATCTACAGGCTGGCCGTCCCCGATTCCATGGCCAGGGGCCGCGACAACCCGGTGCTGTCCAGCGCTATGGAGTTCGCCAACTCCAGGCACCTGGTCAGGGACATGATGCGCTGGTGCGTCTCCAGACAGAAGTCTTACGGCAGGCCGCCCGGCGGCCGCGTCGTGCAGGACGGAACGGAATGATGTTCCAGGGCCTGTCCGCTTTCTTCTCCAGATGGTTCGGCCGTTTCAGGGCCTTCGCCATGCTGGCCGGGGCCTGGGGAGTGCTTTTCAGCGTAAACTCCCTGATAGGGTTCCGGGCCGGTTTCGAGTACGACGACGGCCTGGTGTATTCCACTCCGGCTTTCAGGGAGGCGGCCAGGGAAAAGCTGCGGCCAGGCACGCAGGACTACTGGAACTGCGTCAACCGCTCCTACCAGTACGAGCGCATCAAGCCGGTGCCGTGGCTGGCCGCCTGGGCGCTGCGCGCTCTCGGCGTGAAGATAGACCTCTTCCTGGACCGCGGAGAGGCCGGGGCCGACAGCCTGGAGGAATACTGGGGCAGGCTGGCAGACCGCTTCTATTTCCCCGCCAACCAGGACGAGAAGTACCGGCTGCTGGACAAGGGCCGCTACATACTCTACGCCGCGCCTTCCGACGCCGGGATAATACAGGCCAGGAAAGCGGGCGTGCCGCCGCTGCGTATCCTCGAGAGCGGCAGCTCCGTGAACCCGCTTCCCGCCGATCCCGGCAAGTTCGGAGAGCGCTATCTCCCGCTCTCCCGGTTCTAGCGGCGGGAGAGGCGCGGCCGCCGCCGGCAGAGCAGTTGCCCAGCCTCCCATTAAAATAATAAAATATAGGCGATGGCGGACTGCATTTTCTGCAAGATAGCGTCCGGAGAGGTAAACGCCAAGGTGGTGTATGAAGACGCCGACACGCTGGCCTTCCTGGACCTTAACCCGCAGGCCCCCACGCACGTTCTCATTATCCCGCGCCGGCACATAGACCGGCTCACGGCGGCCGTGGACGGCGACGCCGAACTGCTCGGGAAACTGCAGCTGGCCGCCGCGAGGGCGGCGAAGGCCCTGAAGGTGGAGGGCGCGTTCCGGCTGGTGACCAACAACGGCAGGGGCGCGGGCCAGTCGGTGGACCATCTGCACTATCACCTGCTGGGCGGCAGGAAGATGCTGTGGCCCCCGGGCTAGGCGAAAGGCGATTTTCATTCTGCATACCAAAAGGTGGTGATCAGCGTGGTATTTGTCAAAGTACGTGATGAAGAATCGATAGAAGAGGCGCTCAGGCGCTTCAAGCACGACTGCGAGCGCAACGGCATCCTCAAGGAGATCAAGCGCCGCGAGCACTACATGCCCCCGAGCATGAAGCGCAAGATAAAGTCGCAGGAGGCCAGGCGCAAGGTCCGCAGGGGCCGCCGGGCCTACTAAGCGCAGGACCACGCAGGCAGCCGCGCGGGCCCCGGTCCGCGCGGCTTTTTGCCTGTCGATCCAGGGAAGGCCGTTAAGTCTTTCAGATAAATGAGTTCTTCGCCCGTAATCGAGCTTATCAGGGAGAAACTGGACATCGTCGAGGTGGTCCGGGAGTACGTGCCGTCCCTGAAAAAGGCCGGCCGCAACTACAAGGCCACCTGCCCGTTCCACAACGAGAAGACCCCCTCCTTCACGGTCAGCCCGGAAAAACAGATCTTCTACTGCTTCGGCTGCGGCGCCGGCGGGGACGTCTTCAAGTTCGTGATGGACATAGAAGGCCTCGCCTTCCCGGAGGCGGCCAGGAAGCTGGCGCAGAAAGCGGGCGTGGAATACGGCGACGAGCGCTCCCAGCCGCTCTCCCCGGAGGACCGCGAGCGGCTGGAGCTCAAGAAGATCATGAAGGCCGCCGCCGCCTTCTATCACAAGGAACTTTTCTCCCCCGCCGGAGAGAAGGCCCGCCTCTATCTGGGCGAACGCCGCGTAAGCAAGGCCACCGTGGAGAAGTTCGGCCTGGGCTGGGCCCCCCCGTCCGGCAAGGCCCTGATGGACGAACTGAAGAAGGGCGGCTGGAGCCGCGACCTGGCCCACAAGGCCGGCCTGATAACGGAGCGCGAAGGCGGCCGCGTGGCCGACACCTTCCGCGGCCGGATCATCTTCCCGATAAGGAACCAGTCCGGGGACGCCATAGCCTTCGGCGGGCGCGTGCTGGACCCGGAGGGCGTGCCTAAATACCTGAACTCCCCGGAGACGCCGCTGTTCTCCAAGCGCAGGACGCTCTACGGCCTGCACGAGGCCCTGCCGCAGATACGCAGGAGCGGAAGGCTGCTGCTGCTGGAGGGCTACATGGACGTGCTGGGCGCCCACCAGCACGGCGTGGACTGGGCCGTGGCCCCGCTGGGCACGAACCTTACCGCCGAGCACGCCGGCACAGTCAAGCGCTACGCCAAGGACGCCGTCGTGCTGTTCGACGACGACCGGGCCGGCATCCAGGCCTCGGTCAAGGCCGCCGAGACCTTCATGGAGGCCGGCCTCTACGTGCGGCTGGCCAACCTGGGCACCGGGCAGGACCCGGACGAGTATCTGAACGACAACGGACGGGAGAAGTTCGAGCAGGTGCTGGCCGAGGCCTCGGACCCGCTGGAATTCCGCATCGGCCTGTTCTTCAAGGGCCGGCCGTCCCCCACGGCGCAGGAAAAGGCCCAGGCCATAGGCGTGCTGCTCGAGACCGTGGCCCGGCAGACCGACGAGATACTGAAGAGCGAATGGGTAAAGACGCTGGCGGACCGTTTCGGGGTGGACGAGGAGTCCGTTCTGAAGCAGCTCAGGAAAGCCGCCCTGGCCGTGCCGCGCGTAGCCCCGCGCCGGGACGCGCCCGCCAGGGACCCGATGCCGCAGCTGGAGAGGGGCTACCTGCAGCTGCTGCTGCGCGAGCCGGAGCTCATCGCGGCCTCGTCGGAAGTGAAGCCGGAATATTTTTCCAGCCCGCTGGCGCGCGAGCTTTTCGTAGCGCTGACGGAGCTCCCCCCCGAGGAGCGGGGCAACGCCGCGACGGAGCTCGCGTCCAGGTTCCCGGAGCATTCGGCCCTGGTCCACGAGCTGGCGGTGGCCGATCTGGGCGGGGAATCCTCTCCGGAGCGGGACGCCGCGGGCGCGGCGCGCATGCTCAAACGCTTCGCGGTGCAGCGCAGGGTAAAGGAGCTGAAGTCGGCGCCCATGTCGCCGGAGCAGCTCCAGGAATACAGCCGTCTGATGGCCGAGCTGAAGTCCTCGGCCGCGGGCGGCCGCTAGAAAGGAACGCAGACAGGAGAACAAGATGGCACAGCCTAAGAAAGCTTTACGCGACCTGGTCGAACTGGGCAAGGAGCACGGCTACATCACCCTGGAGGAGATGAACCGCTCGCTGACGAACGCGTCGATGTCCAGCGAGGAGATAGACACGCTGATGGGCACGCTCGAGGACCTCGGCATCGAGGTCGTAGACCGCAAGAAGTTCAAGATGGTGGTCGGCGCCGAGCGCGAGGCCTACACCGAGGAATGGAGCGCCACGCCCGACGTCTCGAACTCGATCCGCATGTACCTCTCCGAAATGGGCAAGGTGCCGCTGCTGACCCGCGACGAGGAGGTAACGCTGGCCCGCAACATCCGCGAGCGCGAGCGCGAGCTGCGGATGCTGGTGCTCGAGTCCCCGATCACGATGCGCGAGATCCGCAACTGGGAGACGCTGATCGAGCAGGACGAGATGACGACCAAGGAGCTGATGCCCCGCGGCCGCAAGTCCAACCAGGAGCTGTCGGCGATGAAGCGCAAGATGAAGAACATCGCGCGCCTGATCACCCGCAGCGAGAGGGAGATATCCAAACTGGACGAGCGCGCGGCGCGCCCCGGCGTCTCCAACGAGATGCGCAAGAAGCTCGGCGCGATGGTGGACAAGAAGCGCAAGGACATCGTCAAGAACATCATCAACCTGAACCTGAACCAGGAGAAGATCAAGCGCCTGACGAACAAGATCAAGAACCTGGCGCACAAGATCCGCGAGTACCGCCTGGAGCTCGAGAAGTACCAGAAGATCTACGGGGACCTGGAGAAACTGCAGCAGGACCACGACCTCTTCGGGCGCGGCCGCCTGAAGCCGGCCGCGTTCAAGAGCAAGTGGGGCTACAACCCCAACGAGGTCGAGGCCGCGCTGGAGAACGTCAAGGCCGTGCGCGAGCGCGAGCACCACCTGGTGCGCACGCTGCCGATCAACCCGGACGACTTCATGTCCCTGAACGACAAGATCACGTTCCTCGAGGACCAGATCCTGCAGGACAAGCTGAAGCTGA
>JAJYNO010000034.1 GCA_021786295.1 bacterium | reverse complement strand
AGGACCAGGCCGCCCAGATGACCCTGCCGGTCTTCCTCGGCACCCAGGTCAAGGAATAGCCGCGCCGCAAGGCGGGATAACGCCGGCGCCTCCGCTCCCAACGAGCGGCGGCGCCGCGCTTTTCCCTCCGGGACAAGTGCTAGAATATCGGCTGCCATGAGCCCCTACCCCAAGCCAGACCTCAAAAAAGTCCTGCTCCTGACCGTCGGGATCGCTTCGGTGACTGTCATCCTGTTCTTCGTCTCGCTCTATCTGTACGGCCTCGTCCCTTCTTTCAGGTCCTGGCGGGCGCATAAAGCCGCCAGCGCGGCATTGATAGCCGAAGCGAAACGCCTCGCCCTGACGTACGACTCGATCCTGGCGGACCCCAAAGCGGCGATGGGCAAGCCGGCCGTCTGGTGCCTTAAACGGACCTCCCCGTACCAGGCTTTTTTAGAGGACAACGGCAGAAAGCTAGTCCGCATAGCCAACCCGCACGCTATGTACAGCACCTCAGGATCCACCCATCAGGGCTGCATAGATACGCTGGTAACAATAAGCGGCATTACCGCCACCGAAATAGCGGGCGCGCGCAACGTGACGCTTGAGGTCAGTTTCGTCGATTACCCCTGAGCGGGGGCAAACAACAAAGGATTATAGAGAAGCCAGGGCCAGTAGCTCCGGCCCTGAGTGGCCTCCGCCCCTGGGCTCGCCATACTTCCCGACTTTTTACGTCTTTTTTACGCTTTTCCCCGGCCTTTTTACTTACATTCCCGGCTATGGTAAGATACGCTATAGGGGGAGGAAATATGTATTTTATCGCGGCCGGTATCCTGGGCCTGTTCCTATTGGTATATCTGGGTTATGTCGTCTTCAACCCGGAGAAATTCTGAGCTATGGACAAGTACGACGTCCTGCAGCTTTTACTGTATTTGTCCGCTCTGTTGACCTTTAGCTATCCGCTGGGCAAATATCTAGCGTCGGCACTGGACGACAGTAGCGGGCTCCAGCGCCGCCTGTTCGGCGCCGCTGAAAAATTAATATATCGTGTTTGCTCCATCAATCCCGCCGAGCAGATGGGCTGGCGCAGATATGCCGCGGCCCTGCTCTGGTTCAATCTGCTGGGCCTGGCGGCCGTATTCGCGCTCCAGTTGCTGCAACGTGCGCTGCCGTTCGACCCCAATGGCGCGGGGCCGGTAAGTCCCGCCCTGGCCTTCAACACGGCCGTCAGTTTCATGACCAACACCAACTGGCAGGCCTATGCCGGCGAGACGACGCTGAGCTATCTGACGCAGATGGCCGGACTGGGCGTGCAGAATTTTCTCAGCGCGGCCACGGGTATAGCCGTCTTCGCCGCCCTGACGCGCGGCCTGACAGCCCGCAGGACGCAGGGGCTGGGGAATTTCTGGGCCGATATCACACGGATAACGATACGGGTGCTGCTGCCGTTCTCACTGATAGCCGCCTTCATGCTCGTAGGGCAGGGAGTGGTCCAGACTTTTGTCCCCGACAAAGTCGTCACCACGGTGGAAGGGGAACGCCAGGTCGTTCCGCTGGGGCCCGCGGCGTCCCAGCTCGCCATCAAGCAGCTGGGCTCCAACGGCGGAGGCTTCTTTAACGCCAACAGCGCCCATCCGCTGGAAAATCCCACGCCATTGTCGAATTTTCTGGAGATGCTGCTGCTCCTGCTGCTGCCGGCCGCCTGCGTTCACGCCTATGGCGCGATGATCGGAGATAAGCGTCAGTCCAGGCTGCTCTTCGCCGTCATGCTGTCCCTTTGGGCCGCGGGCCTCGCGGTGGCCGTCTATTCGGAATACTACAGCGCGCCGGCCGCGCTCGGCGCAAATCTTATGGAGGGCAAAGAGACGCGTTTCGGCGTAATGAACAGCCTCATCTGGTCGGTCTCCACCACCTGCGCGTCCAACGGTTCCGTCAACGCCATGCATTCCAGCCTGTCGCCGCTGGCCGGCGGGACCGCCCTCTTCAACATCATGCTGGGGGAAGTGATCTTCGGAGGCGTCGGGGCGGGCATGTACGGGATGCTGCTGTTCGTGCTGCTGACGGTATTTCTCTGCGGCGTGATGGTGGGGCGTACCCCGGAATACCTGGGCAAGAAGATAGAGAAGCGGGAGATACAGATGGCCATGGCGGGCATACTAGCGCCGGGCGCGGCTATATTGGCCGGGGCGGCCCTTTCCTGCGCCCTGCCGTCGGCCCTCGCCTCACTTTCGGCCAAGGGCCCCCATGGGCTTACCGAACTGCTCTATGCCTGGAGCTCCGCCTCGGGCAACAACGGGAGCGCCTTCGCCGGTATTAACGCCAACACTACTTTTTATAATGTCGGTCTCGGGATAGCCATGCTGATAGGACGGTTCGCGGTGATACTGCCCTGCCTGGCGATAGCCGGCAGCATGACGACCAAGCAGGTCTGTCCTCCGTCGGCCGGCACTCTGCCGACGGACACGGCGACTTTCGGCGTGCTGCTCTCCGCCGTTATATTGATCGTGGGCGGCCTCACCTTCTTCCCGGCGCTGGCGCTGGGGCCTCTGGCCGAGCATCTGCTGATGCTCAAAGGCGTCTTTTTCTGATATGAGCGAGAATAAATTCTGGAACAGGGAATTGATAAGCGGCGCCCTCGCAGGAGCGCTCCTCAAGCTCGACCCGCGCAGGCAGATGAAGAACCCCGTGATGTTCGTCACCATGGCCGTGGCCGCGCTGGTCACCGGCGGCATACTGGCGGGCCTGCCGCGCGTCTCCGGCTTCGACGCGCAGATAGCGCTCTGGCTGTGGTTCACCGTGCTGTTCTCCAATTTCGCCGAGGCCCTGGCCGAAGGGCACGGCAAGGCGCGCGCCGAAAGCCTGCGGAAGGCGCGCGTGGAGATAACGGCCCGCCTGCTGGCCGAAGGGCACGAAAAGAAAGTGCCCGCTTCGCGGCTGCGTAAAGGCGACCTGGTGGTCTGCGCGGCCGGAGACTTCATCCCCGGCGACGGCGAAGTGGTGGAGGGTATAGCCAGCGTGGACGAATCCGCTATAACCGGCGAGTCGGCCCCGGTCATACGCGAAAGCGGCGGGGACCGCAGCGCGGTCACCGGCGGCACGCGCGTCATCAGCGACCGTATAGTGGTGCGCATCACCGCCGACGCCGGCAAAAGCTTCGTGGACCGGATGATAGCCCTCATCGAGAACGCGAGCCGCCAGAAAACGCCCAACGAGATAGCCCTTACCATGGTGCTGGCGGCGCTGACCATAGTCTTCCTGCTGGCGGTGGGCTCGCTCAAGCTGTTCGCGGACTATAGCGCGGCGGCGGCCGGGCAAGACCTTTCAGGCACGGTCACGGTGCCGGTACTGGCGTCGCTGCTGGTCTGTCTGATCCCTACCACCATAGGCGGCCTCTTGAGCGCCATAGGCGTGGCCGGCATGGACAGGCTGGTGCGCCGCAACGTGGTGGCCAAGAGCGGCCGCGCGGTGGAGGCGGCAGGGGATATAGACGTGCTGCTGCTGGACAAGACAGGCACCATAACGCTCGGCAACCGCATGGCCGCGGCCTTCATACCGGCGCCCGGAGTACAGGAGCGCGAGTTGGCCGAAGCCGCGCAGCTGGCCTCCCTCTCCGACGAGACCCCCGAGGGGCGTTCCATCGTGGTCCTTGCCAAGACCAAGTTCGAGCTGCGGGCGCGCGAACTGCACCCGCACGAGGCGCATTTCATACCATTCTCCGCCAATACGCAGACGAGCGGGGTGGAATTGCTGGACGCGGAGCACCGCCCGTTGCGCAAGATACTCAAGGGCTCGATAGCCGCGATAAAGGCGGAATGCGCCGCGTTCCCTCCTGAACTTGAAGCGGCGCAGGCGGAGGTGGCGCGCGCCGGCGGCACGCCGCTGGCGGTGATGGACAACGGCCGGGCTCTAGGGGTTATCCATCTCAAGGACATCGTTAAGGGCGGCATACGCGAGCGTTTCGCGCAGCTGCGCAAGATGGGCATAAAGACCGTGATGATAACCGGCGACAACCCGCTGACCGCCGCCGCCGTCGCAGCCGAAGCCGGCGTGGACGACTTCATGGCGCAGGCGACCCCGGAGTCCAAGCTCGCCCGTATCCGCGCCGAGCAGGCGGCGGGGCGCCTGGTAGCCATGACCGGCGACGGCACCAACGACGCCCCGGCCCTGGCGCAGGCCGACGTGGCCGTTACGATGAACACCGGCACGCAGGCGGCGCGCGAGGCCGGCAACATGGTGGACCTGGACAGCAATCCCACCAAGCTCATAGAGATCGTGGAGGCCGGCAAACAGCTGCTGATGACGCGCGGCGCGCTGACCACCTTCAGCATCTCCAACGACGTGGCCAAGTATTTCGCCATCATCCCGGCGCTCTTCGGCGCGCTTTACGCGGCCGGCGGGAAGGCCGGCCCGCTGGCCGCTCTCGACGTCATGCGCCTGCATTCGCCGCAGAGCGCCATACTCAGCGCCGTCATCTTCAACGCCCTGATAATCATGGCGCTGGTGCCTTTGGCTTTGCGGGGGGTGAAGTATTCCCCGATGAACGCGCAGGCGCTGCTGCGGCGCAACATGTTCATTTACGGCGTCGGGGGAGTAATAGCCCCGTTCGGCGGGATAAAACTGCTGGACATGCTGATAGTCGCGGCCGGGCTGGTGAAATAACATGAGGACCTTTTTAACCTCGCTGAAGCTCTTCCTGGTAATGACGGCGCTGACCGGCTTCGCCTACCCGCTGCTGGTCACGGGCTACGCCGCGGTCTTCCACGGGAAGGAAGCCGGCGGGAGCATCGTGTACAACGGCGATAAAGCCGTAGGCTCGGCACTGATAGCGCAGAAATTCACCGGACCGCTATATTTCCACCCGCGCCCTTCGGCAGTGGGTTACAACACGCTGCCTTCCGGCGGCAGCAACCTGTCGCCCGCTTCGGCGGCGCTGCGCGAACTGGCCGCGGCTCGCGCCGCGGCGGACGGCGACTCGCCGGATATGATCTATGCCTCGGCCAGCGGCCTGGACCCGGATATCAGCCCGGCGGCGGCCTTCGCCCAGTCGGGCCGGGTGGCGCAGGCGCGGGGAGTACTTAAAGTTGATATCATATCCCTTGTGAACGCCCTGACGGAGAAGCGGTCCCTCGGCGTCATGGGGGAGCCGAGAGTGAACGTATTGACGCTCAACCTTGCGCTGGACAGGAAATACCCGTATGCCGGAAAATAAAGACATACGTCCCGATCCCGACGAACTGCTGAAGTCTCTTAAAAAAGCCGGCGCGCGGGAGAAAGGCGGCAAGCTCAAGATCTTCCTGGGAATGTCCGCCGGGGTGGGCAAGACCTATTCCATGCTGGAGGCGGCCCACGCCCTGATCAAGGACGGCTCAGACGTAGTGATAGGCATAGTGGAAACGCACGGCCGCGCGGAGACCGGCCGCCTCCTCGAGAACGTTCCGGCCTTGCAGAGAAAGACTATCCAGTACCGCGGCAAGGAATTCGCCGAACTGGATATAGACGCGCTTCTGGCCCGCAAGCCCGAGTACGCGCTGGTGGACGAGCTGGCGCACACCAACATCCCCGGTTCCCGCCACGAGAAACGCTGGCAGGATATAGTCGAGCTGCTGGACCACGGAATTAACGTCTACACCACCCTCAACATACAACACGTGGAGAGCCGCAAGGAGGACGTGGAACTTGCCACGGGGGTGGTCATACGCGAGACCGTACCCGATTCCGTGATCGAGCGCGCCGAACAGATAGAGCTGGTCGACGTCCCGCCGGAAACCCTGCTGGAGCGCCTCTCGGAGGGGAAGGTATATCTCGGCGACAAAGCGGCCCAGGCCGCCCGGAACTTTTTCCGCCAGGACAAGCTTACCGCGCTCAGGGAAATTTCGCTGCGTTTCGCCGGCGAGGTGGTGGGGAACGAGCTGCGCGAGCTCGGCGGCTCCGGGGCCAGCGGAGAAAAGCTCCTGGTGGCGGTGAGCCATAGTCCCCATTCACGGCGGCTGATCCGGGCCGCGCGGAAAATGGCTTTCGCCGTGGACGCGGACTGGATAGCGCTGCACGTGGACACAGGCGTGCCGCTTTCGGAGACTGACAATATCCGCCTCTTCGAGAACATCGAACTGGCAAGAACGCTCGGCGCCGCCGTTATTTCGACCACCGACGAGGACCTGGTCGCCGCCATCGCAAGGGTGGCGAAGCAGCACGGGGTCACCAAGATACTTATAGGCAGACCAGGCGGCGGCCTGTTGCGCCGTACAGGAAAGGTCTTGGCCAGGCTGCTGCATGAGACCGACCTGGACATACAAGTGCTGCGCCGGGACGCTGTCCCCTACACGGAGAAGGGACGTCTCTATGTGCCCTATATACCACAGACCCCGGCCGGCCAGTACAGGACGGCGGCCTTGCTGGTGCTGGCCGTAGTCATCGCGGGCGCGCTGGCCGCGCCGGCCATCAGCTACCAGTCGGTCGGGTTCCTCTTTCTGTTGAGCGTACTGGCGGCAGGTTTTTTCCTCACGGTAGGCCCCGTACTGCTTTCGGCTTTCCTCAGCGCCCTGGCCTGGAACTTCTTCTTTATCCCGCCCAAATACACCTTCGCCATCTCACGTACGGAAGACGCGCTGATGTGCCTGGCGTACTTCCTGACGGCCGTCATCACCGGTCTGCTCAGCCGGAGGATGGCCCGCAACCAGCAGCTGCTCCGCGCCAAAGAGCGCAACAGCGACGCCATGCTGGACATCCTCGCCCAGTTCGCCTTCAAAAGCGAGCGGAAAGAATGCCTTTCCGCGGTCCTGGGGAAGATGCGCGGGCTCTTCGACGGGAGTTTCGCGCTGATATTCGACAGGGGAAAAGGCGACACGGAAACGTTCTACGCCACGCCGTTCAACTGGCTCTCGCAAGCCAGGGAATGGGGAGTGGCGACATGGGTGCAGGAGAACGCCAAGGAGGCAGGCTGGAGCACCGATACGCTCAGCTCCGCGCAGGCGCTCTATCTCCCGCTGATAGCCCACGGGAAAGTTACCGGCGTGCTGTCGTACCTGCCAAACAATTCCGGCGCGGCCCCTTCGGAAGAGACGCGCAGCCTGCTTCTCGCGGTCGGCGGACAGCTCGCGTTATATCTGGAACAGGAGCGATACAGGCTGCAGGCTCACGCGGCCGAAGACCTTGAACGCTCGGAAAAGCTGTATCAGACCATACTCAACAGCGTGTCCCACGAAATAAAAACGCCGATAACGGCAATAGTAGGCCTGGTCTCCGCGCTGGAAGACGAAAAGATAGCAGGGAACGCGGCGGCGCGCAAGCCGATGCTGGACGAGCTTTCGGAGGCCGCCGAACGTCTGGACCGAGAAGTCACCAACATCCTCGACATGTCGCGCCTGTCTTCCGGGGTGATAAGCCTGAAAAAGGAATGGTTCGAAGCGCGGGAGCTGGCCGAAGCCTGTGCAGCCAAGCTGGCGCATAAACTGCGCGGGCGCAGTCTGAAGATGGACTTCCCGGAGGACCTCCCGTTCATGCACGCCGACTTTTCGTTGATGGAACAGGCGGTGGGGAATCTGCTCGCCAACGCGCTCAACCATACTCCTCCCGATGTAGCCATAGTGATGAGCGCGGCACGCAAGAACGCAGAGCTGGTCATACGTGTAGAGGACAAGGGCCCGGGAATCCCCAGCGAGTATATGGGAAAAGTCTTCGATCGCTTCTTCAGGGTACCCGGAACGCCCGCCGGGGGGACCGGGTTGGGGCTGGCAATAGCCAAAGCCGTATCCGAACTTCATGGGGGAAAGATATCAGTGGCGAAAGCCCCCGGGGGCGGAACGGTGTTCGACATCACGCTGCCCGTGGAACCGCAGCCGGAGCTGAACAAATGAGAACAGGCGCGAAGATACTTGTGATCGACGATGAAAAATCCATAAGACGTTTCATGGACGCCAGCCTTACGGCCAAAGGCTATACGGTACTGCCTGCGAAGACCGGCGCGGAAGGAGTGAAGGCCGCGGCCGAAGAACACCCGGACGTGGTCCTGCTGGACCTGAACCTTCCCGACAAGGACGGCCTGGCCGTGCTGAAGGAAATAAGAGGATTCTCATCCGTGCCCGTCATAATACTTACGGTAAAGAGCTCCGACACGGACAAGGAGCAGTTGCTGGATTCCGGCGCCGACGATTACCTTACCAAGCCGTTCAGCCTTACCGAATTGATGGCGCGCATACGGGTGGCCTTGCGGCACGCCGTGAATCTGCGCGAGGACGTGGCCTTCCGGCACGGCCCGCTGGAAATAGATTTTTCCACGAGACAGGTGACGGTGTCCGGCAAGGAGACACACCTGACCGCCACTGAGTTCAACCTCCTCAAGGCGCTGGTCAGCCACGCCGGCAAGGTAGTCACACAGTCGCAGCTGTTGTCGGAAGTATGGGGCCCGCACGCCGTGGAGCAATCCCATTATCTGCGCATCTACGTGGGCCAACTGCGCCGCAAGCTGGAAACCGGCGCCCCCGAACTGCACGGCTTTATCATCACCGATCCGGGAGTCGGCTACCGAGTAAAGGTCTGACCAGGGTTCTTCCTCGCACGCTATTTCCCACCATTCGGCCCGCAGCCGCTCTGTCGATCTTAAACAGCGGTTTTATTCGCGTGCATATTTGGTATAGTGGGGTCAGGGGGAAGTCATAAAAAAATGCATGCTCACGCTCGCCTTGACGGCGGGCCCGCGACGCCGGCGTAAGGGAACGCCTGCGCCGCGCGCGGGCAAGAGGGTCAGTAAACCGGGGGGAACATGATAAAGACATTACCGAAAACGATGCAGGCCGCCGCTATCGACAAATTCGGCGGCCCGGGAACGCTGAAGGCGAGGGAACTGCCCACGCCGCAGGCCGGACCGGGGGAAGTGCTGATACAGGTGGAGGCGGCAGGGGTAGGGGTCTGGGACCCGTTAGAGCTGGAGGGCTACTTCGCCAAGATGTTC
>JAJYNO010000007.1 GCA_021786295.1 bacterium | reverse complement strand
TCGCCGGCGGCCTGCCCGCCCCCGAGCATTTCCCTTACGATTTCGTCGCGGACGTGGTCAAGGAGATCATGTCCAAGAAGGGCAAGGTGGCGCTGCAGTACGGCCCCACCGACGGCCTGCCCGAGCTGAAAGAGGAGTTCATAAAGTTCCTGAAGAAGTACGAAGGCCTCGACGTGAAGCCCGAGGAACTGATCATCACCACCGCGAGCCAGCAGGCGCTGGACATGGTGGGCCGCCTGTTCGTCGACGCCTCCGACCCCGTCATCGTCGAGAAGCCCAGCTACATGGGCGCGCTGCAGGTGTTCCGCTCCTACGGCGCCGAGTTCATAGGCGTCAAGCTCGAGGACGACGGCATCAGCACCGAGGAACTCGAGGAGAAGCTGCAGTGGCTGCACGCGCAGGACGAGCACTATAAGTTCATTTACCTGGTGCCCGACTTCCAGAATCCCAGCGGCGTCACGCTGTCGGAGGCCAAGCGCCACAAGGTGATAGAGCTTTCCGATAAGTACAACGTCGCGGTCATCGAGGATTCCCCGTACCGCCAGATCCGCTTCGAGGGCAAAGAGCCCAAGATGCTCTACCGCCTGGACCAGGACGGCAAGCGGACGCACAACATCGTTTCGCTGTTCACGTTCTCCAAGACCTTCGCCCCGGGCCTGCGCCTCGGCATCATCCTGGGCCACCCGCAGATCATCAAGAAGATGGAGATCCTCAAGCAGTCGCTGGACCTCTGCACGTCGAGCCTGAACCAGCTGATAGCCGCCGAGTTCCTGCGCACCGGCTTCTTCGAGAAGCATATCGAGGTGGTCAAGAAGGACTACCGCATGAAGAAGAACGCGATGGTCGGCGCGCTCGAGAAGTACATGCCCGAGGGCGTCACGTGGACCAACCCGGAGGGCGGCCTGTTCCTGTGGGTGCGCCTGCCGGAGGGCATGAGCGCCGACGACATGTTCCAGGACGCGCTGAAGGAGAACGTGGCCTACGTGATAGGCTCCGCTTTCCATTCCGACGGGTCCGGCAAGAACACGATGCGCCTGAACTTCTCTTTCGCCACCCCGGAAAAGATAGACGAGGGCATCAAGCGCCTCGCCGCCGCGGTCAAGAAGCGCCTCGTGGCCGCCAAGTAAGAACCGCCGGATGTCGGAATTCTCGGCAGAATTCAGCAAAAACCTGCGTGCCGCCGGAGTAGTGGGAGCCGGCGGCGCCGGCTTTCCGTCCTACGTCAAGGCGCAGGGGAAGGCCGAGTACGCGCTGGTCAACGCGGCCGAATGCGAGCCGCTGCTGAAGAAGGACCAGAAGATCCTGGAGCGCTGGCCGGAGAAGGTCTTCGACGGGCTGGACCTGCTGATGGGGGCCGTCGGCGCCTCCCGCGGCGTGCTCGGCATCAAGCGCAAGCACGAGAAGCTCATCCCCAGGCTCAAAGAGATCGCGAAGTCCCGCAGGAACGTTTCCGTGCTGGAGATGGGGGACTACTACCCCGCCGGCGACGAGCAGTGCCTGGTCTACGAGGCCGCCGGCCGCGTGGTGCCGCCGGGCGGCATACCGCTGGACGTGGGCTGCGTCGTCAGCAACGTCGAGACCCTCTACAACGCCGCGTTCGCCCCGCGCCCCGTCACCGAGACCTTCGTCACGGTGAACGGAGGGGTGAAGAGGCCCGCCACCTTCCGAGTCCCGGTGGGCGTGACCTGGCGCGAATGCGTCGAACGGTTCTGCGGCGGCTTCACCGTGAAGGACCCCGCCTATATCGACGGCGGCCCGATGATGGGCAAGGTGCGGACCGACTTCGACCTGCCGCTCGTGAAGGCCTCGGGCGGCATCATCGTGCTGCCGAAGGACCACCCGCTGATCGTCAAGAAGGCCCAGGGCCGCCCGACGTTCACCCGCATAGGCCGCTCCGCCTGCGACCAGTGCTCCTACTGCACCGAGTTCTGCCCCCGCTACCTGCTGGGCCACAACGTGCAGCCGCACCGCGTGATGCGGACCATGCTTTTTTCCTCCGGGACGGAGGGCCACAAACTCAACAGCCGGTACGGCCTGCTCTGCTGCGAGTGCTCGCTGTGCTCGCTCTATTCCTGCCCCGAGGGGCTCAACCCGCGCGAGGCCTGCGTGGCCGCCAAGGCCGATCTGCGCGAGGCGAAGATAGGCTTTAAGAACTCGGGGCTCGACACCGGCCGCAAGCCGGAAGTCCACCCGGTCCGCGAGTTCCGCAAGGTGCCGGTCTCCAAACTGGTGCGGCGCCTCGGCCTCGAGGATTACAACAAGGACGCGCCGTGGACCGACGAGACCTACAGGCCCTCCAAGGTCAGGATACTGATGGCCCAGCATATCGGGATGCCGTGCCTGCCCGCCGTTAAGGAGGGCCAGCGGGTGGAGAAGGGCGCCGTGGTGGGGGACGTCCCCGCCGACAAGCTGGGCTGCCCGGTGCACGCCAGCATCTCCGGCGCGGTGAGCCGGGTCAACGAAAAATACGTGGAGATAACCGCTTAAGGTCGCCTATGTTAAACGCTATCGGCGGAGTAGAACTTTCCAGCGTCGCCAAAGGTCTCGAGACGGCCGACGCGATGCTCAAAACCTCCAAGGTGCAGCTGATACTCTCGCGCTCCGTCTGCGCCGGCAAGTACGTGATCCTGATCTCGGGCGACGTGGGCGACGTGAACGCCGCCGTGGAGGCGGGAGCCTCCAAGGCCGCCCATGCGCTGGTGGACAGCTTCGTGATCCCGAACATCCACCCCGACGTTTTCCCGGCCATAGAGGGCACCACCGTGCCGGAGGGGCTGGAGGCCCTCGGCATCATAGAGGCTTTCTCGGTGGCCGCCCTGGTGGAGGCCGCCGACGCCGCCGTCAAGGCCGCGCCGGTGAAGCTGCTGGAGATCCGCCTGGCGATGGCGCTGGGCGGCAAGGCTTTCGTTACCCTTACCGGGCCCGTGGCCGCGGCCGAGGCCGCGGTAGGCGCCGGAGCCGCGGTGGCCGCGAAGAAAGGCCTGCTGGTTGAGAAAGTGGTCATACCACAGCCCAGGCCCGAGCTGCTGCGGGAAATAATTTAAGTCTTTATTTGTATAATCTTTTTGATATCAAGGAGACCCCGAATATGGCTTCTGAAAAGCGCGTCCCGATGATAGCCGGCAACTGGAAGATGCACATGACAGCCAGGGAGGCCGCCGACCTCGCCGCCGCCATCAGGAAGGGGCTGGACCCGGACCTGAAGCACGAGGTGCTGCTGGCCCCGACCTTCACCGCGCTGCACGCCGTGCACGGCGCGCTCTCCGGCTCCAAGGTCCTCCTCTCGTCCCAGGACGTCTGCTGGGAGGAGAAAGGCGCTTTCACCGGCGCGGTCTCCCCGTCGCAGATCAAGGACGCGGGCTGCACGCACGCGATCATCGGCCACTCGGAGCGCCGCAAGATCTTCCTCGAGACCGACGAGGTCGTCAATAAGAAGATGAAGACCGCTATAAAGGACGGCATCGTGCCCGTGCTCTGCATCGGCGAGACGCTCGAGGAGCGCGAGAGCCAGAAGACCTACAGGGTGCTCGAGACGCAGCTTACCGGCGCGTTCGCCGGCATCAGCGCCGCGGAGGCCGCGAGGGTGGTTATCGCCTACGAGCCCGTCTGGGCGATAGGCACCGGCAAGACGGCCACCCCGGACCAGGCTCAGGACGCCCACACTTTCGTCAGGAAGCAGATGGAGCGCATCTACGGCAAGGACTACGCCGGGGCCGTGCGCATTCTCTACGGCGGCTCGGTGAAGGCCGAGAACATCGACGAACTGATGGCGCAGCCCGATATCGACGGCGCGCTGGTCGGCGGCGAAAGCCTGAAGGCGGACAAGTTCCTGCGCGTGATACATTTCCAGCCGGTGCTGAGCAGGTAAATGGACGAAAAGCTGCTGAAAGAAATACTCGAGGACCTGCAGCTGCGGCAGGAACGTTCTTCGATGCCGGTGCCGGTGGGCATCTCTAACCGCCACATGCACCTGAAGAAGGAGGACTTCGTCGCGCTGTTCGGCTACGACCAGCTGACCGTCTACAAGGACCTCAAGCAGCCCGGCCAGTACGCCTGCAAGGAGGTCGTCACGATAGAGGGCCCGAAGGGCGCCATCAAGGACGTGCGCGTGCTGGGGCCTTTCCGGCCCGCCTCTCAGGTGGAGGTGTCGCTCGCGGACACGCGCCGCCTCGGCGTGGAGCCGCCCGTACGCGACTCCGGCAAGCTCGACAATACCCCCGGCATCAAGCTGACCGGCCCGAAGGGCTCGGTCACCATAGCCGGCGGCGTCATCATAGCCAAGCGCCACATCCACTTCCACACTAAGGAGGCCGAGCGGTACAAGGTAAAGGACGGCCAGGAAGTGCGCGTGCTGTGCGGCAAAGGCACCGACAAGGAGGCCATCTTCGAACGCGTGCTGTGCCGCGTCAGCGACAAGTTCGCGCTGGAACTGCACCTCGACACCGACGAGGCCAACGCCGCCGGTCTGAAGAACAACGCCCCGGCCTATATAGTCTGATTTCAGTGATTTAGCTGAGTTCGACAGGAGGATAACATGGAAGCACTCGGAATGATAGAGACCAAGGGCCTCGTGGCCTGCGTGGAAGC
The DNA here is from genome assembly GCA_021786295.1 of bacterium. Lineage (GTDB taxonomy): Bacteria > Elusimicrobiota > Elusimicrobia > Elusimicrobiales > UBA9959 > UBA9959. The sequence continues at coordinate 37,416 of JAJYNO010000007.1, read as the reverse complement.
CGCCGACGCCGCCGTCAAGGCCGCGAACGTGCATATAGTGGGCTATGAGAAGATAGGCTCCGGCCTCGTCACGATCCTGTTCCGCGGCGAAGTGGCCGCCTGCCGCGCCAGCTGCGACGCCGGCGCCGCCGCCGCCCAGAAGGTGGGCGAGCTCGTCAGCGTGCACGTGATCCCGCAGCCGCACGGCGACCTGGAAGGCAAGCTCCCGATCAGCGAAGCCAAGAAGAAATAAGGCGGCTAGAAAATAGGGACAGACACCTATTTTGGTCGTCTAGTTCATAGATATCAATAAGGCAGTCTGTCCGTGGATGGGCAAAATAGGTGTCTGTCCCTATTTTCCTGCGGAGGGAATATGTTATTTGCACGAGTGGTGGGGAATGTGGTCTGCACGCGCAAGGACGACAAGCTCGTGGGGACCAAGCTGCTGATGGTGCAGCCGGTGGGGCTGGACGACAAGCCCAGGGGCAACACGCTCGTGGGCGTGGACGCTGTGGGCGCGGGCTCCGGCGAACTGGTGCTGCTGGTGCAGGGCTCCAGCGCCAGGCAGACCTCCAAAACCGAGAACACCCCGGTGGACTGCACCGTGTTCGCGATAGTGGACACTATCGAGAAGGACGGAAAGATAGTGTTCAAGAAGTCCGCGGACAAGCTTGAGGGATAGGCGATCATCATGCCTCTTACTGAAGAAGAGCTCAGGAAGATAGTGTCAGAGGTCGTGCGGAACCTCGAGTCCGCGCCGGCCGCGGCGCCGGCCTCATCGGGCGGGCCGGTGTTCGACACCGTGGACCAGGCCGTGGACGCGGCCGGCAGGGCCCAGCCTGTCTTTCAGGACCTGGGCCTCGCCGCGCGGGAGAAGATAATAACCTCGATACGGGAGGTCTCGCGCGCCAACGCCCGCCGCTGGGCCGAGATGGCCGTGGCCGAGACCGGCATGGGCCGCGTGGACGACAAGGTGCTGAAGAACCTGGTCTGCGCGGACAAGACCCCAGGCGTGGAGGACCTGCGCGCTCTGGCCTACACCGGCGACAAGGGCCTGGCGCTAGTGGAGTTCGCGCCGTTCGGCGTGGTCGCCGCCATAACCCCGTCCACCAACCCGGTGGCGACCATCATAAGCAATTCCATCGGTATACTCTCCGCCGGCAATTCCGCGGTCTTCTCGCCGCATCCGGCCGCAAAGGGCTGCGTGGCCGACGCCGTGCGCTCGCTCAACCAGGTCATAGTCGCGGCGGGCGGGCCGGCGAACCTGGTGACCACTATCGCCAATCCCACGCAGGAGGCCACCAAGCAGCTGCTCGGCCATCCGCGCACCAATATGAACATCGTCACCGGCGGCCCGGCCATCGTGAAGGTGGCCATGACCGCCGGCAAGCCCTGCAAGACCATAGCCGCAGGCCCCGGCAACCCGCCGGTGGTGGTGGACGAGACCGCGGTCTTCCCGGACTGCGCCTCCGAGATAATCACCGGCTGCGGCTTCGACAACAACGTGCTCTGCATCGCCGAGAAGGAAGTGATAGTGACCGAGGCCGCGCGGGCCCGCTTCCTCGAGGCCATGCGCGCCGACAAGCGCGCCTACGAACTCACCTCCGCGCAGATGGACCAGCTCGCGAAGATAGCCATTCCCGAGCCGGGCCGCGAGCCCAGGGTGGACCGTAAGTTCATAGGCAAGAACCCTTCCGTGATAGCGAAGGCCATAGGCCTCGGCCTTTCCGACGAGGTGCGCGTGCTTTGGGCGGAGGTCGGCAACGACCACCCGTTCGTGGTAAGCGAGCAGCTTATGCCGGTCCTGCCGGTAACGGTGGCGCGCGACGTGGACGCCGCCATTGAGCTCGCCAAGAAGGTTGAATGGGACAACCACCACAGCGCCGGGATGTACTCCACTAACGTCAAGAACATGACCAAGATGGGGCGCCGCATGGCCTGCTCGATCTTCGTCAAGAACGGCTGTACGCTGCACGGTCTCGGCCTCGGCGAGGGCTACGCTTCGATGTCTATAGGCACCCCGACGGGGGACGGCATAACCAAGACCAGCCATTTCGTGCGGCCGCTGCAGTGCAGCGTGGTGGGCGACCTAAGGATAGCTTAAGGAGATCTTATGCAGGCGAACATAGCCGTGGGACTTATGGAGACCTCCTCGATAGCCAAGGGCATCGAGGCCCTCGACGGGATGTGCAAGGCCGCGGGCGTGACGCCCGAGGTGCACCAGGCCATCTCCAAGGGAAAGTACATCGTGGTGATCTCAGGCCCGGTCGGCGAGGTGGAATCCTCGCTGGCGAAGGGGGCCGAGATAGCCGGCGACACCGTCATAGCCCGCCACATCATACGCAACATCCACGCCGGGGCTCTTGCTGCCCTCAACAAGAAGGTAAAGCCGGCCAAGATGGAGGCCGTCGGTATAGTGGAGACCAGAGAGGCGCTGCCGGCCCTGTTCGCGGCGGACGCCGCCGCCAAGGCGGCCTTCGTGCACGTCGCCGAGGTGAACACCGGCAAGGGCATAGGCGGCAAAGGCTATTTCACCGTGGTGGGCGAGCCAGGCGCGGTGCGCACCGCGGTGGCCGCCGGAGTGAAGGCCGTAGGCGACGGGGCCGTGGTGAGCCGCATAGTGATCCCCAACGCCCACGACCACCTGGGCGAAGTCATATAGGAGAACAGCGATGAGAATAGTCATAGGGGCGGACCACGCCGGTTTCGAGGCGAAGGAGAGGCTCAAGAAGTTCCTGCAGGGCCTCGGCCACGAGGTGACCGACTTCGGCTGCTACTCGGCCGAGCCGGTGGACTTCCCTGACATAGCCCTGCTCGTAGGCGAGGCCGTGCGCAAGCGCGAGTTCGACAAGGGCGTGCTGGTGGACGGCTTCAACGGCGCGATGCCGCTGGCCGCCAACAAGGTACAGGGCATCCGGGCGGTGGGCGCCTACGACGTGATCTCGGCGCGCTTCGCTGCCGCCCACGAGGACTGCAACGTGCTGTGCCTCGGCGGCAAGACGCACGGCGAGCTGGCGCTGCAGGAGATGCTCAAGGTCTGGCTGAACACGCCCTTCGAGGGCGGCAAATACCAGAAGCGCCTCGACAAGATAACGGCTATAGAGCAGCGCTGCTGCTAGCAAAAGGATGAAACAGGCCAAGGTCATAGGAAGGGTGTTCTGCTCCCGCTACTGCTGCGGGCTGGAGCAGAAGACGCTGCTCCTTATCCAGCCGCTCGACTGGGAGACCGACAAGCCGTCGGGCGACCCGCTGGTGGCCGGCGATACCGTCGGCGCGGGCGCCGGCGAGACCGTCTTCTTCGTGGCCTCGCGCGAGGCTATAGTGGCCTTCGAGGGCTGGGAAGGCGAGACTGCGGCGAAGTCCAACCCTCCGCCGGTGGACGCCGCGATAGTGGGCATCATAGACGGCAAGAGGCTGGGCTGAATTTATGTTCGTAGCCAAAGTGATAGGCAACGTCTGGGCCACGCGCAAGCACCCGGGGCTGAAGAACGCCGCGCTGCTGCTGGTGAAGCCCGTTAACCCCGCCGACGGCGCGCTCTCCGGCGAGGCGCAGCTCGCGCTAGACGGCGGCCAGGGCGCCGGAGTCGGCGACACCGTGCTGATAGTGGACGAGGGCGGCAGCGCCCGCAAGATACTGAGGAATTCCAAGGCGCCGGTGCGCACCGTGATAGCCGGCATAGTGGACAAGGTACACCTGGAGAAATGATATGAACGACGAGGATATAAAGAAGATAGCGGCAGAGGTGGCCAGGATAATGCGGGAAAAGGAAGGCGGCGCCGCCCCCCGCAGGATGCCCGGGGATTCCGTTCCCATCGGCACGGCAGGCAAGGTGTTCCAGCATCCGCTCGTGAACAGGCAGGGTAGCCCGGCAGCCGCGGAGAAGAAGACCTGTTCCGGGGACGAATGCCGCCTGGAGCCCAACACTTGCGGGCCCAGCTGCCAGGGCTGCAACCCGCTCAATAGCTACACGCCGCAGCAGATCAAGGCCTCTGCCGACCGCGTCAGTTTCTGCAACCCGAACGCCGCCAGCTCGTCGATAGCCGGCATGATAGACCATACCCTGCTGAAGGCCAATGCCACGCAGGAGGAGATAGGCAAGCTCTGCGAGGAAGCCAGGAAGTACGGGTTCGCGTCGGTCTGCGTGAACCCGGCCTACGTCCCGCTCTCGGCCCGCCTGTTGCGCGGCTCGTGCGTGAAGGTCTGCACCGTCATCGGCTTCCCTCTGGGCTCTACTACGCCCACGGTCAAGGCCATAGAGGCCCGCGACGCCATAGCCAACGGCGCGGAAGAAATCGACATGGTCATCAACATCGGCGCGCTGAAAAGCCCGATCTACCAGCTGGTCCTGGACGACATCAAGGCCGTGCGCGAGGCCACCCGCGGCAAGGTGCTGAAGGTCATCCTCGAGACATCCTACCTGACGAAGGACGAGAAGGTGCGCGCATGCAAGATGTCGAAACAGGCGCAGGCCGACTTCGTGAAGACCTCCACCGGCTTCGGCTCCGGCGGCGCCACCCCCGAGGACGTGGCGCTGATGCGCGAGACCGTGGGCCCAGAGATGGGCGTGAAGGCCTCGGGCGGCATCAAGAACGCCGAGGTCGCCGCGGCGATGATCAAGGCCGGCGCCAATCGCCTCGGCACGAGCGCCAGCATAGCGATAGTTTCCGGCGGCGAGGCCGCCAAAGGGCAGTACTAGGGGCTGCGGTCCGGCCGGGGGGATACCCCGCTCGCCCGGACTGCAGGGAACCGTTGGCCGTCTGATGAGCATAGCTCTTGATACGGCACGGGCATAGCCCAGCGCGGTTCCCCTCCAGCCGAAGCGTCTGGAGCCTCCCCTCCCCAACGGGCGTTCGGGGCATCCCCCCGGCCGGACCTTGAGGCGGATTTAAAAGAGGAGTTCCTTAAAATCAAGGAGAAAGAATATGTCCGAACCTAAAGAAGCGCTGGGAATGATAGAGACCAAGGGTTTCATCGGCATGATCGAGGCTTCCGACGCCATGAGCAAGGCGGCCAAGGTGCGCCTGCTCGGCTACGAGAAGATCGGCTCCGGCTACATGACCACGCTGTGCGTGGGAGAGGTCGGCGCCGTGCGCGCGGCCGTCGAGGCCGGCGCGGCGGCCGCACAGAAGGTCGGGGAGCTCGTCGGGATGCACGTTATCCCGCGTCCCTCCGACGACCTGGATAAGTACCTGGCCAGGATTTCGGTGAAGGTAGGCTAAGCTGCGGCACGGCGGCGGAGCGGCCGGATGCTGACCAAGGGCGCGGTCGAAGACCTTATCTTCGCGCACCTATCCCGGGGGCGCGGGGAAGGCCGCGCCATGCCAGCAGCCAGGAAAGTGCCGGAACTCAGGAAAAAGGTCTTTCTAAGCGACTTGGAGCTGCGCGGACTGTACAGGCCCGGCTCCAGGACCGTGACGGTGCCTGCCGACGCCATCCTCAGCCCGCTTTCCGTCGACTGGCTGGACTATGACGGCGTCGAGGTGCTCAGGGCCTGACATTCGGGGGGTGCGGCAGGGCAGGCTAGGCGGCCCGCCGCTACGGAGCGATTCTGAATATGCGTGAGATACCCAAACTCGCCGCCGCGGTAGGGCTGTCGGCGTTCTGTTGCGCGGCGTTTTGCCAGCTGGCTCCCGCGGCCTCTGACGGCAGCGGCGTGGCCGCTGTGATAGCCGTCGGGACGGCCTCCGGTGACGCGGCCGCGTCACCGGCCGGGGATCTGCGGCCGGTTCCGATGATCCCTGTGTGGGGCGGACAATCCGGCGGGCCGGGGGCCGAATGGTCCTTCCTGAAGGAGGCAGGCTCCTCCACGGACGAGGATACGCTCAGGCTGGTGCTGCCGGAGCTCGACGACTGGCTGGACCACTATCCCTCCTCTCCGGCGGCACCGGAAGCGCAGCTCCTGAAAGCCCGGATCCACGAGGAGCTGGGCTGCCACAGGTTCGCGCTGGTGGACCTGCTCAAGTATTTCCAGCTCTATCCGGGAGACTCCGGCGGGACGGAGGCCAGGAAACTCTTCGAGGAGATACTGGCGCGGAAGGGCGACAAGAGGACTCGCGCCGCGCTTGAGGATGCCTCCTCCGCTCCCGCCACGGCGGCCCCTGATTTCAACCTGGCCGGCCTGCTGAAGAAGCTTTCCGAGCGCGCCGGCGAGGCCTATTACAAGCCCCTCCTGAGGGAATACCGCTATTTCTTCGACAGGTTCCCCGACTATCCCGGCAACGACGTGCTGCGCATGTCGCTGGCCTCCCTGGACGAGCTGAACGGCAGGTTCCTGGCCGCCTCGCTTGTCTACGAGGAAATGACGAAGCTTTATCCTTCCAGCCCGCTCATGGCGGCGGCGAAACTGGCGCTGGCGGACACGCTTTCCTATAAGCTGAAGGAGTACGATCGGGCCATAGAGGTTTACGAGGACATCGCCGCCTCTTTCCCTGGTACGGGCGAGGCCTGGGCCTCCTACCAGCGCCTGCCGGAACTGGCCAAGAAAATGAAAAAGTACGACCTGGCCGTGCGGACTTATGAGAGGATCATCGCGCTGTACCCGCAGAAGCCGGAAGCCTATAAGGCTTACCTCTCGGAAGCGCGGGTTCTGCGCGACGAACTGGACAAGTACCGGGAGGCAGTGGACGTCCTTGCCCGCCTGGCGGACAACTACAAGGACGGCCGGGGCCTGGACGCCCTGGAACTGGCGGCAAAGATATACCGCAAGGACCTTAAGGACCCCGACGGGGAGGTGAAGATGTACGACCGTATAGCTTCCGACTACAGCGCCAGCCCGGAAGCTCCCAGGGCGCTTTACCAGGCCGGGGAGCTTTTCTACGAACAAAGGAACGCGGAAAAGGCCAACTGGTACTTCCATAAGATAATGGACCTATACCCCGGTTCCGGCGAGTTCCGGAAGGCCGCCGGGCGCGTAGCGCGGATAGCGGCGGGGAAGTTCTGATATGACGCAGCTCGGGGTCATAGAAGGCTTCTACGGCCAGCCGTGGAGCTGGGGCGAGCGCGCGGACTATGCCGCGTTCCTGGGGAAGCACGGCTTCTCCTTCTACATCTACGCCCCGAAGGGCGACCCGTACCTGCGCAGGAAGTGGCGCGAGCCTTTTCCCAAGGCGCACGAGGAAAAGATGGCGCGCCTGGCCGGGCAGTTCCGCTCCTCGGGCGTTGAGTTCGGGATCGGTTTCAGCCCTTACGAGATATATCTCTCCCCGTTCGACTCAGGGATCAAGAAACTTCTGCAGTCCAGGATCGACGTCTTCAATCGCGTAGGCGCCGCCAAGCTCTGCGTGCTTATGGACGACATGAGGGGGGATCTGCCGGGGCTGGCCGAGCGCCAGGCCGAGGTGGCCGCCTGGGTGGCCGCCCGCTCGCGCGCGAAGGAGGTCCTGTTCTGCCCTACCTACTACTCCGACGACCCGGCGCTGGAGCGCCTTTTCGGGAAGATGCCGGAAGGCTATTTCGGTTCGCTCAACAAGGGCCTGCCTCCTGGCGTCCAGATATTCTGGACAGGAGAGCAGGTCTGCTCTCCTTCGTATACCCCGGAACACCTGGCGGAGGCCGGGCGGAGGCTGGGGCGCAGGCCGTTCCTGTGGGACAACTACCCTGTCAACGACGGGCCGCGCATGTGCGCCTTCCTGCACCTGCGCCCGTTCACCGGCCGGCCGCACGGGATGTGGGACCTGCTCTCCGGCCACGCCGTTAACCCGATGAACCAGGCCGCGCTTTCCAGGATCCCCCTGCTGACGCTGGCGGAGGCCCGCCGGAAGGGGGCGGGCTATGACCCGCAGAAAGCTTTCCGGAAAGCTGCCAGGGCCGCGACCTGCGGCGGCATGGCGGAACTGCTGGAGCGTGACCTGCCCGCTTTCGCGGACAGGGGCCTGGACGCGCTGACCGAAGAGGAGAAAGCCTCGCTCAGGGACGATTACTCCGCTTTTCTGGAGACAAGGGAGAACGATACCGCCAGAGCGGCGCGGGAAGTGATCGACTGGCTGGCGGGCCGGTACAGGGTAACTAAGGAACTCATACTGTCGCAGTGATCCGCGCCCCGGCGGGACGTTGAAAAACCCCGGCCTCGAAGCCGGGGTTTTTCGTCTCCCGGAGCGGGGCGGCTCAGATGATGCCGAGCTCTCTGCCCGTCTTCCGGAACTTCTCCACCGCGAACTTGAGGTCCTTCAGCGTGTGGCCGGCGGTCACTATCGTGCGCAGGCGCTCCTTGCCCTTCGGTACCGTCGGAAAGCCCAGCGGCAGCGCGAAGACGCCCTCCTCGAAAAGGCGGGCGGAAAGAGCCTTGGCCTTGTCCATGTCGCCGACCATCACCGGGGTTATAGGCGTGACAGACTCTCCTGTATCGAACCCAGCCTTCTTGAGCTCCTCCTTGAAGAAGGCGGTGTTGTCCCAGAGCTTCTTGAGGTACTTGGGTTCGGTCAGCAGGATGTCCAGGACCGCTATGCAGGTCGCGGCCACCGACGGCGGCTGCGAGCTGGAGAACAGGAAGGGTCTGGCCACCGAGCCAAGGTAGTCGCGCAGGCTCCTCGTCGTGGCGGCGTAGCCTCCCACAGCGGCGAAGGCCTTGGAGAGAGTGCCTATCTGGATCTCCACCTTCCCGTCCAGTCCGAAATGGCTCACCGTGCCGCGCCCCTCCTTGCCTATCACGCCGCTGGCGTGGGCGTCGTCCACCATCACGAACGCCCCGTAGCGGTGCGCGACCTCCACAACCTGGTCAAGGTCTGCGATGTCGCCGTCCATAGAAAAGACTCCGTCGGTGACGATCATTTTCCGGCGGGCCTTGCGGGCCTCAGGGCTCTCCAGCACCTCGGTCAGGTGCTTTATGTCCTTGTGACGGTAGATCTTGCGCGGGGCCTTGGCCAGGCGCGCGCCGTCTATGATGGAGGCGTGGTTCAGTTCGTCGGAGATAAGCAGGTCCTGCTCGGACGACATCAGCGACTGGCAGACCGCCACGTTGGACGTGAAGCCGGACTGGAACAGGATCGAGGCCTCGGCGTGCTTGAAAGCCGCGAACTTCTCCTCTAGCTCCTTGTGAAGCGACATCGTGCCGATGATCGTGCGCACGGCGGCCGACCCGACGCCGTACTTCTTTATCGCGTCTATGGCCGCCTTCTTGACCTTCTGGTTGTCGGCCAGGGCCAGGTAGTTGTTGGAGGTCAGGTTGACGACCTCCTTGCCGTCTATCACCGAGACCGGCGCCTGCGCGGACTGCAGCACGCGCGGCTGTATGAAGCGGTTCTCCTTCTTGAGCGCCGCGATCTCCTCGTCGGCGAACTTCAGCGTGTCGAAAGTCGTCAGCATGTGATTTCTCCTTGTGGCCCTCAGGGGGTCAGAATTATCTTGCCGCACTTCTTTTCCTTTGAATTTATCAGGTCGAAGGCCTTCTTGAAGTCCTTGAACTTGAAATGGTGCGTTATCGCCGGACGCGGGTTGACCGCGCCGGACTTGAGCAGGCTTTCCATCTTGTACCAGCTGCGGAAGATCTCGCGCCCGGAGATGCCCTCCAGCCGGAGGCCCCGCTTGACTATGTCTCCGGCGTAGTCCAGGTCCAGGTTCTCGGCCGGCAGTCCGAAGGCGACCAGGCGTCCGCCGGGGCGCAGCGCCTTGAGACCCAGCGCCACCGAGCGCGGGCTGCCGCTCATCTCGATCACGGTGTCGGCGCCTTCCGGGCAGAGCCGGGAGAGCCGTGCGAGGCAGTCCGTGTCCGCCGGGTCAAGGGCCGTGGAGGCGCCCAGCCTCAGCGCGAGGGCCCGGCGGTATGGGGAGGGGTCCAGCGCGATGACCCGCTTGGCGCCGGCCGCCTTCGCTATGCCGGCGGCAAAAAGACCGTGCGGAGCGTTCCCGGAGACGACCACGCTGCGGCCGACGAGGTCCTCCGACAGCACGGCATGTACAGCGCTGCCGAAAGGGGGCATTACGGCCCCGATGTCCTTGAGCGAATCGTCGGTGTGCTTCCACGCGCAGCGCGCCGGGACCGCCGCGTATTCCGCCAGGCCGCCCGGCACGTCGCGTCCTATCACCCTGAGGTCCCGGCATATGTGCCGCTGGTCGTTGCGGCACTGCCCGCAGACGCCGCAGAAGATATGCGACTCCACCGAGACGAAGTCGCCCTTGTCGAAGCCTTTGGCCTGGGAACCTATCTGCACCACCTCTCCGCAGAATTCCTGGCCGAAGACGAAAGGCAGGAAAGGGGGGGCCCAGTCCGGTCCCGCGGAATTGTACATGGCCAGGTCTCCCGGGCTGATAGAAGCCGCCGTGACGCGTATCAGCAGCCCGTCCCTGGACGTCTCCGGTACCTCGGCGTCGCGGTACGCCGCGCCGCGGGACTTGGAGGTCTTCATTATGGCTTTCATTCCTGGCTCCTTGGCGGCCCTGCGCTCAGCGCCGGCCTACCCATAAATGATATAAAAAAACGCGTTGAACTTCCGGAAAAATTTGGTAAATTATTCTTTGAGATGCCGGAACTAGCCAGGCCGCTGCCGCTGGAAGACAGACTCGTGCTGCTCCCCAAGAACCCGGGGGCCTTTTTCGTTTTCTGGCAGTTCTCGGAGAGCCGCCTCGAGGCTTTCCGTTCCGCCGCCTTCTTTCCCGAAGTGGAATTGCGCCTCGTCTATTCCGACGACAAGACCCACGCCTCAGTCCACAAGGCGGTCTGGAGCTCGGGGCGCGCCTATCTGCCGGTGCCGGAGCGCGGCGGGAACTGCGAAGCCGCCCTCTACGCGCTGCGCAACGGCGCCTGGGAGCGGCTGCTGGAGTCGAACCAGGCCGCGGCCCCGGAACCCGCCTCTGGACAGGACGGCCGCGCCTACGCCAGCATGGAATTCATGAAGAGGTCCCAGTCATGAGCTCGCGCGGCTCGCTGATGTTCCTGCTTCACGCGCATCTGCCGTACGTGAACCATCCGCAGGATTCCGCTTTTCTTGAGGAGAACTGGTTTTTCGAGGCCGTGGTCGAGGCCTACGTGCCGCTGATCGTCTCCCTGGAGCGCCTGGCTTCCGAAGGTATACGGCCCGGTATCACGCTTTCCATATCCCCGACCCTCGGCGCGATGCTCGAGAACGAGGCGCTCGAGACGAAACTCGGGCTTTACGTCGAGTCACGCCTGGAGCTGATAGAAAAGGAACTGGAGCGGGCGCAGAACGATCCCGCTCTGCTTAGGACGGTCCAGCTCTACCGCGATCTCTACGAATCCGCAGCTAAGCTGCTCCACAAGTATAGCGGGGACCTGATAACGCCGCTGAAGGCGCTGCAGCACGCCGGTCAGATAGAGATCATCACCACGGCCGCCACGCACGCCGTGCTGCCGCTGCTGGAAAGGCCGGAGGCGGTGCGCGCGCAGCTCTCCGTGGCCGCTGAGGACTACCTGGACAGGTTCAACCGCAAGTCAGCCGGTTTCTGGCTGCCGGAGTGCGCCTACGAGCCGCGCCTGAACTCCTACCTGAAACTTTCCGGCTTCAACTATACGTTCACCGAGACGCATTCCGTGGGCGGTCCGCCAGACGGCGTTTATTCTCCCTACCGCACTTCCAACGGCGTAGGGCTGTTCGCGCGCGACGCGGCCAGCTCCAGGGAGGTCTGGAGTTCGCGCGGAGGCTATCCCGGGGACCCGGCTTACAGGGAATTCTACCGCGACCTCGGGTACGACGGGGACCTGGAGTACGTGCGCCCGTACCTGGGGGCCGACGGCGCCAGGCGTCCCCTAGGCCTGAAGTACTACCGCATCACCGGGGCCGGCAAGGACCTTGCCGAGAAGCAGTATTACGACCCCGACGCGGCGCTGGCGCGCGTGCAGGAACATGCGGCGGATTTCCTGGAGCGCCGCGTGAAGGACGTCGACGGGTTTTACGCCTCCCGGGGCGGCAGGCCGCTGATCGTCAGCTGCTACGACGCGGAGCTTTTCGGGCACTGGTGGTTCGAAGGCCCGGCTTTCCTGGAGACTGTGATACGCCGGATAAGGCAGGAGCGGCTCCCCCTGCAGTTCGTGACCCCGTCCGAATATCTTAATTCCTGCCAGGAGCCACAGGAGATCTCTCCGCGGGTCTCGTCGTGGGGGGAGAACGGCTATTTCGATCCGTGGGTCAACGAGTCGAACGATTTCATCTATCCGGCCGTATACGCCGCCACCGACAAGATGATAGAGACCGCCAACCGCTTCCGAAACCAGGACCTGGACAACATCAACGCCCGGGCCCTTAACCAGGCCGCGCGCGAGACGCTGCTGGCGCAGTCCTCGGACTGGGCCTTTCTGCTCTACATCGGCTCCCACTCCGCCTACGCGCAGGGTCGTCTGGAGGAGCATGCCTCCAACGCGCTGAAGCTGCTGGGGGAAGTAATAGAGAAGCGCGTGGACGAACAGTCGCTCGCCGGGCTGGAGAAGAAGAACAATCTCTTCCACCGCCTGGATTTCAGGGTCTTCGCTTCGGTTTCCAGGTTCTGATCTGCCCGCCGCTCAGCGGGCCTTGAACTTCTTCCAGACGCGCTTGAAGTCGTCGGGGATGGGGACTTCGAGCCTCGTCTCCTTCCCTGTGGCCGGATGGCTGAAGACTAGGCTGAAGGAGTGCAGCAGCATGCGCTCTGCCTCCGGGCCGCCGTATAACCTGTCGCCAATTATCGGGTGCCCGATGTGCGCCAGGTGTATCCTGATCTGGTTGGTGCGGCCGGTCATCGGGTGGATGCTGAGCAGCGCGCAAGCGCGGCCCTTCTCCCTGACCGCGTACTCGGTGACGGCCTCGCGCCCGTATTCCCAGACCTTTATCTTCTTGAAGCCGCTGGCCCGGCCTATAGGAGCGTCGATAAGGGCGGTCCTTTTATCAGGTATTCCGGCCACCGCCCCGATGTAGGTCTTCTCCATCAGGCGCTCCCTGAAGCCCTCCTTCAGCGTCCGCTGGGCTTCCTGGGTCTTCGCGATCAGCATGAGGCCGCTGGTGTCGCGGTCCAGCCTGTGGACCAGCCCCAGACGCTCCAGTCCTTCGGCCATCTCCGGGCGCGCGGCGTAGATCATCGAGACCAGCGTCGGTTCGCCTATCATGGCCGCTTCGGGGTTGGTCTCCCAGCCCGGCGGGTTAGGGTGCACGGCCAGCCCGGCCGGCTTGCTGACGGCTATGAGCGCCCTGTCCTCGAAGACGATCAGCCCGCTCAGTTCAGGCTGGGCCTCCCCGGGCCCGGCTATGACGACCCTGTCGTTCTCTCCGAGGAGGTAGGAGGGCTTCTTTCTTTCTCCGTTGACGGTCGCGAGGCCTTCCTCTATGAGCCGGCGCGCGTAGGAACGGGAGAGGTTCTCCCCGGACTGCGTCAGGAAGACGTCAAGGCGAACCGGGACTCCGGAGTAGACCAGTTCAGTTCTTTTCATGCCTGAGCTTCATCATGGCCAGCGCGGTGACCGCGATAACGAAGACCGCCGCGGAGATCAGCTGGGCCGGGGAGAGACCGAAGTGGAAGGCGCCCCTGTCGTCGCCGCGCAGGAATTCGTCCGAGAAGCGCAGCAGCGAATAGAGCGCCGCGTACAGGGCGATGGAGAAACCGCGCGGGAGCTTCCCCGCCAGCGAGCGTTTCAGCGCGTAGTTGAGTATCAGGAAGATGAGGAAGTTGCCCGCCGATTCGTAGAGCTGAACGGGGTACAGCGGGCGTCCGAGGAAAGCCGGGTTTACCTCGGAATTAGGATCGGTGAAGATCACGCTCAGCGGGCCGGTGGTGGGGCTGCCGTAGCAGCAGCCGGCCATGAAGCAGCCGATGCGTCCGAAAGCGTGACCCAGCGACAGGGCCGGGGCGAACAGATCCGAAGTCCGCAGCGGGTCCATGCGCTTGCGGCGGCCCACGTAGAAGAAGGCCGCGGCCCCGAAGATCAGGCCGCCGTAGAAGACGAACCCGTACTGGAAGCTCCGCGCGACGTAGACGAGGCGGGAGAGCGTGTCCGGGCCGAATTCGCTCCAGTAGGTGGCCGCGTAGAAGAACTTGGCTCCGGCTATGCCGCTGATCACGGTGTAGAAGACCAGGTCGGAGAGGTCCTCTTTTTTGAAGCCGGCCGGCCGCGCCTTGCTGAAGATGTAGAGGATCGCGGCCAGATAGCCGGAGGCGACCATAAGGCCGTAAGTGGGGAACGTAAAAGATCCCAGGTGGAAAAGTATCGGGTGCATGATGTCTTACCTCCTGCCCGGCAGGCCCAGCTCCGCCGCCAGGAACCTGGCGGCTTTCTCGAAATCGGTCAGGCGGGAGACCGGGATGCCGCGCTCCCGGCACAGCCTGTAGAGACGCCCGGCCGCGTAGACCTTGTGGGCCAGCTTTGCCGCCTTCAGGTCGTTCGGCCCGTCGCCGAAGAATACGACCTTGTAGCCGGCCTTCCTGAAACGCAGGACCCTGGAGGCCTTGAACGAGCTCAACTCTGAGCGTCTCAGGAAAGGATACGTTATTTTTATGCCTCCGCCAACAAGCCGCGCCCGGCCGAAGAAGGAGCGGACCTTGACGCCGTGCTTGCGGAGGAACGGCCCGGCGTAGAGGTCCACGCCGCCGCTGACTATCTCCAGCGGCACCCCGGCCCCGGCGCAGAAAGGCGCGAAGGCGGCGAAGCCGGGCCGCGCCTTCACTTTCTTTATGACGAAGTCCGCGATGGCCTTTTCCGAAAGCCCGACCCGGGAAAAGGCCCGCCGCATGAAATCCTCCACCCGGACCCTCAGCGAGTAGGAAGCCTCGATGGTCTTTCTGTCGGCGAAGCCGTAGTGCAGGAGAATGTGGTCGCCCACGTCCCGGAGCGTTATCGTGCCGTCGAAATCGGAGACGGCCGCCCAGCCCTTGATCCTTTTCATGCCACGGCTTTGAGGAAGTCCGCGCGCCTCCCCTGCCGGGCCAGTTTCAGGTAGAGATTGTATTCCTTCTGGACCCCGAAAGTGGAGGTATCCCCGTTGTAGGAATGGCCCGGCCAGACCACCGAATCATCCGGCAGGGCCGCCAGCCTGACGAAGCTGTCGTAAAGCGACTCGGCGCTGGAGCCGGGCAGGTCAACGCGGCCGCACTCTCCGATGAACAAGGTGTCGCCGGTAAAAACCGCCCCGCCAGCCAGGTAGCAGACGGAGCCCGGCGTGTGGCCCGGGGTGTGCATGACCCCTATCTTCAGCGCCCCGGCCTGCAGAGTTTCCCCGTCGCTGAGCGTTTTCAGTCCCGCCGGCTTCGCCTCCAGCATGAAATAATCGGCGTCGTGCAGGTAGACTGGCCGCCTGCCCTCGGGATCGGTGAAGGGCGCCAGGCCGTTCAGATGGTCCGGGTGGGCATGCGTCAGCAGCACCGCCTGCAGGTTCAGTTTGTTCTCCCCGGAAAAGGCCGCAAGTTTCTCCGGCTGCCAGGCCGGGTCTATCACGGCGGCGTCGCGCGTCTCCTCGTCCCAGAGCAGGTAGGAGAAATTGTCCATCGGTCCGACCTTGAACTGGCGTACCTTCATCTGTCGGACTCCTTCGGGGGCGGGAACCTGTACTCGGTCTCTCCAGGCCTGATCATGCTGAGCTCCTTTCTGGCGGCCTGTTCGATGGCGGGCTTGCTGTTGATCGTCCCTAGCTGGGCGCGCAGTTCGGCGCCCTGGGCCTCCAGCATGGACTTCTCCTGCTGGAGATGGCGGTATTCCCTGTAATTACTGACCAGCATGCGGAATCCCCTGTTGGCCAGCAGCAGCACTGCGGCTGCTGCGATCAGGAGATACTTGAGATTAAGCCTGAGGCGGACTGGTTTCATGGGGCGGTGAGAAAAAGCCCCGCCCGCCGGAAGGCGGACGGGGCTCGCGGAAAGGAGGCCTTACTTGAACTTGAAGACCGAATCCTTGGCGTAGCGCGACTTCTTGCCCAGCTCCTCCTCTATGCGGATCAGCTGGTTGTACTTGCAGAGGCGCTCGGAGCGGCACGGCGCGCCGGTCTTGATCGCGCCGGCGTTAGTGGCCACGGCGAGGTCCGCGATGAACGCGTCCTCGGTCTCGCCGGAGCGGTGCGAGATGATCGTGGCGTAGTCGGCCTTGTGGGCCATCTCGATGACGCGCACGGTCTCGGTGACCGAGCCGATCTGGTTGAGCTTTATCAGGATGGCGTTAGCGACGCTCTCCTCTATGCCCTTCTTCAGGCGCTCCGGGTTAGTGACGAACAGGTCGTCGCCGACCACGCGGGCCTTCTTGCAGAGGCTCTTCGACAGGTGGTCCCAGCCCTCCCAGTCGTCCTCGGCGAGCGGGTCCTCGTACGAGATGATAGGGAAGTGCTTCTTCCACTCGGCGTACTTGGCGGTCAGGTCCTCGGCGGTCAGGTTCGAGCCCTCGAAGACGTAGCGGTCGTTCTGGTAGAACTCGCTCGCGGCGGAGTCCAGCGCTATCTGGACCTCCTTGAAGGTGTAGCCGGCGTCCTTGATGGCGTTGCAGATGGTCTCGAGTACGGCCTCGTGCGTGAAGATCTTGGGGGCGAAACCGCCCTCGTCGCCTACGGCCACGGTATAGCCGGCCTTGGCGAGGATCTTCTTCAGCGTGTGGTAGATCTCGCTGCCCATGCGGATCGCGTCGGTGAACCTGGCGGCTCCTGTCGGCACGATCATGAACTCCTGGATGTTGATGCCGGAGTCCGCGTGCTTGCCGCCGTTGACGATGTTCATCATCGGGGCCGGGATCACGAAATCCTTGTGCTTGAGGCCGTAGGCCTTGCGCAGGTAGGCGTAGAGCGGCAGGCCCGCCGAATCCGCGCCGGCGCGGGCGAGCGCCATCGAGACGGAAAGTATCGCGTTCGCGCCCAGTTTGGTCTTCATCTGGGTGCCGTCGAGCTCCAGCATCATCTCGTCGATCTTTATCTGGTCGGCCTTGAGGCCGGTGATCTCGTCGGCTATGGCCTTGTTGACGTTCTCCACGGCCTTGGATACGCCCTTGCCAAGGTAGCGCTTCCCTCCGTCGCGCATCTCGAGCGCTTCGTGGGTCCCGGTGGAGGCGCCGCTGGGCACGGCCGCGCGGCCGAAAGAGCCGTCGGTAAGCGTTACATCGGCCTCCACAGTGGGGAAACCGCGTGAATCAAGGATTTCCCTGGCGAGGATCTTCTTTATTTTAGCTTCCATGTGTGTTTTCTCCTGTTTGTGCGCGCTGAATCAAAATTTCCCGCTCACTATCTTCCTGCCGGCTTCGCAGAGCGCGGCTATCTTCTTCTGGTCGGCCGCCTCGGCGTAAAGACGCACGGTGGATTCCCCCAGGCCGGCCGGCCGCAGGCCCAGCCAGCTGCCGTCCTTCATGATGAACTTGAAGCCGTCGGTCTGGTCTATGCGCCAGACCGAGGTCCCGGCCAGCGAGAGCGGCGGGTTCAGCTTCAAGCGCTCCAAGAGGGATTCCATGTGCATGTGCTTATCGAGCTGCAGCGTCAGGCGGGTGTTGCTGAAACTGCCTGTCTTCTTGGAAAGCTCGGCGAGGATCTTCTTGAGCGGCTTGCGCTCGTAGGCCACCAGTTCCGCCATCAGCAGGCAGGCCAGGATGCCGTCCTTCTCCGGCACGTGCCCCATTACCGACAGCCCTCCTGACTCCTCGCCGCCTATCAGGTACTGGCCGGTGCGCAGCAGGTTGCCGACGTGCTTGAAGCCGACGGCGGTCTCGCGCACCTCCAGCCCGTGGCTGCGTGCTATTGCGTCCACGAAATGCGAGGTCACCACGGTGCGGACCACCTTGCCCTTGAGCCCGCGGTTCCTGACCAGGTGCTCCAAGGCCAGGCCCAGCACCAGATTAGGGGAGATCCAGGTCCCGTCCGAGTCTATGACCCCGAATCGGTCCGCGTCCCCGTCGCAGGCCAGGCCCAGGCTCAGTTTGCCCTTCACGACGGCCTCGCGCAGCCCTTTCAGGTTCTCCTCCCCCGTGTCGGGGGAACGCCCGCCGAAAAGCACGTCGCGTTCTTCGCGCAGCGCGGTCACGCTGGCTCCGGCCCTCTCCAGCATCGGGCGCAGGTAGCCGCGCGCCGCGCCGTTAACCGCGTCCGCGGCTATCCTGAGGCCTGCCTTCTTTATCGCGCCCAGGTCCAGCAGGGAGGAGAGCTGGCTGAAATAGTCCTCGTGGAAATCCTGCACCCTTATCATTCCGGCCGAGACTCCGTGCTCGAACGGGATATGTTTTTCCACCTCCGCTATGGTCAGCGCCTGCACCCTGGCCTCTATGTCCGCTGTTATCTCGGGCAGGGCGGGGCCGCCCCAATAGGGGGTCCACTTCAGGCCGCTGTACTCCGGAGGGTTCTGGCTGGCCGTAAGGGTCAGGCCGCCTGAAGCGTGGTTGCGCAGCACCTCCCAGGCCGTTACCGGGGTGGGGGCCTCCCGGTCGGAGAAGACGACGGTTATCCCTTCCGCGGCGATGGCCTCGGCGGCGTTCTTGGCGAAATCCTCCGACATGTAGCGGCAGTCGTAGCCGACTATAACGCTGGGCGTTTTTGGGGCCGTCCGGCCGTCTTTCCGCAGGCTCAAAAGGTATTCTTCGCCTTTATAGCCGTATTCCTTGTTCTCTTTGACGTGCTCTGCGGCCGCGTGGCTCACCCTGCGCAGGGCCGCTATATTGAAATCCTCGCCGATGACGGCTCTCCAGCCTGAGGTGCCGAACTTGATATTTTGGGTCGCCATAGTTAACTGCAATATAGCATAAAAGACCGCGTAAATCAAAAAAGGCCATGCCGGGCCGGCCCGGAGCAAAATCCCGGAATTTTGTAAAATATATAGACTAAAATGAAAAGTATACTCATAGTCCCCGTCTGCCTTCTTTTTCAGTCGCTCCCGGCGTCCGCCGGCGGAGCCCCGCTGGAGCTCTCTGGTTATGTCTCGGCCTGGACACAGGACTGCTCCGGCGGGAGCTGTCAGTTGCCTGCCGCGGGCCAGAGCGACGCGCCGCTGAACTTAAGCCTGTCCGTGCCTTCCGTCCCGGGCCAGGCCTCGGCCGCCCGGGCCTCGCTGAAGCTGGCGTTGCCCGGCGGAGCGCAGCTCCCCGTGGAGATCGATCTTTACGCCGTCTGCCCCAGCACCGTGGATGCCTGTCCCGACCGGTATTTCCAGGTGCAAGTCTCGCTCTCCGGCCCGGCCAGGGCCTTCTGCGCCTCTTCACTGAACGCCGGGGATTTTCTGCCTTTCCCGGTGGTCATGTGCGCGGGGATATCGGCCGACGGCCGCCGCTACGGGGTCACCCTCCACAGGCGGCCGTTCGCGGGAAAGATATGATAAAAGAGAAAGCCGGCATGTTCTCGGGGGGGTACCACACCAGGGAACTGGTTTCCTACCTCGCATCCTTTTCCGCCGCGGACGAAGGCTACGCCTCCCATGTCGTAGAGGCCATGGATAAAGCCGGGGTGCGCGGACTTTCCGTTTCCGCCGCGGAGGGCAGGCTGCTGGAGGCCCTGGCCCGTCTTTCGGGCGCTAAAAAAGCCGTCGAGATAGGCTCCCTTTACGGCTATTCGGCGCATTGGCTGGCCCGCGGCCTTCCTGAGGGGGCCAGGCTCTATTCCCTGGAGAAAGATCCCTCCTGCGTGAACGCCGCCAGGGAAGGGCTGGGAACGTCCGCGCTTGCGCGCACCGTGACCGTAATGGAGGGACAGGCCTCTGAAAGTCTCAGGACGCTCGCCAAGCTGGGACCGTTCGATCTCTGCTACATGGACGCGGACCTGGAGAACTATCCCGCATACCTGCGCTGGGCGGCCTCCAACCTGCGCCCCGGGGGGCTGCTGCTGGCCGACGGAGTCCTCTTCAAAGGCAAGGTATGCTACGAGGGGGAGGTCCAGGAGGACAATGTCCGCGCGCGCGCGATGCGGGAATTCTTTCATGTGCTCTACGATTCGGACCGTTTCGTCTCATCCGCCGTCGTCCCTACCGGAGAAGGACTGGCGCTGGGCATAAAATGCTGAACAAAAAGGCCGCCCTGGCCGGGGCATTGGCGGCCCTCTGCGCCTGCTCCGGCGGCGGGCCTCGGCGGCCGGCTCTGGCCGCGGAAGGCAGGCCGGCCCCTGAGCTCGTGCTGCCGAAACTGATGAACGCCCCGGTAAAGGCGCTGGACGGCTGGGACAGCCTGAAAGGAAAGGTCGTGGTGCTGGATTTCTGGGCCACCTGGTCGGACGAGTGCGCCAGTACCATGCGATCACTGAACGCTTTGGCCGTGCGCTTCAAGGACAGGCCGGTGGTCTTCATACACATAACCGACGAGAGTTCCTCCGCCGTGGCCCGTTTTCTGGAGCGAGCCCGCGTGGACGGCTGGGTGGCCCCGGAGGCCGGGGCCGGGATGTTCAAGGCCTTCAGGGTCTATTCCAGGCCGCGCGTCGTGCTGGTGGACTCGGTGGGCAGAGTGGCGGCCCTGTACTCGGCCGCGCCGGGGGCGGACGCGGTCATGCGGCTGCTGGCCGGCGGCGCCGGAGAATTCTCGGCCAGTCCCTCCACCGCGCCGCCCCTGGCCGAGTTCTCTATCTCCAGGTCCGCGGCCGGGGCCGGCTCGGCGCAGTACGGGCCGGACCGTCTCGACGCCGTCGCCATGCCGCTGAGCTACGCCCTGGAATGGGCCTTCGGCAAGGCGGACCGCCTGGAGATAGCTCCCCCGGCCGCCGAGGCCATGGCGGGAAAGTACGACCTGCGTCTGCGCGTGCCGCCGGGGCGGGACGGGAAGGAACTGCTCCTGGCCGGCTTGCGGGCGGCGCTGGGCCTGCGGGCCGCCAAGTCGGAGGAAGAGTCCGAAGTCTACGTGCTCGCCAGGGCTCCGGGCGGGCCGCTCAACGTCAGGCCGGTCCGCAGCTACGGCGCGGCCAGCATAGACGGCGCGGTCCTGCGCGTGGACGGGGGCTCTTTCGCGGCGCTGGCGGAAAGGCTGGGCGAAGCGCTGAGCGCGCCGGTGCGCGACGAGACCTCCGCGCCAGGCCCGTACCAGTACAGCTTCACGCTGGACACGGCCGATCCCGGCACCATGGCCTCCGAACTGCGCGGCCGTCTCGGCCTCAGGCTCTTCAGGGCGCGCCGTAAGACTACCGCGCTCAAGGTGACCTGCGGGGAGGATAGATGAAGCGCTTCTCCTCCAAGCCCACGGTCTACCTGATAGACGGCTCCAATTTTTCGCTTCGCTTCTGGGAGCGCGCTTCCGGGGAGAAGCCCGACGAGCTGGAGCGGGCCTTCCTCGCCTGGCTGGCGGAAGTCTCCCGCGCGCAGGTCCTGCGCGCCTCCTGCTTCCGCGTGGTCTTTGACGGCCCCTGGCGCAAGCCTTTTCCTGCTGGCCCGGCGGTGACGATCTATTACAGCGAGTCCGAGCCGGCCGACGAGATGCTGCTGGAGCGCGGCTATTTCATGCGCAGCGAGGGCATACGGGCCATTATAGTCACTTCGGACAACGGCCTGCGGGACCGTGCCGCGGCGGAGGACGTGCAGAGCATGAACTGCGAGACCTTCCGGCGCCTGGCCGAAGAGGAGCTCCGCAAGGAAAGCAGGTAAATTTGTAGAATAGACGGTTGAAGCCGGGCTTGTGGCGGAACGGCAGACGCGACGGACTTAAAATCCGTTGGCCGCAAGGCCGTGTGGGTTCGATTCCCACCAAGCCCATCAGATAAGCGTCCGGCGGCCGGCCGGGCCGATGGTTTTCGGTCCTGGAGGAAAAATATGGGATTAGCCCCTGAAGGCAGGAAGATCATAGCAGTCGGCGTGCTGGCGGCCGTCGCCGGCGGAGTACTCAGCGTCTGGAGCGCCGGTTTCGGGATACCGCTGCTCGTCCTCGGTTTTTTCTTCGCGGCCTTTTCCGCCTATTTCTTCCGCGACCCGGAGCGGGACAAGGTCTTCGCGCCGGGCGAGATCGCCTGCCCTGCCGACGGGACCGTGATGAGCGTAGGCAACGAAGGCAAGCCCGGCGTCACCGTCGTCCGCATCTTCCTCTCGGTGCTGAACGTCCATGTGCAGCGCTCCCCGCTGGATGGCAAGGTGGAAAGGACCCAGTACACCAAGGGGACTTTCGCCATCGCCTACAAGCCGGAGGCCTCCTCCAACGAGCGCAACCTGATAGGCATAACCGGCGACTACGGGCGCTTCGCCGAGGTGGAGCAGATAACCGGCTCCATCGCGCGCCGCATAGCCTGCTACGTCAAGCCGGGCCAGCAGCTCAGGACCGGGGAGCGCATAGGCATGATCTACTTCGGCTCGCAGGTCGCGGTCTACCTGCCGGATACGGCCAGGGTCCTGGTCAAGCCCGGAGACAAGGTGGCCGGAGCGGAAACCGTGCTGGGGCTGTGGTGAAGCTCCGCCGGACAAGGTGAAGATTATGGAAGAAACACAGGAAAAGAAACGCATAGACATGGTGAAGCTGAAGAAGACCGGGGCCGTAGTGCTGCCGTCCATCTTCACGATCGCCAACATGGCCTTCGGGTTCTTCTCCATCCTGCTGGCCTCCGACGGACGCTACGTGCAGGCGGCCTGGTTCATAATACTTTCGTACGTCATGGACATGCTGGACGGCCGCGTGGCGAGACTTGTGCACGGCGAGAGCTCTTTCGGAGTGGAGATAGACTCGCTGTCCGACTGGATGTCGTTCGGCATAGCTCCCGCGTATCTGATCTACAAACTGGTCCTCAAGGACTACGGCGTCTGGAGCTACCCTGTGGCCTTCCTGTACGTGCTGTGCGGCGCGCTGCGCCTGGCGCGCTTCAACGTGAAGTCGCACTTCGGGGGCAGCTCAAAGGACTTCTTCCAGGGCCTGCCGATACCCGGCGCCGCCGGCATACTGGTCTCGTTCGTGCTGGCCTACAGCATGCTCGAGGGCGACGGCGGCACGCGCAGCATCAAGCTGGTGATGAACCAGATGCCCTACGTCTACGCGGCCATCCCGTTCATCATGATCGCTCTGGCGCTGCTGATGATCTCCACGGCGCCTTACGCCGCGTTCAAGGGCGACATGATAAAGCCCACTTCGGTGAAGGGCATACTGCTGATAACGGCCATCCTTTCGCTGATAGTCGTATACCCGCAGGACGCGCTGTTCCTGTTCTTCTCGCTGTACGCCCTTTCCGGGATCATAGCCGGCATCTACAAGGCCCTGCGCGGGATACTCTCGGCCAAGGAGGCCTAGCGCGGTACCGGCCGCCGGACGAAAAGCCCGGGCTCGCCCGGGCTTTTTCATGCGCGCGGATCAGTTGGTGCTCGGGTCCTTCGGGGCGTCGTCCTGCTTGCGGGGAAAAAGGGGCGGGACCTTCTGCGGCTGCGTGCCGTCCAGGCTGCGGCCCACGCCAAGCTGCAGCTGCATCTTGCTGGCCGTATCCGGCATGAAGGGGTCCAGCCAGCCGGCCACCAGCCGCAGGCACCAGATCATCTCGTGGAGGAAGGACTTCAGCGCCTCAGGGTCGGTCTTGGCGAGCGCCCACGGCTTCCTCTCGTCCACCAGCCGGTTCAGCCTGCCTATCGCGCCCCAGATGCTCTCCAATGCTTCGGAGAAGCGCAGGTCTTCCATGGCGCCGTGTATGACCGGCGTGCGGGAGGAGAGCTCCCCGAAGATAACGGAGCTCTCCGGCTTGCTGGGCAGCTTCAGGTCCAGGTACTTGGCGGCCATGTTCATGATCCTGGAGAAGAGGTTGCCCAGGTCGTTGGCGAGGTCCGCGTTGTAGCGGCGGCGCAGCGCCTCCATCGAGAAATCCCCGTCCTGCCCGAACGGCACCTCGCGGAACAGGAAGTAGCGCAGCGCGTCCACGCCGTAGTCGCGCACTACGTCCTCGGCGCGGATGAAGTTGCCCTTCGTCTTGGACATCTTGGCGCCGTTGATGGTCCACCAGCCGTGCGCGTAGACCCTGCGCGGCAGTTCCAGCCCCAGGGCCATCAGCATGGCCGGCCAGATGACGCCGTGGAAGCGGAAGATCTCCTTGCCGACCAGGTGCACGTCCGCCGGCCAGACGCCGGGAAGGTCCGGGGACGGTTTTTCCGGGTGATAGCCGGGCCCGGTCGCGTAGCTGAGCAGCGCGTCGAACCAGACGTACACGGTGTGGCCAGGCGCCGACTTCACAGGCACGCCCCAGGCCACCCTGCTGCGGGATACGGAGACGTCCTTCAGGCCGGACCTGACGAAGTTCAGCAGTTCCTGCGCGCGCTGTCCCGGGGAAAGGAAGGCGGGGTGAGCGGCGTAATGCTCCAGCAAAGGCTTTTCGTACTTCGAGAGCCTGAAAAAATAGGTCTCCTCGCTGACCCGTTCCGCCAGGGAGTTGTGCACCGGGCACCTGCCGTCCTTCAGCTCCGCTTCGTCGTAAAAAACCTCGCAGGAGGGGCAGTACATGCCTTCGTAGGAACCTTTATAGATGTCGCCGCTCTTAAGGAGCTTCTCGAAGGCGGCCTGGACCGACGCCTCGTGGGAGGGTTCGGTGGTGCGGAGGAAGCGGTCATATCCCACGTTCAGCGTTCTCCAGAGGGCGCGGAACTCGGAGGAAACCCTGTCGCACCAGGCCTTCGGCTCTTTTCCATGCTCCAGGGCCGCGCGCTCTACGCCGGCGCCGTGCTCGTCTGTGCCGGTCTGCAGATAGACAGGTATATCCCTCGAGCGCAGGTGTCTGGCCAGCACGTCCGCCGCCAGCGTGGTGTAGGCGTGGCCTATGTGCGGCTTATCGTTGACGTAATAGAGGGGGGTGGTTATGTAGAATTTCTTGGCGTTCATCGTTCCGGGCGCAGCAGGTCCTCGAGCTTTATCCCGGCGCGTTCGCTTTCCAGCAGAGCAGTTTCCAGCAGCAGCAGGTAGGAGACATTGCGCTCCGCCATCGCACGCAGCCCGAGCGTCCGGCGCAGCAGGACGGTAAGGCGGGCCTTGGACTGGCCTTCGGCGGCCTCCCAGGCTGCCCGCGCCCTGGCGAGCACGAGGTCAAGCAGCGTCTTCACCTCGTCGCGGGCCTTGTGGCTGTCGCGCGGCAGGCCCGCGGCGAACTTGAAAGCGCGCGCCGGGTCTCCGGGGCGCAGCGCGGAGACGCGCTTGAGGAAGGCCGAGGCCTCTGCCGCTTTCTCCAGCGAGCCGGCTCCCAGCGCCGCAATGGCGGCGGCCTGCTCCGGCCCGGCCCCCTGAGCGGCCAGCACCTTTTCCAGCGCGGCACGGGGCAGAGGGGAGAACTCGATAAGGCAGGAGCGGGAGAGTATAGTGGACAGCAGCGAGGTCTTGCGCGAGACGGTAAGTATGACTATGGTGCCGGGCGGCGGCTCTTCCAGGGTCTTGAGAATGGCGTTCTGGGCGGCGGTCACCATGGCTTGGGCGTCGCGCACGATGAAGACCTTCCAGGGAGAGAGCATGGCCTTCTGCTGCGCCCAGCGCGTCATCTCGCGCAGCGTGTCGATCTTCAGATTGGAGCTCTCGTCCTCGTCCAGCAGGGCGGCCTGCATGGCGGTGTCCACCACGCGGATATCCGGGTGCGCGCCGCTGGCGGCCTGGAGGCAGGAAAGACATTTGCCGCAGGAGTCCGACCTGTCGGCGTGCTCCTCCTCCGTCCCGGGGCGCGGCTCCGGCTCCGGGGGCGGCGCACTGGCGGGGACCGATGCCGCGAAAAGATCGTCCGGATCTGGCTGCTGCGGCGCCGGCGGCTTCTCCCGGTGGATGGTGTGCGAGCAGTTCAGAGCCTTGGCGAACTCTAGGGCCGCCAGGAACTTCCCCGTGCCGGGCGGCCCGTGGAAGATCATCGCCGGCGGCACGCGGCCAGTGGTTATAAGCGCCCGCAAGCGCTTTATCGCCCTGTCCTGCCCTAGCACGGAGGAGAAAGACATGATTATCCCCGCAGCGCCTTCGCAGCCAGGGCCCTCACTTCGGCCTGGATCTCGTCTATGGAGCGGCCTGCGTCGACTCTCGCAACTCCGGGGCGGCGGGCCAGCCGCTTGTAGGCGCGGTTCACGCGCCGGCGGAAGGCGTCGGGAGCCCGCTCGATGCGGTCCCTGCCGCTTCTCAGGCGCTCGCGCTGTGAGAAGATCCTGTCCGGCATATCGAACACTATCGTCAGGTCTGGCTTCAGGTCCAGCGTGGCTATGCGGTTGAGCGTCTCCACAGTCTTCAGGTCCAGACCGCGGCCGTAGCCCTGGTAGGCGGTGGTGGAAAGGGTGTAGCGGTCGGAGATGATGACCTTTCCGGCCTTGAGCGCGGGGATTATCTTCTCCAGGGTGTGCTTGACGCGGGACGTCTCGTACAGGAAGAGCTCTGTCATGGGCTCGATGTTGCTCTTCGGGTCCAGGAGTATCTTGCGGATCTTCTCGGAGAGGTAAGTGCCGCCGGGTTCGCGCGTGACGAGCACTTCGCGGCCGCGCTCTTCTAGCCACTTCCTGAGGAGGGCGGCCTGGGTGGACTTGCCGGAGCGGTCCGGGCCTTCCAGTACTATGAATACGCCTTTTTTCATGGGTGAAAGTATATGATAGCAAAGCCCGGGGGCGGCGGGCTATGCCCGAGGTCTCTCACTTCTCGCCGCAGCCCGTGGGCTGAGGGACCTGCGCTCCTGGGCAGAGGGGAACCGTTGCGCGGTTCCCCCCGCCAGGGGAAATTATGGCGGGTCCCCCTTCCCCAAAGTCGCGCCGGCCCCTCAGTCCACGGGCCGCAGTTATCCACTGGCACCCTTCCGGCCATTTCGTAACGGAGCCGGAGGGGGAGTACTAAGTTAAGCCTTCTCGAACTTGAGAGTATCCTTGCCGTCGGACTTTATCAGCAGCTTGTCGCCCGGCTTTATTCCGCCCTGCAGCATCTGCATGGCCAGCGGGTCCTGGAGGTAGCGCTGGATGGCGCGCTTCATGGGGCGCGCGCCGTACTGCTGGTCGTAGCCTTTGGCGAACAGCAGGTCCTTGGCCGACTTGTCCAGCTCCGCGGCGACACCGCGCTCGGTCAGCGTCTTCTGGAGCTTCGCGAACTGCAAATCCACTATCTTGGCTATCTCCGCTTTGCCCAGCGCGCGGAAGATCACTATCTCGTCGACGCGGTTGATGAACTCGGGGCGGAAGTGCTCCAGCAGGTTCGCCTCCACGGCCTCCTTGACCTTGGCCTCGTCGCCAGCGTTGTCCAGTATAAGCCGCGAGGCTATATTGGAGGTCATGATGATCAGCTCCGATCTGAAGTCCACGGTGCGGCCCTTTCCGTCGGTCAGGCGGCCTTCGTCCAGCACCTGCAGCAGCACGTTGAACACGTCCGGGTGCGCCTTCTCTATCTCGTCGAAGAGCAGCACGGAGTACGGGCGCCGGCGCACGTGCTCGGTCAACTGCCCGCCCTCCTCGTAGCCCACGTAGCCGGGGGGCGCGCCTATCAGGCGGGCGACGGAGTGCTTTTCCATGTACTCCGACATGTCTATGCGCGCCATCGCCTTCTCGTCGTCGAACAGGAATGCGGCGAGCGCGCGCGCGAGCTCCGTCTTGCCGACGCCCGTGGGCCCGAGGAAGATGAAGCTGCCGATCGGGCGGCCGGCTTCGGAAACTCCGGCGCGGCTGCGGCGCACGGCGTTGGCGACCAGCGAGAGCGCCTCGTCCTGGCCGACCACGCGGGTGCGCAGGTTATCCTCCATGCGCACGAGCTTCTGCACCTCGGACTCCATCATGCGCGAGACCGGTATGCCGGTCCACTTGGAGACGATCCTCGCGATGTCCTCCTCGTCCACCTCTTCCTTCAGCATGCTGCCTTTCTCCTGCGACTTGGCCAGTTCCTCCTCGGCCTTCTTCATTTCCTTCTGGAGCGCGGGCAGCTTCCCGTACTGGATCTCGGCCGCCCTTTCCAGCTCTCCGCGCCGGCGGGCGGACTCCTCCTCGTGGCGGAGCTCCTCCATGCGCGCCTTGAAGCCGCGCAGGCCGGAGATGGCCGCTTTCTCGTTCTTCCAGCGCAGCTTCAGCCCGTCGGCCTCCTCGCGCAGGCCGGAAAGCTCCTTCTCCAGCGCCTTCAGCCTGGCCTTCGAGGCGGCGTCGGCTTCCTTGCGCAGGGCCTGCTTCTCTATCTCGAGCTGCACCATCTTTCGCTCCAGCTTCTCTATGGCGGACGGCATGGAGTCTATCTCTATGCGCAGGCTGCTGGCGGCCTCGTCGACCAGGTCTATGGCCTTGTCCGGCAGGAAGCGGTCCGTGATGTAGCGGTGCGACAGGCGCGCCGCCGCCACTATGGCCGCGTCCTTGATGCGCACGCCGTGGTGGATCTCGTACTTCTCCTTGAGGCCGCGCAGTATGGCTATCGTTTCCTCCGCGCCGGGCTCCCCGACGTAGACCTGCTGGAAGCGGCGCTCCAGCGCGGCGTCCTTCTCGATATATTTCTGATATTCGGCCAGCGTCGTGGCGCCTATGCAGCGCAGTTCTCCGCGCGCGAGCGCGGGCTTAAGCATGTTGGAGGCGTCTATCGCGCCCTCGGCGGCGCCGGCCCCTACCAGCGTGTGCAGCTCGTCTATGAAAAGTATAACGCCGCCTTCGGACTTCTCTATTTCCTTCAGCACCGCCTTCAGCCTGTCCTCGAACTCCCCGCGGAACTTGGCTCCGGCGAGCATGGCGCCCAGGTCCAGCGCGACAAGGCGCTTTTCCTTGAGGCCGTCCGGGACAAGACCGGAGACGATGCGCTGGGCTATGCCCTCCACTATGGCCGTCTTGCCCACGCCCGGCTCGCCTATCAGCACTGGGTTGTTCTTGGTGCGGCGCGAGAGCACCTGTATGACGCGTCGCACTTCCTCGTCCCGGCCTATCACCGGGTCCAGCTTTCCTCTCCGGGCCAGGTCGGTCAGGTCGCGCGCGTACTTCTGCAGCGCCTGGTACTTGGCCTCCGGGTTCTGATCCGTCACGCGGTGGCTGCCGCGTACTGACTGCAGGGCCTTCAGGATCGCGTCGCGCGTTATGCCGGCGCGCGCCAGCGCTTCCTGCGCGGCGTCGCCGGAGCCGGCGGAGAGGGCCAGCAGCAGATGCTCGGTGGAGGCGTACTCGTCCTTGAGGACCGACATCTCCTTTATGGCCGCTTCCAGCGTTTTTTTGAGGCCGGAGGAGAAATATCTCTCCGCGCCGCTCACCTGCGGCAGTTTTTCGCAGGCCTTTTCGGCGTCGGCCAGGACGGCCTCTGTCCGTCCGCCCAGCTTCTTTATCACCTCGGGAACTATGCTGTCCCCCTGGCGCAGCAGGGCCATCAGCAGGTGCAGCGGCTCCACCTGCTGGTTGGCGAAACGTTCGGCCTCCTGCTCGCAGTCCTGTACGGCTTCCTGTGCTTTCAGCGTGAATTTGTCAAGGCGCAGGCTCATGGGATCCTCCTTGTCGTAGTCGGCCCGTCCGTGGCGCTTCGGAAAATAGTATACATTGCTGGCAGTCTTATGTCAAGACTGCTAATTATGCGGAAGGCGCGAAATAAAAAGCCCCGGCGCGGGCCGGGGCCTGGCCGCTGGACCGGTTCGGAGTCAGGAACACTCCGAGTAGCCGCAGTCGTGGCAGGTCGGACCTGAGCAGCCGGACTCGAAGCTGACGTTGGAAGAGTAGCACTTCGGGCAGTACTGCGTGTGAGAAGCGTCCCACAGCTCCAGCTTCTCCTGGCCGCCTATCTCCTGGTCGGAAGCTATGACGCCGGTGCGCTTCAGGTGGCTGCGGAGCGCCACGGCTATGCCGTGCGCTATCGAGTTGATTCGGTTCTCTCCCAGTCCGACGGGCCGGTCGCCCTTCACCGAGTTCAGGTGCTTTATTATCTTCACCGGATCGCCGCCTTCCTCGAAGTACTTGGAAAGCAGGATGCCGATCAGCGACGTCAGGCCGCTGATCTCGGTGCCGAGCGGCGGCATGTTGGTGAACACCTGGTAAGGGCCGTGCTCGTTGTAGTTGATGTGCACGTGCAGCGGGCCGTAGCCGGTCTTCAGCTGGAAGTATTCCGACGACACGCCGAAGCTCTGGTACGCCCCTTTTTTCTTCTTGGTCTTGGCCTGGGCGTGCTCGGGGCCGGAGCCGATGTTCAGCACCTGCTGCGTCTTGCAGCCGTCGCGGTAGACCGTCAGGCCCTTGCAGCCCAGCTTGTGGGCCAGCAGGTAGCAGCGCCTTACGTCCTCAACCTTGGAGGAGTTCGGCATGTTGATGGTCTTGGAGACCGCGTTGTCGACGTGCTTCTGGAAGGCCGCCTGTATCTTTATGTGGTTCTCTACGGAGACGTCGTGCGCGGTGGGGAAGAGCTCCTGTACCTGCTTCGGGACCTCCGGTATGCCGCGCACGGCCTTGTGGTTGGCCTCCACCTTCTTCCAGAGCGTCCTCTCGTCCAGCCCGAAGTAATGGTTCTCCCTGGCGAGCTGCCTGAAAAGCGAGTTCACCTCGTAAAAGGTGTCCTTGGCTTCCGGTTCCCTGTTGTTCTTGATGGCGTCCAGCGCTTTCGCGTTGTAGCGGGTGTAGGCTATCGCGAAGAAAGGCTCTATACCGGAGCCCTGCAGCCCGGCCGCTATCGCTATGGTGCCGGTGGGGGCTATCGTAGTGCGGGAGGCGTTGCGCGGCCTGGCCGGAACGCCTCGGAAGTGGCTGCCCCCGGAGTCGTAGATGGAGCCCTTCCAGTTGCGGAAGACACCGCGTTCCTTCGCCAGTTCCTCCGAGGCCTCGAGCGCCTTGTCGTTCACGAACTTCATCACCTCTTCGGCCTTCTTCAGACCTTCGGGACTGTCGTAGGCGACGCCAAGTTTTACCGCGGTCTCGGCCCAGCCCATCACGCCCAGGCCTATTTTGCGGTTGCCCTTGGCTATCTTCTCTATCTCCGGGAGCGGGTAGTTGTTTATCTCTATAACGTCGTCCAGGAAGCGCACGGCCTTGGCGACGGCGTCGCCCAGGCGCTCCCAGTCCATCCCGGCCCGCATCAGTTCCCCGGTCGTGAAGTTCGCCAGGTTGATGGAGCCGAGGTTGCAGGATTCCCAGGGCAGGAGCGGCTGCTCGCCGCAGGGGTTGGTGCTCTCTATCTCGCCCAGCGCCGGGGTCGGGTTGGAGTTGGTCCCGTTGATGCGGTCAAGAAAGACCACGCCGGGATCGCCGCTGGCCCAGGCGGACTCTACCATCGCGTTGAAGACCTCCCGCGCCTTCAAGGCGCCCACGGCCTCCTTCGTGCGGGGGCTGATCAGGTCGTAACTGGCGCCGTCGTCAACGGCCTTCATGAACTTCTCGTCGAGGGCTATCGAGATGTTGAAGTTCTCCAGCGCGCCCTGCTGGGACTTGATCGTGATGAAATCCTTTATCTCCGGATGCCAGTACGGGATGATGCCCATGTTGGCGCCGCGGCGGGTGCCGCCCTGCTTCACCACGTCGGTCAGCTTGTCGAAGAGTTTCATGAAAGACACGGCGCCGGAGGCCACGCCGTTGGTCTTCTTGACCACGTCGCCTTTGGGACGCAGGCGGCCGAACGAGAAGCCGGTGCCGCCGCCTGACTTCTGGATAAGGCTCTGCGCGGTCAGCGCCTTGGCTATGCCCTCCATCGAGTCGGGCACCGGCAGCACGTAGCAGGCCGAAAGCTGCTGCAGGTCCCGCCCGGCGTTCATCAGCGTGGGGGAGTTCGGCAGGAAGTCGAAGGCCGCCATCAGGCCGTAGAACTCGGCCTTCCAGCGGTCAGCGGCCTCGCGCGCCGCGGGAACTTCCCTGTAGGCTTTTTCCAGGTTGGCCAGGAAACGCAGGAAGTTGGTCTCGCGCTCCGAGGAATCCGCGAGGTCGGCATGGAAGAGCAGCGTGCGCCCGAGGGCCTCGCCCGGTGTCTCCTCGGCGCGGAAGGATACGCCTTCGAAAACTCCCCATTTCGTGGCTTCGGGATGGAGAACTATTTCGGAGAGGGAGATGTTGTGCGCCACCCGCTCGAAAAGTTCCTCCGGGGTCTTCTCGTCGCGGAGGTACTTGTCCTTTATGACCTTGGCCTGATTCTCGCTCAGTTGTATCTCTTTCCTGGTCGGCGTCGTGGTTTTCATGCGTCTGTCCTCGGTAAATCCTTTTGCGGGGGCTTTCCGGTAAAAAGTCCGGCCGCGCTCCCGTATCCGCGCCACTCTTGCGCCTTACGAGCGGGGTTCCTTTACGTCAACCGCACAGCAAAATGCGTTTGGAATAAGCCTAATCTATGCAATAGTCGCGGGGGTTGTCAAATCCGCCGACGAGGGGGCGGTAAGGGGGGGCTGGCGGGGGGAAAATTGTTATAATCCCGGGAAGGCGTTCCCCCTATGAAAGAACGGAAAAAACAGTCGCTTCAGCTCTCCGGGGAACAGGTCCAGCGTCAGGACCTGCGGCTCTTCACGGTGCTGTCGTCTCCCGAGAAGGACTTCCTCGAGCAGGAGGCGGAGCTGCTGGCGGATCCTCTCTTCTCCAGGCTCTGCTCTCCCGGCGAGGACGGCTCGGCCCCCGTCGTGCGAAGGCGTCTGCCCGGAGCCGCCTACGCCTTCTTCCGCGCCTGCGCCGACGACGGGCTGGCCTCGGCCGCCGAAAGGTCCGGGGCCGGAGAATGGCTGTCCGCCAGACCGGCCATGCTGGAACTCGCGCGCCGCGCAGGGGCGGGCAATTTCGAGAAGTACTTCCTTTCCTCCTCGCTTGACCCGAAGGCCGCCGCCAAAGCCTGCGGATTTACCGGGGAGGAGGTCTCCGCTCTTAGGGCCTTCACGGACTCGTTCATTTTGGCGCATGAACGCGTCCCGGCGGCTTCGCTGCCGCGGCTTTATTTCAGGCTTTCCGCGGTCATCGTCCGCGACGGCGGTTCCCTTTTCGCCGCGTATACCCACCCGTCCTACTTCCGCGGTGCCTACTTTATGGACAGGAGCGCCCTTTCGCGGCTGGTGCGCAGCGGCGCTTTTACCACCGACGAGGCCCGGCGGGCCTATTCCCTGCTGGCCCGGGCCCAGCGCCTCTCGTGGCGAAAGGCCGGGTTCCACCGGGTTCTTGAGGCGCTCATCCGGGCGCAGGAGGGCTTTCTGTCGGGGCGTTCCGGCCTGAAACCGCTGACGCAGCGGGACCTGGCCGCCCTGACCGGTCTAGACCCGGCCACGGTCTCGAGGCTGGTTTCCTCCCGGTCTGTGGAGGCTCCGTGGGGCGAGGAAATAAGAATGAAAGATCTTTTTCTCACGAAGAAAGCCTTTATAATTGATAAAATAAAAACCATGACGGGGGCGGGGAGCGCTAAAATTACCGACAGGGAGATATCCGAGGCTCTTAGAAAGGACTGCGGCCTGCGTGTTTCAAGGCGCAGCGTTAATCTCTACAGGGCCGGGTTATGACAGTCAGGAAAGAAGAGGGCGCGGAGCATCCGGTCTACCGGAGCCTCTTCGACGCCGTCTTTTTCAGAGCGCAGGAGCCCATGCTGGCGCTGGACCGCTCCCTCAACGTGCTGGTGGTCAACAATAGCGCGCTGAAACTCCTCGGTTGGGAAAGCCGGGACATAAAGGGCAAGCCGGCCTCGGAACTGGTCCTGGAAAAGGACCTCAAGGATTTCAAGGAACTCACCGAACTGGCGGCCAAGAACGGCGTGGTGCGCAACTACCGTTTCTATATGCTGACGCCCTCGCGCAGCATAGTGCGCCTGTACCTTACCGTGCAGGCGCTTAGAGGGGGCGACGGCGGAGCGAACGGCTTCTGCCTCTTCCTGTCGCAGGTCTCACCCGACGAATGGTCCGCGCTTAAGGACCCGCACGTCTTCAAGAACGCTGCCCGCAAGCTGAACCGTCTCACCTCCATGGGCCAGCTTACTTCTATGTTCGCGCACGACATCAAGAACCCGCTCCACGTGATACTCTCCACCTCGGAACTGCTACGCGCGCAGGACGGGCAGCCAGAGGCCGTGCGCTCCGGCGCCGAACTGATAGAGCGCAACGCCCGCCGCGCCTCGGACATAGTCAGGACGCTGCTGGATTTCTCCCGCAGCGGCATGTGCCGGCTGGAACCCTACCCGGTGGAAACAGCCACCGAAAGGGCGCTGGAGCTCATAGACAGCGCGGTGAAGGCCGCCAAGGTCAAGGTCGAGAAGACGTTCGAGAAGGCGCCAAAGGTCTTCCTTGACCCGCATTACATGCACAGCGTGATCTACAATATCCTCAATAATTCTCTGCAGGCCCTGGACGGCGTACCCGACGGGAGGGTGACTGTCTCCTCGGGGTGGCTGGAGGCGGAAAAAGAGGTCTTCCTGACCGTAGCCGACAACGGTCCCGGCCTGGAGCCGGCGATGATGGAGAGCCTGTTCCAGCCGTTCTTCACGACCAAGGAGAACGGAACCGGCCTGGGGCTGTACCTGGCGCGGCAGATAATGGACGAGCACGGCGGGCGCATACTGGTGTCGGCCTCGCCGGAGGGCGGCGCGGTGGTCAGTCTTCGTTTCCGAAAGATAGTCTGATCCGTGGCGCCGGCGGCGTGGCGATAATTCATCGGACATGGGCAACATACTCATCGTAGAGGACGACGCCGACACGCGCTATGTCCTTAAGGCCGCGCTGGAGACCGGGCGGCATAACTGCGCGACGGCGGCCTCCGCCGCAGAGGGGCTTTCCCTGGCCGATTCGCTGACCTTCGACGCCGTTGTGCTGGACATGCTGCTGGGAGATTCGGACGGCCTCGCCGTGCTTGAGAAACTCAAGAACGACGACCCCGGCCTCCCTGTCGTCATCCTGACCGGCCACGCCGACGTAAAGAGCGCGGTGCGCGCCATGAAGCTGGGCGCGCTGGATTACCTGGTGAAACCTTTCGGCAACGAGGAGCTGCTGCTGATAATAGAGAAGGCGGTAAAGGAACGCCGGCTGAAGCGCGAGTTCGACGCGCTGCGCAGCCATGTTAAGAGCGCGCATGGGCAGGAGCCGGTTACCGGGGAGAGCCGCGCCATAAAAGGCGTGGCCGAGTTGGCGCGGCAGGTGGCCTCCACCGACCTCACCGTTATACTTTCAGGACCGTCGGGTTCGGGCAAGGAGGTCTGGGCCAGGGAGATACACCGCCTGAGCCAGCGCGCCGGCAGCCCGTTCGTGGCGCTGGATTGCGGCGCGCTGCCGGAGAACCTCGTAGAGAGCGAACTGTTCGGCTACGAGCGCGGCGCCTTTACGGGGGCCGACCGCCGTAAGCAGGGTCTTTTCGAGGCAGCCTTCGGCGGCACGCTGTTCCTGGACGAGATAGCCAACCTGACGCCCGGCACCCAGGCGAAGCTCCTGCGCGTGCTGGAGGAGCGGAAGATCCGGCATCTGGGCGGCAAGAAGGATATCCCGGTCGATACCCGGGTGATAGCCGCGGCCAACAAGGACCTGGCCGGGTGCATACGCGACGGTTCTTTCCGCGAGGACCTCTATCATCGCCTGAACCAGTTCGCCCTGCAGGTGCCTGCCCTTGCCGAGCGCAGGGAAGATATCCCTACCTTGGCCGCTTTTTTCCTGCGGGAAGCAGAAAAGCTGGTAAACAAGAAGATCAGCGGAATTTCTGACCAGGCTATGTCAGCGCTGACGGCCTATGCCTGGCCCGGCAATGTTAGGGAGCTCAGAAACGCCATAATCCGCGCCGCCCTGCTGAGCGGTGGGGAGATACAGCCCGCCCATCTGGCTTTGGGCGCTTCGGTCCCGGCGGGGGCTGCCGCGCCTTTAATTCCGGATGTGGAGAGTTTTAACTTAAAAGAAAGTCTTAAGGCGGCGAGGGCCAGGACCGAAAGCCGTCTTATAGCGGCAGCTCTCGCTAAAACCGGCGGCAACAAACTGAGGGCGGCCAAACTTCTTTCCATAGACCGCAAGGCCCTTTACAACAAAATCAAAGAATACTCGCTTGAGTGATTGTGGATATTTTTCTACACTGTTATGTGGATTTATGTCCACAGTGTGGTTTTTTTTCTACAATTACTGTTAACAACTTGTTCATCTATTTGCCGCATTTCCCTTACTGGATATTTCCTATAATTCAACATGCTTTACAGAAGTGCGCCTATGAGAAAAGACATCCAGCCCGGAGTCCTTGCAACTGACAGGGCATTACACAGAGCGACGAAATGCCGGTTCAATCAGCCGATGCCGTCTTTAAAAGAATTTGGCAAAGTCGTTGCTTTATATCAAATGAGGGGCACTGTATCGATTTTAGTGCGGTGAATTTCGGAGGCATTATGAAAACGCTGAAAGCGCTGATAGGAATCCTGATAGGGGCGCTGCTGCTGCCGGCTGTAGCCGCTGCCGCGCCGGCCTACATAAACTACCAGGGGCGCCTTATCGACTCCAACGGGAACCCTCTAACCGGGACCTACTCCGTGGCGTTCACAATCTACGACGCAGCCTCCGGCGGGAATACGCTCTGGAGCGAAACCCAGAGCGTGACCCCCGACAACGGCATCTTCAATGTCAAGCTGGGCGCCTCCACTCCGCTCACCCCCGACGTCTTCTCCGCCGATAACCGCTATCTGGGAGTCAAGGTGGGCACCGACGCCGAAATGTCCCCGCGCACCCAGTTGCTCTCCGTCCCCTACGCCATTTACGCCGACAGCGCCGCCAGCGTCGGCGTGGCCGGGCAGGGAGTAGTCATTTCCACCTATGTTGCCGTTTCCGGCTATGTGAGCGCCGCCAAATTCTACGGCGACGGCTCCTCCCTGAGCGGCATCACCGCCACCAACGTGACCGCCGCCGGCGTGCAGGCCGGCGCGCTGGGTTCCGGGGTCATAACTTCTTCCATAGCCATAAACGGGGTGTACACCGACGCCATCCAGAACTCCGCCGTCACCGACGCCAAGATCGCTTCCGGCATCACTGCCTCCAAGCTGACCGGCGCGTTGCCGGCCATCGACGGTTCCGCTCTTACCGGCATCACCGCCACCAACGTGACCGCCGCCGGCGTGCAGGCCGGCGCGCTGGGTTCCGGGGTCATAGCTTCTTCCATAGCCATAAACGGGGTGTACACCGGCGCCATCCAGAACTCTGCCGTCACCGACGCCAAGATCGCTGGGATGTCGGCTTCCAAGCTCAGTGGTACTTTGCTGAGCGCGCAACTCACCGGTAATTACCTTAACGACGTAAAGGTTTCCTCCGCTATATACGCGGACAATGCTGCCAGCGCGGGCAGCGTCACGAACGGCGTATACACGAACGTGGCGAACACGATAACCGGTTCGCTGACGATGAGCGGCGCCAACGCCGACATAATCAGCGGATCGTCGATAACGACCAGCGGCACGTTCTACGGCAACGGTTCCGGTCTTACTGGGATGAGCGCGTCGCAGGTAGGCCTGGGGAATGTGACAAATGTTGCGCAGTTGCCGCTGACTGGCGGTACGATGACCGGCGCGCTTGGCTTGACGGGCGCGGCGAGTTATATAACTGCGCAGTCATCGATAACGACCAGCGGCACGTTCTATGGCAACGGTTCAGGTCTTACGAACGTGACTGCGACCGACAGCAGCAAGGTGCTGAAGGCTGGCGACACGATGACGGGCGCGCTGACGATGAGCGGCGCCAACGCCGACATAATCAGCGGGTCGTCGATAACGACCAGCGGCACGTTCTTTGGTAACGGTTCAGGTCTTACCAACGTGACTGCGACCGACAGCAGCAAGGTGCTGAAGGCTGGCGACACGATGACGGGCGCGCTGACGATGAGCGGCGCCA
>JAJYNO010000015.1 GCA_021786295.1 bacterium | reverse complement strand
GGTCCTCGAAGTTGGAGTCGAACCGGAGGTGGTACGAGAACCACCCGGCCGCGGCCGTCAGGACGGCGTAGGCGGCTATGACCAGCAGGTAGTGGCGGGCCAGGAACTTCAGCGTTCTGTCCACGAAACGGTGTATCATTCGTCCAGGTCCTTCAGGCCGCAGGACCTGGCCAGGTCCGCGCGCGCCATGTTGTAGTCGTAGATCGCCTGGTAGTAGTCCTTCTCGGACTTGGCCTGCGCGGCCAGGCCCTCGAGGGCCGTCTTGGCGTCGCCGGTGCCTATGCCGTACACCAGTCCGGCGGCCATCACCCAGCGCTCGGCGGCGTCCAGGCCGCGCTTGGCGCTGTCTATATTGTCCTTCGCCTCCCTGGCGTTCTGCCAGGCGTTCTCGACCTGCAGTTCTATCCCGGTGCGGGCGAACTTCTCCTTCTCCCTGAGCTTGTCCACCTCGGCCTGCAGTTCGGCCGTCTTGGCCTTCATCGCGGAGGGGGTGAAGTCGAACTTGGCGCCGACGGCCACGCCGCCGGTGAACTGGTTGTAGGGGTCGTACGCCCAGGGGCCGGGCT
The DNA here is from genome assembly GCA_021786295.1 of bacterium. Lineage (GTDB taxonomy): Bacteria > Elusimicrobiota > Elusimicrobia > Elusimicrobiales > UBA9959 > UBA9959. The sequence continues at coordinate 41,689 of JAJYNO010000015.1, read as the reverse complement.
GGTTCTGGCGCACCCCGGTGTGGTCGTACTCCACCTCGCCGGCCAGGAACAGCGTCGGGTAGCGGTCGGCGAGCTGCGCCTGCACCAGCTTCTCCCTGGCCTTTATGCCGTCGTGCACCATCTTCCATTCGGGGCGGTTGGCGAAGGCCTTCTTCACGTAGTCCTCCACCGGGGCCAGCTCGCCGGGGTCCGGCTTAAGCTGCTTGTCGGCTATGTCGAAATCCGGGTCCTCGGTCATGCCCATCTTCTGCATCAGCGCCAGGCGGGCCATCGTCTCGGACTTCACGGCCAGGTGCTTGTTCTTCTCCGCCTCGGCCAGGTAGACCTTCAGTTCCTGCAGGTCGCTGGCCTTGACGTCGCCGGTGCCTTCGTCGTAGAGCTTCTGCGCCTTGTCTATGGCGCCGGTCAGGACCTTGGTGGCGTCGTCCACCGTGCGCTCCAGCCTGCGCGCCAGCAGCAGCCCGTCGTAGTACTTCTTCACGTCGTAGAGGACGTCGTTGCGCGTCTTGGCGGTCTCGCTCCTGGCCACCTTCTCGCCGTGCTCGGCAGCGTCTATGTAGCTGTCTATCTTGCCCCATGTGTAGAGCGGCATCGTGGCCTGCAGCTTGGTGTGGTAGTACGGGCCCCAGACGCTGTAGTCGTTCTCGTACTCGTTGACGTCCCCGGTCACCTTATAGGCCGGCGCGGCGAAGGTCAGCAGATCGAAGGACGGGTTGCGGGCCGCGCGGGCCTGGTCCGCCTCGGCTCGGTAGACTGCCCCGCCGAGGGCCGTCTCCAGCACCTCAGGGCTGTTGGCCGCGGCGTAATCCTGACACTGCTTCAGCGTGTAGAGTTCCCCCGCGCGGGCGCAGGGGGCCAGGCACAGCAGGGCCGCCGGGAGAAGGGCGGCCTCAATTCTCATGGAGCTTCTTCTCCATCAGGCGGATGAGCTCCGGAAAGCCCTTGTCCTTGATGATGCCCATGTGCTGGTTGCGGTAGATCAGCAGCAGGCTCTCCCCGTCGGTGACGACGTCGTAGATGCGCCAGCCCTTAGGGGTATCGTGCAGGCGGAACTCGGTGGAGAGGGTCAGGTCCTCGTCCTTGTAGACGATGCTGGTCGCCACTTCCCTGTTGCCGTCCGGCAGCGGCTTCTCGCCGTCGTACTTCACTTCCAGGTTCTCGTTGAAATAATTGCCGATCTGCGGGTAGCCCACCTTCTGCACCAGCGCGGACAGCAGGTCGGCGTACTTCTCGCGGTCCGCCGGCTTGAGCGCGTCCCACTTCCTGATCAGGATCAGATGGGCCATCTCGTGCAGGTCCAGAATGCCGTTTATCTTGTCCTTTGCTGCGAGCCTGCGCGCCTTCTCCTCGGGGGAGATCCCCTTAGCGTTCTCGTCAGAGTACTGCCTGGCCGCGGAGACCAGGTCCTCTACCGCCAGGGTGGGGGCGCCGGCGGGGGCTTCCGGGGAAACCGCGGCCGCGGAAGAGACCGGCGCGGGGGAGACCGCCGGCGCGGACGACGCGGCCGGCGCGGCGGACTGTACCTGGGCTGCCGCCACCGCGGCCAAAAGCAGAGGCAGCGCCAGCGCCGCCGCGAGATCCAGAGTTTTTTTATTCATGGTCTGTTCTTTGGTTCCTTATGATAATATCGTCCCGCCTCCCTATATTCTATTATTTTCGCGGGCGCAAATATAATATTACGGTGCGGCGAGGGAGGGAACAATAATATGATGCCGCGGGGCGCTGTTTGGTTTCATGGGCCGGCTCCACGCGTTTACACGGATTTTACACGGCCTTTATTCCCCTTTGACCCGCCGCGTGTAGACTATGGACGTGGCTATGAAGAACCGCAGGGAGCGCTTGATAAAATACCTTTTCGCCGCGCTGGCATTCTCCTCGCTGGCGTTCCTGGCCGGGATAGTGCTGGTGCTTTTCCTGGAGGGGCTGCCGGTCTTCAGGACGGTAAGCCCGTGGGCCTTCCTGACCGGCAGGAACTGGTATCCGACGGCGTCGCCTCCGGAGTTCGGCGCGCTGCCGCTGGTGCTGGGCTCGCTGTGGGTCACGGCGGGCGCCCTGCTCATCTGCGTGCCGCTCGGCGTCGGCAGCGCGCTGTATCTGCACGAGCTGGCCGGACCGCGCCGGCGCGCCGTGCTGAAACCGGTGCTGGAGATCCTGGCTTCCGTCCCCTCCATCGTCTACGGCTTTTTCGGCATGGTCGTACTGGCCCCTTTCCTGCAGAACGCCTTCGCCCTGCCCATAGGCCTCTGCTCGCTGACTGCCAGCGTCATTCTCGGCGTGATGGCCTCCCCGACCGTGGCCAGCATAGCCGAGGACGCTCTCGGCTACGTGCCGCGCTCGTTCCGCGAAGCCTCGTTCGCAGTAGGCGCCGACCGCTGGCAGACGCTGACGCGCGTGATAATGCCGGCCGCGGGCTCCGGCATCTCCACGGCCGTGATACTCGGCATGAGCCGGGCGATAGGCGAGACGATGACGGTGCTGATGGTGGCCGGCGGCTCGGCGATGATCCCGCGCTCCTTCTTCGACCCGGTGCGCCCTATGACGGCCGCCATCGCCGCGGAGATGGGCGAGGCGCCGGTAGGCAGCTCGCATTATCACGCGCTGTTCGCCGTGGCGCTGCTGCTGTTCCTGATAACCTTCCTGTTCAACATCGCGGCCGAGCTGGTGAGCCGCCGCTACAGGCTGAGGCTGGGGCTGTCGAGATGACGGCTGCGGGCGCGGCCGGAGCCGTTCTGCCCGTCCGGGCGCTGGGGCGTCCGAAACGGCGCTCCCTGGCTCAGAAACTGGGTTTCGCCGTCCTGGGCGCGTGCATGGCGGCCAACATCCTCTTCCTCGGCGCCATCCTCTTCTTCATCGCCTCGCGCGGCCTCGGGGCGATAAGCTGGGCGTTCCTGACGCAGGTTCCCCGCGACTCCATGACCGCCGGCGGAGTGGCCCCGGCCATAGCGGGGACCCTCTACCTGACCCTGGGGGCGGTCCTCTTCGCTCTGCCGCTGGGGGTGGCTTGCGCCGTCTACCTTACGGAGTACTCGCCCAAGGGCTGGAGCTCCGCCCTGCTGCGCGTCGGCGTCAACAACCTGGCCGGCGTCCCGTCCGTGGTGTTCGGCCTTTTCGGGCTGACCGTCTTCGTCAAGTACTTCGGCTTCGGGGTCTCCATCGTGTCCGGCTCGCTGACGCTGGGCATCCTGGCCCTGCCGGTCATCATCTCCGCCTCGCAGGAGGCGCTGACGGCGGTGCCGCAGTCCGTGCGCGAGGCCTCGCTGGCCCTGGGGGCCACTCAGTGGGGGACCATCCGCAGGGTGGTGCTGCCGGCGGCGCTGCCGGGCATCCTGACCGGGGTGATATTGAGCGTCGGGCGCGTGGCCGGCGAGACCGCGCCGATCCTCTTCACCGCGGCGGCGTTCTACGTGCGCGGCTTCCCGCATTCCCCCATGTCCGAAGTGATGGCTCTCCCCTACCATATCTACGCCCTCATGACCGAAGGGACCCACCCGGAGATGCAGACGCGCATCGCCTACGGCTGCAGCCTGCTGCTGCTGGCGCTGGTGCTGTCCGTATCGCTGATAGCCATACTCATACGCCAGAGGCAAAGGAAGGTCTACCATGCATGACGCCGTTATCGACTACGAGAGGCAGATGGGGATGGAGAACTTCCACCCTTCCCTGGTCCGGGGCCCGGCCGGGGCGGACGCGGAACCCGGGCGCGAGCGGCGGCCTCCGGGCCCGGAGCCCAAGCTGACCGCGCGCGGCGTCAACTTCTACTACGGCTCCAAGCAGGCGCTCCGCGGCATAAGCATAGGTTTCAGCCGGCGCCGCGTCACGGCGATCATCGGCCCGTCGGGCTGCGGGAAGTCCACGTTCATCCGCCTGCTCAACCGCATGCAGGAGCTGGTCCCGGGGACGCGCATGGAAGGGGAGATACTGCTGGACGGCATGGACATCATGTCGCCAGCCTGCGACCCGCCGGAGCTGCGCAAGCGCGTCGGTATGGTCTTCCAGAAGCCCAACCCTTTCCCGAAGACCATCTACGAGAACATAGCCTACGGCCTGGAGGTCAACGGCGCGAGGGACCGCAACCTGATCGAGGAGAAGGTCGTTGACTCGCTGAAGAAGGCCGCGCTCTGGGGGGAGGTGAAGGACCGCCTGAAGGACAGCGCGCTGGGGCTTTCCGGCGGCCAGCAGCAGCGTCTCTGCATAGCCCGCTGCCTGGCCGTGGAGCCGGAGGTGATACTCTTCGACGAGCCGTGCGCCAGCCTCGACCCGATCTCCACCGGCAAGGTGGAGGAGCTCATCCTGGAGCTGAAAAAGGACTATACTATCGTGATAGTCACCCATAATATGCAGCAGGCCGCTCGCGTCTCGGACAGGACGGCCTTCTTCCTGATGGGGGAATTGGTGGAGGAGGGGGACACCGAGCGGATCTTCAAGGCGCCGCGCGACAGGCGGACCGAGGACTATATCACCGGGCGGTTCGGGTAGCCGCCGGGAGGGGACATGCAAAGGCATTTCGACGAGGAGCTGGGCGGGCTGAAGAACGACATTCTCCGCATGGGGGCTATGGCCCGCGAAGCCATAACCGACTCGGTGGAGGCGCTGAAGTCGGGGGACGAGGCCGCCGCGCGCCGGGTCATAGCGGCGGACGCGGAGATGGACGAGCTGGAGCTGGCGATAGACAACAAGTGCCTCAACCTTATAGCGCTGCACCAGCCCATGGCCGGGGACCTGCGCTTCATAACCACCGCGATAAAACTGAACGCCGAGCTGGAGCGCATAGGTGACCTGGCCGTGGACGTGGCCCAGCGCGCGCTGGACCTGGCCGGAAAACCGCTGCTGAAGCCGCTGATAGATATCCCCAGGCTGGCCGGGCTGGCCAAGCGCATGACCGGTGACGCCATAGAGGCCTTCGTCAGGGGCGATACGGAGCTCGCGCGCGGCGTGGTGCTCACAGACCCCGAGGCCGACGAGCTGAAGCGGGCGGTGGAAAAGGAGCTGATCTACGACTATATGATGAAGGACGGGACTACTTCCGACCGGGCCGTTCCGCTGCTGCTGGCGGCCAGGCACCTGGAGCGCGTCTGCGATCACGCGGTGGGCATGGCGGAGGACATCATCTACATGGTTTCGGCCGTGGTGGTGAGGCACCACCCGGAGGAACTGAGCGGCGGGAGGATCTAAGGCCTGCCGCCGCGGCGAAAAAAGACCGGCGCACAGCGCCGGTCTTTCGGTCCCGCGCCGCGCGGGGCGTCAGCGGGTCAGGGAGGCTTCCGCGGGGAACGCGGTCCTCACGGCGCCGCCGGCGTCGAGGAAGCGGGAGGAGAGGAAGCCCTGCAGGGCGGCGCCGTCGAAGGGGTCCACCTGCGGGGGGACGGCGCCCTCCTCGCGGTCCGGGGTGGAGAGGGCGGCCACGAAATAGATCCTGACCTGGCCGACCGGGGCGCCCGCGTTCGTCGCGACGTAGGTGAAGCCGTACTGCATCCAGTCGCCGCCGGTGTAGTAGACCTCCACGCGCCGCTCGGCGCCGGAAGCGTCGGTGAAGCGGAAGACCTTCATCACCCTGGAGTTCTCCTCGTTGTGCACCAGCTTGTAGACGCCCGGGTAGGCGGAGACCACGTCCCCGTCGCGGGTGCAGCTCGCGGTTATATCCTGCAGCGCGACCTGGCCGGCCGCCGGGACGTAGACCGACGGGGGCGGGACCGCTGGCGCCTGCGGCCTGGACGTCTGGCCGGCGGCGTTGTCCAGCGAGTCGAAAACAGGGCCGGTCTGCGCGAAAGCGGAGCCGGAAATGGCCAATAGGGAAACGAAAGAAACGAATTTAACGCACTTGTTCATAGCACGAAGCCTCCGAAATATAATTCCGAATTATATTCCCGATACTTTGTGCTAAGTTTCGTAAGGTAGGGGAAACTTAACGCGCCTTCCGACTGTTCCTGGAAGGACATCACCACGGGGGTAGTCTTAGGTCTTTTAAGGATACCGCCGCGGCTTGTAAGATACGGAAACCGCAACTCCACTACAGGACCATTATAGCAAAGAACCCGGGCCTTGTAAAGCTCACTGCCCGCCTATCCTGAATTCCAGCGTGCCGTCCGTGTCCGTCCGGTAGACGGTCGCGCCCACGGCCTGCAGGTTGGAGAGCGTGACCGGGGCCGGGAAGCCGAACTTGTTGTCCTTGCCCAGTTCTATATAGGCGTACTTGGGCTTCACCGCGTTCAGAAAATCCATACTGGTGGCCGTGTTGCTGCCGTGGTGGCCCACCTTCAGCACGTCCGACTGCAGCTGGCTGCCGTAGGCGGAGACCAGGCGGGCCTCCTGGTCGGACTGCATGTCGCCGGTATAGAGTATCGAGGTGTTCTCGTAGGTGACCCTGAGCACTATCGAACAGTCGTTCAGCACGGCGCCGGCGTTGCTGGCGCCGTCCTGCGAGCAGCTGTTGAGCACGCGTACCTGCACTTCTCCCGGGTCCCAGTCCAGGTAGTCGCCCTCTGCGGGATAGGAGACGTTGACCCCGAGGGACTGGACCTTCTCGCGCAGCTTCTTGACGGTGGAGGAGCCGGTGTTGTCCTCGCGCGTGTCGTAGAAGTTGTCCACGGAGATGTGGTTGAAGACGTAGATCAGCCCGTCGAAATGGTCCGAGTGGGGGTGCGTCAGCACCACGTAATTTATGTGAGTGACGTTGTGGTTGGAGAGGAACTGCGCCAGGGACGTGGTCGGGTTGGGGCCGCCGTCTATCAGCACGTTCTTGCCGTTGGGGAGCTCGATGTACTCTGAATCCCCCTGGCCGACGCTTATGAAATAGGCGTTCAGCGGGTTGCCGTACCTTACCGGACCCGGCAGGGCCGCCGCTGCCGCGGGCTCCGGCGAGGAGAGGGACGCGGAAGGAGCCAGCGAGTTAAGCGCGTCCAGCGCGGCGCCCGCGTGGAGGTTCCCCGCAGCCAGGGAGGCCGAGAGCGCCGAAAAGAGAAGGAGGAAGGCCAGGACCCTCTTGATCTTGCTGTCAGAGCTTTTCGGGGTGGTTCTTTCCATGTAAGTGATGCGCAGCTCCAGCCGCCAGCTAAGCCGTTACCTGATGTATATAGTCTAAACTTATCCCCGCCGTTGCGCAAGGCCTCAAAGGCCTATGTCCGCCTGGGCCTTTTTGGCCCTTCGTCCGCGCCAAATTTGTATAATTTCAGGCGTTCGCATATCGGATAAAGGATGTCCACGCGCCATGCAAAGTTATCAGATACGTAAGAGCTTTCTCGAGTTCTTCGCGAAGAACGGCCACCCGGTGGTCAAGTCCAGCCCCCTGATCCCGGAAGGGGACCCTACGCTCCTCTTCACCTCGGCCGGCATGGTGCAGTTCAAGCCGTACTACCTCGGCCTGAAGACCGACATGAAGCGCGCGGCCTCCTGCCAGAAGAGCTTCCGCACCACCGACATCGACAACGTCGGCCGCACGATACGGCACCTGACGTTCTTCGAGATGCTGGGCAACTTCTCGTTCGGCGACTACTTCAAGGAGGAGTCCATAGCCTGGGGCTGGGAGTTCCTGACGAAGGTGATGGGTCTGCCGGCGGAGCGCTTCTATCCGTCCGTCTACAAGGGCGGCGTGGCCCCGAGGGACGTGGAGGCCCGCCTCATCTGGGAAAAGGTGCTGCCGAAGGAGCTGCGTTCCCATATCGTCGAACTTGGGGACGGCGACAATTTCTGGGCGATGGGCGACACCGGCCCTTCCGGCCCGTGCTCCGAGATCTACTGGGACCGCGGCGGGAAGCACTCGCATCCCGGCTGCAAGGGCCCCGGCGCCTGTTCCTGCGACCGCTACATAGAGGTCTGGAACCACGTCTTCACGCAGTTCGACAAGCAGCCCGGCGGCGTGTTCAAGCCGCTGCCGAAGAAGAACATCGACACGGGCATGGGCCTCGAGCGCCTGACCTTCATCGTCGAGGGCAAGGACAACCCGTTCGAGACCACGCTGTTCTTCCCGGTGGTCGAGGCCGCCTCCAGGCTGCTTAAGGTGGAGTACGGCTCCTCGCCGGAGGCGGTGCAGGCCTTCCGCATCATCAGCGAGCACCTGCGCGCCTCCACGTTCCTGCTCTCCGAGGGCATCATCCCTTCCAACGAGGGCCGCGGCTACGTGCTGCGCCGCCTGGTGCGCCGCGCCGCGCGCTACGGCCGCATGCTGGGCGCCAAGGACCCCTTCCTGCACAAGCTGGTGCCCGCCGTGCACGAGATATTCAAGGACGTATACCCGGAGATAATCTCCGCGGACAGAACGGTGCGCGAGGCGCTCAGGTTCGAGGAGCAGGGCTTCATCGAGACGCTCGGGACCGGCGAGAAGTACCTCGCCGACCTGCTGGAAAAGAACCCGCGCGGCGTGCCCGGCGAGGAGGCCTTCAAGCTTTACGAGACCTACGGCTTCCCGCTGGAGCTGACGCGCGAGATAGCTCTGAAGAGGAACATCCCGCTGGACGAGGAGGGCTTCGAGCGCGCCCGCAAGGCCGCGCAGGAGACCGCCAAGGCCGGCTGGAAGGATTCCGGCGAGAAGAACGCTTTCCTGTTCCAGAAGGCCGAGGAGAAGTTCCCGCCCACCGTCTTCACCGGCTACGAGGCCGTGGAGGGGGAAGCGAAGATAGTGGGTCTGCTGGACACCGCCGGCAACTTCGTGGATTCCCTCAAGGAGGGGCTCGAGGGCTGGGCCGCGCTGGACCGCACTCCTTTCTACGCCGAGTCCGGCGGCCAGGTGGGCGACCTGGGGCTGCTCCTCTCCGGAGGCAGGACCGCGGCCGAGGTGCTGGACACGCAGAAGCCCGTAGGCAAGGTCTTCTTCCACCACTTGAAAGCGGTGGAGCGCCTGGAGGCCGGCCAGAAGGTGACGGCCCAGGTCTCCAGCCTGCGCTACCGCACCGCCTGCAACCATACCGCCGTGCACGTGATAAACGCCGCGCTCAGGCAGGTCTTCGGCGAGAGCACCCGCCAGGCCGGCTCCATCGTCACGCCGGACAAGTTCCGCTTCGACTACACCACCACCAAAGCCCCGACCAAGGAGGAGCTCGCCAGGGTGGAGACGATAGCCAACGCGGCCATAACCGAGAACTACCGCGTCTTCAAGATGGAGCGCCCGCTGAAGGACGCCGGGAAGTTCGGCGCCACGACGCTGCTGGGCGAGAAGTACGCGGACCCCGCGCGCTTCGTGCTGATCAACAAGGGCGGCTGGGACGCGGCGGGGGACCGCTACAGCCTCGAGCTGTGCGGCGGCACGCACATAGACTCGCTGGGCGAGCTGATGCTGGTGAAAGTGCTCAAGGATTCCTCCGTCTCGCGCGGGGTGCGCCGCATAGAGGGCGTGGCGGGGCTGGCCGCGGTGGACCATCTGCGCGCCGCCGCCGAGCTGGCGGAGACCGCCGCCAGAAAGCTCTCGGTGCCGGTGGAAGAGCTGCCGGCCCGCCTGCAGCAGCTGATCGACAATCTCAAGGAGCTGAAGTCGGGCAAGGCCAAGGCCGCCCCCGCGGCCAAGGCGGGCGAGGGGCGGAAGCTGCTCTCCGGCGGCATAGACGGCTCCGGTTCCAGCTTCGTGGTCTACGACGCCGGCGAGCTGGACATGAAGGAGCTGCGCGGCTTCTCGGACCAGGTGAAGAAGGGGCTCGGCTCCACGCTGCTGTTCATCTATTCCCGCTCCGGCGGCAAGTTCTCCTTCATCGTCACGCACACCGGCGACGTGAAGGCGGACGCGTCGGCCATAGCCAAGGGCGTGGCCGCGGCCATCAACGGCTCGGGCGGCGGCCGCGGGGATTTCGCGCAGGGCGGCGGCGAGCCGCCGGCGGACATGGAAGCTTTTGAAAGGACGCTCGTGGAGCTGGCGAAGAAGCACATATGAGCGTAATTGGCTATAATATTAGCGTCCGTTAGTTCCGCGTATCGCGCGCCCGTAGTGAAATGGATATCACGGGAGCCTCCGAAGCTCTAAGTGCAGGTTCGATTCCTGCCGGGCGCACTCACTATACGGCCTGTACTCCGTACCTCTCTCCCGATGAACTTTGAAGAAGAGATCTCGCTGCTGATAAAGTCCCGGTACCCGCTGGTGCTGGTGGATACGGTCGACGAGGACTATGTGCTGGGCCAGCTGCGCGGGACGGCCAGCGCGCAGGGGCACGCCTTCTACGCCTGGTCGCTGACCAAGGGCCTGCGCGTCGGGGACAGCGAAAACTCGTTCTACAAGACCAACGACGCGGTGGGGATGCTGCGGATCGTCAACGACCTGCTGGAACAGCCGCGCAGCGCGGTCTTCGCCCTGTGCGATTTCGCGCGCTACCTGCAGGACGACACGGCCTCCCGCCTGTTCAAGGACATCCTGGACCGCATCAAGGGTTCTCCCACCACGGTGGTCCTGCTGGCCTACGGGGCTAAGCTGCCAGACGACATCGCTCCGCTGGCCGCCGTCATCCGGGGCGGCTACCCCGACGAGAAGGACATCCTGGTCGAGATCAACCGCGCCGTGGCCGAGTTCCGCGCCTCCTCGCCGGCGCTGAGCGTGAACGTCCCGCCGGAAGCGCTGCGCCGCATGGTGAAGACCCTCAAGGGGCTCTCGCGCCAGCAGATACGCAACGCGCTGAACCTGTGCCTCACGAAGGACGCCGTTTTCGACGCTTCAGACATCGCGGAAATGGAGAAGTTCAAGAAGGAGGCCTTCGACCGGGACGGCATACTGGAGTACTTCGGCTCGGAATCCGAGGACAGCATAGCCGGCTTCGACAGCCTCAAGCGCTGGGTGCGCGACCGCCGCGGCGCCTTCTTCACCGACGGCCCGCTGCCGCCGCCGAAGGGAGCGCTGCTGCTGGGCGTGCAGGGCTGCGGCAAGTCGCTGGCGGCCAAGGTGATCTCCGGAGTTCTCGGCATCCCGCTCTACCGGCTGGACCTGACGAGGCTTTATTCCAAGTACATCGGGGAGACCGAGGAGAACCTGCGCAAGGCGCTGTCCACCGTGGAGCGCCTGGCGCCGGTCTGTCTTTGGGTGGACGAGATAGAGAAGATCTTCGCCTCCTCCTCGGGCGACGTGGACGGCGGCGTCTCCAAGCGCGTGCTGGGCACGATGCTGACCTGGATGCAGGAGCGCAAGGACCGGTCGTTCATCGCCGCCACCTCCAACGATATAGAGAACCTGCCGGCCGAGCTGCTGCGCAAGGGCCGCTTCGACGAGATCTTCTTCGCCGACCTGCCGGACGAGGCCGCCCGCGAGGGGATACTTTCCATCCACCTGAAGAAGCGGGGGCTGGATCCGGCGAAGTTCGACCTGAAGGCGCTGGCGGCGGCCAGCCAGGGCTTCAGCGGCTCGGAGATAGAGCAGGCCGTCATCTCGGCCCTCTACAGCGCCTCCGGAGCCGGGGTGCCCATAGCCACCGCGCACGTGCTGGAGCAGCTCAGGCTCACGCGCCCGCTCTCCGTGGTCAAGGCCGACGCGGTGGATTTCATCCGCAACTGGGCCAAAGAAAGGGACATCCTGCCGGTCTAGGCGGCCGTGGGGGACGCCATGTCTGGGCCTGAGATAAGGAACATACTCGTCACCGGCGCCACCGGCTACATAGGCGGGCGCCTGGCTCCGCGCCTCGTGATAAGCGGCTACCGCGTGCGCTGCCTTGCGCGCCACCCGGAGCGGCTTTCCGGACGTCCCTGGGCGCGGATGACGGAGATCGTGAAGGGCGACGTTTACCGCAACGAGGGGCTCTCCGAAGCGCTCGCGGGCGTCGACGCGGCGTACTACCTGATACATTCCATGGCCGATACGCCCGGTTTCGAGGCGGTGGAGGAGGAGTCCGCCCGCAATTTCGCGGCGGCGGCGGCCGGGGCGGGCTGCAAGCGCATAATTTACCTCGGCGGGCCGGGGAGCGACAGGGCCGAACTCTCACGCCACCTGCTGTCCCGCCATAAGGTCGGGAAGATACTGGCCTCCACCGGGGTGCCGGTCACCGAGTTCCGCGCCGGCATGATAGTGGGCTCGGGCAGCGTCTCTTTCGAACTGATCCGCTACCTGGTGGAGCGCCTGCCGGTGATCCCCGCCTTCAGCTGCCTGAACAGCTGCTCCCAGCCTCTGGCCATCCGCGACGTTCTGTACTACCTGGCTAAATGCCTGGACAGGCCCGGGACCACCGGGAGGGTGATAGAGGTCGGCGGCGCTTCCTGCCACCGCTACCGGGACCTGCTGCGGACCTACGCGGACATACGCGGGCTTAAGCGCCGGTTCATAGACCTGAAGGACTGGGACCCAGGGCTCTGCAGCGCCATGATAGGCCTGATAACGCCCATCCCCCGGATCTTCGCCAAGCCGCTCATGGAGAGCCTGCGCTGCGAGGTCACCTGCGACACTTCGGCCGCGCGGGAGTTCTTCCCGGAAAAGGAACCGCTCGATTTCGCCACCGCCGTAAAGTACGCTCTGGTGCGCCTGAGCGAGGACAAGGTAGAGACCTCCTGGACGGCGGCCTATACGCCTTCCTACGCCAGGCCGTACACGTTCGAGGACCGGGAAGGCATGATAAGCCACGCCCATGTCATCGATATCGGCGCGCCCGCCTCCGCCGTCTACAGGGTCTTCTCCGGGATAGGCGGGAAGCGCGGCTGGTTCTACGGCCAGTTCCTCTGGTACCTGAAGGCCCTGCAGGACCGCCTGGTGGGCGGCATCGGCATGCGCCGCGGCCGCAGGCATCCGGACCTGATCCAGCAGGGGGAGGCGCTGGACTCGTGGCGCGTCGAGCGCGTGATCGAGGACCGCATGCTGCTTTTGCGCGCCGAGATGCGCCTGCCGGGCAAGGGCTGGCTGCAGTTCGAGGCGGTCCCCAGAGGCGAGGCGGCCTCCACGCTGCGCCTTACCGCGTATTTCGAGCCGCACGGGCTGTCCGGCAGCGTGTACTGGTACGGGCTGTACCCCGCCCACGCCTGGATGTTCCGAGGCCTTGCGCTGGAGATCAAGCGACGAGCCGAGAGCCGTTTAACCAGGTAGAAACACTCCGTTTTTCTTGTATAATATGGGCATATGCAGATAACCCTTGAAACCGACTATGCCGTGCGCTGCATGGTCTACCTGAAGAACAATCCCGGCAAGGTCTCGGTTCTGGGCGATATCTCCAGGGGGGCCCGCATACCTACGGCGTTCCTCTCCAAGATACTCCAGAAGATGATAAAGCGCGGCCTGGTAAGGTCCCAGAAGGGCAAGAAGGGCGGCTTCATCCTGGCCAGGGACCCCGACAAGATAAGCGTCTACAACATCATGCAGGCCGTCTGCGGCTGCGAGACGGTCATGCGCGTCGTCTGCAACAAGACCAGCTCCCCCTGCAACTTCCTGAAGACCTGCCGGATACACGGCGTCTGGGAGGACCTGGGCAAGATAATCAAGATGATACTGGAGTCCAGGAAGCTCTCGCAGCTTTGAGAGCCCCGGACCGTGACGGAAGCCCTCCGCAAGGGGGGCTTTCTTTATGTCTCTATTTCGGAGCATATCTATCCTTTTATCCTTGACACAGGACCCGGTTTAATCGGATAATATCGGTAAGATAATACACCACGATGGAAGAGAGCGTCCCTAAAAAGCTGCTTGGTCCAAGGCCCCAGGATTATGTTCTGGGGGCCATCCTCGTTCTGGCCTCCGTCGCCTGGCTCGCCGCTCCGACGTCGGCCGGCGGCGGCGAACTGCGCGCCAGGCTCGTGCATGACGGCCGGACGGTGGGGGAGCTGCCGCTTGACGCCCCGGCCACGAGGTCGTTCAATTTCGAGGCCGGGGAGATAGCGGTCGAAGTGAGGCCCGGCCGCGGCATACATATATCGGAGACGCATTGTCCCAATAAGATCTGCATGCACGAGGGCTGGATTGACAGGCCGGGCGAAACCATCGCCTGCCTGCCCAACAGGTTCCTGGTGGAGATAGAAGGGGGGGAGCCGGAATATGACGCCGTCGTTAATTGACGGGCTTTCCGGAGGCCCCCGCGACGTGCGCCGCGCCGCGGCGCTGGTGGCCTCGGCCTGCGTGCTGCAGGTGGCCGAGTCGCTGCTCCCGCATCCTATCCCCGGGGTGCGCCTGGGCCTGGCCAACATGGTCACGCTGGTAACGCTGGCCGAGCTCGGCATGCCGGCGGCCATAGAGGTGGCGCTGCTGCGCACCGTGGTGGGCTCCCTGGTGCTGGGCACTTTCCTCACTCCCGGCTTCATCCTCAGCTTCTGCGGCGCCGCGGCCAGCACGCTGGTGATGTGGGGGTTGTGGCGGTTCTCCCTGCGGTTCCCCGCGCTTGGGCCGAGCGTAGTCGGCATCAGCATGGCCAGCGCCGTCGTCCATAACGCCTCGCAGCTCTTCCTGGCCTATCTTATAATGATGCGCGACGCCAGCGTCTTCTATTTCGTCCCCTGGCTGGTGATAAGCGGCGTAGTCATGGGCTGGCTCACCGGCCTGGTGGCGGCAGAGGTTATACGCTCCGGCGGCGGCGCTTACGCGCTTTCCGGGGGCGGCCTTGCTCCCCGGGAGGAGCGCCAGGCTCCAGCCGGCGCGTTCTTCGGCAGGCTCTCTCCCGGCGCCAGGATGGCGCTGGCCCTTGCGGCCCTGCTGCTGGCGGTCTTCACCGGCAGCCCGCGCGGCTTCCTGCTGCTGGCCTCGGGCCTGCTGGCCGTCATGCTGGCCACCCGCCAGCCGGCGGCCAGCTACCGCCTGCTTTTTAAAAGGCTGCGCAGGCTCGCCTGGCTGGCCTCGGTCTCCTTCTTCTTCCCGCTTTTCTTCGACAGGGGCGGCGCGGTCATATTCTCGGCCGGGCCGCTCACGGCGACCCGGGCCGGGCTGGCGGCCGGTTCCGTGTTCGCCATGCGCATAGCCGCCATGGGGTGGATAGCCTTCCTGCTCAACCTTTATTCCACGCCTTCCGAGATAGCGGCCGGCATAAGCGCGCTGGGCCGCCCGTTCAGGCGTTTCGGCTTTCCCGCTGACAGGATAGGCGCCGTGATAACGCTGGCATGGGGCGAGATCCCCGCTTTTTCCTCCAGGGCCAGGGAGGCGGTAAGGTCCGTCCTCTCGGGCTCCGGGCGTGCGGGATGGAGAAGGGAGCCGCTGCGCTGGCTGGTAAGGCTGGCGGCCGCCGTCGTCGCCCGCATGTGCCGTCCCGGGGAACAGGACGCGGCCGGAACTGCGGCGGCCTGAACAAAAAAGGAGAGCTGAGAAATGGACATTACCAAGGCTATAAGGCTGGGGGAGCTCCCCAAGACCGTCAAGCTGTACCTCACTATGTTCCTGGTGGTCATGACGTGCGGCTACCTGATGGCCATAGTCAACATCAACACCGTCACCGGCATTGTGAAGGAGACCTATACCCCAGGGCAGAAGGTGCAGTTCTCTTTCGGCGGCAGCCCGGTGCAGGGCATAGTCAACATCTATCGCGGCTCGGAAAAGGACCCGGAAGGCTACCCGGGCATGGACCTGCCCACGATGACCACCACCAGCCACACGCATTTCATAGCGATGGGTCTGATGGTGTTCTGCCTGGGTCTGCCTTTCCTGTTCACCGCGACGCTGCCCGAGTGGCTCAAGAAGTTCGTGCTGGTGGACTCGTTCGCGGCCGTGATAATCGCGGTGGGCTCGTTCTGGGCGATAAAATATATAACCCCGTACGCGGCCTACCTGATGATACTGTCCGGCATGCTGCTGGGCTTCTGCGTTATGTTCGAGACCGCGGTCCCGCTGTACGAGATGTGGCTGGTCAAGTGCGAATGCGAAGTGCCGGCCGCGGCCGAAGAACCCGCCGAGGCGCCGGCCAGGGAGCGGGCAGGCGAACCTCCGGCCGAAAAGACGGCCCCCAAAGAGGCTCCGGCGAACCGCAGGGAATAGAGGCTTTTCGGGCCTAAGCCCGGGAAAATACAAAAAAAGGAGCGGATAATGAAGAAATTAGCTACATTGGCCGGCTGCGCCGCGCTTTGCGCCGCGTTCGCGCTGCCGTCCATGGCGGATGATTCGTTGGTCACGGTCGGGGGCCATATGAAGGGTCCCGTGCTGACCGACAACGTGTGGGGCGACTACATGGTCAAGGGAGTGAAGGGTTCCGGCGGGTATTCGGCCGGCACCTATTTCACCAGCCACGCGTTCATACTGTACGTCTCCAAGGACATCAGCGACAACGTGTCCGTGCACGCCTACCCGGAGTTCGGCAATTCCGGCGCCGGCGCCACGCCCAGCCTGGGCAAGGCCCTGGGCGCTAACCTGAAGAGCACCTCCGGCACCATCACGCCCAGCCTGCACGAGCTGACCGTGAACTACAACCTGCCCGACGCCGGAGTGCATCTGCGCGCCGGCTACATGTCCACCTACTTCACGATGGACTACGGCCACGAGCTGTTCTGGGGCGAGGAGTTCAACGGCGGCAACTACACGCTGCACGGCGGCTCCTGGCACGACTCGGGCCTCGAGGCCTACAAGGCCTTCGAATTCGGCGACTACTCGCTGCCGACCTACCTGTACGTCCTTAACGGGGACGGCAGCGACGCGCGCGACAACAACAACAGCCGCTCGGTCATGCTGCACGTGGAGCCGCAGTTCGGCCCCGTGAAGGTCTTCGGCTCCTACGGCACCGGCTACTGGGGCGACGCGGTGGCTTCCTCCACCGGCACGCTGATCGGCTCGTCCGAGGCGGGCCAGAAGAACAAGGCCTTCTACCGCTGGACCTTCGGCGCGGAGTACGCCTACAAGCGCTTCACGGTGCGCGGAGAGATGGGCGCCAACAAGTACGACGGCCAGCTCCTTAACGGCGGAGCCAACGCCTACAACCACGGTATGTACCTGAAGGGCTTCTACACCATACTGCCGGAGAAGCTGACCGCGATGGTGCACTACGACAACTACGTGGACAACGCGGTCAACGGCGCCGGCACGAAGGTGGAGAAATACGACACGACCTACTTCGGCCTGAACTACGACATGGCCCCGTCGGCCACGCTGATGCTGGGCTACACGTACGGCAACTGGCGCGACGACGTCCAGGACTACGTGAAGTTCCACAGGATAGAGACGGCGGTGCGCGTGACGTTCTGACGCGCGGATAACCGTCCGGGCGGGAGGCCGCCCGGACGGCCAACTTAAATATGAAGAAAGCAGCTATAATACTGATGGTCCTCGCCGCCGCGGCAGCGGTCTACGTCCGCCGCGAGGACATCTTCACGCCCAAGGGCAAGATCCTCAAGCGTTCGCGCTTCACGATGGACACCATCTGCACGATACAGGCGCCCAACGAACTCGGAGCCTCCAGGACCGAGGCCGCCATAGACAAGGCGCTGGACAGGATGTCGGAGATAGGCGTCAAGTTCAACTGCACCAGCCCGGACAGTCCCCTCTATCAATTCAACCATTACAGGACCCCGATAACCGACCCCGAGCTGGTGGCGGTCATCAAGGAGGCCCTCGAGGTCAGCCGCACCACCGGCGGCACCTACGACCCTACGATGGAGCCGCTCGAGGACCTGTGGGGCTTCTATACCACCTCCAAATCCTCCGGCACCGTGCCCTCCCCGGCGGCTGTCAGGGACGCGCTGGCCAAGACCGGCTGGCGTAAGATAATCGTCAGGAACGGTGAAGTGACGGCGACAGACAAGAACGTCTGCCTCGACCTGGGCGGCATAGCCAAGGGCTACGCGATAGGTGAGGCCGAGAAGGTCCTTAAGGCCGAGGGCGTGACTTCGGCCCTGATACTGGGCGGCGGCCAGGTGCAGGTGTTCGGCCATCCGTCCCCGGGGAAGGACTGGAAGGTCGGGGTACGCAACCCGCGCCACGACGGCTACATGGCCGGCCTGGTTTTCCCGGACGAGAACGGCATCTCCACCTCAGGCGACTACGAGCGCTATTTCATAGTGAACGGCGTGCGCTATCATCACATCATGGACCCGGCCAACGGCTACCCGGCCAGGGGCACGATGAGCGTCAGCGTGATGCTGCCGGACCCCACCAAGGCGGACGCCCTCTCCACAGCGCTGTTCGTAATGGGGCCGCGCAAGGCCATCGAGTTCCTGAAGAAGTACCCGGCCATCGGCTACATCATCGTGGACTCCAACGGAAAGATCTTCAGCTCCCGGGACATCTCCGGGAGCTGATTCAGCGCGGTCAAGGAAAAAGGAGATGCGTATGAGAAAATCAATGATAGCAGCCGCTTCGCTGATGATGGTCGTCGGCGGCGTCATGTCCGCCAGGGCCGAACGGCTCATGTCGGACCAGAAGGCCATCAAGGAGATGCTTCCCGGCGCCGTCACCACCGACAAGGTCGTGAAACAGGCCTCCGCGGAGGACCTGGCGGCCATAAAGAAGGAGCTCGGCGGCACTCTCACGGCCAACGGCCATAAGGAGCCGGACCCGAAGGAGTTCGACTTCTACATCGGCATGAAGGACGGCAAGAAGACCGGAGTCGCCGTGATGGAGCACCAGCCCGGCAAGTGGGGCATGATAGGCTTCGCGATCGGACTGGACGCCGCGACCGGCAAGATCACCAACATGGCGGTCACCACGATGAACGAGAAGCGCGGCCGCCCGATCTCGCTGCGCAGCTTCCTCAAGCAGTTCTTCGGCAAGGACAGCAAGGCGCCCTTCGAGGTCGGCAAGGACGTGGACGCGGTGGCCGGCGCCACCATCTCCACCAACGCGGCGGCCTTCGCGGCCAGAGAGGCGGCGGTGCTCTACCAGCACTACTACCTCTCGAAGTAAACGGCGCACGTTTCCTCCTGCTTGCCCGCCCGCTACCCCCGGGCGGGCAAGTCCTTTTTTAATATGCTAGACTTTCGGGGGAGGGACTATGGCGAAAATACTTATAATCGACGACGATCCCGATATAGTGGAGTCCATGCGCATCATCCTCGAGAGCTGCCGGCACGAGGTCAAGACGGCCGCCAGCGGCGAGGAAGGCCTGAAGGCCGCCGCTTCCGGCAAGCCGGACCTGATAATCCTGGACGTGATGATGGAGACGATGAGCAAGGGCTTCGAAGTGGCCCGGGCCCTGAAGGGGACCAAGGACGCCAAGGACACCCCGATACTGCTGCTCACGGCCATCAAGGAGAGCACGGGGCTGGATTTCGAGAACGAGGCCGGCGACAAGGACTGGCTGCCGGTGGACGCCTATCTCGAGAAGCCGCTGAAGCCCAATGAACTCCTCGTCAAGGTCGAAACCCTCCTTAAAAAGAAATAATCCCGGCGAGACGGCCACGGCGGAAAGCCTGGTGGAGAGCCTTCACTGGCTCATCCGCCTGCGCTGGTTCGCCGTGGCCGGCATCTTCCTGGCGGCGCTCTTCGCGGACAAGGCCCTGCGCCTCGCGCTGCCCTACTGGAAGATCTGCGGGATAGCGGCGGCGCTGGGCGCGGTCAACCTGCTGTTCCTGCTGCGCTTCAGGCGCTGCCTGGCCACCCGGGAGCCGTGCGTGGAAAAGCTGACCAACCGCCTGGCCAACGCTCAGATCCCGGTGGACCTGGTCTCGCTCACGGCGCTGCTGCACTTCTCCGGCGGCATAGAGAACCCCTTCCGCTACTATTTCGTCTTCCATATGATCATAGCCAGCGTCCTGCTGTCCAGGCGCGCCAGCTACCTGCAGGCCACCTTCGCGCTGCTGCTGTTCCTGCTGATGGCCGGGATGGAGTACACCGGCCGCTGGGCCCACTACTGCGTGGCCTCCCAGCCGCAGCTCTGTCTGCGCGGGGACCTGCTGCACCTGGCCGGCGTCTGCGCGGCCTTCGCCAGCACGCTGTTCATCTCCGTCTATATGGCCTCCTCCATCGCCGCCAAGCTGCGGCAGAAGGAGGCCGGCCTGCGCGAGGCCAACCTGCAGCTGCTGGAGAAGGACAAGATCAAGAGCAACTACGTGCTGCGCGTCACGCACGACATCAAGGAGCACCTGGCCGCCATCCAGGCCTGCCTGGACCCGGTGCTCGCCGGCGTGACGGGCCCGGTGGATCCGCGGCAGGAGAGCCTGATCCGCCGCGCCTACGAGCGCACCGGCAAGCTGACCGCTTTCGCCAAGGCCCTGCTGGAGATAACGCGCATGAAACTGAGCCGCGGCCTGGAGACCGCGGACTTCTCGCTCAAAAAGACCGCGGAGAACGCCGTCAGCTACGTGGAGGCCAGCGCGAAGGCCAAGAACATAGCGCTGTCGTGGAGCATAGCGCCTGGCGTGGACCTGATGCACGGCTCGCAGATCTACATAGAGGAGAGCATCGCCAACTTCCTGGCCAACGCGGTCAAGTACACGCCGGAGGGAGGGAAGGTCTCCATGGACATAACCGACGAGGGGGCGTCCGTGCTGGTACGCGTGAGGGACACGGGCATGGGCGTCCCGGCCGAAGACATGCCGCATATCTTCGAGGAGTTCTTCCGCGCCCGCAACGCCAAGGCCGCCGAGCGCAACGGCACCGGCCTCGGACTTTCGATAGCCAGGGAGGTCGCGGCCCGCCACAAGGGCAGGGTCTGGGTGGAGTCCCAGGAGGGAAAGGGCAGCACTTTCTACTTCTCGCTGCCCAAGTCCCCGCCACCCGAGCGGGCCTGACCAGCCCGTTCTTCCGCCAGTATGCCTGTTAAAGCCGTCTGCGCCTGCGGCGCCTCCTATTACCTTAAGGACGAGTACGCCGGCCTGCGCCTGGCCTGCCCGCGCTGCGCCGCGGCCGTGGAAGCGCCGCGGTTGCCGCCGCGCCCGGCAGTGCGCGAGCAGCCGGGGGACCCGGTCTTCGCGCGCGACAAGTTCCTGCTCAACGAGCGCCACTTCGGAGTTAACGAAAAATATTACGTGACGGACCCGGCCGGCCGGCCGCTGCTGTTCGTCGAGCGCCCCGCCTATCTGTCGCTCAACGTGCTGGCGGGCCTTGGCGCGGTCGCGGCCGGCTCCGCCAACCTGCTGCTCTCGGGCTTCGTCTATTTTTTCCTGCGGCATGGCGGCGTGGATACCTTCACGCTGGGCGTAGTGTCCGTCTGGGGAAAGCTGGGCAGCCTGCTGGTGGTCTTCCTCGGCCTCATGAGCTTCCCGCCTAAACGCGACGCGACGGTTTACAGGGACGATACCCGCCGCGAGACGCTGCTGCGCATAGCTCAGGACAGGCGCCTGCAGCTTTTCGGCGCCTCCTACACCGTGTACGACGGCAAGGGGGCGGCGCTGGGCAGGCTGCGCAAGCAGCGCCTGCGCAATATCCTGCGCAAGCGGTGGTATTGCCTCTCCGCGGCCGGCGAGGTGCTGTTCATAGCCCGGGAGGACTCGATGGTCCTCTCGCTGCTGCGCCGCTTCCTGCTGGGCTTTTTCGGCCTGCTGCGCACCGATTTCCTGATCTACGGCCCGCACTGGCGCGTGCTGGGGGAATTCGACCGCCGCTTCACGCTGCTCGACCGTTACGTGCTGGACCTGGGCGCGGACGGCCTGCGCGCGATGGACCGGCGTCTGGCGCTCGCCATGGGCGTGATGCTGGACACGGGGGAGAACCGCTGATGAAGGAACGGCTCAGGACCATAACCCCGGACATGCTGGCGCCGGACCCCTTCCACCCCTCCTTTATAGACTTCGAGAAGGACATCTCGGCCGCGCCGGTCTCCGCGCTGACCATCATAGCCGCCAACGCCCTGGTGTTCGCCTGGGAGCTCTCGGTGGGCGCCCTGCGCGACGCTTCGTCCATAGTGGCCGCCGGGGCCGACTACGGCAGGCTGGTCTTCGCCGGGGAAAGCTGGCGGCTGGTGACGGCGATGTTCCTGCACGCGGGCTTCGGGCACATCATAGGCAACTGCGCGGCCCTCTACGTGCTAGGCCTTGTGGCCGAGCAGGCCTGGGGGCGCTTCGGCACGTTCAAGATATACTTCATCAGCGGGCTCAGCGCCTCCCTGCTGAGCGCCCTGCTGCAGCCCAGGCCGTCAGTGGGCGCCTCTGGGGCCATCTTCGGCCTGCTCGGGGCGGCTGTCGTCTTCTTCGCGCGGCACAGGTCCTCGTTCCGGGAGCGCGACAGGCGCATCGGCGCCGTGCTGCTGGTCTGGGGCGCCCTGCAGGTCCTTCTGGGCTGGACGGACCCGATAGTCGACAACTGGAACCACCTGGGCGGCCTCTGCGCCGGGGTGATCCTCGGCCTTATCACCCCGTCGCGCCTTTTCGACGGCCGCGCCTCAGTTGAACCCTGACGCCGTCCTCAGCTTGTTCACCCAGAGCGCCAGTTCCACCAGGTCCAGCTCCCCTATCTCCGGAAAGCGCGCCGCCTCCGCCAGCGTCCTGAGCGTGGCGCCCTTGCCCTCGAAGCGGATCAGCGCTATCGAGACCCCGCCGTACTTAACCTCGTAGGCCGCGCCGGAGTCGCCGGCGAAGTCCGGCCACCTGAGCGAGCGGTAGATGTAGGCCGCCGGCAGCCCGGCCCTGCTGGCCTTGTACCCTTCGCTTACCCACTGTTTTACGTTCCATTTCATAACGCCCCCCTTGCCGTTTCCTCTCACGATAGCATAGCAGACCAACCCGTCAAGGGCCTGTCGCGCCGCAGTGGGCGGCGCCCGCGCGATAATTCCCCCGGCGGGGACGGGTTTTTTATACAATTCAACTGTAGAGTTTCACGGAGGAAGGATGCCCGGAATATACCTTTCGCTTCTGCTGCTGGCGCTGCCGGCGCCGTCGCGGGCCGGCCAGGCCGCGAAAGACCCTGTGATGGACGCCATGGTCAGGGAACTGGACCGTTCCTTCGACGGCCTCAGGCACAAGGAAAAGGTTCCGCTCTACTACATGGAGTACGAGCTGACCGTCTCCACCCGCGGCCAGATCTCGGCCAACATGGGCGCGCTGGACTACTCCGGCGTCACGCCAAGCGCCGTCCTGGACATAGACATGCGCGTCAACGGCATGTCGCTGGACAACACGCACCAGGTGAAAGGCTCCATGTCCTGGGGAGACTACAGCCGATCCCGGAGCTTTCCGGTGGCGCTGGACGGCGATGAGGCCGCCATCCGCGCCCGCCTGTGGGAGTACACGGACAAGGCCTACAAGGAGGCCGAGGAGCGCTTCACCAAGGTGGAGATGAACAAGGCCGTGACCGCGGCCGAGGAGGACCCCTCCCCCGACTTCTCTACCGCGCCGGCCGAGGATTTCTACGAGACCGCGACGCTGCAGCAGCCGGACGTGGCGGCCTGGGGCGCGCGCCTGCGCCGCCTCTCGGCCCGGTTCGAGGGGCTGCCCTTCGTCTACGGCTCCGGCGTGTGGCTGTCCTGGAACAACGTCAACCGCTACATCGTGAACAGCGACGGCACGCGCGTAAAGACCGGCAATAACTACGTCACGCTGGGCTACTCGCTGATGAGCCGCACCACCGACGGCATGGACCTGACCCGCGTCAAGCAGTACAACGGGGACTCCTTCGCCGGCCTGCCCTCCGACAAGAAGGTGCTCTCCGACATGGACCGTTCCATAAAGGAGCTGCGGGAGCTGCGCGAGGCGCCGCTGGTGGAGCCCTACAGCGGCCCCGCCATCCTGAAGGCGAGGGCGGCCGCCGTCTACTTCCACGAGATCATCGGCCACCGGCTGGAGGGACACAGGCAGAAGCTGGAGGACTCGGGCCAGACCTTCGCCAGGAAAGTCGGGCAGAAGGTGACTTCGCCGATAGTTTCGCTCTACGACGATCCCACGCTCAGGGAGTTCGACGGCATACCGCTGCGCGGCTACTACCGCTTCGACGACGAGGGGGTCAGGGCGCGGCGCGTCACCCTGGTCAAGGACGGGGTGCTGAAGGGCTTCCTGATGAGCCGTTCGCCGATAAGGGGCTTCCCGTCCTCCAACGGCCACGGCCGGCGCTCGCCCGGCCACGAGGTGGTCTCGCGCATGGGCAACACGATCATGACGGCTTCCAGGACCGTGCCCTATTCCGAACTGCGGAAGATGCTGATAGAGGAGTGCAAGAAGCAGGGCAAACCCTTCGGCCTGGTCTTCGACGACATTTCCGGCGGGGAGACCAATACCGAGCGCGGCGGCCCGCAGGCCTTCAACGTGTTCCCGCTGCTGGTGCACAAGGTCTTCACCGACGGCCGTCCGGACCAGGTGGTGCGCGGCGTCAACATCGTCGGTACGCCGCTGACCAGCTTTTCCGAGATCCAGGCCGCCGGCGACGACCCGGAGGTCTTCAACGGCACCTGCGGCGCGGAGTCCGGCTGGGTGCCTGTCTCCGCCGTCTCCCCCAGCGTGCTGCTGGGGGACATAGAGGTGGAGAAAGCCCCCAAATCCCAGCAGAAGCCGCCGGTGCTGCCGCCGCCGCAGGCTTACGGGAAGGAATAAGAGGCCGCCATGAAAAGGAACGCGCTTAACATAATGCTGCTGGCCTCGGCCCTTGCCGCTCCGGCCGCCGCCGCCCTCCCTGCCGGCGACAAGGTCTTCGCCGCCATGCGGGACGAGATGTCCCGCTCGATGGACAAGCTGGACCTGGACGGCCTCGGCAAGCCGTGCTTCATGGCCTACCGGGTGCAGACCGGGCATACCTTCTCGGTCTCGGCCAGTTTCGGCGGGCTCGAGCGGGACTACTCCGCCGACTTCCGGCGCCTGGGGGTGGACCTGCGCGTCGGCACCTACAGCTTCGACAGCAGCCATTACGCCTCCGACATCTGGAACGGCTACCACGCGGCCGTGGACAACTCCGCCCCGCTGGAGGACGACTACGGCGCGCTGCGTTTCGACCTGTGGAGCCTGACCGACGGCGCTTACAAGAAGGCGCTGGAGACCTATTCCAAGAAGAAGGCCTTCGTCGAGTCCAAGAACATCACCGACCTCTATCCTGACATCTCCACCGAGCCAGTGCACGAGCTCTACCTCCCGGCCCCGGTGGAGCGCCTGGACGAGGCCCTGTGGAAAGAGAACGCGCGCAAGGTCTCGGCGGTCTTCAGGAAGTACCCCGCCGTCCGCTACTCGGCCGTCGGCCTGGACTTCACCTCCGGAAACGAGCGTTTCCTGAACAGCGAGGGCTCCGCGTACAGGCAGCCGCTGTGCGGCGGTTCGGTCTCCATAGACGCGGTGGGCTTCGCGCCGGACGGCTTCAGGCTTCACTCCTCCTACAGCGAGAGCTTCTGCGACGCCAAGGACGCTCCTCCGCTGGACAGGCTTATCTCCAAGGCGGAAGAGATGGGCAGGAAGATGACCGAGCAGGACAAGTCAGGCACCCTCAAGGCCTACATAGGTCCTGTGCTCTTCGAACGACAGGCCGCTGCCGCCTTCTTCTCCTCGCTGCTCGTCAGCAACGTCTCTTCGCCGCGCGAGATCTGGACGGACCCCAACCGCTGGTACGGCGACGGGGTCTACCGGCGCGCCGGACGGCTGGTGGAGCGCCTGGGCATGCGCGTGATGTCGCCGTTCCTGAACGTCGTGGACGACCCGCTGGCCTCCTATTACGACGGCCGTCCGCTGACCGGCCATTACCTGGCCGACAACGAGGGCGTGCCCGCGCGCAGGCTGGAGCTGGTCAGGAGGGGGAAACTGGTCGCCTATTACATGTCGCGCGCCGCCACCCGCGATTTCACCGTCTCCAACGGCCACGGCCTGGGCGCGCTGGACGAGTACCCCGACGGCTCGCCCTCCAACGTCTTCATCGACCCGGACGGCAATCCCTCCAAGGTGCTGAGCGACGAGGCCCTGAAGAAGCGCTTCCTGGACCTCTGTAAGGACGAGGAACTGGACTATTGCGTCAGGGTCGACAGCCTCAACGGCCTTTACGGCCCCTTCATGGCCTGGAAGGTCTACCTGGACGGGCGCGAGGAGCCGGTCCACGGCATAGAATTCACGGAAGTCACGCTGCGCGCGCTGCGGGATATTGTGGCGGTCTCAAAAAAACGCGGCGTCTACGACCTGGACTGGACCACCGGCGGCTCCATAGTGACTCCGTCCATCCTGGTGCAGGAAATGGAGATAAAGAAGAGCGAGCGGAAGCCCGACAAGCTCCCCTATCTCCCGAACCCGTACTTCTCCGACTAAGGGCCGCCGACCGCACATCATGAGAACATACACCAAGAGCGCCGCCGTCCTGCTGCTGTGCCTGTGCTCGTCCCGGGCCTCCGCCTGGCACCCGGCCTCCTACTATTACACGCCCGACTACCTGGCGCTGAAGAGGCAGATAATGGAGGAGTTCGCGCACGCCCCGGCCGGCAAGTTCAGCGAGTTCATCCGGCGCCGTCCGCCGGACAGGGGGGGCGGGCAGAAAGTGCTGGCCCTGACGTTCGACGCCTGCGACGCCCGCCGTCACGGCTACAACAAGGCGCTGATAGACTACCTGCGGGCCGAGAAGATCCCCGCCACTATCTTCGTCACCGGCCTCTGGATAGACGCCAACAGGCAGGCCTTCATGGAGCTGGCCAAAGACCCCCTGTTCGAGATAGAGGACCACGGCCTGCAGCACCGGGTATGCTCGGTCACCGGCCGCGGCATGTACGGCGTTAAGGCCACCAAGGGCTTGGGCGGCGTGATAGACGAGATGGAGCTGAACGCCCGCAAGATACAGGAGCTCACCGGCCGCCGGCCGGTCTTCTTCCGCTCGGCCACGGCTTATACGGACGAACTTTCGCGCAAGGTGGCCCAGCGCCTCGGTATGGAGGTCGTCAGCTACGACGTGCTCTCCGGGGACGCCATGCGCGAGTCGGCGCAGCAGATGAGCCGCAACATCATAAACGGCGCGCGCGAAGGCGGCATCGTGATCATGCACGCCAACCATCCTAAGTGGCCCGAGGTCCAGGCCCTCAAACTGGCCGTCCCCGTCCTGCGCAAGCGCGGCTACACCTTCGCCCGCCTCGACTCCTTCACCCTTCATTAATAAAAAAAAGAAAAAAGGGGGACAGGCTACTTTTTTATTGCTGTAATCGAGAAAATCCCGCTTACAGTGTATGGGATTTTTTGAGGCAAAAAAAGGGACAGGCTACTTTTTGGAAAAAAGTAGCCTGTCCCTTTTTTAAAACGTCGGAGAGAACTTACCAAAAAAGTAGCCTGTCCCCCTTTTTACTTTTTTCCTTAATTGACTATTATGCCTTGGAGGTGGAGGGGGCGGGGGGAGTTCAGGGCTTGGGCCGGGCCGGCGGAGACGCGGCCGCGGTTGGCGGACAGCCAGGCCGAGGCCTCGGGCGTGCAGCCGGCGCCGCCGGTCAGGCAGGCGTCCACGCCGCCGATGAACTTCCAGATCAGCGACGGATCGTAGTTGCGGAACTCGCGGTTCTTGTAGCCGGGCCAGGTCCAGCTGTCGCCCAGTCTTCCCAGCAGGCTCAGGACCGGAACGCGGCGCACGCCGCCATGGCCGTCGGGGATGCCGCCTATCAGCCGCTCCGAGACCTGCAGCTTGAGCGTCAGCACGCCGTCCAGCGTGTAGTCGTACTTGTGGGCGGCCTTCAGCAGCCCCAGCCCGTACGGAGCGCAGCCGCCTCCTACGCGGGCTTCCGGGTCCAGTTTGCGGGCCATATAGCTCCTGTAGGGGTCTATGTTGCTTGTGAAGTAAAGCGTCCGCGGGACCGGCCTGGCCTCCAACTGCTCGAGCGTGGAGCCCTTGGGGAAGTGGAAGCCTTTGAAGAACTCCACCATATCGCGCACGCGGGCGCAGCCCTGGCCGTCTATCCTCTGCTCCCAGTAGCGGGGCTTGGCGCCGTCCACGTTCTGGTAATAGATCAGGAGCAGGCGGTTCTGTTCGCCGCTGATGATGTGGCCGTCGATGTAGTCCTGGAACAGCACGCCCATGCCGAGCTCCTTGTCCAGCAGGTTGCCTTTGTCCACCTGATGGAAGTCCTGGCCGGAGAAACTGGTCCAAGCGTCGTACTGCTTGCCGTCTGGCAGCGCGCAGCTGACGTGGGTTATGGTGTGGCCTATGCTGGAACGGTAGTTGCGCGGCATGCTGCCTCTCTCTCCGAAGTCGGAGACGAAGTCCACCCTGGAGCCTTCGGCGACGGCCTGGTCGAAGACGGTGGCGGCGACCCCCTTGAGGGCGGAGCGGGGAGTCGCCCAGTTGATAGGCCGGTAGGGCGGGTAGGCGTAGATGGTGAGCGTGCCCCCGGGGACCGGGGCCGGAACAGGCGCGGGGGCCTGCCGAGGAGCCGGGGAGTTCCCGCCGGCGAGCTGACCGAAGGCGGTGTCCTGCGCTCCGAGCGGCGCCGCGGCGCAGATAAAGGCGGAGAAGGCCAGGAGGAATTTTTTCATATAGGCAATTCTACCGAAAATGCCGCCGGGGACAGAACGGACGCAGGTC
Source organism: bacterium (assembly GCA_021786295.1). Taxonomy (GTDB): domain Bacteria; phylum Elusimicrobiota; class Elusimicrobia; order Elusimicrobiales; family UBA9959; genus UBA9959. The sequence goes on along the minus strand of JAJYNO010000015.1, from coordinate 13,527 downwards.
CCAGGCGGGCGGGGTTTTTGGGCCCCGCTCGGAGTAGGACCATCAGGCAAAAAAATATTTTTAAAAAATTTTGCGTTTACCCCTTGACAAGTCAAATTCCGTCTGTTATATTACAAGTGTAGTCTTGATCTCTGAAGTGCGCCGGCGGTTGCGGTCTCGGTTGCGGTGTCGGGGTTCGGCCCCGCCCGGCGCGTGAGTCCCCCAGGTTCGCGGCCCGCTCTCGCGCGGCGTCTTGCGGCGCCCGCTTCGGTCCAGGCGGTGCGGCGTTCCGGGGAGTGCCCGTTCCGTCCCCCGCCTCTTCGGCGGCGCGGTCCGGGTTCCTGGTGAGGCGGCCCGCCCGGCGCGGCGGTGTCCCTACCCCTGGGTCGGCGTCCGGCGGTCCGGCGCCCTTGGCGGCAGTCGCGGTGCGGTATAAACTAGAGTACGGCTTCGGCCGATGAAGAAGAGCCCCCGTTACGGGGGCTCTCTTTTTTCCCTGTCCGAGCTGGGAACGTCAGCTGTCCTGCAGGCGGCGCAGTTCCATGTCGGAATTGTTGAGGCGTTCGGCCTCCACGGCCGCCAGACGCCTGTAGAAGGCCGCGCCCACGGCCGGGTCGGTGGCCGTCAGCTCGTCGAAGACCGGGCGGTCCATCACGTAGAGGTCCGCATCGCTCAGCGCCACGGCGTCGGCGGTGCGCAGCATCCCCGCCAGGAAAGAGCTCTCCCCGAAAAAATCCCCCGGCCCCATCACGGCCAGGTGATGCTGCCGGTGGGTGCCTTTCAGCGGCAGCACTATGCGCACGCGGCCGCGCCGTATCAGAAAAAGCTCCCTGCTGGGCTGCTTGCGGCTGAAAACCGTATCGCCGGCCCTGACCTGCTGCTTCATGAAGGCCGCCCGCAGCCTGTCCAGCGAATCACCGTCCAGCCCGCGCAGGAACTCGATATCGGCCAGGTCCAGCGGCGGCATATCGGCCGGCCTCTCCAGCCCCGCCTCTTTCAGCGCCTGGGCCTCGGCCCATTCCAGCGCGTCGTGCAGCGTCTCGAAGATCTGTCCCTCTCCGCCGTTCTCAGTGACGCCCAGCGCCCTGAAGTAGGCGCGCAGGTCCTGCCCGCTGGGCAGGTTGGGCGGCAGGTGCGAAAAGGCCAGCCGGCCGCCCCGCGAGCGCAGCATGCGCTCCATCTGCTCCAGCATGCGCACGGCGGTCAGGTCCACCGAGGTCACCCGACGCATGTCGAGTATGAGCCGTTTGCAGGTGCGCAGGTCGTTCTCCGTTTCGCCCAGCAGCTGGTCGGTGGTGCCGAAGAAGAGCGGGCCCTGCAGTTCCAGCACCAGCGTCTCGCGGCCGCGCTCCAACAGCGCGGCTCGTTCGGCCGGCAGGCGTTTCTGGGTGGAGGATATCTGGGCCCCTGTCGATCTGCGGCGGATCACGCTGCTGCGCGTCTGGTCCCGCAGGAAGAGCAGTATAGAAAGGGCTATGCCCACGGCGGCAGCGTCTATCAGGTCGTAGGCCACCGATGTGCCGGCCACTATCGTCACCACGGCGAAGTCGAGCAGCGTGGAGCGGTTGAGCGCCAGTTTCAGGCTCGGCCGGTCTATCATGCGCGCGCCGACCACCATCAGGATGCCGGCCAGCGCCGCAAGCGGTATGTGCCCGATGGCCCCGCCCAGCGCGAAGGCCGCCGCCAGCGCGAACAGGCCCTCAAGAATGCCGGCCCAGCGGGACCTGCCGCCGCTCATCAGGCTGACCATCGTGGCGCCGATCTCGCCGGAGCCCGGCATGCCGCCAGTCAGCGCCGACACCGCGTTGGCCGCGCCCTGTCCCGCCAGCTCCAGGTCCGAATCGTAGCGCGCGCCAACCAGGAAATCCGTAACCACGCAGCTCTTCAGCGTGTCTATGGAGAGCAGCATGGAGAGGGTCAGCGCCGGGGCGACCAGCCCGGCCAGGGCGTTCCTGTCCAGCCCGCGCAGCCCGGAGAAGGCCTCCGCGGCGTCGCGGAAGATGGCGCCCGGGCTGACAGAGAGCGAACCTATCACCAGCGGATTGCCGGAGAGGTCCAGCAGGTGCGGCTGCCTGAGCGAGCAGGCCAGGTAGGCCAGCACGCCGGCCGTTATGCCTATTATAGTCGCCGGGACCCGCTTGGTGAGGCGCGGCGCGGCCAGCGCGGCCAGCACCGTGACCACGGCCACCGAGACCGCGGGCCACTGCCACAGGGCCGGCGCCAGGAGCCCGGCCATGGGGCGCACGCCCTTCGCCAGGCCGAAGAAGGGGCCTATCTGCGACAGCATCACTATCAGCCCCACTCCGGTCATATAGCCCGCCACCACCGGATAAGGGATATATTTTATAAGGCGCCCGCCGCGCAGCGCCCCGTACAGCGCTTCGAACGCGCCGCACAGCAGCCCCACCAGCAGCAGCGAGACTATGACCGAGTGGGCCGGCATGCCGCCAGCCGCCAGTCGGGCGCAGAGAGCCGCCATCACCGCGGCCGCCGGAGCGCTGGGAGCGGTTATTAGTCTCGGGGCGCCGCCCACGACCGGAGCCGTTATCCCCATGGCTATGGTCCCGAGCACCCCGGCCAGGGCGCCGGCCGCCAGGTAGGCGTCTCCCAGCGGGGCGTACACGGCCACGCCGAAGGCTATAGCCGAGGGCAGGGCCACCAGCATTGCGGCCAGCCCGCCCCACACGTCCGAAGGCTCGAACTTTTTCTGTTTCGCTATTTCGGCGGCGTTCGCTGTTGTCATATCGCGCGGGTTCCGCGGCAGAAAGTATATTACTAAAAATCCGCGGCCAGCGCGCTCCTATAAGATATAATACCCGGGGCGGGCTCCGCAGCTTGGGCCAGCTCCAGGGGGGGGTATGGAAAAGCGAAAATATCTTTTCGCCGCGCTGCTGTGCGCGGCTCTGCCGTTGACCGCGCGCGCGGCCCAGCTGGGCGCGCGTTTCGAGGCCGTTTCCAGGCAGTTCTCCGCCGACGCCGCGGCCAGGCTGCCGGACCTGAACCCGGCCGCCGTGGCCGTCTTTCCGTTCGCGGCGGACGGCGAACTGCTTAAGCGCAAGGTCAACGTGGCGGTGGAGGAACTGCTCACGGAGAAACTGCTGCGCGAGCCGCGTTTCCGCGTGCTGGAGCGCGGCCGCCTGGACGACGTGCTACGCGAGCAGAGGCTGGGCCTGAGCGGGGCCATGGACAGCGGCACCGCGGCGGAGGTGGGGAAACTTGCCGGCGTGAGGCTGGCCGTGCTGGGTTCCGTGACCCGCCTGGGCCGCAGCTACCAGATCAGCGCCAGGCTGGTGGACACCGAGACCTCCGACGTGGTCTCAGCCTCCATCGTCGAGGTCCCGGCCGACGTGTTCGACGAGGAAGCCGCGCGCTACCTGGTGCTGGTGCCGGACACGCAGACGCTCAGCCTCTACCTGGCCATAGGCCACGCGCCGATGCCGGTGAACGATCTGGGCCCGGTGAGCGCCGGCGCGGCCACCGCCATGCCCGCCAACGTAAAGACCGGCTTCAACATGGACTCTGGCGTCTACGCCGGCCTGGGGATAAAGTATTTCCCTTTCCGGAACTGGGACGCGGACTTCGCCATCATGCCCAAGTACAAGATAGGCGACAGCAAGAAGAGCGCGCTCACCAATCTCTCCAACCCCGGCGCCATGGCCGCGCGGGCGGAGGGCTCGATAATGCGGCTGCTGGTCAACCGCCGCTTCGGCCTTTCGCAGGTCTTCAATCTTTACGCCGGCGCGGGCTTCATGCGCTTCGAACTGGACCCTTCCGACACTGAAAATACCTACTACGCCCCGCAATCCCTGACCACCGGCGGGAGCGTGCACATGGAGCAGGATTTCGGCCAGGGGCGCTACATGACCCCGCTGGCCGCGCTGGGGCTGGAATGGCGGCCGCAGGCGCGCTTCGGCCTCTCCGTGCTGGGGACCTTCCCGCTAAAGGCCGAGAAGTACAAGTGGGACGCTGTCCTGACCGACGGCTCCGTCACCAGGACCGTGACCATCTGGGAGATGGACTACCCCAAGTACATGCTCGAGGCGAACCTGGCCTGGTATTTCTAGGCCGCAGCGCCGGCAAATCTGGTATCATAATCCCCGGCGGCGGCCGGCGGCCGCCAACGGAGGAGTCATGGCTGACGAACGCGCGCAGGGTGATATGGACGATAGCTTTCTGCACTTCCGCACCATAGCCGAGAACCTCACTGACATGCTGGCGCTGGTGGACCTCGACGGCCGCCGCCTCTACTGCACGCCCAACTACGGCTTCCTGGGCGACACGCAGAAGCTCATCGGCAAGGACTCCTTCGCCGAGATCCACCCCGAGGACAGGGAGAGGATAAAGAACGTCTTCGCCGAGACCGTCCGCAGCGGCGAAGGCCAGCGCGCCTATTACCGCTTCCTGCTCAAGGACGGCAGCGTGCGCTACATAGAATCCCAGGGCATAGTGGTGAAGGACGCGGGCGGCAAGCCGGAGAAAGTGCTGCTGGTCTCCAGGGACATCACCGAGAAGAAGGAACTGGAGGAGCGCGAGCGGGCCATCGAGCAGAAGCTGATGCAGGCCGACAAGCTCAACGCGCTCGGCAAGACCGTCTCCGGAGTGGCGCACGAGCTCAACAACCCGCTCACCGGCATAATGGCCTACTGCCAACTGCTGCTGCGCGACGAGGGCATACAGGCCAGCACCCGGTACCGCGAGGACGTAGAGACCATCTTCAAGGAAGCCGAGCGCTGCCGCAACATAGTTAAGTCCCTTACCACTTTCGCCCGCCAGCACAAGCCGGAGAAGACCTACCTCGGCGTCAACGGCCTGATACAGGACGTGGTGCGGCTGAACGCCTATTACTCAAAGAACTGCGGCGTGACCGTGGAGCTGGACCTGCAGCCGGACCTGCCCAAGACCATGGCCGACTACCACCAGCTGCAGCAGATGTTCGTGAACCTGCTGGTTAACGCCTGCGACGCCATCTGCGCCGACGGCCGCCCCGGCAAGGTGCTCTTCAGGACCTCTTTTTCCGGAGGGCGCATAATAGTGGAGGTGGAGGACGACGGCCCCGGCATAAAGGAGGGGACGCTGGACTCCATCTTCGACCCGTTCTTCACCACCAAGCCCGAGGGCAAGGGCACCGGCCTGGGCCTGGCCATAGTGTTCGGCATCGTCAGCGAGCACGGCGGCAATATCACGGCCTCCAACCGCCCGGAGGGCGGCGCCCGGTTCGTGATAGAACTGCCGGTCAACGGCGAGGAGGCCGCCGGAGACCGGAAGACGCTGCCCGGCAGCCTGCTGTGGAACGGCGAGCGCGTGCTGATAGTGGACGACGAACCCTGCATCGTGGACGTGCTGGTGCGCATACTGCGCATCCTGAAGCTCTCGCCCGACATCGCGCGCGACGGCCAGGCCGCCAAGGAGAAGCTCTCCAGATTCGACTACGCGGCCGTGCTCTGCGACTACCGCATGCCGGGCATGTCCGGCACCGAGCTCTACGCCTGGGTGGCCGGGGCCAAGCCCGCGCTCAAGGATAAATGGATCTTCCTCACCGGCTCCGTCCGGGCAGACACGCTGGAAGCCGAGAACAGGCCCGTCCTGCGCAAGCCGTTCACCATAGAACTGCTGGAAGACGCCCTGCGCAAAATACTGCCGGCGCGCTGAACGCGCAGTTCTTGAATTAGGATCGGCCGGGACCCGCGAACTTCAGTTCTTGGGGGGAGGCTGCAGCATCACCGCGGTGCGCTGTATTTCCTTGCGGAAGGCGGGGCCGCTGGCTGTCCAGTCCACCGTCTCAACGCGGAAAGGCAGGTTGGCCTCGCTGAAAGCGGCGTCCAGCTTGGTCAGCAGGGCCTTGGCCAGCGGCTTGTCGCCCATGACGGCCAGGTCCAGGTAGGAGTGCGGCCCGCCCTTGCCCTGCGCCCTGGCTCCGTACACCATAACGCCGCAGTCCGGCACGGTGTCGGAGAGTATCTTCTTAACTTTCTTCAGGTAGGCGGGTTTAAGGGATATCATGATAGGTTTCCTCTGGGCTATACTATACTTCTACCATTTGCCCCCCGACTTGGCAAGCGCGCCGGCTTATTTCCTACAATCCTAATTATGAACATACTCGTTGCCGAAGACGACGAACCCTCCCGCGAGCTGCTGATGGATTTCCTGACCGAGCAGGGCCACAAGGTCCGCGGCGTGGGCGACGGCGCGGAGCTGGTGAAGCTGGCCATAGCGGAGAGGCCGGACCTCATCGTCACCGATCTGCAGATGCCCAACATGAACGGCAACTCCATGATAGCGATGATAGACGCGTATCCCGGCCTGGAAGGCGTCCCGGTGGTGATCATCAGCGGCGCCGCCGATTTCGAGATCGCGGACATGGGTCTGCCGCCCGAGATAAAGGTGCTCCATAAGCCTTACGACTTCGAGCTCATCAAGGCCACCCTTTCCGCCACGGCCGAGGACATCGCCCGCCGCAAAAAGTAAAAGAGGGACGCTGCTTCCTATCTTCCTAACTTTTAAAAAACATTGACTTAGGAAGATAGGAAGCAGCGTCCCTGCCCGACAGCCCCTTGTCGGCCTAATATCTTATAATTAGGACAATGGGGAAAATAATCAAAAATATATTCTTGTTATCTGTCTTTATCTGCTTTTCGCTGTTGGGCGGACGGTCTGTTTGCAATGCCTCGTCCTCTGTTGATACTCCACAGAACGTTGCCACCGCAAGCGCCGTTTCGGAAGCGGAACGCGTGCCGGAGCGGGTCAAAGCCCTGGAGAAGGATTGCCGGGGGGACAAACTTCAGATCTCAAGCGCGGCGGCAGCCGCTCTGGAACAATGGGACCCCGGCTTCGTCGTCTGGAAGCCCGGTGATTACGCTCTCAAGGACTGCCTGGACTGGTCGTTCCGCCCGCAGCGCACGGGCCCAGGTGAGGGGACGGGGGATTTCAACGGGGACGGCCGCGCCGACTTCGTCTTCGCCGGGCACGATACTAAGAAAGAGTGGCTTGTAGTGCTCCTGTCCACCGGGAGTACCGGGTTCAGGGTTGTCCCCATATCCTCATCCAACAGTTACGGGGAAGACGGGGTCAGCTATTGCGAGCTTATGTATAACTGGGGGCTCGGCTCGTCTACCAATGTCGCGGTTTACAGTGTGCTCCCCAAGGGAACCTGGTTTTACGGAAACTTGTGGGATAACTCCGCGGCCCCGTCCATTAAGCTGAAAAGGGACGCTTTTATCGCTGCGCGCGTGGCACCTAAATTCGGGACTAAGGAAGACCATGGATTCCATGGATACCCTTTCGCCGCGTTCGAGATGTTCCAGTGGATGGGTCACGAAAGTAAACAGTACAGGGATTACATCAAGTCCAATCCCAAAACTAAAGCAGAGTTCCTAATGTACTTCGCATATTCCATCCGCTTACCCGGCATGAGGAAAGAAGAGCTCCCCCCGGACATGGAAGGACTTTGATGAAGGCTCACAGATAAAACGATGGCTAAAGCCGTAACCGCAAAGCCCGTGCTGGAGGGGGACAAGAGCCTCAGGTTCCCGCACGCCCTGCTGATCAGCGCGAGCGCGGGCTCGGGAAAGACCTACACACTGGCCCAGCGCTACGTGCAGTTCCTGCTGTCGGACAAAGTCCCCGGCAACGACCTCTCCAACATCCTCGCCGTCACCTTCACCAACAACGCCGCCAAGGAGATGAAGGCCCGCATCCTCGCCTGGCTAAAGGAGCTGGCGCTCAACCCCAACTCCCCCAAGATGGCGGAGACCATGCAGTTGGTGTCGCTGTCCCGCGAAGAGATACACAAAAAAGCCGGCGAGCTCGTAGAGCGCGTCATCGCCAACTATTCGGACTTCCACATACAGACCATAGACAGCTTCCTCGCGCGCGTAATGGCCGCCAGCGTGGACGAGCTCAAGCTGCCGCTCAAGGCCGAGATCACCATGGCCTACGACGTGCTGATAGACCTGGCCCTCTACAGCATGTTCTCGCGCATAGGCAAGGCCGACCTGCCCGCCAGCGAGGTGGACAAGTTCCTCGCCGTGCTGCCCAAGACGGGCTCCTACCCGTGGAACCCCGCCCAGCGCGTTAAGGAGAACTTCAACAGCTTCCTCAACCAGGAGGGCAAGACCGAGGGCGCCATCACCGCCGCCGCCGGGGACTACGAAACCCAGATAAAGGCCAGGTTCAAGGACGTCACCAAGCACGCCGAGGCCCTCATCAAGCGCTTCGGCCCGGACAACGTAAAAGCCAGCGCCGCCGCCGCGCTCGCCGCCGGCAACATAACGGACTTCCTCGCCGCCTACAGCTTCACCTACGGCATCTTCAACGGCACCAGGAAAAAGAACTTCCCCGCCGGCTGGGAGCGTGACATCGCCCACCTGAGCGACCTCGTCATCACCCTCACCGAGCTCAACGCGCAGGCCTACTACCACCCCTACGTGGGCATCTACGACCGCTTCAAGGCCGAGCTCGAGCGCGTAAAGCGCGGCAAGACGGACGTCATCCATATAAACGACATAGCCAAAAAGCTCTCCGCCTACATCAGCACCAGCAACGTCCCCGAGATCTACCTCAAGCTGGGCGAGCGCATCAGCCATTTCCTGATAGACGAGTTCCAGGACACCAACCGCCTGCAGTGGGACGTCATCCGCCCGCTGGTGGAGGAGGGGCTCTCCAAGGAGGGCTCGCTGTTCGTGGTGGGGGACATCAAGCAGGCCATCTACATGTTCAGGAACGCGGACTACAAGATCATGCGCGACTTCCTGGACAAGGCCGAGGGCAAAAAGCCCGAAGCCGCCAACCTCAACCTGGCCCCGCTGGGCGGGGAGCTGAAGTACGTAAACCTCCCCGTCAACTACCGCTCGGACGGCCAGGTGCTAAGCTACGTGGACCAGCTCTTCAAGGAGAAGCTCAAAGGCTCGCCCTTGATAGGCGAGGACATAACCGAGCTCACCACCTACGACCAGCGCGTGCAGCCCGCCCGCGTGGAGCAAGGCTACGTGCGCACCACCGTGCTGGAGTCCGCCGCCCCGGACGACGAGCCCCGCCGCCGCGAGTGGCTGCTGGACGTTATAGCGGCTGCGCGCGGCCGCTACCCGCTGGGCGAAATAGCCATCCTCGTGGCCAAGAACCGCCGCATAGAGCCCGTGGTGGAATGGCTCACCGAGGCCGGCATACCGGTGGCGTCCCTCAGCTCGCTGGACATCCGCAAGCGCCGCGTGGTGGCGGAGCTCGTCAGCTACCTGCGCTTCCTGGAGACGCCCTCGGACGACCTCTCCTTCGCGGACTTCATCACGGGCGACGTCTTCACCCGGCTCACCGGCCTCGGCCGCGGCGAGCTGCGGGACTTCATCTTCAGCGCGCGCAGGCAGGACAAGGACGCCCTGCTCTACGCGGCCTTCCGCAACCACCCCAAGTACAAGCAATACTGGGAGCGCCACCTGGACGAGCCCTTCCGCAAGGTGGGCTACCTGCCGCTCTACGAGCTGGTGTCTTTGGTCTATACGCGCTTTTCGCTGTTCGCCAATTTCCCGGACGAGGCGGCCTTCCTCAGCCGCCTGCTGGAGGCGGTGAGCGCGCTGGAGGCGGAGGGCGTCACCAGCCCGCGCTCTTTCATAGAGTACGCCTCGGGCGAGGACGAGGACAAGGCCGCCGTGTTCAGCATAGCCCTGCCGGACTACATAGACGCGGTGCGCGTTATGACCTTCCACAAGAGCAAGGGCCTGGGTTTTTCCGTGGTGATAAACCTGATGTACGAGGAGAAGGGCCAGCCGGACCCGATGTACTTCGAGGAGCGTGGCGGCGAGATACACGTCTACCACATCACCAAGGAGGCTGCCGCCCAGAGCGCCAGGCTGCGCCCGGTGTACCAGGGCCGCCGCACCGACGAGTCCGTGCAGGACCTCAACGTGCTCTACGTCATCTCCACGCGCGCCCGCCACGAGCTCTACAATTTGGTGGTGAGGAAGCTGCGCAAGACGGAGGCCAAGGAGCCCAAGCTGCTGGATATTTTTGCTGACTACCAGGCCGGCAAGCCGCCTTCAAAGAAGCCTGCCGCCCGCAAGCCTTCGGCCCCGGTGGAGATAGCGGCCCCGGCCGGCCGGCCCGAGGCCCGCTTTGAGGCGCTCAAGCCCACCTACGCCACTTTCAGGGAGGTGGCGGAAGGCGAGCTGGTGCACGCCATCCTTGCCCGCTTCGCGGCGCTGCCGGCGGACCTTGACGGCGCCGTGTCCGCGGCCTACGACGAGCTTTCCCCGCGTTTTCCTTTCCGGTTCGACAAGGCCAAGGTGACGGGCGGCCTGCTCTCTTTCCTCACTAGCCCCCAGGCGGCCCCGCTGTTCGCCCCGGCCCCCGGCCGCGAGGTCCTGGTGGAAGCCGAATTCATAGACAAGTCCGGCTCCCTCTTCCGCATGGACCGCGTCCTGGTGGACCCAGATGCCGTCACCGTCATAGACTTCAAAACGGGGCAGGAGAACACCGAGAAGTATACGGCGCAGATGAAGAATTATCTCTCCATCATCGCCGAAGTGTACGGGAAGCCGACCAAAGGGCTTCTTGCTTATGCGGATTTAGGGAAGATCGTCGAGGTTTGATTATGGAATACACTGAGGCGGATAAAGAGAAGATTCGGACAGCGTTGGCCTACCTTAACCTTTTTAGAAGCGCCATCACGATATACAGGGAAGACCACGACGGCAATCCCCCGGCTTCTTTGAATGACCTCGTCCCGAAGTATATCCGCTGTGTCCCGGTATCCGAGATCCCCATAAAATACTCCGGCCAGGAAGGCACTGCCGATCGCGGTAAAACGTATATCGACAGCGATCTGATATGGCACGGCAAAAAGCTTTCCGAGCACTAGAAGGTCCGTGCGGGCTGTCGGGTGAATGGGGTTCTCGGGCACGCGGTCTCGCACACCGTGCTCGCCGCTCGTCACTCCCTCGGCGCGCTACGCAAGCGCCTTCAGTCCGCGACGGCCCTCAAACCCCATCCCCCCCGCCAGCCAAATCGCTTTTGCTCCCCATTTCCGCTACCCGTCCGATTCTGTATAATTCAATTACAGCGTTAGGGGAGTCGGTTCTATCCATGAAAAGTCAAATTGATCGTGAGCCGGTGTCACATGAGAAGGGTAATTGTATGCGCGTAATAGCAATTGCCTTTATCCTTATTGGAAGTTTCGTGTTCGTATCCGCTGCTGATAACCCACAGGCTATTTTCAAGAATACGGGAACCCCCAATTTCCCGGGTTCAGACGGTAACTGGCAAAGAATTCAGATACCGCCTGAGTCGTTGGCTTTAGTCTCGGAAATACAGCCTATCGTAACACGTGCTTATAGAGCTCATGTCGACGGTGATGCGAAAGAAGCAATTAAAGCCTATAGGGAATATTTTGAGGCAATGGTGCGCCTCTGGCCAAAAAGCCAGCCGTTAACTATCTACTACTTCCATGGTCCTCATCCTGGACAGTCTTCATGGGAACCACTTCCTATGATCAGAATGGTGCAGTATGCTTTGCAGGACATTAAAGGGGCGCTTCTTCAGCACAGTATTGTGGAGCAGACAGATGCTAAAGCGACATACGCGCTAATTCAGGAACATTTTGCGGATTTCACCGGTAATAGCGTGCCTGTTAAGGGGCGCGGGAATTACTCCTTTTTGACTAATGATTTCAAGACGGTCGGTACATTGCTTGAGACTCCGTCTGTAGAGGCTAAAACGCCTGCTGCTATTCCGGAACTGCTTGCCGAGGCGCAGACGCAATACAAAGATGGCATTCTTAAATTTGACGCTGAAAAGTATGAGAATTTAACGGAGCGAATTATTGCAGCGGCGCAAATTGCATCCGCAGATTGGAAGACATATTTATATCTGCTGGCAGCTCAGCGTGATCTCCGTCTGGTGGGGACAAGCAATAGCCTGATAAGTACACAGCAGAGGGCATGTGATTCTCTAGAGAAAGCGGCGGTTTCAGATAGTAAATTCCCTGCTGACGATTTTATAAATGGCGCCCACAAGGGAGCGCCTATAGAACCAGTTGCGCGGCTTCTACTCGGGACTCTTCTTAATAACTGGCATGATGGGAGTGGCGTTTCTTCACGGCATGAAGATGCAGCCAAAGAATTCGAAACGATTATTAAGCAATATCCGGACCCGACCCTGGAAATACATCAGGAAATAGGTGGTAACTATTCGGTTCTAGGCAGCGCGTTTGCCAGCCTTATAAGGATTTACGGAAAATCAGAGCGCAGCGATGAATTGGCTACTGCTTTCGTGTATAAATATCCGGATATGCCGTTCGCGTGGGGGGGCTGGTGGGTTGGGAATACTCGTCCTGAAGCTCTACAATATCTGGCAGATAGAGAAACTGACGGGTCTAAAAAGATCGGATATCTATTCCGAATTATTGAAGAGGCTCCAAATGTCTGGACCGGCAAAGCTGGTTCCGACGATGGCGGGACTTACGATTTGGCGGCTGTAAGGGAGTTGCTTTCCTCGGCGGATAGCCAAGAGGAAAAGGATACGTTCTGTAATCGAATACTGAACTCATCTAAGGCCAGTAAGGCTGTAAAACAGGTCGCTAAAACGACTCTTGCCCTTCAGAAACTTGAGGAAGAGTCGGCTTCCCGGTTTATTAAGCCGGCAACTTATGATTACCGCAATGTTTGCGTCTATAAGTACTTCTATGACGCGCAAAAGATCTCTGAAAGCGACCTCAAAAACTGGATTATGCTTTCGCCCCGTGCTAATAAATGGACAGAGCTGTACAGCAATTTTCTCTATAATCCGGACAAGGCGGAAGCTTCCTTGTCTGACGTGATCAAGAACTCGCCAAAAGATCTTCAAACGTTGCTCAACGATTATAGGAGGAAATTCAACTTTTATTCCGAAGTGAAACATAGGGAGACGGAATATCTCAAGACATATAAGTTTACATTGCTGACAGCTGATGTCGGTGATATTTCTCCCCATGCAGTTTGTCCTGACCTTTTGATTGAGATTTCAAAGAGTACTGCACCAGCTCAGCGAGAAAAACTTGTTAGAAACAACTGGTTTAATGCTCTAAATATAGCTTTTCAAAAAAAGCACTCTGACGATGGTGAACGGGACTGGGAGGATTTTTTGAAGGGAAGGAACATCAGCGAGCTCCGCACGGTCTGTGATTGGGATGACTGATATCACATCGCGGGGTAATCCTGAGGTGCATAAAGTCCGGAATTAAAGAATGTGCGTCAAGTCAGACCTTTATAAGATCGCGGCCCCGGCCGGCCGGCCCGAGGCCCGCTTCGAGGCGCTCAAGCCCACCTACGCCACTTTCAGGGAGGTGGCCGAAGGCGAGCTGGTGCACGCCATCCTTGCCCGCCTTGCGGCGCTGCCGGCGGACCTTGACGGCGCCGTGTCCGCCGCCTACGACGAGCTTTCCCCGCGTTTTCCTTTCCGGTTCGACAAGGCCAGGGTGACGGGCGGCCTGCTCTCTTTCCTCACTAGCCCCCAGGCGGCCCCGCTGTTCGCCCCGGCCCCCGGCCGCGAGGTCCTGGTGGAAGCCGAATTCATAGACAAGTCCGG
>JAJYNO010000030.1 GCA_021786295.1 bacterium | reverse complement strand
AGATCCCGACCATCGGCTTCGGCCCCGGCAACGAGGTCTACGCGCACACCGTCAACGAGTTCATGCCCGCGGAGGACCTGGTGAAGGCCGCCGCGTTCTACGCCGCGCTGCCGCAGTACCTGTAAGCCTCCGCGGCGCCGCACCGGGAAGCCCCGCTCCGGCGGGGCTTCCCTTTGGCGGCCGCGCTGACCCATAATACGTCAGGGAGGACGCATGAAAGAGCTCGTGAGGACCGTGCCGGCTGGAATTCTGGCGTTGTGCGTGGCCGTAACTTGCGCCGGGAACGCGCGCGGGGCCGGGGCGCGGCACGCCGGGGCCAAGTACGGGCACGCCGACAGTTCCGTGGGGAAGATGCTCGCCAATACCCTGGTCACGAGGCATTTCGTGTTCCGTTTCGCTGAGAAACCAGCCGCGCTGAAGGACCTCTTCTCCACTTTGGAGAAGAACTACGCCAGGATCACCGCGGTCTTCGCTCCGCTGCCTGGAAGACTGAGCGTGGAGGTGTATCCCGACATCGGGAGCTATCACAAGCGCACTTTCGGCGCCGGTTCTCCGGACTGGCTCGTGGGGAACTTCGATCCGGACGAGAACGTGTTGCGCCTCGCCTCGCCAGACCATCCGGGCTCCTACCATGATCGTGCCGGCGTTCTGGAGGCGGCGGTGCACGAGTTCGCGCACGCCGTCACCTTCAACTACCGCGGCCGCACGCGCGAAGGGCTGCCGGTCTGGCTGGACGAGGGCGTCTCGGTCTATTTCGAAGGCCCGCTGGGCAAAGGGGCAAGAGAGCGCATCGGGAAGGCCGCTGCCTCCGGCAGCCTCCCCTCGCTGGCCGAGCTGGACAAGGATTTCGTCGGGCACAGCGGCTACACTTTCAGCGGCACCGTAGTGGAGTTCATCCTGAAGCGCTACGGCGCCGGCAAGCTGCGCCTCTTCGTGAAAGACCCCTCGGCCTACAGGGCCATCTTCGGGCTTTCGCAGGAGGAGTTCGGCTCGGCCTGGCACCGCTACCTTAAAGCGGAGTATGGGGGGGCGTCCGCGCCCGCCAGGGGCGTTCCATCGGGAAAAAAGAGGCCGGGGTCCAGCCCCGGCCTCTAGCGTTCAGGAAGAGGGCCCGCTCCGCGGCCCCGGCTCTCAGTTGGCGCTCCAGTCGGACTCGAAGATGCCGTCTATCTTCTGCAGGGCTGACTGATCGGTCAGGATCACGCCCAGCTCCCTGTTCTTGTCCAGCGAGGTGGAGGAGAAGTTCTCCGAGCCGATGAAGCCGCGCTCGGAGGAAGTGCCGTAGTCGGCCAGCAGCATCTTGCCGTGCATGTAGTGGTTCGTGGCGCCTTTGGCCTGCACGCCCGCCTGGTTGAGGACGTCGCGCTCGGCCGCGTTCCCGTCCCCGCCGGAACTGGAGGAAAGCACCGCCGTCAGGAAGCGCACGGAAACGCCGCGTTTGGCCGCGTCGATCAGGGCGTTCATGCACTGCGTGTCGGCGGTCTCCTCGTTGTCCACCAGAAGGGTGCGCCTGGCGTTATTGATGATGTCCAGGATCTTGCTGCGCGAATTGTCCGGGCTCCAGACCAGGCTGGGTTCGGAGGGCGACACGCCGGTATTGTCCCAGTCCGCCTGGAACACGTTCTCGATCTCTCCCACCTGCGCGGGGTCGGCGGTGATATAGCCGAAGTCCCGGGTGTTGGAGAAGTAGGACGCCGACAGGTTGAAGGTCATGATCAGCGAGGTGGCGCCGTCCACGGTTATCGTCTTCTGGTGCGTGATCGTGAAGGCGGAACTCGCCTGCCTGGCCTGGCCGCCGGCGCTGATGATGGCGTTGGCGGCCTTGTCGTTGGGGTAGATGTGCTTATGCGCGAACGAGTTGTAGTTGTAGATGACGCGCACCGCCACGCCCCTCTGCGCCGCGGCGACCAGCGCGTCCACCACCTGGCTGTCGCTGATGGTGTAGATGGTGACGTCTATGGAACGCTGCGCCCCGTTGATGAGGTCTAGCACCGGGGAGCGGCCGTCGTCAGGCTCGGCTATCAGCGTCCCGGAGTAGCTCCCGTAGGCCTGCGCCGCATGGGAGGAGTGGTGCGCGGAGCGCGCCACGGCCGGGGCGGACGGGGCCGGCGCAGCGGCCGTGGCGGTAAGGCCCGCCGCGCTCAGCGGCGCCGCTGCCCGCAGGCTTTCCGCCGTGGAAGCGGCGCGAGCCCGGACGCCGCCCAGGAACATGACCTGGGCCAGGGCCAGCGCCGTTATCAGAGCTTTTATTTTATGGGTTCTCATGACCGGACCTCCGCGTTCCCCGCGGAACGCCTCAGGACTGTCTGCGGAAAGGATCGGAGCCCCCCGGCTTGGCGTCCTGGGGTGCCCTGTTGATGTCGCATGCTGCCAAAACGCCGCTAAGCGTTCTTTCATGGTTGCGGACCTGATATGTGACTTGTGCGGAACGGCCCGCGGCCTGAGCCGCGGGCGGTTTGGTTACGCCGGAAGGTTCAGGACCGGGGAGGACTGCGGGAACCCGTATCGGGGAGATGCGGGTCGGCGGCCGCTATGGCCACCTTCGCCTGAGGGCGCCAGAAGACGGCTGTTGCCGGCTCCGGGACCCCCGGGGAGTGTATGGCGACGGCGTCCAGCGACTGTGTTATTCCGAGATCGGCGGTCAGGGTCGGGGCGTCGGCTATGCAGTGCTGATAACGGTTGGAAACGGTCACGAAAGCCCCGAAGAAGAGGAGCAGGACCCCCAGTTTCCTTGCCGCGCGCTGAAGCGTCATATCTTTATATTTATATCATCGGGGCGTCGGTGTGAGTTGGGCCCTTGGTCCTATCCATGAATAGGTCCAAGGGCCTACCGGGGCCGGTCGCGCCCCGGGCCCGTGCCCCCCGCTTACATTGTATAATCTCCATAAATACGCAGCACGAGCTCGGCTTCCCGGGAGCAACTATGACCCTTTCCGATACCTCCATAAAACATCCCACTTTCGCGCTGATGCTGATGATAGGCCTGATAGTGTTCGGCCTCATCGGCTTCCACCGCATGGGCATCAGCCAGCTGCCGGACGTGGATTTCCCTGTGGTCACTATAACCGTCACCTGGGAGGACGCCGCCCCCGAGATCATGGAAACGCAGGTGGCCGACGTCATAGAGGACGCGGTGATGAGCGTGGAGGGCGTAAAGGACGTCTACTCCACCTCCAGCATGGGGCAGACCCAGATCACCGTGGAGTTCGACCTCTCGCGCAACATAGACGTGGCGGCGGAGGACGTGCAGAGCCACATCGCCCAGGCCCAGAAGAACCTGCCGCCTCAGATAGATCCGCCGATCATCCAGAAGGTCAACCCCGAGGACCAGCCGATCATGTGGATGATCCTGAAGGCCAAGCCGGGGGCCAAGGTCTCGCTGACGGACCTGTCGCGCTATGTCAACGAGCACCTGAAGGACGAGATAGCGATGGTGCCGGGGGTCGGCAACATCAACCTTGGCGGCTACATAGATCCCAACCTGCGCGTCTGGCTGAACGCCGACGAGATGGAGGCGCATCACATAACGGTGGAGGACGTGCTGGACGCCATCACGAACGAGCACGCCGACGTGCCGGCGGGCTACATAGACGACGGCCCGAAGGAGTACAACGTCCGCGTCTACGGGGAAGCCTCCTCGCCGCGGCAGTTCTCGCGCCTGCTGATCCCGGACCGAGTGCACACCACGGCCAGCTACCGGGACTTCCACTTCAGCGACGTGGCCACGATAGAGGACGGCCTTAACGACGTCAGGCGCATCTCCCGCGCCATGGGCGATACCGCCGTGGGCATGGGCATCATCAAGCAGCGCGGCACCAACGCCGTGGCCGTGGCCGACGCCGTCAAGAAGAGGATAGCGGAACTGCAGCACACGCTGCCCAGGGGCATGATGATAGAACTGGTCTTCGACTCAAGCCAGTTCATCAAGGAGTCCGTCCGCGCCCTCGAAGGGGAGCTGCTGCGCTCGGTGCTGTTCACGTCGCTGGTCTGCCTGCTGTTCCTCGGCTCGCTCAGCGCCACCGTCAGCGTGCTGCTGACTATCCCCACGGCCATACTGGGCACGTTCATCGTGCTCTACTTCAGCGGCTTCACGATCAACAGCTTCACGATGCTGGGGCTCTCGCTCGTCATCGGCATAATCGTGGACGACGCCATCATGGTGCTGGAGAACATCGTGCGCTACAGGGAGGAGGGTTTCTCCCAGGTGCGGGCGGCCCTGGTGGGTTCCCGCGAGATCGCTTCGGCGGCTGTCACCGCCTCCGTGGCCATCCTGGCCATCTTCATCCCGGTGATCTTCATGCAGGGGATCGTCGGGAAGTTCTTCTTCCAGTTCGGCGTCACGATCTCGGTGGCCGTGATGATCTCGCTGCTGTCGGCGCTGACCGTTACGCCGATGCGCTGTTCGCAGTACCTGCGCGTCGAGCGCACCAATCCGGTGTCGCGCGGCATGGACGCCCTGATACGCCGCCTCAGGGAACTTTACCGGGCCGCGCTCGCACGCTGCCTCGACCATCCGAAGACCGTGCTCGCCTCGGCGCTGGCCATCTTCCTCTCCTCGCTGCTGCTGCTGGTGCCGCTGAAGAAGGAGTTCATACCGTCGCAGGATATGAGCCGCTTCCTGGTCAACGTGACGCTGCCGCTTGGGGTTTCGCTCGAAAGGACCGACGAGGTCTTCAGGACGGAGATCGAGCCCTGGATCAACAACAGGCCGGAGGTGAAGCTGGCCTACGCCATCATCGGCGGCTTCGGCGGCGGCAGCGTGAACAGCGGCGCGCTGATGGTGACGATGAAGGACAAGGGCCAAAGACCGCGCATAGGTCCCGACCATCATCTCGAGACCCAGCAGGACTTCATGGCGATAACGCGCAAGAAACTCTCCTCCATCAAGGGGCTTAAGCGCGTCTCCATCATGGACCTCTCGCAGAGCGGCTTCT
This sequence comes from bacterium, assembly GCA_021786295.1. GTDB lineage: Bacteria > Elusimicrobiota > Elusimicrobia > Elusimicrobiales > UBA9959 > UBA9959. The sequence goes on along the minus strand of JAJYNO010000030.1, from coordinate 141,413 downwards.
CGGCTAAGCGCGCTTTCCCGATCCAGTTCATGATCCAGGGGACTGACTGGGACAAGCTCGCGGCGGTGGCGGCGGACTTCAGGCTGAAGATGAAGGAGACCGGCCTGATGACCGATATCGACACCGACTACAACCCGGGCATGCCGGAGATACAGGTGCACCCGGACCGCGCGAAGGCGGCGCACAGGGGCGTGACGATACTGTCCATAGGCGACACGATCAACGCGATGTTCGGCGGCGTGAAATGGGGGAAGTACACCGGGCGCGGCAAGCGCTACGACGTGCGCGTGCGCCTGGCCGACAAGTACCGCCATACGCCGAAAGACCTCTCCAGGATCTGGGTGCGCAACATTTTCGGCCAGCTGGTGCGCCTTTCCGACGTGGTCACCACCGACATAAAGCCGGCCCTGTTCGCGGTCACGCGCTACAACAGGGAACGCTCGATAACCGTATTCGCCAATCCGGCGAAGGGCGCGTCGCAGGCCCAGGCTCTCGCCGCGGTGTCCCGCATAGCCAGGGAGACGCTGCCCGACGGCTATAGCATCGTAATGGCCGGCAATTCCCAGCTCTTCTCCGACTCGTTCAAAAGTCTGGGCTTCGTGCTGCTGCTCGGCGTCTTCGTCGCCTACATGGTGCTGGCCACCCAGTTCGACAGCCTGCTCCATCCGCTGACCGTGTTGATGGCGCTGCCGTTCAGCGTGACAGGCGCGCTGCTGGCGCTGTTCCTCGCGCACCAGAGCCTGAACATCTACAGCATGATCGGCCTCATACTGCTGATGGGGATAGTAAAGAAGAATTCCATCCTGCTGGTCGACTTCACTATAGAGAGGCGCAGGCGCGGTCTGCCGCTGCGCGAGGCGCTGCTGGAGGCCTGCCCGATAAGGCTGCGGCCCATCCTGATGACCTCGGCGGCGACCGTGGCCGGCGCGCTGCCGGTGGCGCTGGCGACCGGCACCGGTTCGGAGCTGATGGTCCCGATGGCCGTTACGATCATCGGCGGCGTGGTGGTGTCCACCTTCCTGACGCTGTTCGTCGTTCCGGCCTTCTACGAGGTGATGGCCCGTTTCGAGAGCCATAAGCACGACAGGGAACTGAAAGAGGCTCTGGCCGAGCTGGGCGAGCTCCCGGGCGGCCCTTCCGGGGGCGGCCCCGGCAGCGCCGCCAGGGAGAGCTGAAAAAAAGAGCCCCGCCCGGCAGCCGCCGGACGGGGCCCTTCTCGCGGCCCAAGGCCGGTTACAGCACGCGCTTTTTGGCGGCCTTCGCGAGCTCGCCGAGCAGCCTGGCGGGCTCCTTCTTGGTGCAGGCGGCTATCATGGCGGCTATCACGAACGGCTTGTAGCCGGCCTCCTTGTAGGTGCCGAGGCGCGCGCCTTCGAACACCTTCGCGGAGACCTCGCCTGCCTTGCAGCTGACGTCGGTGATGTCGGCGGGCAGGCAGTGCAGGTAGGTGGCCTTGCCGGCCTTGGTCAGCGCCATCATCGCGTCGTTGCACTCCCAGTTCTTGAACTTGGCGTTGTTGGCCAGGCACTCCTTCTCGAGGTCCTTCAGGCCCGGCTGGTCGCCCTTCTCGAGGAGCTGCGTGCGGCGCTCCATCACCCTGAACGGGGCCCAGCTCTTCGGGTAGACGATGTCCGCGTCCTTGAAGGCGCTCTCCATTCTGTTGGAGACCTTGAAACTGCCGCCGGAGGCCTGCGCGTGCTTCCTGGCCACCTCGATGGTGTCGGGCAGCAGGTCGTACCCCTCGGGGTAGGCCAGCTCCACGTTCATGCCGAAGCGGGTCATCAGGGCTATTACGCCCTGCGGCACGGAGAGCGGCTTGCCGTAGCTCGGCGAGTAGGCCCAGGTCATAGCGATCTTCTTGCCCTTGAGGTTGTCGAAGCCGCCGAAATGGTTCTTGATGAACAGCAGGTCGGACATGCTCTGCGTCGGGTGGTCCAGGTCGCACTGCAGGTTGACCACGGCCGGGCGCTGGTTCAGCACGCCCTGCTTGAAGCCGTCGTCGAGGGCCTCGACCACTTCCTTCATGTAGGTGTGGCCCTTGCCGATGAACATGTCGTCGCGGATGCCGACGGCCTCGGTCAGGAACGAGATCATGTTGGCGGTCTCGCGCACGGTCTCGCCGTGGGCTATCTGGCTCTTGCCCTCGTCGAGGTCCTGCACCGCGAGGCCCAGCAGGTTGCAGGCGCTCGCGAACGAGAAGCGCGTGCGCGTGGAGTTGTCGCGGAAGTTGGACACGGCCAGGCCGGTGTCGAACATCCGCGCGCTGATGTTCCGCGCGTGCATCTCCTTGAGGATCTCGGCGATCTTCAGGACCGCGTGGATCTCGGCGTCCGACTTCTGCCAGGTCAGCAGGAAGTCCTTGTGGTAGAGGTCGGCGCCCAGCTTTTCCAGCTCGGCTATGGATTTTTCTATATTGAGCGGCATTTTTTTCTCCAGGGTTCTCCGTTGACTGAGTCTGCGGCTTATGTCCATGCAATTAAATGTATTTCGCCGTCGTATTGTCAAGGAGACGCGGCGCGCGGCCGCCCCGGCGTGCGGCCCCTTTGCGCGGGAGCCCGCCGTATTGATATCATTTATCCCGTACAGGGCAAAAGGAGAGAAAAGGACGCCGGCCGGTGCCGGTCTCCTGCCTGGGAAATATGACCGACTACCTGCTTGCGGCTTTTTTCGGACTGATAGAGGGCGTGACCGAGTTCCTTCCGGTCAGCTCCACCGCCCACCTGCGCCTGGCCAAGGAACTTCCCTTCGTGCACATACCGCTGACCGATCCTTACTGGAAGATGTTCGATATAGTCATACAGCTCGGCGCTGTGCTCTGTCTGCCGATCTACTTCAGGAAACGCATAGCCGAGTTCCTGAAGTCCTTCCCCGGTTTCGGGCGGGAGGCCCTGAACCATCCGGTCACGCTGACGATGCTGGCCTTCGTCGTTACGGCCGGCCCCGCCTTCCTGCTGACCAAGCTGATAAGCCATAACCTGGAGAGCGCCACCGTGATGGGGCTTTCGCTGGTCATAGGCGGCGTCGTGATGTGGGCGGTGGACGTCGCGTGCACGAAACCGCGCACGCAGGACATGGCGGACATGAACTGGCTGCAGTCGGTCTGGATCGGCGCGGTGCAGATACTGTCGGCGGTCTTTCCCGGCACCAGCCGCTCGATGTCCACGATAGCCGCCGGGCAGACCGCCGGCCTTTCCCGTTACGCCGCGCTGGAGTTCTCCTTCTTCGTCTCCATCCCGACGATGTTCGCGGCCACCTGCTACGACCTGTTCAAGACCCTGCTGCACCGCGGGAGCGCCGCCGGTCTGGCCCCGCTGGTCATGACCGCTCACCGCTGGGCCACGCTGGGCATAGGTTTCGTCGTTTCCTTCTTCGTGGCCTGGGCCGTGGTGGCGTGGTTCATGGCCTGGGTGCGCCGGCGCGGCTTCGTGCCGTTCGCGGCCTACAGGATACTCATAGGGGGGCTGATACTCTACTGGCTGCGTTAGGGCGCGTGCCGGCGGCCGCGGACTTGAAAAGGCTGGGCAGTATTTATCAAAATTATGCGAGGCCGTCCGCGAGGCGGCCTTCGGATTTAAGGGTTCGTACGCAAGGACAACAGGAGAGACCATGAAAAAGATCAGGATATTCGCTTTTGGCGGCAACGAAGTGGCGCCGGTGGGCCTGAAGGACAAGGACGGGAAGGCCATAAATCCCGACATCGCGATGCAGTGGCAGCGCACGGCCGATACCGCCGGGCTGGTAGCCGACATCTTCCAGAAGCATCCGGAGGACAAGTACGTCATAACCCACGGCAACGGCCCGCAGGTCGGCAACATCATCCAGCGCGCCGAGATGTGTCGCCCGAAGATGTTCCCGCTGCCGCTGGACGTCTGCGTCGCCGACACGCAGGGCGCGATGTCCTATATGCTGGCCCAGCTCAACAACGTGCTGAACATCCGCGGCATCGACAACATCGTGGCGGGCGTCGTCACGCAGGTCGTAGTGAACAAGGACGATCCGGACTTTCAGAACCCCTCCAAGTACATAGGCCAGTCGTACACCGCCGACGAGGCCAGGCAGCGCATGGCCGAAGGCTGGCAGATGAAGATGTACAAGAAGGACGCCGCCGGCAACGAGATCTGGCGCCGCGTCGTGCCGTCCCCGGCCCCGGTGGACATCGTGGAGATAGAAGCGATAGAGGCGCTGCTCGACAAGGGGATAGTGCCTATCACCGTCGGCGGCGGCGGCATCCCGGTGCGCGAGGTGCCGGCCGAGGTCGCGGACGGCAAGGAGACCTATACCACCAATTTCGGCGTGAAGTTCTCCAAGCCGCACAAGGGAGGCAAGCCGCTCAAGATGTACACCGGCGTGGAGGCCGTCATAGACAAGGACCTGGCCAGCGCGCTGCTCGGGACCATGCTGATGAAGCGCGCCAAGGCCCGCGGCGAGCAGGTGGAGGTCAGCCTGACTATCTTCACCGGAGAGGACGGCGCGAAGCTGAACTACCAGAAGCCGGACGAGAAGGCCCTGCGCGTGATAAAGGCCAGCGAACTGGAGGCCATCTACAACCAGAAGCCGGCGCCGTTCCCGGCCGGTTCGATGGGCCCCAAGATCAAGGCCGTCATAGAGTTCATCAAGAACGGCGGCAGCGTGGCCTACATCTCCAAGACGGAGTTGTTCGAGGAGACGCTGGCCGGCAAGGCCGGCACCACGGTTCTGCCCGGCTGAGGCGGAAGGGGACGTTGCTTCCCAACTTCCTAACTTCGAGGTTAGGGGGGCGGGAGGCAGTCCCATTTCCAAGTTAGGAAGTTAGGAAGCAACGTCCCCATGAAAAAGATAAAAACATTGCAGTGTATACGGTGCGGGAAGGACCATAAGTTGACCGAGGCCAAGTACAACTGCACGGCCTGCGGCGGCAACCTGCAGGTGCTCTACGATTATAACCTTATAAAGAAGCGGCTTAACTTCGACGTTTTGAACGACAACCCGGAACGGAGCATCTGGCGTTACCTGGATATATTGCCGATAGCCAGCATCAAGAACGTGCCGCCGGTGCAGGTCGGCTGGACCCCGCTCTATAAGGCGGAGAAGCTGGGCGACGAGGCCGGCGTGCCGAACCTCTATATCAAGGACGACGGCCGCAACCCCAGCGCCTCTTTCAAGGACCGCGCGAGCGCGGTCGTGGTGGGCCGCGCGCTGGAACTGGAGGAAAAGGTCATCACCTGTGCCTCCACCGGCAACGCGGCCTCCTCGCTGGCCTGTCTGACCGGCAGCCTGGACATGAAGACGGTCATTTTCGTGCCGGAGACGGCCCCGGCGCCCAAGGTGGCCCAGCTCCTGGTCTACGGGGCGGCGGTAGTCATGGTCAAGGGAACCTACGACGACGCCTTCGAGCTGTGCCTGAAGGCGTCCCAGGAGTACGGCTGGTACAACCGCAGCACCGGCATCAACCCCTTCACGCGCGAGGGCAAGAAGACCTGCGCCTTCGAGATCTGCGAACAGCTTAAATGGGAGACCCCGGACAAGGTGTTCGTGCCGGTGGGCGACGGCAACATCATCAGCGGCATCTGGAAGGGCTTCGTCGAGTTCCACCGCCTGGGCATCATTGAGCGCCTGCCGCAGATGGTGGCGGTGCAGGCCGAGCATTCCGATTCCGTCAAGCGCGCCTTCGAGACCGGCACGGACGTGCAGCCGGTCAGCGGCAAGACCATCGCCGACAGCATCTCTGTCAGCCTGCCGCGCGACGGCCTGGCCGCCGTGATGGCTATCCGCGACTCGCAGGGCTTCGCCGTCAGCGTGACGGACGAGGAGATACTGCAGGCCATCCCCAGGATAGCCCGCGGCTCCAACGTCTTCGCGGAGCCTGCGGCTTCTGCCACCTACTCCGGCCTGTTGAAGGCCGTGAGGGAGGGCAAGGTTAAGGAGAACGAGTCGGTGGTGCTGCTGATCACCGGCAACGGCCTGAAGGACGTGCAGAGCGCGATGAAATCCGTAGGTAAGCCGTACGTGATAAAGCCGGAACTCTCCGAGCTTAAGAAGCTGGTGGCCGATCAGAAGCTGGCCTGAAGCCGGCCAGCCGCTGAAAGGCCCGGCTTCCGCCGGGCCTTTTCTTTCCGTTTAGCGTTTAGCCGGGGAGAGCGATGCTTATGGCTGAGCCCTTTTGCAGTTGCGACTTGGCGAAGACGCGGCCGCCGTGCAGCTCTGCTACCTTCTTGAGCAGCGCCAGTCCCAGGCCCCAGCCTTCAACCTGGCCGGTGAAGGAAGCCTCCACCTGGTAGAACTTGTTGAAGATGTTCTCCAGCTCCTCCCCGGGAATGCCGGGGCCGTTGTCGCCGACCGAGATCAGCGAGAAGCCGTCCCTGGCCTGGGCGGAAAGTATCACCAATTTGTCCTTGGCGGGGTTGAACTTCACGGCGTTGTCTATCGCGCCTTTGAGCGCCGAGGCCAGCAGTTTGCGGTCGGCCTTCATCCTGACCGGTTCGGGTACGGCTATCTTTATGCTGACTCCGGGCGTTTCCTTAAGCCAGATCCTGGCGGCTTCGGCCACTTCCCCCAGGAACTCGGCGGCGTCGAACTCTATCCTGTCCAGCTCCTGCGGCCCCAGGCTGTCTATCATCACGAAGTTGAGCAGGCTCTCCACCAGGCGGTTCAGTTTCTGGCCCTGCGCGTTGATCGTGTCCGAGGCTTTCTTGACTATGGCCGGCAAGGCCTGGTTCTTGCCGGCCTCGTCCCCGAGGATCTGCGCGAAGCCGTTTATGGAGGCCAGCGGCGTCTTGAACTTGTGGGAGATCAGCGACAGGAAGTTCCTGGCCATGGTCTCCTCAAGTTTTCTGGCGGTGACGTCGGAGATTATCCAGAGGACGCCTTCCTGAGTCTGGCCGCCCTCCCCGTCGTCCTTAAAAAGCTTTATCGCGGTGCCGTCCATGTAGAACTTCTTCGGCGCGGCCCGGTAAAGCTCGAAGTGGGAATGGTTTTCCTTGCCGGCCATCACGGCCCTGAGCGGCGGGTTCACCTCGAAGTCCTGGAAGGCTGCGTCGATCACCGTGAACTTGTACTTGTCGTGCTCAAGGTAGGTCCTGGCGGCGCTGTTCATCAGCTGTATCACGCCCGCCGTGTCGGTCAGGATGGCGCCTTCCTTGATGCGCCTGAACACCAGGTCCAGCTTGCGCTTCTCCTCCTTGACGGACGAGAACAGTCTGGAGTTCTCGATGGCTATGGCGGCCTGGCTGGCGAAAGCCTCGAAATTATTGCGGTCCGTGTCTGTGAACTCGCCGTCCATGCGGTTGATGGCCTGCACTACGCCTATGACCTTGCCCTTGATTATCATCGGACAGGTCAGGAGCGAACGGGTGACGAACCCGCTCGCCGAGTCGGCCTTCTTGGAGTGGCGCGGGTCGCTGGCGGTATCGTTGATGATGATCGAGCGTCCTTCCTTGGCGCAGGTGCCGGCTATGCCCTCGCCCAGCTTCCAGCGCATCTTCTGCACATCCTCGGGCAGGCCGAGAGCCACGTCGAAATAGAGTTCCTGCGACTTCTCGTCTAGCAGGTAGAGCGAGGCGCGCTCGGCCCCGACCACGCGGGAAGCGAGGCGCATTATCGTCGTCAGCAGTTCGGAGATGTCCAGTTTGGAGGAGAGCAGCCTGCTCACCATCACCAGCATTTCCAGACTTTCCTGCGATTGTGTGACCATGTTCACCCGTTCTAAAAGAAAAGCTGCAGAAGGAACCTGTAGTAGTTCTTCCAGGGGGCCGCGTCCGTCTTATAGGCGTCGTAGGCCATGTCAAGCGAGCTTGTGTCGTTGAGGGCCGTCTTTATGCCGAAGATAATGGAGTCGGCGCGGACCTCGTTCCTGAACGATATTTTACTATATCCGGCATAAACGTGACTGTCGTAGTCGGGCTGCATATTGCGGGCGGCCTGGATGCTCAACGCCCATTCGGGCAGCGCGGTTACGGGCTGGAAGACGCCCAGATAGGCCAGGTCGGACTGGTCCAGCGCCGGCTTGACCAGGTCGCCGGCGGAGATAGCTGGCATCAGGAAACCGGAGGCCGAAGCCAGGAAGAAGAACTGTCCGTAATAGGATTTTTCAGCCTGCATGCCGAAGGCGGTCTGGTCGAAGGAGTCCCTGTAGGGGGTTCCGCTCCCGGTCAGGAAAGCCTTCTGCCTGGCCCAGGCCCCGGTGAGGATCAGGTGGGTATAGCTGCCGTTCTCCTGCTCGTTAACCGGCAGCAGCAGGTAGAGCTTGCCGCCGTAGGCGCCTGAGCGCGTCCCGGACGAAACCGGATAGAGGAACGGGGTCAGGGAGAGAAAGTAGGACCTGCCTGAATACATGAGGGGCAGGCGCGTGGAATAGACCCTGTCCCTGTAGACGGCTTTGTCCTTGTAGAACGCCAGGTTGAGGCCGGTGGTCAGCTTGCGCGAATCGTTCCTGAAGAGAGTGAAAGAGTTCTTGTAGGAGCTGTTGGAACCGAAGTCGTAGTCGTTCTCTATCCACCAGGCGGCGGAGGCTCTCGCGGTGAAAGCGGCGGCGACGGCGGCCGCCAGGAGCAGTCTCTTCATAATCCACATTATATATAAAATTCCCGCGATATCACGGGAAAATAAAAGGCCCTTCCGGTGGCTGGGGAAGGGCCTTCTCAGCTATGCGCCGGTCAGTTGGCGGCCGGGGCGAAGAGGAAGAAGTACTGCAGGAAGTCGTAGAGGTCGCAGTTCACCAGCGTCACGTCCACGGGGGAGCCGTCCATGCCGCCGGTGATGCGGCCGCTGATCTTGTCGTAGGTCAGGTCCACCGGGGCGTGGTTGACGTAGCCAGTCACGCTGACCGTGGTGGCCTCGGCGTTGCCCTCGTCCATGTTGAAGGATAGCTTCACCGGGCTGTTGTCCATGTAGCCGTCCAGTTCGCCCGCCTGCCAGTCCACCAGGTACTTGACCGGGCTGTGGTTGGCTCCGCCCTGCACCAGTACCTTCTCGGGGGACCACTCGAAGTTCAACTGCACCGGGCTGCCGTTGGCCCCGCCGGTGATGGTCTTGGCGTCGTTGTCTATTGCCACTTGCACCTGGGAGTGGTTCATTCCGCCCGAGATGGTCCACTCCAGTTTATTGACCGTTATGTCCACCGGGCTGCCGTTCATGCCGCCCTTTATTGTGCCTACCCTGACGGGATGGACCGCGCGGGAGGGGGCGCCGAAGAGCTGGTCATAGACCTGCTGGCCCACGAGGACCTCGGTTATGTAGTAGTAGCGGGCCAGCCCGACCGCGCAGTCGGCGGCGTTCAGACCGGTCACGTCGGCCATGACCATGTAGCCGCCGTTATTGTCCTGTACGGCCCGCACCTTGAAGCCGCCTTCGGTCAGTTCCTTGACGACGGTGTCTATGTCCGTCCCGCTCTGGACGATGCCGACGAGGGTGTCGTTCATTTCCGGGGCGGCCTGGTCGACGTGGATCTTGCGCAGCGTGAGCCACTGCGTGGACCTGGGCTGCTCCGGCAGAGGGGCCTGGGCCGCCGGCAGGGCCAGGCCGGCGGCGGCCAGTACGCCGTTCTCCGCCGCCGCCGCGGGCAGCAGGGAAGAGGCCGCGATCAGGAGCATGGTGAGATAGGAAAGTCTTTTCATCTGTAACCTCCGGTGCTATGCGTATATTTTGCCACAAACTCGGGCCCGGCGCAAAAGGCCACAGGCCCCGCAGCGCGAAGTATTTTGGCCCTCCGCGGCTGGGTCTTTGGACCTATTGTTTTTTTGGGGGCGAGCACTTGACAGGTCAAGCGCATCTGCTATACTATTTGCGTAAGCGACCGGAGGAAACATGAAAAAACTGATTTTTGCTGCTACCCTGACCGCGATGGCCGGAGCGCTTTTCGCCGGTGATGTCGGTCTTTCGTTCAGCGGCGGGGCCGGGCGCCCGCCCGCGGCTTCAGCCCCTGCCGCTTCCGCGCCGGCGCCGGCGGCCGGCCTTCCGGCCGCAAGGCTGGGCCGGGCCAAGCCCAAGGAGTGGACCGTGATGGTCTTCGTCAACTCCAAGAACAACCTCGAGGCGGCCGGTCTCTATAACGTCAACGAAATGGAGAAGGTCGGTTCCACCAGGGATATGAACATCGTGGTGGAGATGGGCCGAATGAACGGCCAGTCCTCGGGAGGCGATACCCACGCCGACGGCGACTGGACCGGCATCCGCCGCTACCTTATACAGAAAGACTCGGACGAGAACCACATCTCCTCCCCGGTCCTGTTCCAGGAGAAGAGCGCGGACATGGGCGACTACCGCGAGGCCGAGAACTTCGTGAAGTGGGCCAAGGCCAAGTTCCCCGCCCGCCGCTACATGCTGATCATCTGGAACCACGGCTCCGGCTGGCTTGACCCGCGCAAGGCCAGCAAGGGGATCTCGTTCGACGACGAGACCGGCGACTACATCCGCACGCCGCAGATCGGCCAGATCCTGCGCGACACCGGCGGCGTGGACATCCTGGCCTACGATGCCTGCCTGATGCAGATGGGCGAGGTCGCCTTCGAGGTCAAGAACAGCGCCAAGGTGATAGTGGGCTCGGAGGAGACGGTGCCCGGCGCCGGCTATCCCTACAGCCTGTTCCTCGGCGCCATGGCCCGCCGGCCGGCTATGAGCGACGAACAGACCGGGGCGATGATGGTGGAGGCCTTCAAGCTGTTCTATGACAAGGCGGGACAGGGGGCCCAGCTCTCGGCCATCCGCACCTCCGCCCTGGACGGCTTCGCCCAGCGCATGGGCGCTTTTGCCGCGGCGGCCGAGGCTTCCGGGGACAGCGCCGCGCTCAAGACGGCCACCGACGGCGTGCTGCGCTACGACGCGCTCGGTCCTGACGACGCGGATATGACCATCTCCTTCTACGGGGACGCCGCCGGCTTCGCCAAACTGGTCGCCGACAACGTCAAGGGGCCCAAGGCGGACGAGGTGAGGGCCCGCGCCGCGGACCTGGAGAACTACATCTCTAAGGCGCTGGTGATAGAGACCAAGGCCTCCGGGAAGGACCGCATAGGCCGCGACCTGTCGGAGAGCACCGGCATCTCCGTTTACCTGCCCCCCGCCAACGCTAAGGTCTCTCAGGCCCGCCTCGAGGGAATATTCGAGGCCCCTTACAGCGACTACGCCTTCGACAGGGCCACCCACTGGCACGACTTCGTGACCTACCTCTACGGCGTCCGCTGACCAGTCCGGCCAGCCGACTAAAATACCCCGGCCCCGCCGGGGTGTTTTTTGTAAATAAAATAGGGACAGACACCTATTTGGCGGTCCCCCGGGGCTTATTCCTTACCTGTCGCTTAAAATGGTGTCTGTCCCCGTTTTCCGTTTTCGTTTCCCGTTTTCGTTTTTTAAATTTGTTAGAATTTAAGGGTAATCTTTCACAATTTGAGTTGGCGGCAAAGGGGACCTTCGATGGAACAGATCCTGATCCTTGACTTTGGCAGCCAGTACACTCAGCTCATCGCGCGCAGGCTGCGCGCCCTGCGCGTCTATTGCGAGATATTGCCCTACAGCGCCTCCGCGGAGGAAATACTTTCGCGCTCGCCGCGCGGCATCATACTCTCCGGCGGCCCCTCCAGCGTCTACGGCAAGGCCGCCCCCAAGCCCGACCCCGCCATCCTCAACCTCGGCATACCCGTGCTCGGCGTCTGCTACGGCATGCAGCTGCTCGCCTACGAATACGGCGGCAAAGTCTCCAGGGCGGCAAAACGCGAATACGGCTTCAGCGAACTGAAGGTTCTCAAAGGCTCGCGCCTCTTCAGAGGCATCAACGGCAAGGCCACCGTCTGGATGAGCCACGGCGACGAAGTAAAGAAAGCCCCGCCCGGCTTCCGCGTGACCGCCCGCGCCGAAGGCTCCGACATCGCCGCCATGGAGAACCCGGAGCGCGGCTTCTACGCCCTGCAGTTCCACCCCGAGGTGCACCACACCCGGCACGGCGTGAAGATGCTCGAGAACTTCGCCCGCGGCATCTGCGGCTGCCGCGACCGCTGGACCCCGTCCTCCTTCCTCAAAGAAAGCCTCGCCGACATCAAGAAGCGCGCCGGCGGCAGCGCCGTCATCTGCGGCCTCTCCGGCGGCGTGGACTCCTCCGTGGCCGCCGTGCTCGCGCACAAAGCCATCGGCGACAAGCTCAAGTGCATCTTCGTCGACACCGGCCTGCTGCGCCACGGCGACCGCGCGCGCATGGAGGAAGTCTTCAAGAAGAAATTCCATTACAGCCTCAAGATCGTCGACGCCTCGGCCCTGTTCCTGGGCCGCCTCAAGGGCGTAACCTCGCCCGAGAAGAAACGCAAGATCATCGGCCATACCTTCATAGAGGTCTTCGACAAAGAAGCGAAGAAAGTGAAAGGCGCGAAGTTCCTGCTGCAGGGCACCCTGTACCCCGACGTCATAGAATCCGTCTCCGTCAAAGGCCCGTCGGCCGTCATCAAGAGCCACCACAACGTGGGCGGCCTGCCGGAAAAGATGAAGATGGGCCTCATAGAACCCCTGCGCTACTTCTTCAAGGACGAAGTGCGCGAACTCGGCCGCGCCGTCAAGATACCCGAAGGCCTCATCATGCAGCACCCGTTCCCGGGGCCGGGCCTGGCCATCCGCGTGCTCGGCGAGGTGACTCCGGACAGGCTCAAGATCCTGCGCGAGGCCGACCGCCTGATGCGCGAGGAAATACAGAAGGCCGGCTGGTACGACAGGATCTGGCAGGCCTTCTGCGTGCTGCTGCCGGTGCGCTCCGTGGGCGTGATGGGCGACGAGCGCTCCTACGAGTATACCGTCGCCATACGCTGCGTAAGCTCCGTGGACGGCATGACCGCCGACTGGAGCCGCCTGCCGCACGACCTGCTGCAGAAGATCTCGTCGCGGGTGGTCAGCGAGGTGCGCGGCGTCAACCGCGTGGTCTACGACGTCACCTCCAAGCCGCCCGCGACCATAGAGTGGGAGTAGTCGTACCAGTAATGGGACCGGAACGCAAAACCACCGTCTCGCACTGGCCTATGGCCGTGCCGCAACGAGCGCTATGCGCATCAAGCGGCCACCGTGCGAATGTCGCCGTCGCAGACCTAGCCGCTCCGCGTCTATCCGGCCCTCGCGCGATGCAAGCTCGGGCCTCCGACAGGCTTTTGCTAACCCGGTCCCCCGGTCGCCGCGCAGCGCAGTAACAAGGAGAGAAAAATGCTTCAGGACAATATACCGCTCGGGCTTACTTTCGACGACGTGCTGCTGCTGCCGGCGAAGTCTTCGGTGATGCCGAGAGAGACGGATATAAGCGCCAGGCTGACGGCCTCAATAAGGCTCAACATCCCGCTGCTTTCGGCGGCGATGGATACCGTTACCGAGTCAGGCCTCGCCATAGCGATGGCGCGCGAGGGCGGTCTCGGCATCATCCACCGCGCCATGAGCGCGCGCCAGCAGGCGCTGGAAGTGGCGAAGGTCAAGAAGCACGAGAGCGGCGTGATCTCCGACCCGCTGACCGTCTCCCCGGAGGAAAAGCTGAAGGACGCGGTAGCGCTGATGCAGAAGCACGGCGTCTCCAGCGTGGCCGTCGTCTCCGGCGGCAGGCTGGCGGGCCTGCTGACCAACCGGGACCTGCGCTTCCTGAAGGACCTCGACAGGAAAGTTTCCGACGCGATGACGACCAAGCTCGTGACGGCCCGCCCGGGTACGACGATGGAACAGGCGGAGAAACTGCTGCAGGAGCACCGCATCGAGAAACTGCCTCTGGTGGGCCGGAACGGCGAACTGAAGGGGCTCATAACAGTGCGCGACATCCTGAACACGAAGCAGTACCCCCACGCCTGCAAGGACGGGACTGGCCGCCTGCGCGTGGGAGCCGCGATAGGGGCGGGGCCGGAGGCCGTCGAGCGCGCCGGAGAGCTGGTGAAGGCCGGCGCCGACGTGATCTCGCTGGACTCTGCCCACGGGCATTCGGAGAACGTGCTGAGGACGCTGAGGGAGGTAAAGAGCCGTTACGGCTGCGAGGTGATAGCCGGCAACGTGGCCACCTACGAGGGGGCCCTGGACCTTATCAGGGCCGGCGCCGACGCGATAAAGGTCGGCATCGGCCCCGGCTCCATCTGCACCACGCGCGTGATCTCCGGCGTCGGGGTGCCGCAGCTCACGGCCGTCAAGGAGGCCTGCCGCGCCGCGGACAGGCGCCGGGTCCCCGTAATAGCCGACGGAGGCATCAAGTTCTCCGGGGACATCACCAAGGCGCTGGCGGCCGGCGCCTCCTGCGTAATGCTGGGGACCCTGCTAGCCGGCACGGACGAGGCTCCGGGCGAGATAATCCTGTACCAGGGCCGCAGCTATAAGGCCTACCGCGGCATGGGCTCCGTCGGCGCGATGGAGGCCGGCTCCAAGGACCGCTACGGTCAGGCCGGCGTGGAGAGGGATAAGCTGGTCCCGGAAGGCATAGAGGGCCAGGTCCCTTACAAGGGGCCGGTGTCGCTGATAGTGCACCAGCTCACCGGCGGTCTGCGCGCCGGGCTCGGCTACTGCGGGTGCGGGGACCTTTCCGAACTGCGCGCCAAGGCGCGCTTCGTGCGGATTTCCGGCGCGGGTCTCAAGGAAAGCCACGTCCACGACGTGAAAGTGACGAAAGAGACGCCGAATTACGCCCTGAAGGACTGACGCTTCCGGATGAAAAAGGACCGCCGGCCCCTGGAAGGCCGGCGGTCCTTTTTATGCGCTCCCGCCTCCTTACCTCAGCGCGCCGGCCTGGGTCGTCTCCGGAGTGAGCAGGCCGTGGAAGATGTCGGCCGCGTGGTCCTCTATGCCCGGCGAGTAGCTGGTTATATGGTCGCTGTTCTCTATGTCCTTGTCGAACAGGCTGGCCTCGATGTACGACGCCAGGTTCGGGTCGGTGGCGGCGACGTTGAGCTCGTCGTTGTACCACAGGCTGCGGGCGTCCAGGTTGGATGAACCGAAGGTGGACCAGTAGGTGTCTATCACGGCCACCTTCTCATGGGCCATGCGGCCGCGGTATTCGTAGATCTCGACCCCGGCCTTCAGCAGCTTCGGGTAGTAGCCCCTGGCCGCGTGCTGCACTATGGCCATGTCGTTGTCCTTCGGCATCACTATCTGCACCTTTACGCCTCGGCGGGCCGCCGCGCAGAGCGTGTCCACCACGTCCGGGTCGGCGAAATAGGGGTCCGCTATGCGGATGGACCTCTGCGCCGTGGCGAAGGCGCGCAGGAAAACGGCCTTAAGGTCGCGGTCCTTCTGGCCCCAGTGCGTAAGTACCCGGGTGGGTACGCCGTCGGCTGGTTCGCTCAGCGGCGGGAACAGCTCCGCGTACGAGGAGGGCGCCTTGCCCCCCGCCGCCGCCCAGTTGTCCAGGAAGGCCTCCTGCAGCTTGGCCACCGCGGGGCCCTCTATCAGCGACTGCTGGTCGTGCCAGTTGTACTGGTAGTCGCGGCCCACGTTCATGCCGCCGGTGAAGCCTATCCTGCCGTCTATCACCATCACCTTGCGGTGGTCGCGGCGGCCGGTCAGGCTGGCCTTGTTCGGGATGGCCTCGCCCCCGTTCTGGTTGAGGTAGGCGAGCATCTTGCCGACCTCCTGCACGTTCTTCAGGTCCGAGCCGTACTTGTCTATTACCAGGCGTACCTGCACGCCCTCCTTCGCCTTCTGCGCCAGAAGCTTCGTAAAGGCCCAGCCTATGTCGTCGCCCTCGAGCTGGTAGACCTCCACGTCGATGGAGCTCTTCGCGCCCTTGATCGCGGCGACCGCCTTGGGCATCACGTTGGCCCCGTCCACCATGAATTCTATATGGTTCCTGCCTGCGCTGGTGGTCCCGTCTACGACGTCGATGTAGCTGTCCAGCCCTTTCCAGTCCCCGGGCGTCGTCGCGGCCAGGAACTTCTTGCGCAGGTCCGTTATGTCGCCGGCCCAGGGAACGGAATTGAGCAGCGCGGATTCGTCCACGTTGTAGTAAAGCCTGTCGAAGGAGGCCGCGTCCGGAGAGGAGCGCAGTATGTTCAGGATGGCGTCCTCGTAGCTCTTCTGGTCGGAACCGTAGCTGTCCTGGTTGTTCTGGTCGGGATGGGACCATTTTATCAGGGTCCGCAGCATCGCCAGCCTCTGCTCGGGGGTAGCGGCCGCAAGCTGTCCTTCGTCAAGGGAGGCTATGGCGCGAGGGTCCCCGGTGTCGACCTTCGGGGCCGGGATCCTGGAAGGAAGGCCGGGGACGGGGACCGCCACGGCCGTGACGGGGATGGATAGGGCCCCGGCCCTTGCCGCCAGGTCCCCGTAGGCCGACGGCTGAGCCGCAGCCGGGAGTGAAGCCGATATTATAAGGAAAGCCGCCGGGTAGAGTCTCCGGCCGAATATCTTTTGGTCCATAGTAAGAGTATATGAACCTGAAAGGCCGCCCTTAAGAGGCCAAAGGCCTAAAAAAAAGTGAAATTATGACCCTTCGGCGCCTGGGACCAATGGCCCCGCGCCCGGAGTCTCAATGGCCTTTGAACTCGGGCCTGCGCTTCTCCAGGAAGGCTTTTATGCCCTCGGCGTAATCGGAGCTGTTGTAGACCTTGCGGCGCAGCGCCTGTATGCGCTCGAAGGACTCGGGGGTTATCTGGTAGGATTCGGAGAGTATCCGGAACTGCTCCTTCACCACGGAAACCGCCAGCGGGGAGTTGGAGGCTATCGTCCTGGCCAGCTCCATCGTGAAGTCCTCGATCTCCCGGGAGCTTATCAGGTGGTTCAGGATGCCGACGTGATAGGCGCGTTCGGCCTTAACCGGCTCAGCGGTGTAGAACATCTCGCGCGCGACGTTGATGCCGACCCTGTTGATGAAGTGCATGATGCCGGAGGCGTTGTAGGGCAGCCCCATCTTAACCGGGGTGATCGCGAAGGAGGAGGTCTCGTCGCCCACCGCGATGTCGCAGGTGACGGCCAGGTCCGTGGCGCCGCCCCAGACGCTGCCCTGTATCATCGCTATGACCGGACCGGGATAGTCCTGGATCGAGCGGAAGGCCGCCTCCATCGGGCTGTCGTAGGAAAGAGGTTCGTTGTGAACCTTCGGCAGCTGCGTGATGTCGTGGCCGGCGGACCAGACCTTGGCGCCGGCCTCGGCGCGCAGCACGGCCACCGGGAGCTTCTGCCTGCCGAAGTCCTCCAGCGCGGCGGAGAGCTGCCTGCAGAGTTCCATGCTCAGCGCGTTGCGGCGGGCGGGATTGTTGAGGGTCAGCACCCCTATCCCTTCCCTGATATCTTTCAGTACCAGCTGTTCCATAGTCCCTGCCTCCGTGCGAGCGTTGGGCCGCGGTCCTTAATTGTATAATTTTATCATGAGATCGCTGCTGGTCACGGCCCTGCTGGCGCTGCTCTCCGCCGCGTCCTCGGCGGGGGTGGAGCAGGCGGCAGGCAAAGCGGCCGCGCTCGTGGCGGCGGAGCCGGCCGGGACGGAGCGGCTCTTCTCCGCGTCCTTCTTCAGGCAGATCTCGCTCAGGCAGCTGAACGCCGTCTTCAGCGGCCTCTACGCGGCGCACGGCGCCGTGTCGGAAACGGTGCTGATGAGTTCCGGCCCCTTCACCGGGCATTTTTTCTTCGACACCGCCTCCGGCTGGCGCATCCCGGTGGCCCTGTCCCTGGACCGGGACAGCGGCCTGATAGACGGCATCTTCTTCAGCCCTGCCTACCGGCTGGACCCGGCCCTGGCGGAGGTGAAGGAGCGGATCTCCGCTCTGCCGGGGCGCAAGGCTTTGCTGATCATGCGGCTCGGCAAGGACGCCGAACCGCTGGAGGCCCTGAATCCCGACGAGGAGCTCGCCGCCGGGCCCGCCTACAGGCTTTACCTGCTGGGCGAGGTCCTGAGGCAGGGAGCGCCCTGGGAGAGGATCGTGAAGCTGCGCGACTCGGACAGGTCCGCGCCCCCAGGCCCTCTGAACCGCTGGCCGGCAGGCTCGCCGCTGACCGTGCATACCCTGGCCGCGCTGACGCTGGCGGAGGGGGACGATACCGCCTCTGACGCGCTGCTGCGCGCGCTGGGCAGGCGCTCGGTGGAACACGATCTGACCGCCCTCGGTCATTCCGCCCCGGGTCTCCTTGAGCCTTTTTTAAAGACCTCGGAGGCGCTCAGGCTTCAGGCTTCCACCGGGGAGGCGCTGAAATACATCAACCTGCCGCGGGACGAGCGCTACGGCTTCCTGGACGGCCTGGCCCGCGAACCTCTGACGGCGAAGGCTTTTGGGCGCGGCGCGCTGGGACTCGATAAAATAGGCTGGGCCGCCTCCCCGGCCGATCTCTGCAGGCTGATGGCCTTCTTCGCCGGCCGTGGCGACGAGCCGGCGCTGGGCCTGCTGGAGCTGGGCCGTCCGCCCGTCCAGGTGCCGGGGGGCTATCTTTACGCCGGCGGCGGAGGGGGCGGCTTCCCCGGGCTCTACTCGGCGGTCTGGCTGCTCAGCAACGCCGGGTCCGGGCAGTTCTGCCTCGCCGCGGTCTGGAACGACGAGGAGCACGACTTGCGGGCCTCCTCCTTTCTCGGACCGCTCCGCTCGGCCCTCGAAGCGCTCTCCGCCGACTGATCGTCCCGGCTTGCGCGCCGGTGTTTTGTATAATCCATTTTATGCCCTTAAAGAACAGGGAGAAGGAAGCCGGGGAGCTCCGCTCCGGCCACGAGCCCGCCCTCAGGGACCTTTACCGCAGGACCTTCGGCCGCGGGCCGGAGGCCTTCGAGCCGCTCAAGGCCGACGGCTCCGCCCGCCGGCTTTTCCGCCTGCGCGGCGGGGACCGCTCCGTCATAGGCGCCTTCGGTCCCGACAGGGAGGAGAACCGCGCTTTCCTGTCTTTCTCGCGGCAGTTCCGCGCCGCGGGCCTGCCCGTGCCGGAGATCTACGCGGAGGACCAGCCTCAGGGGATATACCTGGAGGAGGACCTGGGCCAGGTAACGCTCTTCGAGTACCTCGTCTCCGAGCGCAAAGGGCCGGAGCTGCCCCCGCAGGTCCTTGCCGCCTATAAAAGGACGCTGGACTGGCTGCCGCGCTTCCAGGCGCGGGTGCGCGAGGGGATGGACCTGAAGTACTGCTATCCGCGCGCGGCCTTCGACCGGCAGTCCATAACGTGGGACCTGAACTACTTCAAGTACTACTTCCTCAAGCTGGCCAAGATACCGTTCAACGAGGCCAAGCTGGAGGAGGACTTCTCCCGCTTCGCGGATTTCCTGACGGAAGCCCCTTCCGGCTATTTTCTTTACCGCGACTTCCAGAGCCGCAACGTCATGCTGCGCGGCGGCGAGCCGTGGTTCATAGACTACCAGGGCGGCCGGCGCGGCGCGGCGCAGTACGACCTGGCCTCGCTGCTCTACGACGCCAAGGCCGATCTGCAGCCGGAGGAGAGGACCGGGCTGCGGGACTATTATCTCTCGGTCTCAGGCCAGGACCGCGCCTCCTTCCTGCGCTATTATCCCGCGTTCGTCTACATCCGCATCATGCAGGCTATGGGCGCCTACGGCCTGCGCGGCTTCTACGAAGGCAAGACCCATTTCCTGAACAGCGTGCCCTACGCCGTGCGCAATATAGAGTGGCTGCTGCGCAGGGCGGAACTGGAGGTGAAGGTGCCGGAGCTGACCGCCTGCTTCAAGCGCATAGCCGCCTCCTCCTATCTGCGCCAGTTCGGCAAGACCAGGCTGGGGCTGACCGTGCGCATAACCAGTTTCTCTTTCAAGAACGGCCTGCCGCTCGACGACAAAGGGCACGGCGGCGGCTTCGTCTTCGACTGCCGCGCGCTGCCCAACCCGGGCCGCCACCCGGAGTACGCGCGCCTCTCAGGCAGGGACAGGCAGGTCGCCGACTTCCTGAAAAAGGAGCCGGAGGTCGAGAAGTTCCTCGGGAACGTCTTCGCGGTGGTCGAGATGAGCGTGGAGAACTACCTGTCGCGCAACTTCACCTCGCTGATGGTCAATTTCGGCTGCACCGGCGGGCTGCACCGCTCGGTCTACTGCGCCGAGTCCCTGGCGGCCAGGCTCAGGAAGAAGTACGGCGTGCGCGTGGAGCTCTCCCACCGGGAGCTGCCGGGGCCGGGGAAATGAAGGCTATGGTCTTTGCCGCGGGGCTGGGCACGCGTCTGCGCCCGCTCACCGACCGCGCGCCCAAGGCCCTGGTCGAGGTCGGCGGCGTGCCGATGCTCGGCCGAGTGCTGCGCCGCCTGGCGGAGGCCGGAGTCACCGAGGCCGTGGTCAACGCGCACCATTTCAGCGGGAAGATAGCCGATTACCTCTCCGCCGGGGGCTTCGGCCTGGGGACGCGCCTGTCGCTGGAGGAGGAGCGTCCGCTCGAGACCGGCGGCGGGCTCAAGAAGGCCGCCCCCTTCCTCTCCGGAGGGGAGCCGTTCTTCGCGTACAACGCCGACGTCTGGTCCGAGACGGACCTGAAAGCGCTCTATTCCGCCCATCTGTCCTCGGGGGCGCTGGCCACGCTGGCCGTGCGCGACCGCCCGTCGCGCCGCAGGCTGCTTTTCGACGAGGAACTGCGGCTCAGGGGGCGCGAGGGGGGCC
This sequence comes from bacterium, assembly GCA_021786295.1. Classification (GTDB taxonomy): domain Bacteria; phylum Elusimicrobiota; class Elusimicrobia; order Elusimicrobiales; family UBA9959; genus UBA9959. The sequence continues at coordinate 120,949 of JAJYNO010000030.1, read as the reverse complement.
CAGCCGCCGGGCTGAGGGCGCTGGCCTTCGGCGGCGTGCAGGTGGTCTCTCCGGAGATCTTCCCCGAAATGACGGAAGAGGGGGTCTTCTCGGTCACCGACGTCTACCTGCGGCTGGCCGCCGCGGGCCGGAAGATAAACGGCTTTGTCGACGAGTCCCCGTTCTGGAGCGACATAGGGGACCTGGAGCGCCTGGAGTCGGTCAGGCTGCGCGCGGCGGCGGAGGAGGGGCGGTGATAGCGGCCTCCCTCTCGGACGCCGCGGCCCGCCTGCCGGGCCTGCCGGGCCTGGCCGGGGCGCTGGAGTTCCTGCGCAGGCCGGGCCTGGCCGGGCTCGCGGACGGCGAGTACGAGCTCGAGGGCCGGCGCGTCTACGCTATAGTCCAGCGCTACGGCACGTCGCCGGCGGCGGAGCCCCGCTTCGAGGTGCACAGGAGATACGCCGACGTGCAGTTCGTGGCCGCCGGGGCCGAGGTCATAGGCTGGGCGCCGGCGGGACGTTTCCGCGAGCTGGAAGCTTACGATGAAAAGAAGGACATAGCTTTTGGCCGCGCGTCGGACTGGACCCCGGTCCTGCTGCGGGCGGGCGAGCTGGCCGTGCTGTTCCCGGAGGACGCGCACGCGCCGCGCCTGGCGGCCGGAGCGCCGGGCCGGGTGCTGAAGATAGTGATAAAGGTGGCCGTATGACCTTCAAAGAACTGGTGCGCTCCGCTCTCACGGGCGAGATGGAGGACATCTCCGCCTGCGGGGACGACGCGGGGCTGTTCGCCTCCGTTCCCGGCGCCCCGGGGATGGGGGAGTTCTTCGGCAGGCTGGCGGAAGAGAAGCGGGAGCGTCTCAAGGAACTGGGCAGGATCTTCAGGGAGGGTACCGGTTTCCGCCAGCGGAAGAGCGCCCCTTCACGTTCCGTCGAGGCAGCGCTGCGCTCCCGCGCTGCCCGCGCCGGGGAGGCTGCCTCGGTCTACGCTGCGCTGGCCCGCAGCCTGAACAAGCCGGAATACAAGGAATCGTTGAAGGCCATGGCCGAGCGGGAACTCGAGATACTGGCCGCCGTCAGGGAGTTCCAGGCCGGACTGCGCCGCTGACCTTCCGCTCCGCCGCGGGAACGCCCCCGGCCCTGATCTCCTGCAGCCGGCGCAGGTTCTCCGCCGCGCTGTGCAGCCCCGGCGCGATCCCCAGCGCTTTCCTGAAAAGCTTCTCTGCCCCGGCCAGGTCCCCGCGCCTGGCCAGCAGTATCCCGTAATCGTTGAGCGCCTCCAGGTTAACCGGGTCCTCCGCCAGGACCTTTTCGTAGATGCCCTCCGCCTTGCCGTCCCCGCCGTCCGCGGCGGCCGAGCGCGCCAGCGCCAGCTGGGCGGGGATATAGTCCGGCTTAAGCCGCAGTATCCCGGCCACGGTCTCCGCGGCCTCGGAGTCCCTGCCGGCGCCGCGCAGCACCGAGTAGCGGTTGAAGAGGGTGTCGGGGTCGCCGGGCCGCAGGGCCAGCGCGGCGTCCAGCGCCTTCAGCGCGCCGGGCACGTCGCCTGTCTTCCAGCGCGCGAGGGCCAGGCCGTTGAGATAGAGCGGATCGTCGGGCGCCTGGGCGCAGATCCGTTCGAGCAGCACCTCGCTCTTGAGGAAGGCCCCGCGCGAGTAGTATTCCCGCGCCAGGTTGTAGAGCATCGGCTTCGAGGAGGAGTAAAGGGCGGAGTATTCGTAGTTCTTCAGGTCGCCGTTCCGCTTCGGTATGTTGAAGGCCGAGGCCAGGACCAGAGCGGCGGCCGCCGCCGGCAGCAGGGGCCGCAGGCGCGGGCGGGGATACAGGGCCGCCGCGGCCCAGACGAAGAGCCCGGCGTTGCCCAGGTACACCCAGTGGTCCAGCATCAGGTCGTTGGCGGCCAGCAGCGGCATCTTCGGCGAGAGGTTAAGCAGATACCAGCCCGCGCAGAAAAGCCCCGTCCTGGAGCCGCGCCTGAACAGCAGCCAGGCCGCCGCGGCCAGGGCAGGCAGGGCCGTCCAGTTAAGCAGGGCGGACTGCGGCTCCATGCGGTGGGAGTGCATATCGAAAGGCAGCACTGCCTCCTTCAGATAGACCAGCACCGTCTGCGGCACTTTAAGGAAAAGGCCGGATAGCACCGGCTGGAAACCCCTGGAGAAAATGCCCATGCCGAGCGCGGCGTGCCTGGCCAGCAGATAGAGCGGGATAGCGGCGAAGAACGGGATCAGCCTGCGGTATTCCGCCTTCGGGCGCTTCAGGTACCAGAGGGAGAGCGCCGCCAGCGCCGGCGTGACCACGCCGTTCTCCTTGAAGCCCATCGCGGCCAGGAAGAGGACGAAAGAGAGCGCGTCGCCCCCGCGCAGGAACAGCAGCAGCGAGGCCAGCAGGCAGGCCGACGAGGCCAGCTCCGCCCGCCCTGCCACCACCAGCAGCTGCTCCACGGCGGCCGGGTGCGCCGCCAGCAGAACGGCGGCCCAGAAAGCGGCGGGCCGCGGGAAGCCGAGCTCCAGCGCGAGGTAGAAGAACAGGAGGGCCGCGGCGGCGTGAAAGAGGAGGTTGGTTAGGTGGTAGCCGGCGGGGCGCAGGCCCCAGACTGCGAAATCGGCCATGTCGCTGACCGTTTGCAGGGGGCGGTAGTAGTTCAGGCCCTCGTCGAAAGGATCGCCTTTGAACGCCCGCTCCAGATCGGCGGCGCTCAGCGCTATATGCGGGTTCTGCTCTATCATGCGGTGATCGTCCCACATGAAGCCCACCCGCAGCGTCTGGCCGAAGGCCAGGAAGGCCGCCAGCAGTATTCCCGCCGGCGCCGCCAGCCTCCTCCAATCCGTCGTCCCGGTCACGCAGAGATTATACCAAGTCCATGCCCGCTCCCCCCGCGGCGGCCTCAAAAAGATAGAATATGGGAATGTCCAGGCTTTCCGACGGTTCCGAAGTCTACTGGGACGGGGCGCAGTACGACGCTTTCAACGCGCCTTACGAGGACGACTACGGATTCTACCTTTCAGAATGCCGCCGGGCCCGGGGGCCGGTGCTGGAGCTGGCCTGCGGCACCGGCCGGCTCTCCATCCCGCTGAAAAAGGCCGGCGTGGACGTGACGGGGCTGGACTTCTCCGGCCCTATGCTGGCCCGGGCCGGGGAAAAGGCGCGGGAGGCCGGGGTGGAGCTGCCGCTGGTCAGGGGCGACGCCAGGAGGTTCTCGTTCCGGCGCAGGTTCAAGCTGGTCTTCATGGCCTTCAATTCGCTGCAGCACCTGGGGCGCAGGGAGGACCTGGAGGGGCTTTTCCGCTCCGTCAGGGGGGCGCTGGCCCCGGGCGGGCGCTTCGTTTTCGACGTCTTCAATCCGGACCCGCGCTACCTGAGCCGCGATCCGGAGGAACTGCTGCCCGTGGCTTATTACGACGACCCGGCTGGCGGAGGGAAGATGCTGGTCAACGAGAGCTACAGCTACGACAAGCGGGCCCAGGTGTCCAGGATAACCTGGTATTACAGGCGCGAAAAGGACGGCAGGACCCTGAAAAAAGCCTTGAATCTGCGGTGCTTTTTCCCCGAGGAGCTGCTGGCGCTGGTGCGCTGCAACGGGTTCGGAACGCTGCGGCGCTACGGCGACTTCCGCCGCCGCCCCTTCGGGCCGGACTCCCCCAGGCAGGTCCTTGTCTGTTCGCCGTTGTAAACCCGCCCCGTATTTGCTACTATTAACCTACTATGAATACCTATGAGTTAATGCTGATAATCAATCCGCAGCTCACCGACACGGAGATCGGCGAGGCCGTGGAGAAGGCCAAGAAGACCCTCACCGACGAGAAGGGCGAGGTGCTGGCCGAGGACAGGATCGGCAGGAAGAAGTTCTCCCACTCAGTCGGCAAGAACCGCGACGGCTATTACGTCTACATGAAGGTCAAGGCCCTGCCGGAGAGCGTGAGGCCCCTGCTGCACAACCTGAAACTGCAGGAGACCGTGCTGCGCGCCATGCTGATGAAGGCCGCGGCCGAACCGGTCAAGAAGGCCTGAACGGACCCATGGAATTAAGGATCCCGGAGATAAACTCGGTGATGCTGGCGGGTCGCCTGACCCGCGATCCCGAGGTGCGCTACACCCAGTCCCAGATGGCGGTCGCCACGCTGGGCCTGGCTGTCAACCGCCGCGTGCAGGACAAATCCTCCGGGGAATGGAAGGACGACACCATTTTCGTGTCCGTCACCGTGTGGGGCCAGGCGGCAGAGCGCTGCAAGGAAAAGATGCGCAAGGGCTCGCCGGTGCTGGTGGAGGGCCGCCTGACGATGTCCGAGTACACCGACAAGGCCGGCCAGAAGCGCAAGGAGATGAAGGTCACCGCCAACCGCGTGCAGCTGATGTCCTTCGACAGCGCGGAAGGCGCGGCCCGCCCGGCCAGGGAAGAGGCTGAGGCCGAGCCGAAGGGCGATTCCTCGGGAATAGAGGAAGTGCCTTTCTGAGAGTTTAACGTCTAGCAGGAGCGAATACTTATGGAGAACAAAGAGAACACCCCCAAGCCGGCGGAAGCCGCGCAGCCCCAGCGCCCGCAGATGGCGCCCCGCCGGCCGCGCAGGTTCGCGCCGCGCCGGAAGGTCTGCAGGCTCTGCGCCGAAAAGATCGACCACGTGGACTACAAGCAGGTACAGATAGTCAAGAGCTTCTGCACCGACACCGGCAAGATCCTTTCCCGCCGCATCACCGGCGCGTGCGCCAGGCACCAGCGCCAGATCATGCGCGCGGTGAAGATCAACCGCAACCTTTCTGTGCTGCCCTATAACGGCTGACGGAGCGATACCATGAAAGTAATACTCAAGAAAGACATCTACAAACTGGGCCGCTCCGGCGAGGTCAAGACCGTCAAGGACGGCTACGCCCGCAACTTCCTGATGCCGCGCGGCCTGGCCGAGCAGGCCACGGACGGCGCGCTTCGCGCCTGGAAGAACTCCGCGGAGAAGCGCGCCAAGCGCGTGGCTTCCGAGGACGCCGCGCTGGTCGAACTGGCCAAGCGTCTGGACGCCATCACGCTTTCGTTCTCCCGCCCGGTCTCGGAGGAGGGCGTGATGTACGGCTCCGTGGCCAAGAGCGACATAATCAAGAACCTGGCCGCCGCCGACATAGAGATACACAAGGACATGATACGGCTCCCGGCCTCGCTGAAGGCCGTCGGGACGTTCGAGGTCGAGATAGCTCTCAAGCCGCACATCGCCGCCAAGGTGAAAGTGGCCATTTCGGCCCAGAGCAAGTAACCGACCGCCCGCCGGGCCGCAGCGCTTCCTCATCCGCGCGGGTCCGGCGGGCCGTTTTCCGGCGCAGGCGGCGCCGCGCCCCCATCTTAATCTCAAGGCAGGGTTAGGGTTATGACCTATAACAAGGTTCCTCCGCATTCCAACGAGGCGGAAATGGCCGTGCTCGGGGCCATGCTGATAGACAAAGAGGTCATAGACGGCATAACCGAGGTCCTGCAGCCCAAGCATTTCTACAGCGATATCCACCGCAGGATCTACGAGGCCGTCCTGGACATGCGCCAGCGCGGCATGCCGGTGGACGTGGTGACACTTTCCGAGGAACTGCGGAAGACCGGCCGCCTGGACGAACTGGGGGGGCAGAAGTACCTGGCGGACCTGATGGAGAAGGTCTCCACCGCCGCCCACACGCAGGCCTACGCCAACATCGTCCGGGAGCGCGCCCTGATGCGCGAGCTGATCCGCGTCTCCACCTCCATCGTCGAGAAGACGCAGGAGGGCGCCGAGAGCGTGGACAAGATCATGGACTTCGCCGAGGAGCAGATCCTCTCCGTGGCCCAGAAGAACACCGACCACGGCTTCGCTTCGGCCTCCACGCTGGCGGCCCAGACGCTCGGCCGCATGGAGAAGGTCTTCTCGCAGCATTCTCCGGTCACCGGAGTCCCGACGGGCTTCACCAGGCTGGACGACATGACCGGCGGCTTCCAGAAATCCGACCTGATCATCATCGCGGCCCGCCCTTCGATGGGCAAGACCGCGCTGGCGCTGAACATCGCCTACAACGCCTGCGTCGAAAAGAAGATCCCGACCGCGATCTTCTCGATGGAGATGGACGCCACCTCCATCATGCAGCGCCTGATCTGCTCCGCCGCCCGCGCCAACCTCAGCGGCGTGCGCAACGGCAAGCTTTCGCGCGAGGTCTGGCCGCAGCTGACCCGCTACACCGGCGTAGTCTCCGAGGCGCCGCTCTACATAGACGATACGCCCGGCCTCAACATACTGGATATCCGCAACCGCACCCGCAAGCTGATGATGCAGCTCAAGAACGAGAACAAGGAGCTCGGACTGGTCGTGATAGACTACCTGCAGCTGATCCGCGGAGCGGGCAGGACCGAGAGCCGCCAGCAGGAGGTGGCCGAGATCTCCCGTCTGCTGAAGGACCTGGCCCGCAGCCTGCAGCTGCCCCTGGTCGCGCTGTCGCAGCTCAACCGCCGCAGCGAGGACAAGGGGCGCGCCGACAACAGGCCGCAGCTTTCCGACCTGCGCGACTCCGGCTCGATAGAGCAGGACGCCGATTTCGTCGCGATGATACACCGCGAGGAGTACTACAAGCGCGAGGACCCTACGGTAAAGAACCAGGCCACGCTGATAGTCGCCAAGCACCGCAACGGCCCGGTAGGCGACGTGCCGCTGGCATTCTTCCACGAGTATACCCGCTTCGACAATCCCGCCGTGACCCCGGTAGAACCGATGGCGGAAGAAGCGGTCTTCTAGGGGCGGCATGGCCCGGACCTTCCGCCCGACCTGCGCCGAGATACGGCTCTCCGCCGTAAGGAACAACCTTAACAAGCTCAGGGCCGCGGCCGCGCCCGCGCGGCTGCTTTTCGTCGTGAAGGCCAACGCCTACGGCCATGGCGCGGTGGAACTGGCGCGCCTGGCCGAGAGCGGGGGACTGGCCTGGGGCTTCGGCGTGTCCTGCGTGGAAGAGGGGCTGGCGCTGCGGGAGGCCGGCATAAAGAGCCCGGTGCTGGTGCTCGGCAGCCTCTACCCGTTCGAGAGCTTCGTCGAGGCCATTAACGCGGGCATGATCGTGACGATAGCCAGTCTGGACGCCGCGCGCCAGGTGATAGAGGCCTCCCGCCGCGCGGGGAAGAAGGCGGAGTGCCATATCAAGCTCGAGACCGGCATGGGGCGGATAGGCGCGCGCAAGCCGGCCGTGCTGAAGATCTACGACGAACTTTCCGCCTCGGGCGCGGTCTCTGCGGCCGGGCTCTATACCCACTTCTCCAGCGCCGACACCGATCCAGAGTATACGCGGCGCCAGCTGGCCATCTTCCGCGAGACCGCGGCCGAGCTGGAGCAGCGCGGCGCCCGCCTGCTGCTGCACGCCGCCAATTCCTGCGCGGCGATGGGCTACCCGGAGGCCCGCCTGGACCTGGTGCGCTGCGGCATAGCCGCCTACGGCCTGGCCGAGGGCTTCGAGCCGGCGATGGAGCTCAAGACGCGCGTCGTCTTCGTCAAGAACGTCCGCGAGGGCGCCTTCATCAGCTACAACAAGACCTTCAGGGCGGACCGGCCGATGACGGTGGCCACGCTGCCGGCCGGCTACGGGGACGGCTATCTAAGGCGCTTCTCGAACAGGGCCGACGTGCTGATAGGCGGCCGGCGCTGCCGCGTGCTCGGCAACGTGACGATGGACATGACTATGGCCGACGTGACCGCGGTTAGGGACGTCTCGGTCGGCTCCGAGGCCGTGCTGCTGGGGCGCCAGGGCGGAGAGGAAATAACCGCGGCCGAGCTGGCCGATATCGCCGGCACGATAACCTACGAGATAGTGACGCTGATAACGGCGCGCGTGCCGCGCGTCTACACGCCATGAGAAGCCTCGGTCTGGAAACGCTCGGGCGCAAGGTCATGGACCTGGCTGAAATGCTGGGGTCGGCCGCGCTGATGCTGAAGTCCGTGGTTTTCTGGCTGTTCCGGTCGAAGCTGGAGACCGGGGAGGTCGTCAAGCAGGCGGTCAAGATAGGCGTGGACTCCGTTACGGTCACCGCGCTGACCAGCTTCTTCACCGGCATGGTGCTGGCCCTGCAGATGGGCCACTCGATGAAGAACCTCTTCAACGAGCCGATGTACGTCGGGACCATGGTCGCGTTCTCGATGCTGAAGGAACTGGGGCCGGTGCTGACGTCCATAGTGGTGGCGGGCCGCGCCGGCGCGGTGGTCACCGCCGAGATCGGCACGATGAGGGTGACGGAGCAGATAGACGCCCTCTACACGCTGGGCACCAACCCCACGCGCTACCTGCTGGTGCCGCGTTACCTCGCCTTCATCGTCATGCTGCCGCTGCTCACGGTCTTCGCCGACTTCATCGGCGTGCTGGGCGGCTGTCTGGTGGCGGTGGTGAAACTGGGCGTGCCCGTGACGGTGTACAAGTCGGACATCCTCACCTACCTCACGATCTCGGATTTCATGCACGGCTTCCTGAAAACCTATTTCTTCGCCTTCATGATCGCCACCGTCTCCTGCTATAAGGGCATGGCCACCAAGGGAGGGGCCGAGGGCGTGGGCAAGTCCACCACCGAGGCCGTGGTGACCAGCATGGTGCTGGTGATGGTCCTGGACTACTTCATCAGCGCCGCGCTCGTGGCGGTGGGGATATGAGGGCGGAACGGAGCGTTATCGGCTTGGCTCCGTCGGGCACGGGGTCGACCACCCCGTGGTCGCCCCTCGTCACTCGGCCTCGTCGCGATGCAAGCCTCGGCTTCCGTGACGACCCTCCGGACCCAACCCGCTCCCGCTCCTGGGGGAAGCATGATTGAGATAAGGAAGCTTAATAAGGCGTTCGGGGAGAAGGCGGTCCTCAAGGACATCTCCGTGGACATAAAGGAGGGCGAGCTCTTCAGCGTCATAGGCCCGTCCGGCATAGGCAAGAGCACGTTCATCAAGTGCGTCATCCGCCTCCTGACCCCGGACAGCGGCAGCATCGTCGTGGACGGCCAGGACATCGCCTCCACTAAGAGCGAGTTCACGCTGGCCCGCGTGCGCCGCAGCTTCGGCTACCTGTTCCAGGAGGGCGCGCTGTTCGACTCCCTCTCGGTCTTCGAGAACGTCTCCTTCGGCCTCAGGTACCTTACCGACATTCCGAAGAGCGAGTACCCGCGCATCGTGAGGGAGAAGCTGGCCCTCGTCGGGCTCAGGGACGTGGAGCGCCTGAAGCCCGCCGAACTCTCCGTCGGCATGAAGAAGCGCGTGTCGCTCGCGCGCTCGATAGCGGCCGAGCCGAAGTACATCCTCTACGACGAGCCGACCACGGGCCTCGACCCCGTGACCACCGGCATGGTCAAGGACCTGATAACCGACATGCGCGCCAAGCTGGGCGTGACATCGGTAGTGGTCACGCACGACATGAAGCTCGCGCTGGACATCTCCAGCCGCGTGGCCATGCTCTACGGCGGCGAGTTCGTCGAGGTCTCGGAGCCGGCCGCGTTCCGCAATTCCGAGAACAAGGCCGTGCGGGAGTTCATGGAGATCTCCCACCTCTCGCGCGACGGACGCCGGCATATCTGAGCCGCCCTTCCGGGCGCCTTTTGCGCCAAACCGGCCTTTAACTTTTATATAATTGATATCGAATATAGATATCAACAGGTGCGGCCGCGAAAAAGGATTTCATGAGCAGTGAAATGAAGGTCGGGGTGTTCGTGCTGACCGGCGCCATACTCATCGGCGTGGCGCTCTTCATGCTTGGCGACTATTCGTTCAAGAGCTACTACCCGGTCAAAGCGGAGTTCTCCGACGTGTCGGGGCTGCCGGACAAGGCGGCCGTCAAGCTCTCCGGGGTCGAGGTCGGCAAGATACACCGGATATATCTCAAGCGCGACAAGGTGATAGTCCAGCTGGACATCCTGACCGGCGTCAGGATCTACCGCGGCGCCAAATTCTCCGTCGGCTCCACCAGCGTGATAGGCTCCAAGTTCCTGGAGATAGACCAGGGGGATCCCGCCCTCGGCCTTATAAAGGCCGGGGATACCGTGCATGGCGAGGAGCCGGTCTCCCTGGAGAAGGCCGTGGCCAAGGCCCTCGACAGCATCCAGGGCCTGGCCAGCGACATGCGCGCCAACGGCAGGACCGCCGACAGCCTGCAGCAGATCCTGGATAACCTGCGCGGCATAACGGCCAACCTCAACGAGATCATATCGAACGGCCAGCCTCACGCCGAGAACCTGATGGCCAAACTGGACTCCATCAGCACCAAGATGGACGATATAGCCTCCAAGCTCGACAGCGGCCAGGGAGTGGCCGGCGCGCTGCTGACCGACTCCAAGATGAAGGACGACGTGCACGCGGCCGTCTCCAACCTCAAGGACGCCAGCGCCTCGGTCAAGGACGTGCTCGGCCGGATCAACGGCTTCCGCACGTACTGGAACTGGGATTACAACTACGAGCCGCTTTCCGGCGCGTCCAAGAACAATTTCGGCCTGCGCATCTATCCTCGCGAGAACCGCTACTACTATCTCGGGGCCGACAATATCATAAACACCAACAATAAGATAGGCGGCACGGACTACGAGGTCAATAACAGCGTGGACGCGCTGCTCGGCTGGGACGTCGGGGCTTTCGACCTCTACGCCGGCATCCTGCGGGGCAGCGGCGGCGGCGGCCTGCGCTGGCGCCCGTTCTACAATTCTTCCTGGGACCGCATCGAACTGCTGGCGGAGGGCTCCGATTTGAACCGGAACCGCTATATAAAGGGCCGCCGTTTCAACAGCCCGCGCTTCGACGCCGGCGCCTATTACTGGTTCAACAAGTACGCCTCGGTCGGGATGCGTCTCAACGACATCACCGAGACCAAGATGGTCGACTATACCGCACGCGTGGCCTTCGAGGACAAGGACATCTCCTACCTGTTCGGCCTGATCAGTTTCGGCTCGGCCGGCGTCAAGGGGAGGAGTTCCTCCAACTAGCATGAAGCTCAGGACCGTCTACCGCTGTCAGCAGTGCGGCCAGGCCTACCCCAAGTGGGCCGGCAAGTGCGCGTCCTGCGGCGGCTGGAACACGCTGGCGGAGGAGGCCGAGGAGGTCATGACCAAGGCCGCCGCCAGGAGCCGCGGCCTCACCGATTTTTCCGAGCCGCCCGTAAAGCTGTCCGAGGCCAGGGCCATGAAGGCCGAGCACGCCGCCACCGGCATAGCCGAGCTGGACCGCGCGCTCGGCGGCGGCCTGGTGAAAGGGCAGGTGGTGCTGCTCGCCGGCCCGCCCGGCATAGGCAAGAGCACGCTGACGCTGGAGAGCTGCGCCGCGCTCGCTGCCGGCGCCTACCGGGCCGGCAAGGTGCTCTACGTTTCCGGCGAGGAGTCGCTCTCGCAGGTGGGCTCCCGCGCGGAGCGCCTCGGCGCCCGGCCCGACAACGTCTACCTGATGGCCGAGACCAACCTCGCCCGCATCGTCGAGGAGTTCCGCAAGATAAAGCCGGCCTTCCTCGTAATAGACTCCATCCAGACCGTCTACCACCCCGAGTTCGTCGGCTCGCCCGGCTCCGTCGGCCAGATCCGCGAGTGCGCCTCCGAGCTGCTCAAGGTCTCCAAGGCCGCGGGCGCCCCGCTGTTCCTGCTGGGGCACGTCACCAAGGAAGGGTCGCTCGCCGGTCCCAAGGTGCTCGAGCACATCGTCGACACCGTCCTCTATTTCGACGCGGAGAAGAACAACGCCTTCCGCGTGCTGCGCCCGCACAAGAACCGCTTCGGCCCGGTGGACGAGACCGGCATCTTCGAGATGACCTCCAAGGGGCTGCGCTCGGTGGACGACGCCGGGCTGCTGCTGGCCGAGAGCGACCGCGACCGCGCGCTGGCGGGCCGCGCCTTCGCCGTGGCCTTCGAGGGCGCCCGGCCCATGCTGGCCGAGATCCAGGCGCTGGCCAGCAAGTCCTACCTGCCTTACCCGCGGCGCACCGTGACCGGCCTGGACCTCAACCGGGCGCAGATGCTGATAGCCGCGCTCGAGAAGAACGTCGGGCTGCGCTTCGACGAGATGGACGTTTTCGCCTCGCTCGCGGGAGGCATCAGGCTGAAGGACCCGGCGCTGGACCTGGCCTTCTGCGCCGCGCTGATCAGTTCCGCCAAGGACATCCCGCTGCCGCCCGACTGCGTGTTCATGGGAGAGGTGGGCATCCTGGCGCAGGCGTCGAGCCCGGGCTTCCTGGACCGGCGCCTGGCCGAGGCCGAAAGGCTCGGCTTCAAAACGGCTTTCGTCCCGAGGCCGCCGAAGAAGGACGAGGGGCGCTTCAAGGGCCTCCGCCTAGAGGTGGTGCGGGACATGGGCGCGCTGTACGCCGCGCTTTCAAAATTCATCCCCGCGAAGGCGGAAAAAGCGGAACTAAGGAGCTAAAGCATGATATTATGGATCTTCAGGGCGGTGGCCTTGCTGGGCACCCCGGTTCTCACCTGGCTCACGGTCTCCAAGGACCTCAAGGGCCTGGCGTTCGGCGTGCTGATCGGCCTGGTCATAATCGGCATAGAGTACGTCTTCGAGACGGTCAGCCTGTTCTCTCTGATCATCGGCATCATCGGCGCCGTGGTCGGCATCATCATCGCCAAGCTGCTGGACTACACCGTGTTCCAGATCGGCAACGACCAGTTCAGCGACATCTGGCTGCGCTACAACATCATCGTGCGCTACGCGCTGGCGCTGCTGGGCATGGTGATAAGCATCAAGAAGATCCCGGAGCTCGACGACCTGGACAAGAACATCCTGTCCGCCGGGCGCAAGGGCGGGAAGAACATGAAGGTGCTGGACCTCTCGGCCATCGTGGACGGGCGCGTGCTGGACATCTGCGACACGCATTTCATCACCGGCGGCATCATCACGCCCCGTTTCGTAGTGCAGGAGCTGCACACGCTGGCCGAGAGCAAGGACCATATCGACCGCGCCAAGGGCCGCCGCGGCCTGGACATCCTCGCGCGCCTGCAGGAATCCCGCGACATACCGTTCCGCGTGATAGACCGCGACCTCCGCGACGCGGCCGACGACCAGATGAAGCTGGTCACTATAGCCAAGGAGCTCGGCGCCTCCATCATCACTACGGACTTCAACATCAACAAGCTTGCGGCGCTCGAGAACATTACCGTGCTCAACATCAATGACCTGACCATCGCGCTGAAGCCGGTGGTCCTGCCCGGCGAGGACATGAGCGTCTTCGTCATGAAGGAGGGCAAGGAGAAGGAGCAGGGAGTCGGCTATCTCGACGACGGCACGATGATCGTCATCGAGGAAGGCCGCGAGTACATCGGCAAGAAGGTGGACGCCGTAGTGCAGTCCATCCTGCAGACCTCCCAGGGCCGAATCATCTTCACGAAGGTCAAGGGCAAGGCGGTCCAGCAGGGGCCAAAGCAGCCGTAAAGGGCCGCGGGAGACAAAACCTCCTCCGCCTATGCCCCTGGAAAACTTTAACAACGAGGCCATAATACTGGCCGGCGGCTCCGGAGTCCGCATGGGGCGGGAGAAGCAGTATCTGCCGCTTGCCGGCCGGCCGATGATAGAGCGGACCGTGGAGGCCTTTGTCTCCAGCGGGCTGTTCTCCGGCGTGATACTGGCGCTGGCCCCGGAGAACCTTAAAAAGCACGGCCCCGCCTGGGAGAAGGCCGGGGTCCGGACGGCCCCGGCGGGCGCCACGCGCATGGAGTCCCTGCGCAGCGCCTTCCGGCTGGTGAGCCCTGGGGCCGGCCTGGTCGCCGTGCACGACGGGGCGAGGCCGCTGGTCGCCCCCGCCCTGATCGAGGCCTGCCTGCTGGCCGCGGCCAGCGCGGGCGCCGCGGTGCCGGCGGTGCCGCTGAAGGACACCGTCAAGGCCGTCTCGGCCGACGGCAAGTTCTTCGAGAGCACGCCGCCGCGGGCCTCGCTGATGGCGGTGCAGACGCCGCAGTGTTACAGGCGCCGGGTGCTGGCGGACCTGCTGGCCGCGGCGGCGGAGAAGGATTACAGCGACGAGTCGCAGGTGCTGGAACAGCTGGGGATCAAGGCGGCGGTGGTGCCCTCGGACTACCGCAACATCAAGGTGACCACGCCCGAGGATATCCTGATAGCGGAGGCGTTCATGAAAGAGACAAAGGCCGTGACTTCCCGCTCCCGCGCGCCGCTGGCGCGCGCCGGCTTCGGCTACGACATACACCGCCTGGTGGAGGGCCGCCCGCTGGTGCTGGGCGGCGTGAAGATAGACCATCCGAAAGGCCTGCTCGGGCATTCCGACGGGGACGTGGTGCTGCACGCCATCTGTGACGCGCTGCTCGGCGCGATCTCCGCCGGCGAGATAGGCGTTTATTTCCCGCCGACCGACCTGACCATCATGGGCATCTCCAGTTCCGCGATCGCAGAAAAGACGCTGGAGGTGCTGGCCTCCCGCAAGGCGCGCATCATCAACGTGGACGCCACGATCGTCGCCGAGGAGCCAAAGCTCAAGCCCCATTACGAGGCCATCCGCGACTCGGTGGCGCGCATCCTGAGGCTGGAGAAGGACGAGGTCAGCGTCAAGGCCAAGAGCCGCGAAGGCCTGGGCGAGGTCGGCCACGGCGAGGCCATCATGTGCTTCGCCGCCGCGAGCGTCCTGAAATGACCGGCGGGGGAACCGCGGCGAGGCCTCCGGCGCTGCTGCTGGCGCTGCTGCCGCTCTTCGCCGCGTGCGCCGTCCCCTCCGGCAGGCCTTCCGCCGTTCCGGCCGCCGCCCCCAGCGGACCGGCTTCGGCCGACGTGGTGGAGAAGCGGGTATTCCAGCTTTCAAAGACTCCGGACCCGGACCTGGAGATGGCGCTGGAGGGGATACTCTCGGCCAGCCATGACGACGCGATGGCCGCGCTCCCCGCCGGCGCCAGGGACATCGGCTTCACGTATTCCCTGTCCCCGCGCGGCGCGATCTACCCGTTCTCCGAGGTGGAGGTCTCGTGCATAGTGCAGCGCAGGTACGCGGACCGGCGCGGGCCGGAGCTCTGCGCGGTCTTCTTCGGCGCCCTGGACGCGCGGCTCGGGAAGGCGCTGGCCGGCAAGCGGTGACGAGGACGCCATGAACTTCAGACTTTACAATACGATGACCAGGCAGAAGGAGCTCTTCAAGCCCCTGAGGGAAGGGGAGGCCGGCATCTACACCTGCGGCCCGACGGTCTATCACTACGCGCACATCGGCAACATGCGCAGCTACATAGCAGAGGACGGCCTCGTGCGCGCGCTGCGCTTCCTTGGCTTCAAGGTCAAGCGCGTCATGAACATCACCGACGTCGGCCACCTGGTCTCCGACGCCGACACCGGAGAGGACAAGATGGAGCAGGGGGCCCGCCGGGAGGGCAAGAGCGCGTGGGATATAGCGAAGTTCTACACCGAGGCCTTCTTCAGCGACTACTACGCCCTCGGCTGCGCCAAGCCGGACGTGGTCTGCCCCGCCACCGGCTATATCAAGGAGATGATAGACCTTGGCTCCGCGCTGGAGAAGAAAGGCTTCACGTACCCGATAGAGGGCGACGGCGTCTATTTCGACACGTCGAAGCTGCCGGACTACGGCAAGCTGGCGGGTAAAGCCCACATAGAGGGCATAAAGGAGGGCGCGCGCGTTGAGACGGTGGCGGGAAAGCGCCATCCCGCCGATTTCGCCGTCTGGAAGTTCGCCGCGCCGGGGGAGAGGCGCCAGATGGAGTGGGATTCGCCGTGGGGCCGCGGCTTCCCGGGCTGGCACATGGAGTGCTCGGCGATGGCCATGAAGCACCTCGGCGAGACCATAGACGTGCACTGCGGCGGCGAGGACCACGTGGCCGTGCACCACACCAACGAGATAGCCCAGTCCGAGGGTGCCACCGGCAAAACCTTCTCCAACTACTGGGTGCACGTGCGTTTCCTGGTCACCGGCGACGCCGGCAAGATGTCCAAGAGTTCCGGCGAGTTCCTGACGCTGGCCTCCGTGACCAAGCGCGGCTACGACCCGCTGGCCTACCGCTACTACTGCCTGCTGACGCATTACCGCAAGCAGCTGGAGTTCAGCTGGGAGGGCGTGGAGGCCGCCGCCCGCGGCCTGGACGGCCTGCGGGCCCTCGCTCTCAAGGTACGGGAGGAGGCGGCCGGTCCCGTGCCGCCGGTCGAGCGCGAGGAGAAGTATTTCAAGGACTTCTCCGGGGCGCTGGCCGACGACCTCAACCTGCCCGCCGCCCTCGCCGTGCTTTGGGAGACGCTCCGGGACGGCTCCATCCCGGCCGCGCGCCGGCTTGCCTTCGCCAGGGCGGCCGAGGAAGTGACCGCTCTGGACCTGTTCAGGGCCCCGGAAGCCGCCGCCCTGCCTCCGGAGCTGGAGGCGCTGATAAAGGAGCGCGAGGCCGCCCGCAGGGCGAAGGATTGGAAGATGTCCGACGAGCTGCGCAAGACGCTCGCGGAAAAAGGCGTGCTCATAGAGGATACACCACAAGGTACTAAATGGAAACTCATCCGCGGCTGACATCTCTGTTCGCTTCGCTGCTTCTCCTCACCGGCCTCTGCTCAGCGCCGCTGCGCGCGCAGGAGGCCTCCACCAGGACCTACGCTCTCAGGGACGGCTCTCAGCTGGTCTACCAGGAGCCGGGCTTCTGGCGCACGATGGGCTCCATGCCTTCGGACATGGGCACCTTCGTCAAGGACAGCTTCACGAAGGACAGCCTGCCGTGGCTGGGCGCTATAACCGCGTCCACGCTCATCCTGATACACTACGACCAGGCCATCTACGACGGCGCGCGGAAGACGGGCCGGAAACTGAGCATCTCCAGCAAGGACAAGACCCGGACCTACGTCACCGTGGGGGGCGTGGCCCTGTTCCGCGGACCCAGCGACCTGGGCTCGGCCCTGTACTTCATAGGCGACGGCTGGGTGACGATAGGCACGTTCGGCTACCTGAAGATCTACAACCTCTTCGAGCACGACTGGCGCGCCTCCCAGACCGCCAACCAGCTGGGCGAGGGCCTCATCGCCACCGGCTTCGTCACGGAGCTGATGAAGAACATAGCCGGCCGGGAAACCCCCGAGCGCGAGACCGGCAAGGGCGGCGTCTGGCGCATGTTCCCCGGCCTGGGCGAGTACATCAAGCACCGCCCCAGCTATGACGCCTTCCCGTCCGGGCACCTGGCCAGCTACACGATGACCATGACCATACTGGCCGACAACTACCCGGACAACAGGTACATAAAGCCCATAGGCTATACGCTGATGGCCGGGCTCTGCTTCCAGATGATGAACAACGGCGTGCACTGGGCGGGCGACTACCCGCTGGGCTTCGCCGTGGGCTACGGCATCGGCAAGGCGATATCTTCGCACGGCCGCACCGCCGCCCGCCGCGTGCCCGGGGCGCGGGAAAAACAGGCGCTCAGTTTCGCGCCCTACCTGTCGCCTTACGGCGGCGTAGGCGCGCAGCTGGCCTACAGGTTCTGACGGACGTTAACTTGCCCGGGATTAGGAGAAAAAATGGCGGAGACCAATAAACCTTTCAAATACGAATGGTTCACGATGGGCGACATCAACGGCTTCTTCGGCCTGATGTTCGACAACATGACGGTCATCTCTTTCCTGGCCGGCATACTCATCTTCGGTTTCGGCTTCCCCGCCGACATCGTCTATAAAAAGATGTTCCCCGGCACCGCCTTCGGCGTGCTGTTCGGCGACCTGGTCTATACCTGGATGGCCTTCAGGCTGGCCAGGAAGACCGGCAATCCCAGGGTTACGGCCATGCCGCTGGGCCTGGACGCGCCCTCCACCATAGGCCTTGCGCTGGCCGTACTGGGGCCGGCGTTCCTGAGCTTCAAGGCCGCCGGCATGCCGGAGCACGACGCGGCCATGATGACCTGGTACCTCGGCATGGCCACGATGGTGCTGACCGGAGTCTTCAAGTTCGCGTTCTCGTTCGTCGGCGGCTGGCTGCAGAAGCTGGTGCCGCAGGCGGGGCTCCTGGGCTCGCTGGCCGGCATAGGCCTGGCGCTGATAGCCTTCGGTCCGATAGCCGAGATCTTCGGCATGCCGATAGTGGGCCTCATAGCCTTCGGCCTGATCATCTACACGCTGGTTGCCGGCATAAAGCTGCCGCGCCGGGTCCCGGGCGTGCTGGGCGCCGTGGTCATAGGCACGGTCCTCTACTACCTGCTGGCGCCGCACGGCCTGGCGGGCGGCACCTACCAGGGTCTTACCGCGCAGCTGCAGTTCGGCCTTCCGGTGCCCACGCTGGACTTCCTGAAGGGCATGCACGAGGCGCTGCGCTACCTGCCCATCTCCATCCCGTTCGCGATCCTCACCGTGGTGGGCGGCATCAACGTCACCGAAAGCGCCCGCGTGGCCGGCGACGACTTCCGCACGCGCGACATCCTGCTGACCGAGGCCGTGGCCACGCTGATAGCCGGCTTCTGCGGCGGCGTGGCGCAGAGCACGCCCTACATCGGCCAGCCGGCCTACAAGGCCATGGACGCCCGCGCCGGCTACACGCTGCTGACCGGCATCTTCATCGGCCTGGGCGGCTTTCTCGGCTACGTCGGGTTCATAGTGCAGCTTATCCCGCAGGCGGTCATAGCGCCCATCCTCGTGTTCGTGGGTCTGGACATAACCTGCCAGGCCTTCCACGCCTGCCCCCGGAAGCACGCGCCAGCCGTGGCTCTGGCCTTTTTCCCGACCGTGGCCAGGCTCATCCAGATAAAGCTCTCGGACCCGAGCCTCGTGCCGGCCGCCGTCTTCGCCCGCAAGCTGGTCGAGACCGGCAAGGCCCTGCCGGACCTGCTGGTGACGGTGGCTCTGGGCAACGGCTTCATCCTCACCGGCATGCTGTGGGGGGCCTTCCTCGCCAAGCTGATAGACAGGCAGGTGCGCTCAGCCGCCGGCTACCTGCTGGCCTGCGCCGCGCTGACCTTCTTCGGCATCATCCACTCCGCCATGCCTAACGGGGACATGTATTTCCCGTGGACGCTCCAGGCCCCGGCCAACCAGGTCCCGTACCAGTTCACGCTGGGCTATGTGGCGCTGGCCGCGCTGCTGTTCGTCCTCTCGTTCACCAGGGAAGTGCGCGAAGGGCACGCGCCCGCGCATTACTGAGGCCGGCGGCCGCGGCCGGGCTCTGGGGCCCGGCCGTTTTGTCAAAAGGCCGATTTTTTGATAAAATAATAACGCGCCTTTAGTTCAGGCGCGCAGTACAGGCAACGCGGGCGTGGTTCAATGGTAGAACGCGACCTTGCCAAGGTTGAGACGAGGGTTCGATTCCCTTCGCCCGCTCCAAAGATCTGAGTTATTAGGCCATCCTGGCGGATGGCCTTTTTTCCGTTATGCCGGCGCTATTCGGCGGAATCGCCGGGGAGAAGGCGCTGGGGGAGGTCCCTGAAGGAGACGATCTTCCCGTCGGGGGAGAAGTCCAGTATCCAAGTGCGGTCGAAGGCGTCGCCGTCCCAGCTGCCGGGCAGCGCGTCCTGGACCCCGTCGGCGGTGCCTGCCGCGGAGGCCAGGGCGGAGACGATGTCGGGGATGGCGTTGTGCTCCCAACAAATCAGGACCATTTTCCCGTCATAGGCCTTGTTCCCGAGTATTGCGGTCACCAGCCCGGTGGCATCGTCCTTCAGGAAGTCCGATATAACCGGCAGATTCAGAGCCTCTGCCAGCGGGGTTACGGTCTGTATCGGGCGCACGGAGCCGTTGGGGCCTTTGGGCTTCATGGCGTAGATGGCGACCGGGGTCCCGTAGGCGGTCACGGCGGGGTTGGTCTTGAAGTATCCGACCAGGGCCCTGGCCCTGGCGAAGCCCTGCTCGTCGAGCTGGTTGCCGTGGGCCGGCTTCTCGCCGTGGCGGATCAGGATTATCTGCGCTGGCGCCGCCGCGGCGAGCGAAACGCCGCAGGCCAGAACTATGGCGGTCGCGACTGGGAAAAGGAATTTCTTCATAGAAGCCTCTCTTCTGGTGTTCTTGACTTGATGCGGCGTCCCCCGTTGAGGGGCCGCCCTGTAAGGGTGTTATACATAAATACGGCCCTGTTTTCCAGCCCCTCGGGCTTCTCCGAAGGTTATAGCTTTTCCGGGCTTTCCGGGACTTTTGCCTGCCATGGCTTAGGCCCAAAGACTCTTATCTACCCTGCCGGAGTTTCGTACAATATGTATAGAAATACCGTGTTCTCCAGGAGGGAACGATGAGGAATATCGCCGCAATAGCTATTTTGGCCGCCATGGGTCAGTTCGCGTCCGCCGGGGTTAATTTCGACGGGGGAGTGGACGTGAAAGCCGCGATCAGCGAGGCCAAAGCCTCCGGAGTTAAGGCCCCTGCCGCCCGGTTCGCCACGCCGGTGGACATAACCCGCGACTGCAAAAAGATAACCTTCGGAGCTTCCGACCCGCTGACCTCGGCCGTGGTGCCGCTGCGCAGCCGGGAAGAGGACCAGGACTGCCAGAACATGGGCGCTCCGGTCGGCCAGATCTGCACCCCGTCCTTCCGCGACTACAGCGCCGACGCGCAGATAGTGGTGACCCAGCCGCGCGAGCTGAAGCCGGGCCAGGCCGAGACCTTCGAGGTCTGTCTGTGGGGCTCTTTCCTCAGCATGAAGCCGGTCTCCACGGTGTACAAGTACACGGTGAACCGCGTGCTGGACGTGTTCAGGATAACCCCTCAGGGGCCTGTCCAGCCGGCCGCCGCCAAGTCGGCCACGGCGCAGAACGTCTGCTATCTGGCCATGGACGACGGCCATTTCTGCACCTACCGCTGCAAGGACGGCAGCTACATCACCAACCCCAATCCGTTCCCGACGATACCGTCGCCGAACCCGTGGGTGGGCCCGATCTCCACGCCGTGCAGTCCCACGGCCGCGGGCAGTCCCCTGATAACGGGGCAGAAATAGTCCGGGCGATAAGTCCCGGAGAGGGGCCGGCTGGCGAAGCCGGCCCTTTCTTTTTTCCGGGCGCGTCCCCGGCCTGTTGACAAGGCCGGCGCGTATGCCTATAATAAGTTCATGAAGTATTCACATTTGTTAAGACTGGTCAGGGAGGCGGGCATTTCCCCCGAGAAGGCCGCCGAATATATGGGGATCTCCGGAATGACGCTTCGCCGGTGGCGGGCCAGGCCATCCGGCGCGGAATTGCCGGGATTCTATTGCGACGCCGCCGTCCGTATGGCGCACCGGCTGATAGCAGAAGGCAGAATAGCCGCCGATTCGGAAACGGCGCTGGCGGTCCTGGCGCACGGGCAGCCCGCGGTCTTCGGACATTCGGTGGACAGGACGCTGGGGCTTCCGCCGGATTTCCTGAGCAAGGCGGCGAACAATTCCGATATCCTGGTCGCGGGGCTTTCTCAGATAGGCGCGAAACCGGAAAACCGCCGGAAAGTTCATGGGTCCATAGTCAAGATCCTGTCGTTCCAGTCCTGGGGGGAAAGCTGGAAACGGTGCATTTCCGGGACCATGAAGGTCATACGCTCCAGAAAACTGACCCTGGTGGATAAACTTGTCGCCTACGGCGCCCTGTTCTATCTGATCATGCCTTTCGACCTTATTCCGGACGCCATTCCGGGTATCGGGTATCTCGACGATTTCGCCATCCTCAGCCTCGCGGTAATGTATTACGAGCGGCGTTTCCGGCATTTGTTCGAGGCATAGCGTCATGGAAAAGAGCGAGCGGCCGGGTCAAAGCGACTGCCGTTATCCTGGCGGCCTGTGACGGATGGCGAAGGACAGTAACGGAGAAGAACGAATAATATGATCACTACCAAACACGCGGTCCTTGCCGCCGTCATCCCGCTCGTCTTGGGCGGCCTGTCGGCCTGCGGCGGCCGGCACGATGTAAAAACGGCGGCGGTGGAAGTGCCGCGGCTGCAGGCGCAAAAAAAGGCGCCGGAGGCGCAGCGGCCTCCGGCCCCTTTGCCGCCCGCCCCCCCTGCTTATCGGGAGGCCGCCGCCGCCCAGGCGTCTGCGCAGACCGAGCCCCCGAAGCTTGTCAGGTTCTATGGAATAGTCGGGGCGCTGGAGCAGCGCGGCTCAGAACTGCTGGTGAAAGACCTGCATGGGAAAACGCATACCTTCACTATAGCTCCCGCCCCGGTGCTCACCATGGGCGGAAACTACAAGGCCGTGACCTTGAGCCGCCTGAAGCCCGGGGAGCATGTCAGACTGATGGTCTCCGGGAACGAAGCGTACAAGATACATATCTCCGTTTTTAAAAAAACCGGGAAGCGTTCGGCGGCGGCCGGGAAAGCCAAGGCTACCACCTGATGTTCCCCGGGCGGAACCCCGGGGAGCTTCTTATCGCTGATAGCGTGGATCCGGGGACGTTTCGCGTGCTTTTCCCGCGGCGGTATTGAACATGAAGATCTTCAGGCTCTCGCTGCTCGCGGTTTCCGTCACCTTTTTCGCGTGCCTGGATAAGACAGCTGCCAGGTCCATACAGCTGGCCAGGGCCGCGATCGCGTCGGCCGACAAGGCCGGCGCCGGAACGTACGCCCGGAAGGAGATGGCCATGGCCGATGCCCTGCTGGACGAGGCGATAAAAAGCGATATGCGGAAAGACTACTCGGACGCGCAGATGAAGGCCGAGCTGGCGGAGGAGATGGCGGAAAAGGCCGTGCGGAAATGAACTTTCCCGGCCCCGCCCCGGAAAGACGCCGGAAGGTGTTGACCGCGGGGAGAGGCATGGTATAGAATCTGTCCGAGGGGCGGGACCCCGACAGGAGGCGAGTATGAAGAAGATAGTGTTCGCGGCGGGAGTGGCTCTGCTGGCGGCGGGTTGCGCCACTCTGGGAAGGAATTTCGACTCCGGCATAACTGCCCGGATACAGGACGGCGTCACCACGCAGGCGGACCTGCGCTCCATGCTGGGCGAGCCTGACCGCGTGGGGGTTGACGACGGCGACGTCACCTGGACCTACCTCTATTCCAAGGTGGGCGTGTTCCGCAAGTACCAGGAGGAGAAGGACCTTTACCTGCGCTTCGACGCGGCGGGCAAGGTGAAGTCTTACTCGTTCAACTCCACCTTCCTGGCCGACAAGGCAAGGCTGGCGAAATAGGGGGGCCTTGTGAAGACACGCGAACTCGGGAAGAGCGGGCTCGAGGTCTCGGCCCTCGGCCTCGGCTGCATGGGGATGAGCTATTCCTACGGCGTCCCGCCGGACAAGGCCGGGATGGTGAAGCTGCTGCGGACCGCGGTGGACCTCGGGGTCACTTTCTTCGACACGGCGGAGATGTACGGGCCTTTCGCCAACGAGGAGCTGCTGGGCGAGGCCCTGGCGCCGGTGCGCGGGAAGGTGGTGATAGCCACCAAGTTCGGCTTCAACATAGACCTCAAGGCGCCCCGCGGCCTAAGCGGCGTCAACAGCCGCCCGGAGCACGTCCGCGAGGTGGCCGACGCCTCGCTGAAGCGCCTGCGGACCGACCACATAGACCTGTTCTACCAGCACCGCGTGGACCCGGCCGTGCCGATAGAGGACGTGGCCGGGGCGGTGAAGGACCTGATACGCGCTGGCAAGGTGCGGCATTTCGGCCTGTCCGAGGCCGGCGCCGGCACCATCCGACGGGCGCACGCGGTGCAGCGGGTGACAGCGCTGCAGAGCGAATACTCGCTGTGGACGCGCGGCGTGGAGAAGGAGATCCTGCCGCTGCTGGAGGAGCTGGGCATAGGCCTGGTGCCTTACAGCCCGCTGGGCCGCGGCTTCCTCTCGGGCAAACTGGACGAGCGCACCGAGTTCGCCGCCAACGACTTCCGCAGGAACATGCCGCGCTTCACTCCGGAGGCCATGCGGGCCAACCGCGCGCTGGTGGACCTGCTCGCGGCCATAGGGAAGAAAAAGAACGCCACCCCGGCGCAGATCGCGCTGGCCTGGCTGCTGGCCCGCAAACCCTGGATAGTGCCTATCCCCGGCACCACCAGGCTGAGCCGGCTGGAGGAGAACCTCGGCGCCGCCGAGGTGGAGCTCTCGCCGGCGGACTTGCGGGAGATGGACGAGGCCGCCGGCAGGATAAAGGTGCTGGGCGAACGCTACCCGGAGGCGCTGCAGAGGATGACGGGGCTGTAAGGACGGCGGCGCGAAAAAGACCGGCCCGGGCGGGCCGGTCTTTTTTTATGTCCGGTCAGAAGACCTCGTTGGTGAGGCAGTGGACGGAGCCGCCGGCGTAGCGGAAGCTGGTCAGCGGGGCGACGTAGCGCTCGATGCCCAGTTTCCTCAGCTTCTCCTCCACGCCGGGCGTGGAAAAGCGGCTGCAGTTGACCATGACGCCGGGGGCTATCAGCGCGTTGACGGCGTAGTCGCCCAGCTCGCCGCCGGTGCCGGAGGAGTCCCGCGCGGTGACCTCGATGACGGGCACCTTGAGCGCGCGGATCCTGGCCATGCTCCCGGGCTTGATGCTGCCCGAGGCTATGATCAGCGCGGCCAGCTTGTTGTCCGCCGAGACCACCGGCGTGAAGACCGTGTCGAGGTGGTAGCCTTCCGACTCCACCAGGACGTAGTGGTCGGGGCGCACGATGTCGCGCACGAAGTCGTGGCCTTTCTTCGACGAGCGCGAGAGCCCTCCGAAATAGTAGCTGCCGTCCGCGGTCTTCAGGAAGTTGATGTCGCCGCCCTCGAGGAAGGCGTCCTTCGGCGTGTCGATGACGGTCTTCTTGAGCTTGGAGGAGATCAGCTGCGTGTGGAACTCGCCCTCGGTGATGCGGTCCTTCACGCTGAAGCGGCCCTTGATCCAGATGCTGCGGAAGATCATGCCGCCGTCGCGGATGAAGACCGCGTCGTGGTAGAGGCTGTCCGGGCGGTTGAGCTGCTCGGGGAACGGGAAGATGTGCAGGTGAAAGCCCGCCAGCAGCAGCGTGTCCACGAAGTTGAGCCACTCGCGGCGCAGCAGGTCCTGGTCGGGGACTATGCCGTGCTCCTTGGCGTAGAGCGTGGCGAAATTGACGCTGGTCTCGGTCTCGCCCTTGTGGACGGGGTAGCCCTTGTGCCACATGCCCTTTACCTCGGGCGTGACGGGGGGCAGGCCCAAAACGACTATTTCACGGTTATGTTTATGCGCGTTCATGGTTGCGGTCCCTGGAAGCAGGCGCTGCGCGGCGATGTTCCTCATGGTCGATCGGTCGGTACGGCCTGTATATTCTGACAATATCTGGCCTGGAAGTCAAAAGCGGGCCGCGCCGGGACCGGGGGGCGCGGCGGCGTCGCGGCCTGGAACGGAAGGAGCGGCTATTCCGGGAGCGCGGAGACGGTGCGCCAGTAGGAGAGAAGCCCCCCAAGGATCTCCCTGAAGCCTTCTGCCGAGCCCGGTTTGGCCAGGTATGAGGCGGCGCCGCAGTCGTAGCACCTGTGGATGTCCTGAGGGGAGTCGGACGCGGAGAGCATGATGACCGGGATCTTCCTCAGCTCCGGGTCGGACTTCAGCTCCTTCAGCAGGGAGAAGCCGTCCATCCCGGGCATGTTCACGTCCAGCAGCAGCAGGTCTGGCGGAGCCGGCCGCTTGCCCGCGTATTTGCCGGTGCCGCGCAGATAGTCCAGGGCCTCCGGCGCGCTGGAGGCCGCGTCCAGAGCGTGCCGGGCGTCCAGCGCGGAGAGCACCGAGCGCACCATAAGGACGTCGTCCTCGCTGTCGTCGACGATAAGCAGTTTTAGACGGGAAAAAACCGAGTCCATAAGCCCCCCTTACTGCCGCCGGCCGCCGCAAACCGGATAAGTCCGCCGCCTGCCGGAACGGGCCTGTCCCGCCAGAATATACTATAGCAGACCGGGCGGATATTTCAATGTTATCTTTTATACATGTCCTGGGACCGGGGGCGGGGGGCCCAGGCCCAGGGACCCAAGGACCCAGTTCCGCGGACCCGCCCGGCCCCGGGCCGGCGTAGGCAATAAAACCGCGGCGGGATGGGCACTTGGCCTCTTATGAGCGCCGGCGCTTTCCCGTATACTTTAGGTATGAGATCCACCAAAAAAATCGTTTCCGTCCCCGCGGTCATCCTTTCCCTGGCGGTAATGGCTTCCGGCGCGGCGGCGCTCGACTTCGACGGCGCCGCCGGCTCCGGCTCCCTGTCCGACATGGTGGCGTCCATCCAGACGCGCTCCTCGGAGATGAGGACCCCGACGGTTTCCACCCAGAACGCGGAGACCAGCCAGCTGGAGCACTTCTGGGAGAACCTTAAGGACGGTACGATGGACGGCCTCTGCAAGAACGCCCAGATAAAGCTCAATAAGGACGGCAAACTGGCCGGGGACGCCATAGCCGTCGGCGGCAAATTCCAGCGCTATATGAGGAAGTATCCCGACAACCGGGTGGCCCTGATAGACGTGGTGGGGGTTAACGTGGGCGGCAACATCGGCCATTCCGTGGTGGCCATCCCCGGCGCCGGGTCCCTGAACGTCAGCCTTTCCGGCAGCATGGAGGGCGATTCCTGGGTCGTGCGCCCGCTCGAGAGCGACAAATACTGCCGGGAGCTGGGGACCCTGGCGAAGCTCTACCAGGTCAAGACCGTTCTGCCGGTCACCGTTAGCCGCCTGCGGAACATGACCGTCGGCGAGATCTGGAAGATGCCTTTTATCCTCCACATGGGCTTCGGCCTTGGCGCGGGCGCCACGATAGACAATATCGTAAACGTCTCCGTCTCCGCCGGTGAGACCCGCGAAGCCAAGCCCTCCGTGACCCTCTACAGGATGGACGCCAACACGCTGCGGCTGCGCCTGCGCCTGGACCGCGTCGTGGCCCGCAGCGTCGGCGCCTCGGCCTCCACCGTCCAGATCCCCATGACGGACCTGGGCCTGATCAGCGGCACGAACATGATAGCCCAGGCCGCCAACAGGCAGCTCAACGGCGCCATCTTCGACCAGATCAACAAGGCCATCTCCTTCCAGCTCTCTTTCGGGCACACCCAGACCTTCGGCAGGAAGCTGCTGGTGGAGTTCCTGCTGGACCCGAACAACCCCGAGCAGATGCAGAACCTGGTCAGGTTCATGAACGGCGACTTCGGCATCCTGAAGCGCTTCATAGAGATGGGCCTCCACTTCAACCACTTCTCGGAGGAAGACCAGGCCTCCAGCGGCGCGGGCGAGATCTCCGGCGTGGCCGAGCAGACCGGCAACGCGCTCGACTCCAACCCCAGCTTCGCCGGCAGCGACATCTACCACGGCCATTCCAACAGCTTCCACATCGTGGTCCCGGTGCTGCACTCCCACGACACGACCTGGACCTCTTCCTACAACCGCTATCAGTCGCTGGACAAGGACGGCGAGACGATACACGTGCAGCAGCGCCAGCGCGTCTCCAACGGCAACTCGCTCAATATCCCGTTCGTCGGGACCGTGGTCAAGTACGACTCGCAGAAGAACGTCTACGTGATCAACAAGGAGAACACCGACGGCAGCGTCACGCAGCCGGCCCTGCTTTACCAGCAGTACGAGGGTTTCGTGAAGGAGGGCGACGGCACCGCCCGCTACATGATAGACAAGGCCAACGGCGTCCTGAAGTACGTCGGCACGCACGGCAACGGCACCGACGACGGCAACACGCTCCCCGCGACCGAGATCTTCCCGCCGCTGCCTCCCCAGGAGCAGAACGGCCCCGACGGCGATTCCTATGCGCAGCCCTCCAAGACCTACAAGGCCGCCCTGATGAGCTTCAAGCTGATGGTCAGCCAGCGCGGCGTGCAGGAGATCATCTTCGCCCCGGCCGACGCTATCATGAAAGCCTTCATGAACGTGGCCCGCGAGGTCAACGCCGACATCGTGGACAAGGTGATGGACCTCTTCACGATAAACAAGAAGGGAGAGGTGGACTACGATTACAGCGCCGCCGCGAAACGCCTCGGCTATGACTCCGCCGGCATCCAGGACGGCGGCACCAACCCGCTGGACATAGTGAGGAACCTGGCCTATTCGGCCACCCAGGTGATAAGGGACATCATGTCGGTGCGGAACGCCGGCGGCTGGAAGGCCCAGTCCGACCGGCTCTCCGACGTTGCGGCCGGCAAGTCCAAGAGCCGCCTCTCATACGAGGACTTCCTGAAGGTAGTGGTGCAGCTGGTGGACCCGAAGGAAGTCTCGGCCGCGGTGTACGTGCACACCGACAAGCGCGTGAAAGGCGAAGCCGACGTGACGCAGACCTATAACTTCTTCAACGGCCGCGACAACAGCTTCGATAAGACCATCTCGGACGTGACCGACATGCAGAACCGGTTCGCCGACCCCGCGGAACTGACCGACTGAGCCGGGGTCCGGCAACAAAAAAGCCCTCCGGGAACTCCGGCGGGCTTTTTTGCGCCTTTTTGCCGGCCTATCTTATCTGGCCGTCCACTCCGAAGACGTAGGCTATCAGAGCCGCGCGCGCCCACATGCCGTTGCGCTCCTGCCTCCAGAACACGGCGCGCGGGTCGTCGTCCACCGCCACCTCTATCTCGTGCCGGCGCGGCAGCGGGTGCAGGATCACGCAGGTCTTCTTGATGTCCTTCAGGTGCTCCTTCCTGAAGTAGAACGGAGAGTAGTCCACGGCCTTGCTCTCGCCGGCCTTGTCGTGCTCGTCCTGGATGCGCGTCATGTAGATGGCGTCGGCGGTCTTCATCACGCTCCTGAAGTTCTCCGTTTCCTCGTAAGGGATGTTGTGCTTCTTGAGGAAGTCCAGGATGTCGGGCTCCATCTTGAACTGCTCCGGGGAGACGAAGGTCAGCCGCATATTGCTGTAGTTCTTCATCAGATAGGACAGCGAGCGCACCGTGCGGCCGCGCTTGAGGTCGCCCACCATCACGATGTGCTTGTCGTCCAGGTCGCCGTTGAAACTGCGGTAGAGGGTGTAGACGTCCAGCAGGGCCTGCGTCGGGTGCTGGTCCTTGCCGGAGCCGCCGTTGATGATCGGCACCGGGCGGCCGGTGCGGTTCATCAGCCAGGCGGTCTTCTCCACGAAACCCGGCGCGGGATGGCGCATGATGATCATGTCCACGTAGCTCGAGAACGTGCGCACGGTGTCCTCCGGCGTCTCGCCCTTCACCTCGGAGGAGGTGGAGGTGTCGCGGATCTCGCTGGTCTTCAGGCCCATGATGTGGCACGCGTTCAGGAACGACATGAACGTGCGGGTGGAGGGCTGCGCGAAGTAGAGCATCGCGCGCTTGTCGGAGAGCAGGCCGGAGACGTAGTCGGCGCCGTCCTTGTGCTGCGTCACCTCGCGCAGGCGGTCGGCCGTGCGGAAGAGCAGCGTCAGCAGGTCGCGGTTGAACTGCTGCGCGAACAGGCAGTCGTAGATGCGGCCGTCCTTGTTGAAGTAGGGCACTTTTTCGGAAACGGGGCGGGGAAGGAAGTTCTCCCAGTCCGGCTGCACGCTGGTCATCTCCTGCGTTCTCTGCATGAGGTCTCCTTGGGTCCGCATGAGGCGGACCGCCCCGGCGGTCCGCGCCGGCGGGCGGTTCGCTGGGCGCGCGAGCGCCGGCCGGCGGTTCAGTCTTTTTTTACCAGGTCCACCAGGGAGAGCCGGTGGTCGCGTCCAAGCCTGACCTTGGCCAGCACGGAGCCGCTGCGGGCGTCCTTGCGGGCGTCGTGCTCGTTCAGGTAGAAGCGCTCTATGCCGTACTCTATCCTGTCGGCGAAAGCGTAGTGGCCGCGGACGAGGACGCCGCGGGCCCACAGGCCGTCCTTGCCGGGCTGTCCGGCGCAGGCCGCCGGCTCGTAGATCTGCGCCTCGGCCCCTCCGGCCGCCGCCTTGCGCCCCTTGTACTCCAGCTTCACGAAGAGCGGACCGGAGTAGGCGTCGTTCTTCAGCAGGTCGGCGCAGGTGCCGGGGCTGCTGATCCCGTAGTTGAGGGCCACGAAGGTCCCGGCCAGCACGTCGCGCGGGTCCACCGGCGCGGTGTCCAGGTAAAATTCCTGCGCCGGGGAGTTCCTGGCGTTCAGCAGCCAGCCCGCCCAGCCGGCGAAGATCAGCAGCTGCGCGGCGAGCACGTATTTCAGGCGGCTCATTTCGGCTCCCCCGCGGCCTGTATTATGGCCTTGCGGCCCCTGTTGATGCCCCAGGCCAGCCCGGCGAAGGCCAGCCCCGTGCCTATGAAGCCGAGGCCGCTGGACAGCATGCCGCCGAAAAGGTCGAAGAAGCGGGTGAGCACTATCAGCGCTATGAAGAACACGCCGGTGTTGATGCGCTTCTCAAGGTTCTCCCGCGCGCCGTTCCAGATCAGCCCGAGCCCGGCCGCTATGATTATGAAATTGGCCGCGAGGGCCACTGATCTGGCGCCCGTTTCGGTGGGGTTGAACAGCAGCAGCGAGGCCGCCACCGGCGCGATAAGCGCGGCCCTGAAAGCCGTCTTCCAGCGGCCGTCGGTCAGGCCGGCTGCCGGTCCGAAAACGGCCGAGAGGACGGCCGCTGCGGCCAGCACCCAGGCCAGCGCAAGCCCGCCGGGGCTGTCCATCGAGGACTTGGGCAGCGTATGCCAGAAGAAGGTCATTGAATAAACGGCCAGCAGCCAGGCCAGGTGCGGCAGGCGGCTCTCCAGCCTTTCCCCGGCCGGGGTCCAGATGATCCACAACGCGGCCGCCGCCGAAACGGCCAGCGTCAGCGGGGCGGTGCTGGAGAGCTGCAGCGGGGTGCGCGCGAACAGCAGCAGCACCACCCAGGCCAGGACCGCGCCCAGCACGCGCATCGGGCTGTGGCAGCGCCGGTAGAAGGCCGCGCCGGCGGCGGCGCCCAGCACGGCCAGGGCCAGCGCCCAGTGCCACCACGGCGGCGGGACGGGGTTGGGGTTGTTGTAACTGCTGCCCGCGCTCAGCGAGAGCAGATTGCCAGCCTGGAAGGTGCCCATGAAAAGGCAGGCGAAGAGCAGGATCACGGTCAGCGTGGCCGTAAGCTTGCGCCTCGACAGCAGGGCCTGCGGCAGCACCAGGGCGCCCCAGACCAGGTAGGGCTTCACCGGGTCGCCGCTGAGCTGGAAGATCTGCGCGTAAAGTCCTATGCCTATGGCCGGCATGAAGAACCAGAGGACTTCGGCCGGCACGGCCACCGCCGTCCTCTCCTCGAACTGCAGCGCCGCCAGGCCGGCGGCCGCGAAGAGCAGCAGGAAAGCGCCGATCTTCGCCATGACCCCGAGCTTGTCCCAGTTGTGGGCCACTATCAGGCCCACGCCTATGGCCATGAAGAGCCCGGCGAAGGCGGCGATGATGTAGGACGCCTTCCACCCGGCTGTGAGGCGGGCGGCGTAGGCCCGCTCCCAGACCTTCCCGGCCTGCTCCTGCGTGATGAGGCCGTCCGCCGCTGCCCCGTCCAGGTCTTTCCTGAGCTTGTTGTAGTAGGACATGTATCCTGTAATCCCCGGTCCGCAACTCCCGGTGGAAATTATATTAAAACGGGCGGCGGCAAAGAAAGCGCCGCGCCGCGGATTTTGTATCATTGTCGTTGCGTCTATGGAAGGAAGACCTGAAACCGGGGCGGCGGAGCGCGGGTCCTTTTTAGCCCGGGTGCCGGCGCGGCTTTTCATCCGGCTGGTCCTGGCGGCTTCGGCCGCCGGCGCGGCCGCGCTGAACCGGATGTACTACGTCGGGTACTTCAACGACGACGCCTCCTTCGTGCTGCTGGCCCGCTCGCTCTGGGAGCATCTCCGCGAGCTTTCCGGCCTCGGCTTCGGCGGGGCTTTCTCCCATTTCCTGCCGGGCTACCCGCTTTTCCTGCTGCCTTTCGCCGCGGCCTTCGCGCCGCACTGGGCCTGGCTGAGCTGGACCAGTTCCGGGCTTTCGCTGCTGACCGTCCTGGGCCTGTGGCTGCTGCTGGACGGCTGGCTTCCCGACGAGGACAGACGCTGGGCCGTGCTGCTCTACGCCGTGCACCCGCTGTTCCTGGTGGACTCGGGGATAGTGATGGCGGACCCTTTCCTGACCTTCCTGTTCGTCTACGGGCTGCTGGGGCTGCGCCTCGTCCTGGAGCGGGGAGGCGCCCTGGCCTGGGTCCTGTTGATCGGGACTTCGTTCTGGGCGCCGGCCAGCAAGCCGATAGGGGCGCTCCTCCCGGCCGCGCTCACGGCGGGTCTGGCGGCCGCGGGGCCGGCCGGCCGCCGGCCGCTGCGCCGGCTGCTGCTGTGGTTCTGGCTGCCTTGCGCCGCGGCGGCGGTATATTTCCTGCTGAAGCGAAGCTCTCCTACCGACTATGTAGGCTATCTGCTGCACGGGCTGGCCGCGCTGGGGGGGCAGCCGCTGTGGCCGCGGGCCTACGGGCTGTTCCACGATTTCGTGCTGTACTGCGGGCTGGGCGTGGGCTGGCCGCGAGGCGGCCTCTGGGACCTCTCCGGCTCCGCCGTCATAGCCGGGGTGCTTTACTTCCTTTTCAAGGGCATGGGGCGGCTCCTCGCCGGCGAGGGCCCGGGGCGTTCCGCCGCCTTGGCGGCGGCGGCGCTGCTGTTCGCGCAGGGGCTGGTAATGTCAGTCTGGACGGTCTATTCCGACCGCTACGCGCTGCCGATGCTCCCGCTGGCCCTGCTCTTCTTCGCGGCCGGCGTCCGCGCCTCCTGGCGGGCCAGACCCGCGGCCGGCCGCGCGCTGCTGGCGCTGCTGGCTGCGGGTTTCGCCGTGCACAGCGCCCAGATAGCGGCCGCGCTGCACAGGTCGCCGCGCCGGGAGAACATGCTGCCCGCGCGCACGATGGAATGGATACGGCTCAACACCCCTCCAGCCAGCCGCTTCGTAGGGGAGTCCCCGCTGGTGGCGCTCTACACCGGGCGCGGGGGGGACGGGCTTTTCGGCGCGCGCGACCTGGACATGTTCCTGGAGCGCCTCTCGCGGTCGCGCATAGACTACGCGCTGGTGACCGACCGGAAGATCCTTTCCCCAAAGGGCTCGTTCGAGAACGACCAGGGGCTCCAGAAAAGTCTGGAACGCGGCTGGATAGCCGGGCATCCCCGTCTCTTCCGGCTGCTCCATGTCGAGGACGGGGAGCGGACCGCCGTGTACAAGGTGGAGCTGCCCGCGGGCTGGGACGGGGCCTTCGTCCTTTACGCCGGGGCCCTGGTCAAAATAAAGGTCTGGGACATGGCGGGCGCCGAGAAGGACCTGCGCTCGGCCCTGGCGGCGGTGCCGGATTTCCCCTCCGCTCTGCTGGCGCTGGCCACCGTGGAACTGGTGCGCGGGGAACCTCCGGGCGCGGCCGAGAAACTGCTGCGCCGGGCGCTGGAGCTGGAACCGGACTATCCCGAGGCCTCGCGCGCGCTGGCCGAGCTGCTGGACCACCTGGGCCGGCGCAACGAGGCGGCCTCCGTGCGAGCCAGGGCTTCCGCGGCCCGTTCTCTTACGCCCTTTTCCGCCCCCTCGCGCTGAGGCCGGCCCGGGCCAGGGCGGTCCTGATTTTATAGAATTAATACCCTGATGCAACGCGGCAGGCTCCTCAACGCGCTCGGCTGGGTCTCCTTCGCCCTTGCCTGTTCGGCATTCCTGCTGCCGATAGTCAACCCCGACATCTACTGGCACCTCGCGGCGGGGAAGTACGCCCTCGCCCATCTGGCCCCGCCCAGGCGCGATGTGTTTTCCTGGACCATGGCCGGCAGGCGCTGGACCGACTTCGAATGGCTGTCGCAGGCGGTCTACTACCTGCTCTGGCTGGCGGGAGGCTGGCGGGCCCTGCAGCTGTTCAAGGCCCTGCTGCTGGCGCTGACGCTGCTGGTCTTCAGGCGTACGGTGCTGCTGCACGGCCGCCGGGCCGCGCTGCCGCTGCTGCTGCCGTTCTTCGCGCTCGGGATACTCTCCAACTGCGACCTGAGGCCGGAGAACTTCACGCTGCTGTTCTTCGCCGCCACGTTCTATTTCCTGGAGAAGCGCAGGCTCGCAGGGGAGGACCTGAAAGGGCCGGGCGCCGCTGCGGCCTTCGCCTTCTTCGCTCTTTGGGCCAACCTGCACGCCGGCTTCCTGTACGGCCTGGCCCTGGCCGGCATTTACGCCGCCGGGGAGTTCGCGGAAGCCCTTCTCCCGTATCTGCGCGGCCGCGCCCCCTTCCGCCGGCCGCCGGCCGCGGCGGACTATCTCAAGGTCTTCGCCGCAGGCCTGGCGGCCAGCTTCGCCACCCCCTACGGCTGGCGGGTATATTCCGTGGTCCTGAACCACGCGCGCTACAGCGCCGCGTTGAGCGCCCATATCCGCGAATGGGCGCCTTTCTCTCCCGGCGATCCGTATCAGTGGCCGTACGCGCTGGCGCTGGCCGGCGCTCTCGGGGCAGTCCTTTTTTTCGCGCTGCGCCGCCGGCGCGTCGTCTGGCACCACGCCGGGACGCTGCTGCTCTTCGGCTGGCTCTCCCTCTCCTACGGCCGCAACATCCCGTTCTTCATGATAACGGCCCCGGTCTGCGCGCTGGCTCTGCCATGGGCCTCCCCGGGGCCGCGCGCCCGCCGCGCTCTGGCCTGGGCCGCGGTCCCGGCCGCCGCCCTGCTGCTGTGGTTCTGGGCGGTCTTCGCCCTGCCCCAGTATTCGTCCGCGCCGCGCCTGGACAAATGGGGCTCGCCTGGCCTGGCTTCTTTCCTGCGCTCGGAAAAAAAGGAGCTCTCCGGGCTCAGGCTCTACAATCCCTGGGGCTGGGGAGGCTGGCTGGAGTGGAAGCTCTGGCCGGACTACAGGACTTTCATGGACGGCCGCTATCTGTTCCACGGCAGGATAGAGGAGATGGCGGGGCTGGACGTAAGCGCCGCCAACTGGCGCCGGCTGACGGAGAGGTACGGCTTCGGACTTATGCTGCTGAAGGCGGGCTGGCCCGAAGTGCCGGTGCGGCAGCGGCTGCCGGACGGCAGCGAGAGGGTCTTCCGGCGCCCGGCCTATCTGTTCTACCTGCCGGCGGCGGACTGGGCCGTCGTGTACTGGGACCGCGGCTCGGCGGCGCTGGTGCGGCGCTCGGCGGTCCGGCCGGACTGGCTGAAGGCGCACGAACTGCGCTACCTGCGTCCCGGAGATCTGCCCAGCCTGGAGGCGCCGGCGCTGGCCGGGGCCTTGCCGCTTTCCGGGCTGCGCAGGGAGCTGGGCGTCTTCGAAAGGAGCCACCCAGGCGACGCGGCCCTGAACTCGGAACTGGCCGGTTTCGTGGGCGGGCTTGAGAAACTCTGCTCGAGGAAGGGGGCGAAATGCGCGGAATAGTTAAGGGTGCGCGGGAGCATCCGCTGGCGCTGTTCCCGGATTTCAGGCGCATGTTCGCCGGGCGCACGGTCTCCGCGGTCGGGGACAAGTTCTTCTCGATAGCCATAGCCTGGTGGGTCCTCTCGTCCGGCGGCGGCAGGTCCAAATTCCACCTGGGCCTGATCATGGGGATGAACGTGCTGCCGGTGGTGGTGTTCGGCCCGCTGCTGGGCACGCTGGCCGACCGTTCCGACAAGCGCAGGGTCATGCTGGCGGCGGACGCCGCCCGCGCGGCCCTGGTGCTGGCCCTGGCCTGTCTGCTGCTGGAGGGCAGGCTGACGCTGCCGCTGCTCTACGCGCTCTGCTTCTGCATAGCCGGCTTCGGCCCGCTGTTCGAGTCGGCCGAGGCCGCCTCCATTCTGCGGCTCACGTCCGAGGCGAAAATGCCGCAGGCGGTGGCCGCCGACTCCTCGATCCTGCAGCTCTCCAACGTGATAGGCTCGGCGCTGGGCAGCGTGCTGATGGCCGCGGCCGGAGTGGCGGGGGCCTTCCTGTTCAACGCCGCCGGCTACGCGGCCTCGTTCCTGGCCATCCTCGGCATCCGCACGCCGCTGGCCCCGGAGGCCAGGACCGGGAGCTCCTTCGTCGCGGAGTTCCGGGAGGGGCTGGCCTACATATTGGGCAACAGGCCGCTGCTGGTGCTGATCCTCACGTTCACGCTCTTCAACTTCTTCGTCGGACCTATCATGCTGCTGATCCCTATGATAGTGAAGTTCACTCTTAAGGCGTCCGTAACCTGGCTGGCCGTTTTCGAGACCTTCTTCGCGGCCGGCTCGGCGGCGCTGGCGGCGGCGCTGAGCTTCAAGCGGTCGTACGGGAACGTCTACGGCTGGTTCTTCGCCTCGCTGCTGGCGGTGGGGGCGGCTTTCGGCGGGCTTTATTTCGCCTCGGACAGGTACGCGGTCTGCGCCCTGCTCTTCGCGGCCGGCGGGGCGCTGGGGGCCGGCAACGCGGTGCTGCTGACGCTGTTCCAGACTGTGGTGCCGGACGCCGTGAAGGGGCGCTTCTTTTCCGTGCTGACCACGCTGGCCTACGCCGTGCTGCCGCTGGCCTTCATGGTCACGGGGCTCCTGGCGGAGCGCTTCTCGGTGGGCTTCTGCATAGCGCTGGACTCCTCTGCCGTGCTGGCCCTCTCCTTCCTGGCGCTGGTCATCCCCAGGGTGGAATACGCGGCCGGGGCGTGAAAAAAGGCAGGAGGACGGCCGCCGTCCTTAGCGCCCGCCGCCCCGGTCAGGCCCGCACTATCCGGGTACCCGCGACCAGGTCGTGCCAGGTGAGGGCGTCCTTCTCCCAGAAAGCCCAGAGATAGCCCAGCCCCAGCGGCGCCGCCGAGACCACGCCCATGACGGAGCGCCAGAAGGTCCTCTTGGGCTGAAGGCCGGTGGAGGCGTCCACCAGCTTCAGCTTCATTATCATCATGCCCGGGGTCGCGCCCTTGCGCTTCAGGAAGATGGAAATGTAGAGCACCCAGAGAAGGAGATGCCCAGGGGAGACGATGTACAGCGGCATCAGCGGGGCCGCCAAGAAGTTCCCGTGCAGCAGGGCGGCCGCAACCGCGGCGATGAGCAGGTCCAGCAGCAGCGAGAGCGCCCTCGGCCGGATGCCGGCGGGGGCTCCCGGGGCTGCCGCGGCGGCGAGAGACGTCCGCGGTTCGGCCGCCGCCTCCTCCCCCGGGGGCTGAGAGCCCACCGGCACCTCCCGCAGCACGCGAAAGACCTTTATTTTTTCCGGCACGCCCTTGAACTGGCGGTAGCCTATCTCGCTGGAGGGCACTTCGCGCTTGTTCATCGCCAGGTAGACGGCCTCCGTGAAGAACACCTCTCCGGCCTCGGCTATGCTTTCCAGCCGCGACGTGATGTTGACGGGGTCGCCGTAGACGTCCCCGTCGTCGTGCACGGCCACCTCTCCGGAGTTTATGGCTATGCGTATCTCTATGCGGTCCTGCTGGGCCCGCTCCGCGTTGTGCGCCTTTAGGACGTTCTGTATCTCCACGCCGCAGATGACGGCGTCGGTCGGGCTGTCGAAGGCCACCAGGAACGCGTCGCCGATCGTCTTGACCAGGCGGCCGCGGAACTTCTCTATGACAGGCAGCACCAGCTCGCGGTGCCGCGAGAGGAGCTCCTGGGTCTGCGCGCGGGAGAAGCCGGCCGTCTTGGACGTGAAGCCCTTTATGTCGGTCAGCATTATCGCCAGGTTCCGCGTTTCCATCTCGTTCTCCTCTCTCCCGTCAGGAGGGGTTGGGG
Source organism: bacterium (assembly GCA_021786295.1). GTDB lineage: Bacteria > Elusimicrobiota > Elusimicrobia > Elusimicrobiales > UBA9959 > UBA9959. The sequence goes on along the minus strand of JAJYNO010000030.1, from coordinate 83,707 downwards.
ATGTCCAGGAACTCCGTCTTTACGCGGAACTTCCTCTCCAGCAGCCCGGCCAGCGCCTGCACGCCGGGCTTCTCGGTGTTGTAGTGGCCGGCCGCTATGAAATTGGAGCGCGTCTCGCGGGCGTACTCCTGCACGAACTCTCCGGTCTCGCCGGTGACGTAGAGATCGAGGCCGGCGGCCGGGGCCTGTTCGAACATGCGGGCGGCGCCGCCGCTGACCGCGCCGACGGAACGGATCCGCTCCGTCCCGAAGCGGAAACAGAGCGGCTCGGCGTCCAGCTTTAGGGCCAGCCTGGCGGCTATGTCGCCTATCGCCAGCGGTCTGGGCAGCGTCCCTCTGAAGCCTATCGTCTGGCCGTCGTGGGAGCCGAACGGCTTCAGGCCTTTCGCTCCCAGCAGCGCCAGCAGGCGGGCGTTGTTCCCGACTACGGGGTGCCTGTCCAGCGGCAGGTGCCAGGCGGCCAGCGACAGGCCGCCCCTGAAGAGGGTCTCCAGCTTGCGCTTCAGCGGGCCGGTGAACGGCTGCGAGCGGCCCCACAGCAGGCCGTGGTGAACTATCAGCATGTCCGCCCCGCAGTCCGCCGCCCGCTTAATGCACTCCAGGGACGCCGAGACCCCGAAGGCTATCTTCTCCACCTCTGGCCGGCCCTCGGCCTGCAGCCCGTTCTGCGAGGCGTCCTTCACGTCCGCCGAGCCCAGGTAGGAGTCCACGAATGAAACGATCTTGTCCCTGTCCGCCATCCAACCTCCCCCGCGCCCGCCGGAGCCCGGCCGGCGCGCTTCAGAATATGCCGTCCTGCAGCAGCGGGGCCTCCGACTTCGGCTCCGGGCGGAAGGCGTAGATGTAGCCGTCGGCGATCTGGTCGGCGATGTAGTCGGCTATCGCGTAGCCGCCGTCCTTCGGATACAGCAGCAGCGCCGCGTAGCTCCAGAGCTCCGGTGTGCCGCGGATGTAGGAGGCGGGTACCAGCACGCTTATCCAGCCGTCCTGTACCGAGGGCGCAAGCACGGCCGTCCTCTTCGGGCCGTCGGGCGTTATCTGGTAGAAGGAGGCGCCCCCCGTGGAAACTTCCAGAGCGTACTCCCAGGCGTCGTTCGGGAAGATGCGCAGCGGCCTGCCGTCCAGGGGCCGCGTGATGCCGGCGTTGACGCGGTGGTTTATGTCTATATAGAGGTCCAGCGTTATGTGGCTGAAGCCGTAGGGGCCGCCGGGGGTGTTGTCTATGGCCCCGGGCTCGAACCGGAACAGTATGCCGGCATCCGACGTGGAGACCTGGATCGCCTGCAGCTTCCAGATGCGCGAAGGGTCGGCGCCAGCCGGAAGGCCGGGGGTGGAGTCCGGCAGCTGCGGGCTGCGGCCCGAGTTGGTCAGCTCGAAGCCTCCGGGAACGGTGGACACCGAGACCCTGTCCTCCTGGTCTCCGCCGGAAGCGGCGTCGGCCAGCGTGGTGAACGCCCAGGGCGGGGGCGGCTTGCCCATCAGTCGGTAGGCGTTGGCCAGCGTGTTGCGGAGTTCCAGGTCCGCGTCGGAGGCGGAGGCGCTGGAAGCCAGGACGGCGAGGTTGTCGCCTTCCTCGGCCGCGAAGTACTGGCGGAAGGCCGGCTCGGCCCTGCGGTAATCCCCCTGCAGTGAGTTAAGATAGAGCATCAGGTCGCCGCGGGTCTGGGCCAGAGCGGCGAGCGCCCCCGCCTGCAGGCGGGCGGCGGCCCATGGCGTGTAGTCCCCGCTCCAGGGCGAGGCCGCGGCGGAGACGGCCGCCGCGGCGGTGGACTCGGCGACGACGCCCTCCAGCGCCCCTGAAACGGTGCTCAGCCTGTAGGCGGACGGCGCCCTGAGCTCGGCGGCGAGCTGGGCGCGCAGGGCCGCGGGGTCGCCGGCGGAGGTCTCGTCGAACAGCATGAACGAGGGGGCTTCGTAGTCGGGGACCGAGGTGGAGAACTTCACGAAGGGCACGGCGTAGACGCCGTCCGCCTCCATCGCCGCTGCCGTGGATATCAGCGGGCCGCAGGCTATCCATTTCATGCCCAGGGACCTGGCCAGGGGGAAATAATCAGGAGAGAGCCCCCCCGGGGGGGAGACCAGGCCGGCCGGCGGGGCGCCGTCCTCCCTGACGGCAGCGTCCCTGGCCATCGAGAGCCTCAGCGGCAGGAAGTAGGCCGCGTTCTGGGGTTCCGGAACGGAAGCCGGCTTGCCGTTCCACTTAACCTCCGGCCTGTCCGGCGAATAGATAAGCGGGAGCGGCGGATCGCCTTCAGGCCGGGCGGCCAGCTCCAGGCGGCCTTCTTTCGCCAGTTTCTTCACGCGGGCTTCGAAGCCTTTCGGAGGTTCGGGGAAGGCGGCCGTCAGGCGCAGGTCCTTGCCTTTTTCCAGGATATCCAGTATCTCCCCTATCCCGGCGTCGCGCACCGGCACCCAGAGTATGGCCCGGCCCGCGGCCGAGGCGGCTCCTTCCGCCAGCAGGACGGCGGCCAGCGCGGAGAGCAGCGTTCTTTTTAACTTCATTTTACGGTCCGTACCGACACCTTGCGGCCGGCCTCCGTGTCCGTATCCGGGTTCAGCGGGTCCAGCGTCTCCTGCCCGTCTATCACGCAGACGTACTTGTAGCGGCCCGGCGGCAGCGGGACTATCGCCTCCCAGGTCTTCCTGCCGGTCTTGACCAGCTCCAGCGAATCCGCGTCCCACTTGTTGAAGTCTCCGGCTATCTTCACGCTCTTGGCGCCTTTTATCGTGACGGTGAACTTGACGAAGCGCAGCACCGGCTGCGGCGGCTCGGGGATGCGGTCCGGCCGGGGGCGGAACTGCGGGATCACCCCGGTGCCGGAAGGCTTTATGCCGGCCACGTCCCAGTGCCCGAGGAAATTGAAGTACTTGTGTATCGCGTTGTTGAAGATCACGCTGGGGACGCTCACCAGGACCAGGCCCGCCGCGGCGAGCAGCAGCAGCACCGATCTGCGTTCCATCAGGCGCGCTCCTCCGTTTCCAGGCGCGGGCGCAGGCGCACCTCGGCCCCGAGGTCCGAGACCAGCTTCCGGAACTTCGCCATGTCCACGGTATCGTCCTCGACCGCGGTGGCCACGGCCTCCGGCAGCAGCAGCGCCGCTTCCCTGATGAATTCCTTGACCTTCTCGAAACCGGTGTCTTTCCACGGCTCCATCGGGCGCATGCGCTCCAGCCACTGGACCGGGTCAGCCGTGTTGAGGCTGACGTGCACGGCGTCTATCAGCCCCTTCATTTCCGGCACCACGTTCCGCCCCCAGACGGCGTTGGCAAGACCGTTGGTGTTGAGCCGCACGCGCAGCGAGGGGGGGATGGGGGCGGCGCGGCCCGACTTCACCAGGCGCGCGCAGGTCAGCAGCGCCTCCAGCCGCATCGTGGGTTCGCCGTAGCCGCAGAAGACCAGCTCCCTGAACGGGGCGGCCGCCCATTCCGCCTTCGCGGCGGCTACTACTTCCGACGGGGCCGGCTCGAGGCCGGCCAGGTTCAGGTCGTTGCCGCGGTAGTCCATCTTCCACGTGTTCTTGATGCAGAAGACGCAGGACGTGGGACAGCTGTTGGTGAGGTTGACGTAAAGGCCCTCCCCGTAGCGGTAGACTATCTTGGGTTTGTGTGCTTGCATAAAAAATCCCCGTGCGGTCTTCAGCCGCGCTTCTTATTATTCTATCATTTAGGGATGAGAATTTTGATAGCGCCCAATTCCTTCAAAGGGACCCTTACGGCCTCCGAAGCCGCCGAGGCCGCCGCCAGGGGCGTGAAAAAAATAGCGCCCTCGGCGCGCGTCGACGTGCTGCCGATCGCCGACGGCGGGGACGGGCTGCTGGAGGCGCTGCTGCCGGCGCTCGGCGGCAAGCTGGTCAGGAGCCGGGTGGAGGGGCCGCTCGGCCGGCCCCTGGAGGCGCGCTGGCTGCTGGCCGGCCGCACCGCGGTGATAGAGATGGCCGAGGCGGCGGGCCTGCGGCGCCTGAAAGGCGCTAGGCTGCGCCCTCTCGACGCCTCTACCCGGGGCGTAGGGCAGCTGATGGCGGAGGCCGCGCTGCGCGGGGCCAGGGAGATAGTGGTGGGCCTGGGGGGCAGCGCCTCCAACGACGGGGGCGCTGGCTGCGCCCAGGCCTTCGGCTTCTCGCTCGTGGACAGCCGCGGCCGTCCGGTGCAGCCGGGCGCCAGGGGGCTGGCCTCGCTCGCGGCCGTGTTCCCCGGCGCCGCGCGCCGGCTGCTAAAGGGGGTGCGCGTGACCGGGCTGGCCGACGTGCGCAACCCGCTCTGCGGCCCTATGGGCTCCGCGCGGGTCTTCGGACCGCAGAAGGGAGCCGGACCGCGTGAGGTGGACTTCATCGGCAGGGCGCTGCTGAACTACGCCCGCGTGGTGCGGGAATGCGCGGGCGTGGAGATAGCCAGCCTGCGCGGGGGCGCCGCCGCCGGCGGGCTCGGCGCGGGTCTGGCGGCTTTCTTCGGGGCGGAGCTGGACGACGGGGCGGCCTTCGTGCTGGAGCGGACCGGGTTCTACAGGAAACTCGCCGCGGCCGACCTGCTCATCACCGGCGAGGGGAGCTTCGACGCGCAGACCTTCTACGGCAAGGCCCCGGGGGCGGCCATCGCCGCCGCCAGGCGGGCCGGAAAGCCCGTCGCGGTGGCGTGCGGCGTCTCCGGGCTTTCGGCGGCCTCGCTGCGGCGGCGCGGGGTTTCTCTGGTGATCGAGGCCGGTCGGCTTCCCTCGCCGCCCGCGGCGCTGGAGGCGGCGGTCGCCGGGGGGCTGTCCCCCCTGCTGGGCGTCCGCCGCCGCCGGGATTTGAGTTCATAGGCCGATTTTATTATTATGTATACCCTGCGGAACGCGGCTTTCCCGCGTCCGCGGATACGAGATCGAGAGGTTTAAAATGAGCTCCCACCAGGCAAACCATATTTCGTTCGGCACCGACGGCTTTCGCGGCGTCATAGCGCGGGACTTCACGTACGACGTGGTCAGAAAAGCCGCCCAGGGCATGGCCGACTATATCGCCTACAAGTACATGCGGACGGAAAAGCCCTCCATCGCCGTGGGCTACGACCGGCGCTTCATGTCGGACCGCTTCGCGCGCGCGCTGGCCGAGGTCCTGGCCGCCAACGGCCTGGCCGTCACCCTTTCCGCAACCCCCCTGCCCACCCCGGCCGTAAGCCTGCTGACGACGAAGGGTTACGGCATAGGCGTGGTGATAACCGCCAGCCATAACAAGCATTTTTACAACGGCATCAAGGTCAAACTGAACGGACGCTCCGCCCCTCCGGCGGTGACGGCCGACATAGAGAACTACATCGGCAAGGCCGTGCCGGTCAAGGCCGCCGGGGCGAGCGTGGAGGTGAAGGACTTCAGGAAAATCTACGGGGACTACCTCGATTCCAGGGCGGGCGGCACCTCGAAGCTGCTGGCCAAGCTCCCCGGCAAGGTCGTGGTGGACTTCATGCACGGCGCCGGCGCCGAGATGGCCGGGCTCTTCGATTCGAAGAACGTCATAAGGATCCGGGAAGAGCACGACCCGCTGTTCGGCGGCGTCGCCCCGGAGCCGGTGGAGTCCAATCTGCAGCCGCTGGTGGAGGCGGTCAGGAAGAACAAGGCTCTCTTCGGAGTGGCGCTCGACGGCGACGCGGACCGCTTCGCGCTGGTCTCGGACAAGGGCCAGTACTTCACGCCCTGCCAGACCGCGCCGCTGCTGCTGGACTACCTGCTGGCGGGCGGCAAGTACAGGGGCAAGGTGGCGCAGGCCGTGTCGATGGGCTACCTGACCAAGCGCATCGCGCGGGCGGCCGGGCTGCCGTTCGAGGAGACGCTGGTCGGCTTCAAGTACATAGCGGAGAAGATGCTCTCCGAGGACGTGGCGTTCGGGGCGGAGGAGTCCGGCGGCTATGCCTGGAAAGGCAACCTGCCGGAGCGCGACGGGGCTCTGACGGCGCTCTTCGTTATGGGTATGGCGGTGAAGACCGGCAAGCCCGTGTCCGCCCTTTACGCCGAGATAGAGAAGAAGTACGGCAAGTCCGCCTTCATCCGCCGGGATTTCGAGCTGGACAAGCCCATTCCCAACAAGCACTCGTTCGCGGTCAAGATAAAGAAGAAGCTGCCCAAGCTGCTGCTCGGCCGCAAGATAACCGAGACCAATACGATAGACGGTCTGAAGATAGTGCTCGACAACGACTGGTGGGTGCTGATGCGCCCGTCCGGCACCGAGCCGCTGCTGCGCACGTACGCGGAGACCGATACCCCGGAGAACACGAGGAGGTTCCTGGACCTCGCGGGCAAGCTGATCGAGAAGTAAAAACGGATAAAATTGCTATAATTTAAAGATAATTCAGGAGGGCAAGCGTTATGAACTTCAAAGGAAAAAGGTTCGTCAGTTCCGAGTCGGTGACCGAGGGGCATCCCGACAAGGTGTGCGACCAGATTTCGGACGCGGTACTCGACGAGATCATGAAGAAAGACCCGGCGGGCCGCGTGGCCTGCGAGACCTTCATCACCCGCGGCATGGTGGTGGTGGGCGGCGAGATCACCACGAAGACCTACGTCGACGTGGACACGCTGGCGCGCCAGGTCATCAGGGACATAGGCTACACGCACAGCAAGTACGGCTTCAACTACGAGACCTGCGCTGTCATCAACGTGATCGGCCGCCAGAGCCCGGACATCGCCCAGGGCGTGGACGTCGGCGGCGCCGGCGACCAGGGCCTGATGGTGGGCTACGCTTCCGACGAGACGCCGGAGCTGATGCCGCTGCCGCTGCAGCTGGCCCAGCGCCTGTCGATGCGCCTGACCGAGGTCCGCAAGAAGGGCATCCTGCCCTACCTCGGCCCCGACGGCAAGACGCAGGTCACCGTGGAGTACGACGACGGCGAGCCTGTCCGCATCGAGACCATCGTCGTGTCCTCGCAGCACACCGAGGAGATCCTCGACAAGAGCGGCCACCAGATCACGGAGAAGAGCCGCCGGGAGATCATCGCGGCCGTCATCGACCCGGTCATCGACAAGCGGATGATCGACAAGAACACGAAGATCTACATCAACCCCACCGGCAAGTTCGTCGTCGGCGGCCCGCAGTCCGACACCGGCGTGACGGGCCGCAAGATCATCGTGGACACCTACGGCGGCGTGGCCCCGCACGGCGGCGGCGCGTTCAGCGGCAAGGACTCCACGAAGGTGGACCGCTCGGCGGCCTACATGGCCCGTTATATAGCCAAGAACATCGTCGCGGCGAAGCTCGCCCGCGAGTGCACCGTGCAGCTGGCCTACGCGATCGGCGTGGCCGAGCCGGTCGGCCTGTACGTCGACACGCACGGCACCGGGAAGATCGCCGACGAGAAGCTGGCGCAGATCGTCAGGTCCAGCTTCGACCTGACGCCTCGCGGCATCATCCACGCGCTTAAGCTGCGCGCGCCGGTGTTCCGCAAGACCGCCGCCTACGGCCATTTCGGCCGCCCAGGCTTCTCGTGGGAGAAGACCGATTCGGCGGCGGCGCTGGCGAAGAAGGCCGCCGGCGCTCCCAAGGTGGAGTGCTCCTGCTGCTGCTGACCCTGGCCGCGCCGGGAAACGGAGGGGGTCCGCTCCCGGCGCGCCGTATCCGAGGGGGGAGAATATGAAAGTACTGCTGGTTGAAGACAACGCGCTGACGCGCTACACGATAAAGACCCTGCTGGAGAAGCTCGGTCACGAGGTGGTGGCAGAGGCCGAGGACGGCCAGGCGGCGGTTAAATGCTACCGCGAGCACAGGCCGGACGTGGTCTTCCTGGACCTGATACTTCCGGGACGTTCCGGAGTGGAGATCCTCGGCGACCTGCGCGCGCTCGACCCGGCCGCGCGCGTGGTGGTGGTCACGGCGGTGGAGCAGGACGAGATAGACAGGCGCCTTTCCGACAAGGGCGTGAACGCGATACTGCGCAAACCCTTCTCGTTCGAGGATTTCAAGACGCTGATGAAGAGCCTTGCCTGATATGGACCCGAAAGCCGGAAAAACGCTGGAAAGAATAGCCTCGGAGAGCCTGGGAAAATGCGCCTCCAGGCTCTCGCGCGTTTCCGGCGGGCAATGGACGGTCTCCGCTTTCCGGGTTTCCCTGCGCACGATGCGGGAGCTGATCGGGGACTATCCCGCTTCAGGCAGCGCTTCGGGCGCGGCAGTGTATTTCACTGTCACGGGGGAGCATCCGTTCACTTCGATGGTCGTCTTCAGGCCGGAGGATATAGGCGTACTGGCCAGGGGCTTCCTCGGCGGGCCGATCCTCAAGCTGCCGGACCTGAGCCAGGCGCAGGAGCTGCTGTTCTCTGAACTGGGCAACATCATCCTGAACTCGCTGCTGAACGCGCTTTCCGGGGCCGTCGGACGCCCCTTCATTCCCTCGGCCCCCAAGTGCGTGAAGGGGGAGATCCCTTTTCTGCTGGAGGCCCTCTGGTCCTCGATGGAGCCTACGGACAAGCGCGGCCTGGTCACGGTTAAACTGGACCTGCGCTGCGGCGATGCCGTTACAGGCGTGGAAGTCCTGGCCCTTATCCCTCCCGCCATGGAGGCGGAACTGGCCGCTCTGGAGCCCTGAGGAGCGCGCTGGCAAGCGAGCTGAGAGCTGAGAGAGGAGATATGATCAGAAGAACCATCCCCGTAGTCCTCGCCCTGATGACGGCCCTCTCCGTACGGGCGTTCCCGCAGGTCGGAGTGAACGGCATAGACTGGCAGGTCTCGCGGCATGCCGGCAAGCAGCGCCTGCCTTTCGAGAAGGTGGAGAGCCTGAAGCTCTCGGCTGACGGGAAGTTCGCCGACAGGCTGCGCGCGCTGGTCACGCTGCACAATTTCTCGCAGAGCCCGGCCGAGGGCCTTATCCTGCGTTACGCGCTGACGCTGCGCCTGCTGAAGGACGGGGAACCGGCGGACAAGGCCTTCTGGGGCGTGCCGTTCTTCGTCGAGGAGGTGCGCGTCTCCCGGATAGCCCCGGCCGCCGAGCTGCAGGCCAGGGTGATACGTTTCGAGCTTCAGAACCAGCTGGCCAGGCTGCGGGGCAGCGGCTTCAGCCCGGTGGCCATCAAGCTGCAGATCATGCTGAGCCCCCGCAGGGGCGACGAGCCCTCCTCCATCATGAGCGAGTCCGTTCTGGACATGGTCAGACCATAAGGCCGCCTTGCGCGGCATGACGCACGGAGCACAACATGCTTGATATCAACCTCATCAGGACCGAGCCGGAGAAGGTCAGGGCGGCCCTGCTAAAGAAACTCGATTCCGTGGACCTCGGGCCCATCCTGGAGCTGGACCGCAGGCGGCGCGAACTGCTGACCGAGGGCGACGCGCTGAAGATGAAGAAGAACGCCGCCTCGGCCGGGGTGAAGAGGCTGCCCAAAGAGGAGCAGCAGGCGGTCTTCGCCGAGATGAAGGAGATAGCGGCTAGGATAAAGGGCCTGGACGCCGAGCTGGCCTCGGTGGAGGAAAGGCTGAACTCGCTGATGGCCGAGCTCCCGAACATGCCGGCGGACGACGTGGCGGCCGGCGGCAAGGAGAACAACGCGGTCCTGCGCGAATGGGGCGGGAAGCCGGAGTTCGGTTTCGCCGCGAAGGGCCACCTCGAGCTCTCCAGGGACCTGGGGCTCGTCGATTATGAGCGCGGCGCCAAGCTGGGCGGCGCCGGCTTCTGGGTCTATCGCGACCTCGGCGCGCGCCTCGAATGGGCGCTGATCAATCTCTTCGTCGAGACGCACCTGGCGGCGGGCTATTCGTTCACGCTGCCGCCGCACATCCTGAACTACGAGTGCGGCTATACCGCGGGCCAGTTCCCCAAGTTCAAGGACGACGTCTTCCATATAGCCGGCGCCGGCGAGAAGGTGCAGTTCCTGCTGCCCACGGCGGAGACCGCGCTGATCAGCCTGCACCGGGACGAGGTGCTGAAAGAGGACGAGCTGCCGAAGAAGTACTTCGCCTATACCCCCTGCTACCGCAGGGAGGCCGGGGGCTACGGCGCCAACGAGCGCGGCATGATCCGCGGCCACCAGTTCAACAAGGTGGAACTGATCCAGTTCACCAGGCCGGAGGATTCGCCTGCGGCCTTCGATTCGATGGTGGAGGCCGTGGAGGGCGTCATGCGGAAGCTGGGCCTGCATTACCGGCTGGTCAAACTGGCCGCCAGGGACTGCAGCGCTTCGATGGCCCGCACCTGCGACATAGAGGTCTGGATCCCGAGCATGAACGCCTACAAGGAGGTCAGTTCGGTCTCCAACGCCCACGACTACCAGGCCCGCCGCGGGAGCATGCGCTTCAAGCGCGCGGCCACCGGCAAGAACGAGTTCGTGCACACTCTCAACGGCTCCTGCCTCGCCACCAGCAGGCTTTTCCCGGCGATACTGGAACAGCTGCAGCAGGCGGACGGCTCCGTGCTGGTGCCGGAGGTCCTGCGCAAATATACCGGCACCGACAGGCTCTCGATATGAAAAAACTGGCGATAGCGGCGCTTCTGCTCCCGGTCCTGTCCTCCTCCGTTCCCGTCAGGGCCCTGCCCGCCTACGAGCCTCTTCCCGAAGACCTCAGGACCCTCTCCAAGGAGGGCATGGACTCCATTTACGCTGTGGATATCCCGGCGGCCGAGAAGTACTTCAACGAGGCCCTGCAAAAGTACCCTGACCACCCGATCCCGCATTTCGGCATAGCCATGGCCAAGTGGGCGCAGCTGGAATATCTGGAGGACGAGTCGGACCCTAAACTGGAGCAGCAGTACGGGAAGCTGACGGACGAGGCCATAGATGTCGGGAACGCCTGGATAAAGAAGCACCCCGGCGACGCCACGGCCTATCTGGTGCTGGGCGGCATGTACGGCCTGAGGGCGCGCCTGGCCGTGCTGCAGCACCGCTGGATAACGGCCTACTTCACCGGCAGGAAGGCGCTGGCGGCCACCCGCAAGTCCCTCAAGCTGGACCCGGAGATGTACGACGCCTATCTCGGCCTCGGCATGTACGAGTATTACGCCGGCACGCTGTCAGGCGTGGTCAAGATACTGGCCCACTTCCTGATGCGCGGCGACGCGAAGAAGGGCCTGGAGATGCTGAACATCTGCAGGGAAAAGGGCTATTTCAACGCTCTGGCGGCCAAGCTGCTGCTGATAGAGATCTATACCACCACCGGCAGCCCTTACGAGAACACCGCCCTGGCGGTCAAATGGTCCAGGGAGCTGCGCCAGGCATACCCCGACCATCCGCAGATGCATTTCGTCGAGATAGTCTCGCTGTTCGAGGACAAGGAGTACGACGAATGCCGCAAGGACTGCCTGGAGTACCTCAAGGACGTGGAGGACGGCAAGCCGAACTACCGCAGGCGCTACCTGCCGCGCATCCTGACGGCCATCGGCACCACATACCTGGTGCAGAAAGACTACGATAAGGCCGTGGAATATTTCCAGAAGGCGGTCGATGCGCTGAAGACTGACCCGGCCAACCCCGCGCGCTGGGGGGTTTGGGCCATAGTCAGGCTGGGCAACGTGGCCGACCTGCGCGGGGACAGGGCCACCGCCGTAAAATATTACCGGGAGGCCATGTCCTACAAGGACGAGTGGGGCTTCTCCGAGACGATAGGCCCTTACCTGAAGAAACCCTTCACCTCGGCCATGTTGCCGGGGCAGATGCCTCCTCCCTGACCCATGTCCGCCGCCACCATGGTCTTCCTGGCGCTGGCCATACTGGGCTGGGGTGTCGGCGCGCTGTTCGACAAGGTCTCGCTGAACTACATGGACCCGTCCGGCGCCTTCTATCTGCGCACGCTGGCCAACATGGTGCTGTTCGCGCCGCTGCTGATCTGGAAATATCCTGAGACCAGGAACGCGGTAATGACCGAGAACAAGCTCGGGCCGGTGTTCGTGGTGTCCAGCGTGATCGTGTCGATGGCCGGCGTTTACTTCTATCTTAAGGCCCTTTCCGGGGGCGAGGCGAGCCGCATAGTACCGCTCAGTTCCATCTACCCGCTGGTGACGTTCGCTCTGGCGCTGGTCTTCCTGGACGAAAGTTTCACGCTGAACAAACTGACCGGCGCGCTGCTGCTCGCGGCCGGCATATACTTCATCTCCAAGTAGGCGGCGCGGGGCGGCGCTATGACCGACGAAGAGTTCGAAAGGCTGGCGGAGAAGGCCGTGGGCGGCCTGCCGGAGGAGTTCCGCGCCAGGCTGGAGAACGTCGTGGTCGCGGTCAGGCGGGCCCCGACTGCGGAGCAGGAGCGCCGCTTCGGCGCCGGCCTGCTCGGCCTCTACGAGGGCGTGCCTCTGACAGAGCGCGGGCCGTTCTACAGCGGGGCCATGCCCGACAAGATAACGCTTTTCATGGATAACCTTGCTGCCGGCGCCGCCTCGGAGGCCGCCGTGGAGGGGCGCATAAGGCACACATTGCTGCACGAGATCGCCCACCATTTCGGCATGGACGACGACGAACTGCGAAAGAAAGGGCTTTATTAGGGGCTCCGCTTCCTAACTTTGACGAGTTGGGAAGTTAGGAAGCAGCGTCCCTGCGCGCAGGTAGCCGGCGGCGCCGGTGATCCTGGCCTTCACTATGTCGCCGGCCTTCGGGGGACGTGAACCTTCCGGGACCTCCACCTCGACGTGGCCGTCGATGTCGGGCGCATCGCGGTAGGTGCGGCCGAACTTCGGGGAATCCATAAGCACTTCCACGGTCTTCCCTTTCAGGGCGGCGTTGATGCCGTCCACCACCTCGCTCTGAACGCGCACCAGAGCCTCGGCCCGTTCGGTCTTGATCCTCTCGGGGACCTGGTCCGGCATGTCCGCGGCGGGCGTGCCTTTCTCTCGCGAGTACTTGAATACGCCCACCCCGGAGAAGCGCGCCTCCTTGACGAAGGCCGCCAGCTCCTCGAAATCCTCCGCGGTCTCGCCGGGGAAGCCCACTATGAAATTGGTGCGCAGCGCGATGTCCGGCATGGCCCGGCGCAGCTCCTCGATCTTCGCTTTTATGGAGGCGGAGGTGGAGGAGCGGTTCATGCGCCTGAGAACAGGGTCGGATATATGCTGCAGCGGCATGTCCAGGTAGCGGACGACGCTCCTGTTGGCCTTCATCACCCCGATCAGTTCTTTGCTCACCCGCTCGGGGTAGACGTACATCAGCCGCCACCAGCGTACGCCTTGTATCTTTACCAGTTCTTTCAGCAGCCCTGCGAGGCGCGGCCTCCCGTAGAGGTCCTGGCCGTAGGAGGTGGTGTCCTGCGCTATCAGCGAGATCTCCACGGCGCCGCTCTCGGCCAGCCGGGCGGCCTCTTGCAGGACCGACTCGAACGGCTTGGAGCGGAAAGGGCCTCGCAGGGACGGGATCAGGCAATAGGCGCAGCGGTTCCCGCAGCCGTCGGCTATCTTCAGGTAGGCGCTGTGGGGGGCGGTCAGCCGGGCTTTCACGCGCGGGGAGTCTATGCGGGTAGCGGAGGCCGGGATACAGCTCCTGCCGGCCTCTATCGCCTCGGCGGCCATGGAAAGCGCGTTGACCCCCACCAGCGCGTCTATGCCGGGGAATTTCTCGAGCAGGGCCTCCTTCTCCCGCTCCACCAGGCAGCCCGCCACCAGGACCTTGGAGAGCCTGCCGCGGGCCTTCAGGCGCAGCAGGCGGCGTATCTCGCCCTCCGATTCCCCGACCGCGGAGCCCAGAAAGGCGCAGGTGTTGAGCAGCGCGGCGTCGGCGCCCTCCTCGGAGGGGACCAGCTCCCAACCGGCCGCGGCCAGCTCCCCGGCCATTACCTCGGAATCGGAAAGGTTCTTCGGGCAGCCCAGCGAGACGATGAACAGTTTAGGCATGGCGTCAATGCTTCTCCAGGCGTTTTATGAGTACGAACGTGATCCACCCCAGCAGCAGCATCGCGAACAGGAAGACCGGATAGGCCACCTTCGGGTCGCGGATGCCGGTTATCGCGTACAGCTCGGACATGCCGCCCACTCCGGCGAAGAAGCTCGGGACGGCCACGGCTATGACGACGGCGTTGAGGTTCTTCATCAGGATGTTCAGGTTGTTGCTGACGATGGAGGCGCGCGCGCCGACGAGCGACGCGAAGATGTTGGAGTAGATGGAGGCCTGCCTGTAGCACTGCTGGTTCTCTATCATGATGTCGTCCATGAACTCGACGCTGCGCTGGCTGAAACCTGCCTTTCCGGCCGCGTGCTTGAGGCGCTCTATCACGCCCGTGTTGGCGGTGATCGCGTTGACGTAGTAGACCAGGCTCTTCTCCAGCGTGAACATGTTGATCAGGTGCTTGTTCTCCATCGAGTAGGTGATCTTGGCCTCGAGCTCGTCGGAGATCATGCTGATGACCTTCAGGTGTTCCATGAAATGGAAGATGGAATTATAAATCAGCTTCAGGAACACCTCGCGTATGCCCGAGACCTGCTTGAAGTACTTGCCCGAGAACATGCTGACGTCCTCGGGCAGCGCCAGCACCAGCCTGTCCCCGAACAGGAACAGGCCCATCGACGTTACCTTGAACAGGAAATGGTCCTTGGAGGAGTAGTTCTTGGGGCGCTTGAAGATCAGCGCGAGATGGTCTGGCTCGGTCTCCAGACGCGCCGGCTCCTCGGGGTCGAACGCGGAGCTGAAGGTGTGCTCGTCGATGCTGAAGTCGGCGAGCAGCCTCTTCTTCTCGTCTTCGGTCGGGGCTGTCACCACCCAGACCTGGGCGCCATCCTCCGCCGGCGTGAGCCGGCGGTCCCGGATGCGGTATTTCGTGATCATCAAAAGGGCCCGCCGGCGCGGATGCTCCCGCGGGCTCCTCCCTTTCCCCGTCTACCTGCCAGCCGCCTTGGCCTTCGGCTTGAGCTTCGCGGCCACCGCCCCGCCTATCTCGGAGAGGTTGTCCACCACGGTGACGCCGGCTTTCTTCAGGGCCTCCACTTTGGAGGCGTGGGTGCCGGAGCCGCCTTCCACGATGGCGCCGGCGTGGCCCATGCGGCGGCCGGGGGGCGCGGTCTTGCCGGCGACGAAGCCGAAGACGGGCTTGGTCATTTCCTTCTTGATGTACCTGGCCGCGTCCTCCTCGGCGGAGCCGCCGATCTCGCCTATCATGATGACGGCCTCTGTCTGCGGGTCGGCCTGGAAGAGCTTGAGCGCGTCCAGGAAGTTCATCCCCTGCACGGGATCGCCGCCTATGCCGACTACGGTGCTCTGCCCCAGGCCCTGGCTGGTCACCTGCCAGACGGCCTCGTAGGTCAGGGTGCCGGAGCGCGAGACTATGCCCACGGAGCCCTTCTTGTGGATGTAGCCCGGCATGATGCCGGCCTTGCACTCGCCGGGGGTGATGACGCCGGGGCAGTTGGGGCCGACAAGGGTCACGTCGCGGCCTGCGTTGCGTAGGGCGGTGAGGCGCTTCTTGACGCGGACCATGTCCATCACGGGTATGCCCTCGGTGATGCAGATGATGACGGAGAGGCCGGCGTCGGCGGCCTCCAGTATCGAGTCCGCGGCGTAAGGCGGAGGGACGAAGATCAGGGACGCGTCGGCGCCGGTGGCCTTGACGGCGTCGCGGGCGGTGTTGAAGACCGGCTTGCCGAGGTGTTCGGCGCCGCCTTTGCCCGGCGTGACGCCGCCGACGATGTCGGAACCGTACTCGAGGCATTGCTGGGCGTGGAAGGAGCCCTGCGCGCCGGTGAAACCGTGCACTATCAGTTTGGTCTTCTTGTTCAAAAGTATGGACATGTCGTTATCTCCTGGCGGCGGCCACTGCCTTCTGCGCGGCCTCCCACAGCGAATCTGCCTGTTCCAGCTTTAGGCCGGAGCGGGCCAGTATCTCCTTGCCTTCGTTGACGCGCGTGCCTTCCAGCCGCACCACCAGCGGCACGGCCAGTCCGACCTTCTTCGACGCCTCCACCACTCCGGAAGCTATGTTGTCGCACTTCATGATGCCGCCGAAGATGTTGACCAGCACGGCCTTGACCTTGGGGTCCTTCAGGATTATCTGGAAGGCCTTCGTGATCTGCTCCACGTTGGCGCCGCCCCCTACGTCGAGGAAGTTGGCCGCGTCGCCGCCCGCCATCTTGACGGTGTC
The DNA here is from genome assembly GCA_021786295.1 of bacterium. GTDB lineage: Bacteria > Elusimicrobiota > Elusimicrobia > Elusimicrobiales > UBA9959 > UBA9959. The sequence goes on along the minus strand of JAJYNO010000030.1, from coordinate 67,712 downwards.
GAGGGTCGCCATCGCCAGGCCGGCGCCGTTGACCATGCAGCCGATGTCGCCGTCGAGGCCTATGTAGTTGATCCCTATGCCCTTGGCCTCCCTCTCTATATCGGAGGCCTCGTGGTCCGGCTTGGCGGCCTGGTCCTTGTGGCGGAACAGCGCGTTGTCGTCGGTGACGATCTTGGAGTCTATGGCCACCAGTTTCTCGTCGGCGGTCAGGACCAGGGGGTTCACCTCGACCAGGCTGGCGTCGTTCTCTATGAAGACCCTGACCAGGCTCTTCGCGAACTCGGTGAAGTCGCTGAAATTCTTCTTGGGGATCTTCAGGTCGAAGGCGAGCTGGCGCGCCTGGAACTCCAGCAGCCCCGCCTCCGCGTCGACCGGCACGCGGATTATCTTCTCGGGGTGGCCGGCGGCCAGCTCCTCAATGCTCATCCCGCCTTCCGCCGAGGCTATGACTGAGGGAGCGCCGGCCCTGCGGTCCAGGACCACGGAGATGTAGATCTCGCGGGCTATGTCGCAGGCCTCCTCCACCAGCACCTCCTCCACCGTCAGGGCTTTGCCCTGGGTCTGGTGGGTGACGAGCTTCATGCCGAGCATCTTCCCGGCGACCTCGCGGGTCTCTGCCGCCGTCTTGGCCAGCTTTACGCCGCCCGCCTTGCCCCGGCCTCCGGCCAGCACCTGCGCCTTGACCACCCAGGGACCCTTGCCGTCCAGCGCCAGCCCGTCCGGGCTGTCCCCTATTCTTATCACCCCGCAGCGCTTGAGCGTCGGTATGCCGTAGCGCGCAAAAACGTCCTTGCCTTCGTATTCGAGCAGTTTCATCGGTCCTCCAGGTCTGCCGCGGCGCCAAAGCCCGCCCTTTGTCCGGCGCCGGGCGCGGGTTTGAACCCCGTTAAGATAATTTGTAGTATAATTCAGGACGTAAAGTCCAGCCCCGAAGGGCCCGGATTTTCCCGCTTTTAAGGCCAGAGAGGTTCCCTAGAAATGACCAAACCAAAGAGCAGAAACGTGAACGTCAGCGAGTTGAGCTCGGTCACAGTGCGCTTTGCCGGAGACTCGGGAGACGGCATACAGCTGGTGGGCAGCCGCTTCGCCAACGCCACGGCCGTGGCCGGCAACGAGCTCAGCACCCTGCCGGACTACCCGGCCGAGATACGAGCCCCCGCCGGGTCGCTGGCCGGCGTCAGCGGTTTCCAGATCAGCTTCGGCGACGAGTCCGTGCTTACCCCGGGCAACAGGCCGGACGTGCTGGTGGTCATGAACCCGGCGGCCTTGGCCGTCAATCTCAAGAGCCTCGAGAAGGGGTCCATCATCGTGGCCAATTCCGACGCTTTCGTGCCTGCCGCGCTGGAGAAGGCGGGCTACGCCGCCAACCCGCTCGAGGACGGGACGCTGGACAATTACCGCGTGATAGCCGTCCCGGCCAATACGATGACGGAGAACACGCTGAAGGACTCCGGCCTGCCCAAGCCGCAGGTCCTCAAGTGCAAGAACTTCTACATGCTCGGCATCCTGTACTGGATGTACGGCCTGCCGCTGGAGTCCACCAAGGAGTGGATAGAGAACAAGTTCAAGAAGGCCCCGGAGATCGCGGCGGCCAACGCCAAGGTGCTGGAGGCCGGCTACGATTACGCCGAGACCACGGAGATCTTCGACGCCCGCTTCCAGGCGAAAAAGAGCGCGGTGACCCCGGGCAAGTACCGCAACCTCACCGGCAACGAGGCCGCGGCCTACGCGCTGATCACCGCGGCCAAGCTGCTCAAGAAGAAACTCTATTACGGCTCCTACCCGATAACGCCGGCCTCGGAGATCCTGCACACTCTGGCCAAGCACCGCTCCAACGACGTGGTGATCTTCCAGGCCGAGGACGAGATAGCCGCGGTCTGCTCCACGATAGGCGCCGCTTTCGCCGGCGAGCTGGCCGCCACCGGCACCAGCGGTCCGGGCCTGTCGCTTAAGGCGGAGGCCCTGGGGCTGGGCGTGATAGCCGAGCTGCCGATGGTGATAGTGGACGTGCAGCGCGGCGGACCCTCCACCGGCCTGCCCACGAAGACCGAGCAGTCGGACCTGCTGCAGGCCGTTTACGGCCGCCACGGCGAGAGCCCGCTGGTCGTGCTGGCCGCCTCCAGCCCGGCCGACTGCTTCCATACGACGCTCGAGGCCGCGCGCATAGCCGTCAAGTACATGACGCCGGTCGTAGTGCTGACCAACTCCTACCTTTCCAACGGCTCGGAGCCGTTCCGCATCCCTAAGCTCTCGGAGCTGCCGAAGTTCGAACTGCCGCCGCGCCCCGGGCCGGGGGACTATAAGCCGTTCATGCGCGACCCGGAGACGCTGGCCAGGCCCTGGGTGTGGCCGGGGCTCAAGGGCTACGAGCACCGCATAGGCGGTTTGGAGAAGCAGGACGTTACCGGAGCCATCAGCTACGACGCCGAGAATCACGAGAGGATGACCCAGCTGCGCGCCGAGAAGGTTCGCCGCGTGGTCAAGGAGATACCTCAGACCAGGATATACGGGCAGCCGGAGGGCGAGCTGCTCGTCGTGGGCTGGGGTTCGACGTACGGGGCTATAACCTCCGCCGTCTCCAAGGCCAGGCGCGAGGGCATCAGCGTGTCCTCGGTCCATATCCGCAACATCTTCCCGCTGCCGCCGGACCTTGGCGCCGCGATGCGCCGTTTCCGGAAGGTGCTGGTGCCGGAGGAGAATACCGGGCAGCTGCGCATGCTCTTGCGCTCGGAGTACATGGTAGAACCGCTTGGCCTGAACAAGGTGCAGGGCCAGCCGCTGAACTCCGACGAAGTGCTCGAGAAGATAAAGGAGGTCCTGAGAGGGAACTGACATGGAAAACGCTAAGCTTACGGCCAAGGATTTCTCCTCCAATCTCCCGGTCAAGTGGTGCCCGGGCTGCGGCAATTTCGCCATCCTTAACATGATGCAGAAGGTGATGGCCGGCATGGGCCTGCCCCACGAGAAGTACGCGGTGATCTCCGGCATCGGCTGCTCCAGCCGCTTCCCGTACTACGTCAGCACGTACGGCTTCCATTCGATCCACGGCCGCGCGGCCGCCGTGGCCACCGGCGTCAAGCTGGCCAATCCGGAGCTCGCGGTCTGGGTGGTGACCGGCGACGGCGACGGCCTCTCGATAGGCGGCAACCACATGCTGCACGCGATACGCCGCAACATAGGGCTGAAGATCGTGCTGTTCAACAACCGCATCTACGCGCTGACGAAGGGCCAGGCCTCCCCGACCACCCAGCCGGGGACCAAGACCAAGACCACGCCGCTGGGCTCGATAGACTACCCCTTCAACCCGGCCAGTTTCGCCGTCGGCCTGGGCTGCACGTTCGTCGCGCGCGGACTGGACAACGACATAGCCGGCACCACCGCTATACTGGAGAGGGCGGCGAGGCACGAAGGCACGGCCTTCGTTGAGATCCTGCAGAAGTGCGTGCCGTTCTCGGACAAGGAGTTCGAGCCGCTGAAGGACCAGGCCCTGCGCGATGATATGCTGCTGCGCGTGGAGCACGGCAAGCCGCTGGTGTTCGGCAAGGACAGGAACAGGGGCATCGTGATAAAGGACATGAAGCCGGAGATCGTCTCCTTCTCCGGCAAGGCGCCGCCTGAGGTCGCTGTTTACGACGAGACCAACCCCGGGCTGGCCTACCTGGTAAGCAGCCTGACCCAGCCGGAATTCCCGGTGCCGATGGGCGTGCTGCGCGCCGTGCGCAGGCCCTCCTACGAGGAGCTCTACTACGACCACGTGAAGGCCGTCGGAGACACGAAGGAGCACGAGCTCGAAACCCTCCTCGCCGGCCCCGACGCCTGGGAAATGAAGTAGGGACGCTGCTTCCTAACTTCCAAACTTGAAGCTGTGGCGTTGTCCACGGCCGGTCTTGAGAGAGCGCGGCACCCCGACAGGCAGTTGTCGGGGTGCTCTGCTATGATATCCCCGGGAAAGGGGGGTATATGCCAAGACAAGCCAGGATAGATATGCCCGGCCAGATATATCACGTAATGGCGCGCGGCATCGAGCGTCGAGCCATCTTCTCGGAAGAGGCCGATTGTGAAGATTTGCGGACTAGGGTCTCGGTATGGTTGAAAAATTCCGGCGCCAGATGCCTTGCCTGGTGTTTTATGCCGAACCATTTCCACCTGTTGGTGCTGCGCGGGGAGCGGCCGCTGTCTGAAATCATGCGCCACGTCATGACCGGCTACGCTGTGCACTTCAATCTGAAGTACAAGCGAGCCGGGCATCTGTTCCAGAACAGGTACAAGGCCGTGATCTGCGGTGAGGAAAGATATCTGCAAGAGGCTGTCCCCTACATACATCTTAATCCACTGCGCGGCGGGTTGGTGGCGACCCCGGAAGAACTCAAGGGTTACCGGTGGTGCGGTCACGCTGCGGCGCTCACGGGTGCGTGTGACGGTATTCTGGACAGGGATGAGCTCCTTTCCCGCTTCGGCGGGGAAGAGGAGGGGGCGGCGGATGCCTACCTGCGGGCTGTCCTTGAAAGGGCCGGGGACAGCGGCAGCATGGAGCTCAGCGGCGCAGTGTCATCGTCCGGGCATGGCTCAACCTCACGGCAAAAGGGCTCCGGGGACGGCGGGCGAAAGTCCTTGGACCGGCGGATACTTGGCGGACGTGACTTCGTGGAATCGGTCCTGAAAGCCGCAGGGGAAGATGCTCCGGCATTTAAGAGCCGCGCGGAAGTGCTGGCGGAGGTGGAAAGGTCTACGGGGGTGTCCAGAATGGAGATCCTTAGCCATAGCCATGGAAAAGCCCCGGCGCAGGCGCGCGCTGCGTACTGCTATCTCAGCGTCAGGGACGCTGGCGTTGGGGGTAGCGAGCTGATGCGCGAACTGGGAATGACTTCCGGCGCCGTATCCAAGCTGGTGGCGAAAGGAAAGGCGCTGCTGAAAAAGTTTGGAAGTTAGGAAGCAGCGTCCCTACTTCCTTACGTATTTGATGCGGCTGATGCGGGTGCCGGGGAAATAGAAACGGAGTATCTGGCGGTAGTTCAGGCCGTACTTGCCGGCGAGTCCGGCGGCGCCGCTCTGGCAAAGGCCTACGCCGTGGCCCCAGCCGCCGCCGTAGATCCAGAAGTTGCGTATCCGGCCGTCCTTGAAGCGGTCCACCTCAAGGTCGAACAGCGTGCTCTTCAGTGAGCTGAAGCCCAGTAGGTTGCGTATTAGGTTTTCCTTGTCGATATCGATGGTGCGCTTACTGCCCACTACGCGCAGCGAGTTGACGTTGCCGGACGGCGCTCGGCGCAGCGGGATCAGGTTGAGCACCTTTCCGACCTTGTAGTCCCTGTTGATGCGGTAGGTCATGTCCTTCTCGCGGATGATCTTCAGCCAGCGGAAGTTGGAGGCGTGTTCGTAGCCGGGATAGTTGCAGTTGGCCGGCGGGTCCCCGGTTATCCACAGGTGCCAGTGCCACGGGTCCAGCGGGGCCTCGGTCGTGCCGGGGGCGATGTCCGGCTTGGTGACCAGGTAGGGGACGGCGCCCCACCCGGTGACTTCCTTGGAGGCCTGTATCCATCCGCCCGAGTTGGAGTGGTAGAAGGCGTAAGCGGGGCGGCCGTGGTAGGTCAGGATATCGCCCTCGGTATCTATCACGGCGCGCGTGGTAGTGTTCGCCTCTCCGTACTTGCCGTGGTAGGCCTGGCAGTGCTCGCTGTCGCAGAGGTGATATCCCTCCTTCCTGTGCTGGCCGCCGTTGGCCATGCGTATCAGCACCTGCGTACGGGCTATCACGGCCTGCGCCTTCAGAGCCTCATAGGGCCACTGCGGGTCGACCTCGCTGGGGACCACGCCCAGCAGGTACTGTTCCATGTCCACCACGTTCACCACGCCTATGCCGCGGGAGCCGTCGGGGTAGAGTTCCATGTAGCCGCGGTACTGGCGGTCCGCCGAGCGGAACCAGGGGTTGCGGGTCTTCGAAGTGGCGTCGAAGATGATCGTGCCGTTCTTCTTGGCGGGGACGGCCAGTACCGGCCCGCTGAAGCGGCCGTAGACGGTGCCGTCCGGGCCCTTCAAAACGACCCGCCCGCCGTCGGCCAGCAGTGTCCAGGTCTCGTCCGGCGGGATCTCGGCGTAGACCTTGCCGGTGGCCTTGCCTTTGATGGTCAGGCCCTCGAAGGACTTTATCCTCAGCAGGTTGTTGAAGCCCTGGTGCCCCATGGAGGTGGTGCCTATGCCCACGCGTATCTGGACCGACCGAGAGAGCCTTGCCAGCGCGTCCACGGGCTCCATTACCAGCGGCTTGGCTATATGGAAGGGCGGGCGGATCTCCTCTGGCTGTTTGGTCAGCTTGCCCTCAAGTATCTTCATCATCTTCGAGGCCACTGGGTGGCCGGGCGCGTAGTCCAGCACACGGTAGTACTGGTTCCAGGCCTCGTTGAACTTCCCCTGCCTTACGTAGAGGCCGGCCAGCGGCAGGCGGGCCTCCACGAAGGAGGGGTCTTTGCGCAGCGCTTCTATCAGTTCCTGTTCGGCCTTGTCGTACATCTTGAAGTTCATGTAGTTCCAGGCCAGGATGTAGTCGGCGCCGGCCAGGTCCGGCCGCAGTTGCTTGTACCTGGCCAGATGCTCCAGCGTCCTGGCCTTGTCCCCGAGATTGGAATAGACGCTGCCCAGGCCCAGTTCGGCGCGGGCGTCGTCCGGCTCCAGCTTGATGGCCGTCTCGAAGGCGGACCTGGCCCCGTTGTAGTCGGCCAGATGGAAGCGCAGCCAGCCCAGCTCGGTATAGATGTCGGGGTTTTGCGGAGCGCGTTCCAGGGCCCTTACCAGCACGTTGGCGGCGTCGTAGTAGCGCCCTGCCTGACGCAGGCACATGGCCGCGTCCAGCAGCGGCTCCGGCTCGGAAGGGCTTTCGGCGGCCAGCTGCAGATAGGATGAGGCCGCGCGGCTGAGATCGCCTTTGAGGTAAAGTTCGTACGGAGTTTCGGCCGGGAACGCGGCCCGGGATTGAAACAGCAGGAATAAAAGAATAAGATGGAGTTTCCGCACGACGTCTATATCGTATGAAATTATTGGCGGGCGATAGAATACGCCTGGCGATATATAAGGAGCTATGCCGGAGAACCGTTCCGACGCGGAATTGATGGAGGCCTTCAGGGCCGGCGACGCCGCCGCCATGGGCCTGCTGATGGAGCGGCATAAAGCCGCTCTCTACGGCTATCTGCTGCGCCTTACCTCGCGGGCCGACGCCGCCGACGATATTTTTCAGGAGGTCTTCCTGAAACTGATCAGGAACCCGGCGGCATACAGCGAAAGGGAGAGGTTCAGGGCCTGGCTGTTCACGGTGGCCCGGAACGCCGCCATGGACCGCTTCAGGCGGGATTCTGCCAGGGGGGAAGTGCCGCTTGAGGGGGAGGAAGAGCGGCCGGGTCCGGGGGAGACCGCTCCCTCGTCCGAGCCGGGGCCCGCGGAGGCGTTCGACAACAAGACCGCGGGCGAGCGCATCGAGGCCGCGCTGGCCTCGCTCTCGGACGAGCAGCGCGAGGTCTTCTACCTCCGGCACTACTCCGGCCTTTCGTTCAGGGAGATAGCGGGGATGCTGGGGACGCCGATAGGGACCGTCCTGGCCAGGATGAGCCGCGCCGCGGCGCGCCTGCGCGGCAAGCTTGAGGACCTGCAATAAAAAACTGGGACTCGGCGTTGTATCTACAGGAGCCTGTTATGAGCTGCGGATATTCGGAAAAACTGGTGCTTTACGTGTACGGCGAGGCCGGAGCGGACCTGGCGGCCGAGGTGGAGGCGCATCTGGCCGCCTGCCCTGCATGCCGCGGCGAGGCCGCGGCGCTTAAGGACGCCGGGGAATTCCTCGCGGCATCTCCCGCAGAGCCTTCCCCATGGGCCCAGGCCGCCGTCATGCGGGCGGTCCGTGAGACTGTCCCGTTCCCCCGCCGCTTCGCTTTCGGCTGGCGCGAGTTCCTGCTTTCCGGAGCTCTGGCCTCGCTCGCGGCCGTGGTCTTCTCGGTCTCAGGCCGCCGGGCCGCTGCCGACCTGGCCTGGAACAGCGGCATAGATTCCGGCCTGGACTCGGTGGAGTACTCCGTATACCAGGAGCAGGCAGATCTCGTTTCGCCGCCGCGGGATTGGGATTACAGGTTCAGCGACCTGGAGGACGAAACTCTGGAACTCGATAAGAACGTTTAGGACGGTATTACAGGAGGGCTTATATTATGAAGAACGGTAAGGTGTTGTGGACGCTGGCGCTGGCGCTGGCTTGCGCCCCGGCGCTGGCCGCGGCGCAAGAGGGAGCGGCCGGCGGTCAGCAGGAGGAGGCCCAGGCGGCGCAGCCAGGGCAGGCCGACTGGCAGCCGGGGCCCGGCATGGGGATGGGGCCCGGCATGGGGATGGGCCCGGGCATGGGGATGGGGTCCGGAATGGGACAGGGCATGGGAATGAGCCGCGGCGGCATGATGCGCAATAAAATGGGGAGGCCTGGCATGGGTGGGCCGGGCTTCATGGCGATGCCTCCGGAAAAGACCCTGGCGGAGATAAAGAAGTACGATCCGGACTTCGCCAAGAAGGTGGAGGCCATGCGCGACAGCGAACCGGCCAAGTACATGATGGTGATGCAGATGGCCGGAAGGTCGCTGTTCGCGGCCAAAATGGACCAGAGCGAGAATATGGAGCGGGACGCCGTAAAAGACCTGTCCCTGGACTTCCAGAGCAGAGAGCTCTCGCTGCAGTACTCTAAGGCCTCCGACGCGGACAAGAAGGCCGTAAAGGCCAGGCTGCGAGCCGTCCTTTCCGACCTCTTCGACGTCAAGAGCCGCATCCAGGAGCGGCGCGTCAAGCGCATGCAGGCGGACATAGCCCGCCTGCAGAAGAGGCTGGACGTGCGCAAGGTTAACAAGGACAAGATAGTGGACCTCCGCCTCGACCAGCTTACGGGGGAGGGCTTCGGCTGGTAAGGCCAGGCTGCGCGCAATAAAAACCCCGCGGCCCGGGCCGCGGGGTTTTTTGCCTCCGGAGCGCGCCGGCCGCTCCCCAGGGGTATCAGTAGGTCTTTATCTTGCTGGTATCGAACTTCCCGACCAGGCCGGAGACCTGCGGGTTGCTCATCAGCGTGGAGAGGGTCTGCGGGTTCTGCATGGCCAGCTGCATGAGCTGCGGATTGTTGTTGACGAGATCGCCAAGGGCCTGCGGGTCGGCCATCAGCTGCTGCGCGGCCGGAGTGTTCATCAGGGCCTGGACAATGCCGCTGGAGGCCACCGCGCTCACCACGGCCGGATTGTTAAGGGCCTCTTTGACGATGGGATTATTTATGAAGTTGGACGGCCCCGGTCCTTTAAGGTAATTAGCCAGCCCCTGCGCGCTGCCGGTGGCCGCCTTCACGGAGCCGCGGGCCATGAAGCCGTCGATGACGTACTTGTTGCTCAGCAGGGCGTGTACGGCCCCCGGGCTCCCGAGGATCTTGCTTACGGCGTAGGAAAGGTACCCGGCCTTGTAGCCGGCCGCCATCTGCTCCTTGTCCCTGGTGTCGCCGGATTCCAGCGCCCGCTGAGAGGCCGACCGGGCGTCTCCGCCGCCCGCCGCTCCGGCCCCGCCGTACGAGGCCTGGCCGCGGGCTTCGGCCTCCCGCTGAACGCGGGCTATCTCCGCCTTCGGGGCGTTGTCCCCGGGGAGCGAGCCCAGCGCGGCGCCCTGCTCGCGGTAGCGCACGAACTCGGAGCCGTCCATCAGTTCCGGGTTGTAGCCGGCGTCCGAATACTTCTTCACCGTGCCCTGGTCGCTGTTGAAGGCGCTGTATTCGTCCTTCGACATCCTCAGGTCTCCGGAGTTCACCTTCTTGATCCAGAGGAGCAGCGGGATGGCGATGACGACGTACAGCGGAGTGAGGTACAGCCAGATCTTCCAGGCTGGTCTTTTGTTCCCTTCTTCGGCCATGATTATAATATAACACCGAAAAGTCCGGCAGTCAACACTGCGCGCGGCGGCCGCCGTGGGGGCGCGGATAATTCCCGGCCAGCCTTGCCAGGGACCCCCATCATTTGTATCATTACGATATCCATCGGCCGGCGCTTCAGCCGGGCCGGCGCCCGTATGGCTTTCGCCCGCCTTTAGCGGCGGACGGCGTATCGAACGGAGACGAACATGAAGAAAATACTGGTACTCGCGCTGCTCTGCCTGCCCTCCGCCGCTTATTGCCAGGACCAGGGAAAGGCTGCCCCGGCGCAGCCGCCCGCGGCCGGCGCCGAGCCCGGGACCGAAGCTGCCCTGAGAAGGCCCGACGCGCAGGGGATACTCGCCGACCTTTCCGCCGCCCTGCGCCTGAGCTCCAAGCAGCAGGACCGCATCTCCTCGGCCATAAAGAAAAAGGCTTCCGAGTTCGACAAGCTGATGAAGGAGTACGGGGACGATACGGAGCAGGAGAAGAAATGGCGCTACAAAGCCGACGACGCGCGCTATAAGATGCTGAAGATAGACAGGGACCTGCCGGACACGATAAGGGATTTCCTCGACGACGAGCAGCGGGACGCCTTCGACAACCTGATAGCCGCCAGGAAGAAGGCGGCGGAAGAGGCCGCCGCCAAGGCAGCGGAAAAGACGGAGGAGAAGGCCGCCCCGGCGCCCGCTCCGGTCAGGAAGCGCCGGCTCATAAGGGTCAAGCGGCTAAAGCGCGTGCTCCGGAAAAAGCCCGCCTCCGAGGCCGAACGGCGTGCGGCGGAACGGGCCGCGGCGGACCGGCAGCCGGCCGCCGCCCCGGACCAGCAGGCGGCCCCGGCCGCCGGCCAGGGGGCCGCTTCTCCGCAGTCCTCCGACGTCCCTCCGGACGGGGCCGACGCCGGCACCTATCCCTGAGGGTTTATACGGCAGGGGTCCGACATTTTCCTCGCGGTTTATCGAACCTCTTTTGTATGCTATACTGGCGGAGGGGTCAGGGTAAGATGAGAGAACTGCTGCGCCGGATGACAGACGGCTTCCCAGGCGGAACGTGCGCGCGGCGCCCCGCCAGGCGCTCAGGCGTGACGCTGACGGAGCTTATGGTCGCCGTCACCGTGCTGACCATCGGCGTGATAGGCAGCATGGGGGCCTTCAAGTACATCAACAGGGCGATGCTGCAGTCCCGGATAAAGACCATCGCCACCAATCTGGCCCAGGAGCAGATGGAGGTCCTGAGGAATAAATCCTACTTCCAGCTGCTGGTGACCACCGCGCCGGCCGTCAGTTCGGGCTATACCCCTTCCTTCGAGTACGACACGGCCAACTACCCTCCCCAGACCATAACGCTATGGGGCATGCCGCCTCTTACCAGGGTGGTCTACGTGGAATATGTCGCGGCCTCCGGGGCTACGGTGAGCCCGCTGCCGTACACCGCCAACGACCCCGGCATGAAGAAGATCACCGTTACGGTGATGTGGACCAATAACGGTTCGGCCCAGAAGATCCAGCTGGCCAGCTATTACGAGAATCCCACCGCCGCCATGCTCAGCGCCGGCTTCAGCGGCCAGGTCACCGACGCCGCCGGCGGCGGGCCGGTGCAGGACGCCCAGGTGCAGGTGCTCGGCTCTCCCAACTGGCAGGCCTACACCGACGCCTCGGGCAACTACAGCTTCCAGGTGGCGCCCGGCTCTTATACCCTTGTCTGTTCCACGCTGCCGTATTTCTCCGCCACCAGCCCCTCCCTTTCGGTGACGGCCGGCGCCTATACGCCCTATAATTTCTCGCTGAACCGGATAGCTACCGGCACGGTCTCGGGCATGGCTTACATACGGGACCACCTGGTGATAAGCCAGGTCGTGGGCAGCTCGCTCACCGTGGACGGCGGCAACGCGGAGTGGGTGGAGGTCTACAACCCAAGCACCTGGACCTGGACCATGGCCACCAGCCCCGGCTTCGGCTCCAACGCGGTGGTGCAGGTCGGTTACCAGCAGTCCGGGGACCCGCTGATCGTTCCGAACATAGATTACCGCACTACGGCGCTGGCCCCGGGCCATTACTATCTCTTCGCCAACACGGGGACCGTCACGGCCGACGGGATCACCGTGCAGGCGGACGCCGTCTACGATACGGACAACAACTGGAACGACGAGGACGACATGATCCTCACCGGCAATCCGTCCCCGGCCGGCTACGTCGTCATAGGCAACGCGGCCACGATGACGGCGCTGGACATGGTGGGCTGGAACGCCACCAGCAACAGCAACAGCTCCAAGAAGCTGGCCCAGGGCTACGAGGGGACCGCGATACAGCAGTCCATAGGCCTGGAGGTCGGGGAGTCGTACACCCGCCACACCTCGGCCGGAGCGCTCTCCGACGCCTACGGGCGCTGCTACGATTCCAACAACAACCAGAACGATTTTTCCGACGACCAGATCATCGTGCACCCGCCTCACGACAGCTCCTATTCCGCCGCGTGTCTCACCGGCACCCCCGCCGCCGGGGCCGCGGCGACAGCCAGCGACGGGCTCTCCGGCCCGGCGCTGGTCTCGTCCACCGGCTATTTCCTGCTTACCAACGTGGCCACCACCACGGTGCTGAACCAGAACAACAGCTGGACGGTGACCGTCGCCTCCAATACCGTCTTCGGCTCCAGTTCCGCGGTAACGGCGCAGGCCAACGCGAACGTCGATCTGGGGACCATAGTGCTTTCCAGTTCGGTCACCGGCGGCATAGCCTTCGGCTATGTCTACGGCAGCGGTCCGGACCAGAACAGGCCGCTGGGCAGCCCGACCATAACGGTGGGGGCGGAAGGCATCACCTCCAATACCAACAGCCAGGGCTTTTACATGCTCTTCCTGCCTACCGGCACGGTCACGGTCACCGCCAATTACGGGAGCGTCAACGGCAGCTACCAGCCGAGCGATGCGGACGTGAACATGCAGCTCGGGCAGGTCACCCGGGTCCCGGATTTCCACCTGGTGCAGGGCGGCTATCTTACCGGCTATGTCACTTCCGGCACGGGAGCGCTGCCAAACGTGGTGGTGCAGGCCTCCAACGGAGGTCCGGTGTACCAGGGCACCAGCGATATCACCGGGCATTTCTACATCTACGCGGCCACCTCAGCGGTAGCGTACAGCGTCTCCCCGGTCCTCGACCCGCTGCAGAGCTATACCTCCCTGCCGGCCACGCCGCTTTCCGGCAGCCTTACGGCGGCCAGCAGCACCGTCTTCTGCGGGACCATAACCGTGGTGGGCGCGATGGGCACCATCCAGGGCACGCTGACGCAGGGCAACACCGCCATCACCACCGGCGTGCTGGTCGTGGCCAGCACGGCCGCCGTGACCGATCCGCTGCCTGCCGTAAACGCGGCCACCGCCCCGTCGCTGACCGCCTTATATTCCGTCTCCAGCCAGGCGGACGGCACCTACACTCTGGAGGTCAGGGCGGGGGCCGGCGCGTACAACGTCAGGGCCTTCTATCCGGTGGTGGACCCGAACAGCGGGGCCGTGACCTATACCTCTAAATACGCCACGGGCGTCAGCGTCAGCGCCGGCGCCATAACGGAGCAGGACTTCTCATGGTAGCTGGACGACGCCGGGGCTATACCCTCATGGAGCTGATGGTCACCGTGGCCATACTCGGCACCGTCGTGACCGTCGCCGGGCCGCTTTTCCTGCAGACGACCAACTTCTGGCGGCTGACCTCCGCGCGCTACACCATACAGCGCGACGTCCGGACCTCGCTGGACACCATCAACCGCTTCACCAGACAGGCACAGAGCGGCACCGTGGTCATCGACAGCGCTCCCGGCCAGCCGCCCTGCTCCCGGCTGCAGTTCGAGTACGAGAACGCGTTCGGCAGCGTCGTGCCGGTCTCGTTCTACCAGCAGGGCAAGAAGCTCTACATGAACAACAACGGCAACGTCTCGATGCTGTCCGACAGCCTGGCCTACATAGCTTTCACATATCCGCGCACCGACGATACCAGCATCATCTCGGTCGCGTTGACCATGCAGTCCCCCACCTACCGCGGCGGCAAGAAGGCGCTGCAGCTCTCCATCCAGAAAGTGAGGATAATGAACTGATGAAGAACCGAAAGGGGCAGTTCCTCGTCGGAGTGCTGGTGCTGCTGGCCGTCCTGGCCATCATAGTCCCGGTCATGGTAAAGTACATCCGCAACGAGTCCTTGTGGAGCGAGAAGCAGGCCGAGAATACCAACGCCTTCCAGCTGGCCGAGGCGGCAGTGGACAGGGGCTACCAGAAGGTCTGCGAGTCCACTACCACCTGGAACAACATCAAGAAGGGCCTGCCGATAGCGGGCTTCAACTTCGACACCGTATACACGGACATGTCCGGCGGCACGTACACCATCTCTATAACCAGCGGCCCGCTGACCCAGCAGGTCACGATACTGGCGGTCGGCAGGGACAGGTACAAGAAGGAGACCAGGGCGCTGAAGGTGATCTACGGGAACTCGGTGATGGACGACGTCAGCGTAGCCGCGGCCGAAGGCGTTACGATGAACGGCAGCAACATCCAGGTGGAGTGGGGGGCGGTCACCAGCCCCAACGCGGTCTCGATACTGACGAAGACCCATCCTTCGTTCTGGAGCGCCGCCGGCATAGACAAGGACACGAACGGCGCCGCGCCTCCCAACTGCGACGCCCCCAACTGCTGGTGGTGGCATTCCTACGACTCCAATCTCCCTCCGATGCCGCAGATAGACTTCGCCGCGTACAAGAGCTCGGCCATAGCCGAAGGCACGGACCCCTGCGGCAACGCCTATTACCAGCCCGGCAACTTCAGCAAGAACTGCGACTCCCTGAACGGCAATACCTATTATATAGCGGGGAGCTGGACCGGCTTCAGGAGCGCTATCGTCGGCAACATAATAGTGCTGGGCAACTTCACTTTCTCCAACGGCAGCCAGCATACCGTGGGCTCCTACAACGCCGCCGTCCCGCCCACCGCGTGGAAGCAGTACTGCGACGACTGGGGGTATTACCAGGACAACTACGATCCCTCGGTGCCTGACAGCCCGGTCTGCTTCGGCAATATCAACAACAGCACGCAGCGCACCGGGCTGTACTCGAGCATAAATCCGGCCATACACGGCTTCATGTACGTGGGGGGCGACATGACGCTCCCCAACGGCGGCGGCAGCGACGACCTGGTGCACGGGGCCGTCATAGTCAACGGCAACGCCAACATCAACTCCAATTCGCATTGCAAGATATACTACGATCCGAACGTGGCCGCGAATATACTGACCACGAAGATCTACCTGACGCGAGTCTCATGGCTGGACAGCACCCAGAAGTGGCCCTCGACGCTGCCCTGACCGGACAGGCCCCCGGGCGGTCCCGCTCCCTGAACCTGGAGGTGGGCGGGATCGGGTTGGGTTTTGAATCGGACTCCGCAGGTATCATTTCCCTATTGCGGCGGCGGTACGGCCGCTTCGCCGGCGGCGGGGGCGCGGACTACTCCTTCTCCGTGTCCGCGGCTCCGGGGCGGCAGGCCCCTTTCAGACCTTCCGTTCTCTGGGCGGGACGGCGGCTGAGGCTGAGCCGTGGGGATTTCGGGGCCTCGCTGGACACCGCGGCCGGTTCCGGGACGCTGCTGGCCTCGCCGCGGGAGCAGAGCCTGGACGCTTTTCTGCGCTCCCTGCTGAGCGCCCTGCTGCTGCGCTCCGGCGGCCTTATGCTGCATTCCGCCGGCCTGGTGAAGAACGGCCGCGCCTATGTTTTCCTGGGCAGGTCCGGCGCCGGCAAATCCACCCTTTCCAGGCTGGCCGGCGCTTCCGGCTCGGCGGAGGTCGTCAGCGACGAGATAAATATGCTGCGCCGGGAGAACGGCCGATGGCGCGCCTACGGCTCCCCTTTCTGGGGGGAGATGCGCTCCGAAGGGCGCCGTGGCTCCTGGCCGCTGGGCGGGGTCTTTTTGCTGAGGAAGGCCCGCGCCAACCGGGTTTCGGCGTGCGGCGGCCCGGAGGCGCTGCCTCCGCTGCTGCGCTGCCTGCTGAACTTTGAAAGGAGCGCTGCCGCCGGCGGGCGGGCAATGGACGCGGCGTCCGGCCTGCTTTCCGGTTCGCCCTTCCGGGTCCTGGAGTTCTCGGACCGGGACGCCTCTTTTCTGGAACTTATCGTATGAGGGGCATACCATGGGACTGAGAATAAAAGGGGGCCTGGCCTACAGGCGCCTCGCCGGGGAAGTGTTCATCGTCGACGCGGCTTCTTCCCGCCTGCACGAGCTCAATGGCCCGGCCGCCGTTATCTGGGAGGGGCTGGCCGCCGGCCGCGGCAGGGCCGCCGTGGTGCGGGGGCTGACGGCCGAGTTCGAGGTCGACGAGGGGACGGCCGGCGCGGATTACGACGCGTTCGTGGAGGAGCTCAGAAAGGCGGGCCTGGTCTCCGCGGCCTGAACCGCGCCCCGGCGCCAAGGATCGGATATGAAGAAAAAGAAAAGGTACGAGAAGCCCTCGTTGAAGACGGAAAAGGTGTTCGAGACGGCCGCGCTGGCGTGCGGCAAGTGCGTCGCCGGCCCCATAGGCCAGCTGGCCTGCAAGAGCCTCAAGAAGGCCTCCTAGCATGCCGCGGGCGTTCAGACTGGAGGGGTCCAGCATGCTGCCGGTCTTCAGACCGGGGGGGGTCGCGCTCGTCCGCGCGGCCAGACCCCGGCCCGGCGACTGCGCCGTCTATTCCTGGAGGGGCCGCGAGCTGCTTCACCGCGTGCTGCGCGCTTCGGGCGACGGAGCCTGGTTCGGCGACGACGCCGGACGGCTGGTGCCGCACTTCGTCCCCTGGGGGGACGTGCGCGGCCGGGCGCTGGGCGGGCCGCTGTCTGGGGGGCTGCCGGGCCTCTTCTATTCCAGGCTGCGCCGTGCCCTTTCCAGGGTTTTCCGGCATGAGTGAAGGCGCCCCTTCCGCCAGGCTCAACGCGCTGAGCCTTTCCCGCTGCGTCCCGGTCCTGGTCACCGCGGAGCTTACCCGGCGCTGTCCGCTTTCCTGCCTGCACTGCTATCTGCCGGAGACCCGCGGCCGCGCCGCGAGGCCGCCGGAGCTGCCTACGGCCGAGTGGAAAAGGATACTGTCCGGCCTGGCCGCCGCCGGCGGGCTGTACCTGGTCTTTACAGGGGGGGAGCCTCTGCTCCGGCCGGACCTGGCCGAACTGTGCCGCCACGCCGGGGAACTGAGGTTCGACGTCAGGGTCTTCTCCACCGGGCACGGCCTGACTCCGGAGCTGGCCGCGGAGCTGAAAGAGGCCGGCGTGTCGGCTTTCGAGATGAGTTTCTACGGCTCCCCCGCGGTCCATGACCGCGTGACCGGCGTAAGGGGGGCGTTCGCCCGCAGCCTGGCCGCCGCCCGCCTGTTGAAAATGAAAGGCGTGGCGGTGAAGATGAAGACGCCGCTGATGACGCTGAACGCGGGCCAGGCCGGCCGCCTGAAAAGGCTGGCGGCCCTGGAGGGTTTTTCCATCTCCTTCGATCTTTCCATCGCGCCCGGGAACGACGGCGACGGGGCCGCCCTGGGATACCGGCTTTCCGGCGCGGCGCTCAGGCGGGCGGTAAGGCAGGTCTACGGCGGGGCCAAAGGACCGGAGAAAACCCCGGAAGAGGGCTTCCAGGAGGGCTTTATATGCGGCGCCGGACGCAACGTCTGCGCCGTGGGTCCTTCCGGGGAGCTCTATCCATGCCTGCAGCTGCCGGTAAAGCTGGGGAACCTCGCCCGGCGGTCTTTCCCGGCGCTCTGGAGGGATTCCGCCTGGCTGGAACGCTGGCGCGGCCTGTCGGGAAAGGACCTGAGGGGCTGCGCCGGCTGCAAGGACGCCGGGTATTGCGGCCTTTGTCCGGGGTTGAACCTGCTGGAGACCGGGGACCCGCTGAAGCCTCCGCCTCGAACCTGCGAGGCCGCTTCAGTACTGCGCGCCGCGGCCGGCAAATAGGCCTTTTTCGGGCCTTGACTAGCACTGTATCTCTGATATACTATCAGGACGGGACGGACGGCGCGATCTTCTGGAGCCGTTCTTTTTTTGGGCCGCCATCGGATAATTTTTGTCCGATGGCTCTTGTCGTGCCGGCCGGCCTGAGCCGGAGCCAAAGGCGAGGCATATCATGCGGATGAACAGGACCCTGGCGTACGGACTGGCCTGCCTGCACTACCTGGGACAGAACGACGGCGGGAGCTGGAACCAGGTGGCGGACATTTCGCGCTTCCAGGGCCTCCCCTCGCCTTACTGCACCAAGGTGCTGCAGGCCCTGGTCCACGCCGGTTTCGTGGAGTCGCAGAAAGGCCGGGGCTACAGGCTGGCGAAAGACCTGGACGACATCAGCGTCTGGCAGCTGATGGAGGCCTTCACCTTCAACGGGGCGCCGAAGTCGGAGAGGGCGCAGGTGCCGAACAAGCTCTACGAGACGCTGCGCGCCGAGGTCAATCATTGGCTGGTGGGCCTGACCGTGCAGGACATAATAGAGAGCGCGCGCCAAGAGGAGCGCCAGGGCGGGGGCGGGAAGACGGCGGACGCGCCGTGAGGCGCAGGTAAAAGACCATGTACCGGCGGGAAGACGGAAACGCGGGGAGGATGGGCGGGCGCGCGGCGCGCCGCGCCCTTTCCGCCGTCCTGCCGCTGGCGCTGGGCCTGCTGTTCTGCGCCGCGCCGCCTCCGCTGGCCGCCTCCGCGCTTTACCTGCACGACTCCGCCGCCTCCGTCAGCCCCGGTACCGACCTGTACATGCAGCTGGACCCTTTTCAAGGGGTGGGGATGCTCTCCTACGTCAAGAACACGACCGCCGGACCTGTGACGCCGCCTACCGCGGCCACGCAGTTCACCAAGACCGCCGGGGGCAGCGTGGTGACCTGGTATTCCTATCCGCTGGACGCGGTCGCCATCTCGGGCAACGTCACCTTCAATCTCTGGGCCTACACCAACAATACCAAGTCAAACTCCACGATCACGGCCGAGCTCCTGCAGGCCGACGGTTCCGGCAATATCCTCTCGACCATAGCGGCCGTAGCCACCGGGCGGGCGAAGCTCGGGACCACTGCCGCCCTGCAGAACTGGCAGGTGACGCCGCTGCTGGTCCAGCTGGCCAACGGCCAGCGGCTGGCCGTGCGGCTGCACATAGACGACGGCGGGACGAGCAACATGAGGTCCGGCTATACCGTCACCTCGGACCTCAACGGCCCGACGGCCGGCGCCGACGGGGACGCCTGGGTGCTGACGACGGAGACGCTGGCCCCGGCCCATCCTTCCACTGGGGCCGTGACCGCCGCCCAGACCTCTCTTACGCCCTCGTGGGGCCTGGTGGACGGGGCCACCGGCTACACGCTGGCCGCCGCCCTGGACGCCGGCATGTCCACGGTGGTCTCCTCGTTCGACTCCGCCGGCCCCTCCGCCGCGGTCAGCCCCCTCAGCCCGGACACCACCTACTACCTCTTCGCCCGGACAAACGGCTCCGGGACCTCCAGCTCGTGGGCCGCCTGGCCGGCCGCGGTCACGCTGGCTTACGCTCCCGGCGCGGGCTACTTCGACGGCATGGCCGCCTCCTCGATGCGCTTCAACTGGGCCGCCAACGGCAACCACGCCGGCACCCTTTACCGCGTCTACGTCTCCACCGCGCCGGACCCGCTCGCCCCCGCCGGAGCCGCCGTGACCTCCTCCGATACCTACAACACTTACCTGAGCACGTCCGGCCTGTCGCCCAATAGCGCCTATTATTTCCGCGTGGCCGCTGTAAACTACGCCGGCGCGGTCACGGCCTACACCGCCGCGCAGTCCACCCATACCCTCGCGGCCGTGCCGGCGCCGGCCGGCTTCACCGCCGTGACCGACGCGGACATGAGGTTCAGCTGGTCCGCCTCCGGCAATCCCAGCGGGACCCTCTACAGCGTTCTGGTCTCCACCGCGCCGGACCCGCTCTCACCGGGCGCCGCGGCCGTCACGCAGCACGGGGTCTACGGGCTGTCCCTCAGCACCTCTTCGCTCTCGCTCAATACCACCTATTATTTCAGGGCGGCTGCCGTGAACGCCGACGGGGTGGAGTCCGCCTTTTCCGCGGCGGCGGCCACCTCGACTCTGGCCGACGCGCCCGCTTCCGGGCTGATAACGGGGGCCGGCCCCTATTCGCTGCAGTTCTCGTTCACGGACCCGGTGAACCCGGCCGGCACATTGTACAGGATAAAGGTCTCGACGGCCCCCGACCCTTTGAACCCGGCCGGCGCCGCGGTAACCTCCTCCGATACCTATTCCCTTTCGCTCAGCAGCTCCGGGCTCGTCCCGGACACCGCCTATTCTTTCAGCGCGGCCGCCGTCAACAACAACGGCGTCGAGAGCCAGTACACCCCGGCCCAGACGCTGCATACGCTGCTGGCCTACGCCCCGGTCTTCTCCTCTTTTTCCGGCGTCTCAGAAACCGGAGTGCAGTTCAACTTCTCCCCGAACGGGGACGCCTATCCCGGCACGCTTTTCCGGGTGGCGGTCTCCACCGCGCCGGACCCGCTGAACCCGGGTGCGGCTTCCGCGACCTCTTCGGACACCTATAACAGTTACCTGAGCTCGGCTGGCCTCTTCGGCAATACCACCTATTATTTCGCGGCGGCCGGGGTGAACAAGGACGGCGTTCCGACCGCCTACAGCGCGGCCGCGGCCACCTCGACGCTGGCGGCCGCGCCCTCCGGGCTGGACTTCACCGGCGTCAGCTCCGACTCCATAAGGATGGACTGGGCGCAAACCAACGGTCCCGGCACGCTGTACACCGTGCTGGTCTCTACCGCGGCTGACCCGCTCAATCCGGCAGGGGCGGCCGTCTCCTCCCAGGACACCTACAACCTCTACGTCACCACCTCCGGCCTGACCCAGAACGCCTACTACGGTTTCGTCGTGAGGGCCCGCAACAACGGCGGCGTCTACAGCGCCTGGTCCGCGGCCGCCTCCACGCCCACGCTGCAGGCCGGTTTCCTGGCCGCCCCGGTGGCCATGTCGCTGACGCCGCACATCTCCTCGATGACGGCGAGCTGGCTGCTGGTGGGCGGGGCCACCGGCTACACCCTCGCCGCCTCTTCCAGCACTGGCGCGGAGCCGTTCCCGATAATCTCTTCCTCCGATACCGCCGGGGCGCTTTCCGCTTCGGTGCCCGGCCTTTCCCCGGATACGCGGTATTATCTGTTCGTCCGGGCCAACGGTCCCGGCGGCAGCAGCGCCTGGTCCGACTACCCTTCCGCCGCCACGCTGCTGGCCTACCCGCCGGCCTCCCCGGCCGTCGGCGGCGTTTCCGCGTCGCAGGTCTCCTTCTCCTGGTCGGCCAACGGGAACGCCTACCCGGGCACGCTGTTCAGGGTGCTCTCCTCCACGGCCCCGGACCCGCTGAACCCCGGGGGGGCCGTGGCCAGTTCCTCCGACACCTACGGCGTCTCCCTTACCTCCGCCAGCCTTATCCCGAATACGCCGTACTACTTCACGGCGGCGGGCATAAACAAGGACGGCGCCGCCACGGCCTGGACCGTCCCCTCCGGCACGTATACGCTGGCCGCGCAGCCGGTCTTCTCGGGTTTCGCCAATCTCTCCGCTAATTCCGCCGACTTCGCCTTCTCGGCCGGCGGGAACCCTTCCGGCACGCTTTACCGCGTAGTGTCGTCCACGGCCCCGGACCCGCTTAACCCCGGCGGCGCGGTCTCCAGCTCGTCCGACACCTACAGCCTGGTGCTGAGTTCCTCCGGGCTTTCTCCCAACACCACCTATTACTTCGCCGCCGCGGCGGTGAACGGCGGCGGGACGGCGACGGCCTACGCGGCGCCGCAGGCCACGGCCACGCTGGCGGCCGTGCCGCTCTCCCCAGCGGCGGCGGCGGTCTGGGCCTCCTCGGCCTCCCTGACCTGGTCGGCAGACGGGAACCCCGCCGGCACCCTGTACCGGGTCCTGCTGTCCACGGCCCCCAACCCGCTGACCCCGCAGGGCGCCCAGGTCGTCTCCTCGGACACTTACAGTCTGGCGCTGACAGCCTCCTCCCTTTCCCCCGACACGCTGTACTATTTCCGGGCCGCCGCGGCCGGCCGGAGCGGGGACCTCACTTCCTATACGGCCTCCCAGCAGTTCAGGACGCTCGCCTATCCGCCGCTCTTCTCGTCCTTCGGAGTTTCGGCCTCTTCGCTGACGCTGAACTGGCTGCCCAACGGGAACAACTCTCCCGGCCTTTACCGGGTGCTGGCTTCCACCGCTCCGGACCCGCTTAACCCCGGCGGCGCGGCGGTCACCGCCTCGGACGTCTACGGCCTGAGCTTCAGCACCTCAGGGCTCTACTCCGACACCACCTATTATTTCCGGCTGGCCGGAGAGAACACGGACGGCGCGCTTAGCGCCTACACTGCCCCGGCGGCCACCTCCACGCTGCTGGCCTATCCGCCGGCCTTCTCGGGCTTTACCGATCTGCAGACGGATTCCCTCCGGTTCGTCTGGACGGCCAACGGCAATCCGGCCGGCGCCATGTACAGGGTGCTGGTCTCCACCGCGCCCGACCCTCTGAACCCGGCCGGGGCCGTCGTCAGCTCCTCCGACACCTACAGCCTCTCCCTGACCACCTCCGGGCTGGCCACCAACGTCCAGTACTATTTCACCGCGGCCGGGGTGAACAACAACGGCGTCGCCACGGCTTACATGGCCGCGCAGTCCACCCGCACGCTGCAGGCCGTGACGAAGCTCTTCCTGCTGGATTCCACCTCCACCGCGAACCCCGACGCCAACGAGGACAGGGTGCTCTCCACGCTGCGCGGTTCGGCGGCCGTCACCTACACCAAGGCGACAGCCGGGACCGTCACGCCGCCCAGCCCGGCCTCGCAGTTCACCAAAGTGGCCAACGGCCCGACCGAGACCTGGTATACCGGACCGCTGGCCCCGGTCTCAGTCTCCGGCAACGTAACCTTCAACCTGCGCGCCTGGGAGAGCGCCACCAACGCCAACGCCGGGATAACGGCCGAGCTGCTGCGCGCCGACGGCGCCGGCAACATCCTCTCCACGATAGCCTCGGTGCAGACGGGAGTGGCCGAGCTGGGCATATCCGAGGCCGCGCAGACCTGGACCGCGGCGGCCTCGGCCACCTCGCTGGCCAACGGCGACAGG
This sequence comes from bacterium, assembly GCA_021786295.1. Lineage (GTDB taxonomy): Bacteria > Elusimicrobiota > Elusimicrobia > Elusimicrobiales > UBA9959 > UBA9959. The sequence goes on along the minus strand of JAJYNO010000030.1, from coordinate 44,712 downwards.
CTGGCCGTCAGGGTGCATATAGAGCCCGCGGGCGGCAACCTCGCCAGCGGCAAGAGCGTCTACATGACGGTGGGCGGGCCTGCGGCCGGCGCTTCCGGGGATACCTGGGTGCAGCTGCTGCAGACCCTGCCGCCGGCCTCGCCGTCCACCTCGGCCGTAGCGAACGTGGGCGCCTCGCAGCTGGGCGCCTCGTGGGGACTGGTGAACGAGACCACCGGCTACACGCTGGCCGCCTCGGTCAACCCGGCGAACCCGCCGCTGCCGGTCTACGCCTCCAGCAGCACGCTGGGCGACCTGGGCGCCACGCTCTCCGTGCCGGCGCTCTCCCCCAATACCACCTATTACCTGTTCGTCCGCTCCAGCAGGGAAGGCCTTTCCAGTCCCTGGGCCGCCTATCCCGGCACCTCGACCCTGCTGGCCTATCCGCCGGCCGCCTCCGGGTTTGCCGGCGTGGGATCGGGCGCGGTCCAGTTCAACTGGTCGGCCAACGGCAACGCCTATCCGGGCACGCTGTTCAGGGTGCTCTCCTCCACGGCGCCTGACCCGCTGAACCCGGGCGGCGCCGCCGTGGTCTCGTCGTACACCTACAGCCTGTCCCTCAGCTCCTCCGGGCTCTCCCCGGACACTACCTACTATTTCCGCGTGGCCGGCGTGAACAACAACAACGTGCCTACGGCCTATACCGCCGCTCTCGGCACGGCCACTCTGCTGGCCTATCCGCCGCTCTCTTCCGGCTTCACCGGCATAAGCCAGACCTCGGTCCAGTTCAACTGGTCGGCCAACGGCGACGCCTACCCGGGCACGCTCTTCAAGGTCGTCTCGTCCACGGCCCCGGACCCGCTGAACCCGGGCGGGGCGGTGGCGGTCTCGTCGTACACCTACAACCTGTTCCTCAGCTCCTCGGGCCTCGCCGCCAACACCACGTATTATTTCAGGGTGGCCGGGGTGAACAAGAACGGCGCGGCCACCGCCTATACCGCGGCGGCCGGCACGGCGACGCTGACCTACCAGCCGGCCTTCGCCGGCTTCTCGAGCGTGACGGCCGGCTCGGTCCTGTTCGGCTGGACCGGCGCCGGCAATCCCGCGGGCACGCTGTATAAGGTGCTGTCGTCCACCGCGCCTGACCCGGCCAATCCGGGCGGGGCCGTGGTGGCCTCCTCGTACACCTACGCCCTGTCGCTGAGCTCCTCCGGCCTCTCGGCGGATACCACGTATTATTTCAGGGCGGCGGCGGTCAACGCCAACGGCGTGGCCAGCGCCTACACCGCGGCTGCTGGCACGGCCACCCTGCTGGGCTACCCGCCGCTGTTTTCCAATTTCACGGGCGTGGCGGCCGGGGCGGTCCAGTTCAACTGGTCCGCCAACGGCAACGCCTACCCCGGCACGCTGTACAGGGTGCTGTCGTCCACGGCGCCGGACCCGGCCAACCCTGCGGGGGCCGCGGTGGCGTCCTCCGACACCTACAGCCTGTCCCTGAGCTCCTCGGGGCTGGCCGCTGACACCACCTATTATTTCCGCGTGGCCGGAGTCAACAAGAACGGCGTCGCCACCGCCTACACCGTGGCGGCCGGCACGGCCACTTTGCTGGCCTACCCCCCGCTGCCGGCCGGCTTCTCCGGAGTGACCGAAAGCGGCTTGCAGTTCAACTGGGCCGCCAACGGCGACGTCTACCCGGGCACGCTGTTCAGGGTCGTCTCCTCCACGGCCCCTGACCCGCTGAACCCGGGCGGAGCGGTGGCTCTCTCCTCCTACACCTACGGCCTGGCGCTCTCCTCGCAGGGGCTGGCCGGCAACACCACCTATTACTTCACCGCGGCGGGCGTCAACAAGAACGGGGTCCCCACCGCCTACACCGCTGTCTCGGCCACCTCCACCCTGGCCAACGCCCCGTCCGGGCTTTACTCCACCGGCGTGACCACGCAGGCGGCCCAGGTCAACTGGGCGGGCGGGAGCAACGGCCCTGGCACGCTCTACTACGTGCTGGTCTCCACGGCCCCGGACCCGCTGCTCCCGTCCGGCGCCGCCGTTAGCTCCGCTTATACTTACAACCTTTACGTCTCCACGGCCGGTCTCGAGCCGCTCACCTACTACTATTTCAGGGTAAGCGCGTTCAACAATAACGGCGTCCAGACCGCCTGGAGCGCCCCCCCGTTCCAGGCGCAGACTCTGGCCACCGGGCAGATAGGCAGCCCCGCGGCCGGCAGCATAACCGGGGTCTTCGTGAGCTCCATGAGCGCCTCGTGGGACCTGGTGCCCGGCGCCACCGGCTACACGCTGGCCGCCTCCCTCGCCCCGGACGACCCGCCTGCCGTCATAGCCGCCTCCAGCACCACCGTCAACGGGGAGAACGCCGCCTCCCTCTCCGGCCTGACGCCGGACACTTCGTATTATCTCTTCGTGCGGGCCAACGGCCAGGGGACCTCCGGCGTCTGGCTGGCCTACCCCCACAGGGCGACGCTGCTGGCCTACCCGCCGGCCTTCTCCGGCTTCTCCGAAGTCTACGCCTCCTCGGGGGTGTTCTCGTGGAGCGCCAACGGGAACGCCTACCCGGGCACGCTGTACAGGGTGCTCTCCTCCACGGCTCCGGACCCGCTCTCCCCGGCCGGCGCCGCGGTCGCTTCCTCCGATACTTACGCTCTCTCCCTGAGCGCTTCCGGTCTGGCGGCCGACACCACCTATTATTTCCGCGTGGCCGGCGTGAACAAGGACGGCGCGCTTACCGACTACACGGCCCCGCAGGCCACCGCCACCTGGGCCAATCCGCCGCTGCCCTCCGGTTTCAGCGGCGTGGGGGCGGCCGCGCTGCAGTTCAACTGGGCGGCCAACGGCGACCGGGTCCCCGGGACGCTTTACCGGGTGCTGGTCTCCACCGCTCCCGATCCGCTGAACCCGGCGGGAGCTCCGGTGACCAGTTCCGACACCTACGGCCTTTCGCTGAGCACCTCCGGCCTGTCCGCGGACACCACCTATTATTTCCGCGCCGCGGCGCTGGGCATAAGCGGCGTGGCTTCCGCCTACAGCGCGGCGCAGGGGACCGCCACGCTGGTGGCCTATCCGCCCCTTCCTGCGGGCTTCACGAACGTGACCGAGACGGCGCTCCAGTTCAACTGGTCGGCCAACGGCGACCGGGACCCGGGCACGCTCTACCATGTCCTGTCGTCCACCGCGCCGGACCCGCTCGCCCCCTCCGGAGCCGTGGTGGCCAGCTCGTTTACCTACAACCTCTATCTCGGCGGCGCGGCCCTGGCGCCCAACACGACGCGCTATTTCACCTTGGCCGCTGTCAACCGCAACGGGGTGGAGACCTCCTATACCGCTGTCGCCGGCACCTCGACGCTGGCCAACCCGCCGCTGACGGCGCTCTCCACGTTCAGCGCCGTCACCTCGCAGGGTTTCACCGCCTCCTGGTCGCCAAACTCCAACCCGGCCGGCACCGTCTACCAGGTCCAGGCTTCCACCGCACCCGATTTCAATCCCGGCGCTTACGCGCAGGTCACGGCCTCGACCGCCCCGCTGCAGGGGACCTCGTACGCGTTCTCCGGCCTGCTCTCCGGCAGCCTCTACTATTTCCGCCTGCGCGCGCAGAACAACAACGGCGTCTATACTTCCTACGCCCAGCTGGGGTCCACCGCCACGCTCCGGCTGCCGGCCCCCGTCCCGGCGCAGGTCACGCAGGTCTCCACCTATTCCCTGACCGCCTCCTGGTCGCTAGTCGGAGGGGCCACCGGCTATCTGCTGGCCGCCTCGGTCAACCCGGCCTCGCCCCCGTCGCCGGTCTACGCGTCCAGCGAGACCGCCGCCGCGCAGGCTTCCGTCTACCAGCCGGCGCTCGCGCTCAACACCACCTACTTCCTGTTCGTCCGCGCCGAAGGCCCCGGGGACGCCAGCGACTGGGCCGCCTATCCGCCGGCTTCCACGCTGGCCAACCAGCCTGCCGCGCCGGGCGCGGTGTTCGGCGCCGTGACCGACAACGGCTTCAGCGTTGCCTGGGACGCCAATTCCAACCCGCTCGGCGCCACCCTCTACCAGGTGCAGGTCTCCACTGCCTCCGACTTCAACTCGGGAGCGGCAAATCAGGTCACTTTCTCCACGGCGCCGGTCTACGGCCCGGGGGCGGCCTTCAGCGGCCTGAGCAGCAACACCTATTACTACGCCCGGGTCAGGGCCGCGAACAACGACGGCAGCTATACGGCGTGGACCGGCCTCGGCTACGTCAAGACGCTGATCCTCCCCGTGCTGCATTCCGCCGGGGACGGCGTGCTGCTGTACGGCCAGGCCGGCAACAGCGCGCCGCAGTTCCGCAACTACTACGGCGCTTCCAACTCCTTCAGCCCCGTGCAGGCCACCCTTTCCGGGATTCCGGGCTCGCTGTTCGTGATAAAGACCGACCCGCTGACCACCAAGCAGGAGGCCGTCGCCGGCTACGTGGCCAACGGCACGCTGCACGTGCTCTGCTCCGACGGGGCCAACTGGGAGGAGGAGTGGACGCAGTACGTCGGGGGGGACGCCTCCACCCGCCGCTTCGACATAGCCTACGAGAGCAACAGCGGCGACGCCGTCGTTCTTTATTCGCACAACGTTTCGGGGAGCTCCCAGCTGGGCTACAGGGTCAAGTCCGGGGCCGCGGGCTGCGGCCAGTCCGGCTGGTCCGCCGACGCCTCCCTGAGCCCGCTTAACACCGCCGGCATAGTGCAGTGGGTGAAACTGGCCTCCGACCCGAGGGCGGACCAGAACGACATCGCGGCGATCTGGGCCGACAACGCCTCCCGCCTGGACGCCATGGTCTGGAACGGCTCCTCGTGGGAGAACGAACCCTCCCAGCCGCTGGAGACCTCCCTGGAGGCCGTGTCGGCGGCGCAGGACGTGGAGGACTTCGCCGTGCAGTACGAGGCGACCACCGGCAATATCATGGTGGTCTGGGCCAACTCCTCCGGCGGCAGCGGGACCAACGGGGTGCGCTACGCCAGGGCCGTCTGGACCGGAGGGAGCCCGCTGCACACGTGGAGCGCGCCCGCTACGCCGCCTACGTTCACCGACGACGCCACCAACCTGACGCTGGCGGCCAACCCGGCCAGCAGCGAGATGGTCTTCGCCTCCATAGGCAACTCCAGGGGCTACCTGCAGGCCGGCTACTGGAACGGCTCGGCGTGGACGGACACGGCCGGCCTGGTCACCACCGCGCAGAAGCCGCAGGCCGGCACCAGGCTGGTGGCCGCCGCCTGGCTGAGCTCCGGCACCGTCACGCGCAGCGTGATAACCTACGACAACGCCAACAGCACCACTCTCGGGTGGATAACCGGCAGCGGCGGGACCTTCACGAAGCAGACCGCCTTCTCCCCTACGCCGGCCTTCGCCAGTCCGCAGGTCCGCTATTCCATGCGCCAGGACCCCGTGAACCGCGACAGGGCTATCGCGGCCGTGGCCGATTCCAATTACGACCTTTTCGGCAAGAGGGTGATAATGAACTCCGCCGGGACCTTCACCTGGAGCGACGCCGACGGCGGGGCCGCGCTGGAGACCAGCCTGTCTTCGGCGGCGGTGGCCGGGGACTCCTTCGAGTTCTGGCCCGCCCCGCCCACCACCACCTTCGACCAGAGCGCCTACCGGGTCTTCGCCGACTCCGATTCAACGGACGTGGGCGCTCCGCTGGCGGCCCAGGACACGCTGGCCACTCTTCCCTCGGCCGGCTCGGCCTTCAGGCTGAGGCAGCTGGTGGACATAGGCAACGTGGACCTGCCGCTGAACGGCCAGGGCTTCAGGCTGCAGTTCGCCGGCATGGGAGACGGCACCTGCGCCGCCCCGTCCAACGGGACCCCCGCGGCCTATACGGACGTCACGTCCACCACGGCGCTGGCCTTCAACAATAATCCGTCCGTGGCGGACAACACGCCGCTGACCGCGGACGCGAACGACCCCAGATACGGCACCCATATAACCATCGACCAGACCTACGTGGAGCAGAACAATTCCACCAATACCGTCGCGGCCATCCCGCGCGGCGAGGACGGCATGTGGGATTTCTCGCTGAAGGACAACGGCCTCACCCCGGGCGCGGTCTACTGTCTGCGGCTGGTGAAGGACACCGGCGTGCAGCTGGAGGGCTACACGGTCTATCCGCAGGTCCTGGTGCCGGCCCCGGTGCAGATAAACGAGGTCTATCCCACCGGCGCCGCCGCCGCGGACGACTGGGTGGAGCTCTACAACAACACCTCCAGCACCCCGTCGCTGGCCGGCTGGAAGCTGAACTACGTGGAGAGCACGATAGACATCGGCGGCTCGGCCAACACGCTGTGGACCGGGCAGGCCGGCGCCGTGATAAACGCCTATTCCACCTTCACCATAACGAACCTGCCGGTGGCCCTGAACGGCGCGCAGAGCTACTATGTCAGCCTGGTCAACCCTGCCGGCGCCGCGGCGGACCAGGTGCAGTGGCCGGGCCCCGGCGTCATGTCCCTGGGCGAGTCGTTCGCCAGGATAACCGACGGCAACCCGTACTTCGAGATAGACCCTACGCCGACCAAGGGTTATTCCAACTCCGTCTCCACGGACTCGCTGCTGATAAACGAGGTGGGCTATTCAGCCGGGAGGCAGTTCGTCGAGCTCTATAACTCCTCCCCGGTCTCCACGCGCACGCTGGCCGGCTATTCCCTGCGCGACTCGGTCTCGTCGCAGAACGGCGCGGTCTTCCGGTTCACCAGGAAGATCTACCCGCTGGACTACGCGCTGCTGGACTATTCCTCGGTCGGCGACGACGGCAAGACCTTCGCCGACGTCTTCGGGGCCGCCGGCCCGTCCCCCGCAGGGGATTTCCTGGCGCTGGAGAACTCCACGGGTTCCACGGTGGACATGGTCACCTGGCAGTCCGGCGCCGCCTACTCGCGCTACAACTACAAGGGCGCGCTGACCGACTATCCGTCCCACGCCCCGGCCGGCGCCGCCACGTCGATCGCCCGCGGCCCGACTGAGGGGGCCGATACCGGCAACGACGCCGCCGACTTCTACGTCTCCGCGTTCGTCACTCCGGCCTCCCGCAACAACGGCGCCGGCACGGCGGCGCCTGATACCCTCTACCTGCCGGGCGACAACTCGGCGCCGCGCTATCTTTCCCGCAGGTTCGGGCTCTCGCTCGCGCTCGGGGCGGCCTCCTCCGGCGGCGGCAACAACATCGTCTTCGAAAGGACCGGCGGGAGCGCGGACCTGCATTCCCCGCACCTCTACCGCCTGGCCGACATCGGCTTCGACCTCTCCGCCCTGACGCGCCAGACCACGGCCCAGACCGGCTACGCCTTCTACGATCAGGACGGCAGCCCGCTGGTCTCCAGCGCCTCTTACCGGATGATACTCAACTCCAGCACCGGCACGGCCTCCGCGCCGCCGATAGTGCTGGATACCGTGACGTACGACGCCAGCGTGCAGGCGGTCACGGCCAGCACGGACGCCCCGCGCTGGATGAACGACGCCTCCCGCGCCGCCGTGATCAGACTGGACGTCTCCAACAACAGCCCGGCCGGCTTCAACCCCATAGAGCTCGCCACGGTCACGTTCCGGCTGCTGGACCCCGCCCTGAACCCGCTGACCCAGGCTGCCGCGCGCTCGCTCTTCAACGCCGTGATGCTGGTGCGCGACTCCAACGGCTACGCCGGCGTCTACGAGCCGGCCCTGGACGTGACCACCGCCGCCTACGTGCCCATGAACTCCATCTCGGTGGACGCGCTGGGCTTCTCCACGCTGACGGTCTCCCAGCAGTACCTCTCCGAGGCCTCGGTGCCGGCCGCTTCTACCTCCACTTTCTTCCTGGTCCTGGAATCCACGGCCGGCGCCTCGGCGGCCAGCCCGGACACCTTCCTGGCCTCCCTGTCCCCGGCTTCGGCCGTGATCGCTGACGGGCCGGACCTGCTGGCGCAGGACTTCTCGCCCTCGGCCGACGTGCGGACGGACTCGGTCACCCTTATAGCGCCGGCGCTGCCCCCGGCCGGCTCCACCTGGCCGTACATCACGCCCTCCTCCGCCGCCATAAATACGATGGCCACGTCCTACGACGGGACCTCGCTGTCGCCGCGCATCTACGCCGCCTCCACGGACGGGCATCTCCGCGCGCTCTCTCCGGGCGGCCTCCTGCTCTGGGATTTCGCCACTTCGCCGCTGTCACCGATAAACTCCAACCCGACCGACGCCGGGACCGCGGGGGACATCTATTTCGCCGACGACGCCGGGGACGTCTACAAGGTGCAGGACAACGGGACCTCGGCGTCGCTGGTCTGGAAGCGCTCGCTGGGCGTGCAGATACGCTCGGGCCTGATAGACTCCGGCACCAGCCTCTACTTCGGCGCCTCGGACAACGCGATGCACTGCATCGACAAGACGAGCGCCTCCGGCGCCGACTGTGCGGGCTGGATCGACCTGCCCGTCTCCGGCGTGGTCTCCAATACCCCGCTGGTGGACGACAGGACGGGCGTGAACGCCTCGTGGATCGGGACCGAGAGCGGCGCGCTGGTGGAGTTCAGGACCGGCACGGGCGGGCAGGTGGCCTCGGCCTCCCTGGGGTCTGTCATCTATTCCTCGCCGTTCGGCGACGTCGCCTCGGTCTCTCCGACCAACAAGCTGTACATCACCTCCTCGGACGGCTATCTGTACGCGGTGCCGCTGGACCTCGGCAGCGCCAACCACGTCTATCCGCCGGCCCAGGCGGGGGCCCCCAGCCATTCCTCTCCCTTCCTGTGGCCGGTCATGGACAACGGTGAGCGCTTCGTCTATTACGGCGACGACTCAGGCCTGCTGCACAAGGTTAGCACGCAGACCTGGACGGAGCCCGCGGGCTGGCCTTTCCAGGCCGGCGGCGCCATCCGCACCGGCCCGGTGGTGGTGCCGGCCTCCTTCGCCGGCCTGCCTGCCGGCCAGGATTACGTCTATTTCGGCTGCGACGACGGCTATATCTACGCGGTCAACATAAACACCGGCCAGCTCAGGACGGGCTGGCCGGTAGCTACCGGGGGCCCGGTGCGCGCCGACCCGGTCTTCGACGGCGACAACGACACCGTCTCGGTCGGGTCCAGCGACGGGCGCGTTTACGCCGTTTATGTGGGGCCGTAGGCGGAAAAGTATGGCAAAGACGGAACCAGAAAAGAAGAAAGAAGGTCCGGGCCCGCGGCCGCCGGCGGCCGTCCTCCGGCTGGCGCTGCTGCCGCTCCTCCTGGCGGCCCCGCGGGCCGCGGCCGCCGCGGACTGGCCGACTTTCCGGGGCAACCCCGCCAGGACCGGCTACGTCCAGGAGCAGGCCGCCCCGCCGTTCAGCGAGGAGTGGTCCTTCCCCGCCTCCGGGGCGATCGTCTCCAGCCCGGTCGTCTCCCGCGGCTACCTCTATTTCGGCACCAGGAACGGCTATATCTACGCTCTGAACGCGCGCACGGGGGCGATGCTCTGGAGTTTCCATACGCTCAACTGGGTGGATTCCACCCCGGCCGTCTCTTCCGGGACGGTCTACGCGGCCTCGATGGACGGACATCTCTACGCTCTGAACGCGCTGACGGGCAGGCAGGTCTGGCGCGCCGACCTGGGCGCTCCCTCGGATTCTTCGCCCCTGGCGAGCGGCGGAAAGGTCTACGTCGGGACCGGGCTGCCGGACGACAAGCTCCGCGTCTACGACGCGCTGAGCGGGGCTCTCCTCGGCTTCTACCAGTCCCGGCAGCCCGTAGAGTCCGCTCCGGCGGCCTACGGGCCCGACGTATATTTCGGGGCCAACGACGGCGGGGTCCACGCTCTGGACGCGGCCTCCCTGCTGCCTCCGGCAGGCTGGATCGGGAGCCAGAGCGCCGGCTCCTTCGGGCTGAACTCCGTCGCGGTCTCCGGAGGGGTCGTCTACGCCCTGCCCGGGCACGACGACAAAATGGTCTACGCGCTGGACCCGGCCACCGGCGACACGATACGCAAGTCCACCGCCGGAGAGATGGCCGTCTCCTGGCAGACCTTCACTTCCCCGGTGGCGGCGGGGGACAGGGTCTATTTCTCCGGCGCCATAGGGGAGTCTGCCACCTCCCCCGCGGGCGCGGACTATTTCTCGGCGCTCGACACCGGCACGCTGGCCTCGGTGTGGGCCAGCTCCCCTTCTCTGGGCGGCATAGGCAATATGGGGATGCTCTCCTCCCCGGCCATGGCAGGCGAACTGCTCTACCAGGGCACCGTGGACGGCAGGCTGGTGGCGTTGAGTTCCGCCGGCGCCGCGGTGGCGTCGCTGGCGCTTTCCAGCGCGGCCTATTCGTCGCCGGCGGTCTCGGACGGGTTCGTCTACATAGGCGATATGAGCGGCGTCATGCACGCCTTCGCCGCTGGCAGGACGGCGGCCATCTCCTCTCCGGAAGAGGGCGCGGTGCTCAACGGGACCGTCGCGGCGGCCGGCTACGCCGCCAACCCGGCGATGGCCGGCTACAGCCTCGACTACTCCACCGGCGGCTCGCCGGAGGTGTGGCACAATATAGTTTCGAGCAATACCGCCTATCATGTTCCCGGCTCGGAGCTGGGGGCGTGGGACGCTTCGGCCCTGCCCAACGGCTATTACGACCTCAGGCTGACGGTGCAGGAGACCGGCGCCCCGGTCTATTCGGACACGGCGGTGACCCGCGTGCGGGTGGACACCCCGCCGGAGCCGCCCTCGGGCCTGACCGCGGCCGACGTTCCCGACGATACCGGCAACAAACTGGAACTGCGCTGGACGGCCTCTCCGACGCCCGGGGTGTCGGAGTACCGGGTCTACAGGAACGACGGGACAGGTTTCTCCCTGCTGGCCTCCACCGCCCCGTCCCCGCTCTGCTTCACCGACGCCGCCGCCGTGACCGGTTCCACTTTCACCTACGAGGTGCGCGCCTACGACGGTTTCCTCGAGTCCGCCGATTCCAACGAGGTCTCGGCCTTCTCGGTCAACAACAGTTCCGATACCACTCCTCCGGCGGCGGTGACTGACCTTTCCGCAGTTCCCGGTCCGGCGCCCGGCATGGTGACGCTCAGGTGGACCGCCCCCGGCAACGACGGGAACTTCGGCACGGCCTCCGGTTACGTGATAAAGTACACCACGTCCCCCGGCTACGACTGGGCCGCCTTCTCTCCAGGCGCCGGCCTGCAGGTCAGCACCGCCGAAGTCAGCGGCCCGGCCGGGACCAGCGAGGTGGACGGCATCCCCTGGCTTTCGGGCGGCGTCACCTATTATTTCGCCCTCGAGGCCTGGGATCAGGTGCCGAACTACGGCGCGGTCTCCAACGTGGCTTCCGCGGCCGCCGCCAGGGACGCGGTCCCGCCTCTGCCGCCCTCCGGCCTGACCGCCGCGGACACCCCGGGCGACGCCGGCGGCAGCATAACCCTTTCCTGGACGCGCTCCCCGGACGACGGCGCGGGGGCCGGCGACGTCTACGGTTACAGGATCTACAGGAGCAGGCAGAGCGGGGTCTACGTGGCCAGCGCCCCCTATGCCGAGGTCCCGCGCGGCGCGACCGGGTACAGGGACCCCGCGGCCACCGAGAACGTGAGGTTCTTCTACGAGGCCGCGGCCTTCAACAGCACGCTGAACTCCGCGCTCACCGCCGAGGCTTCGGCCGTTTCCATCGACAACTACCGCTTCGTGGACGCGGTCAACGGCGGATATTTCCTGCTGCCGGACGGGGCGAGGGTGGACATTCCCGGCAACGCGGTCTCCCAGAACGACAGCGTCCTGATGGTCAGGGTGGACCCGGCCACCTACGCCCCGATGCGTATCGCGGCCGCGGCGGACGCGGTGCCAACGGGCATAGTCTACGAGGTGGAGTTCAAGAACCCCTCCACGCGCCTGCTGGCCGACGCCACGGTCACTCTGCCCTATACGGACGCCGAGGTGGCCGGCATGGACCAGAAGAACCTGCGCCTCTATACCCTGTCGGGAGGCGCCTGGAGGCCGCTGGCCTCGTCGACCCCGGACACGCAGGCCAGGAAGGTGAGCGGGCAGGCCTCCAGTTTCTCGCTGTTCAGCGTCATGGAGTACCTGCCTTCCGGGGAGGTCTTCAGGGACGACGAGGTCTATACTTATCCCAACCCGGCCAGGGGCGACACGCTGTACTTCAAGGCCATACTGGCCTACGACTCGGACGTGAAGATAGACGTCTACGACGTGGCCGGGGAAAAGGTCGGGACCCTGGAGCGGGGCGGCTGCCTGGGCGGCGGCGCGTGCGTGATACCGTGGGGCATCAGGCGCATAGCCAGCGGGGTCTACATCTACAGGCTGACGGCGCGCAGCGCCGCCGGCAGCAAGACGCTGATAAAGAAACTGGCGATAATCCATTGAGCCGGGAAGAGGAGCGGAGGACGGTCATATGAGCGGAGCCGGAAGAGAGGGGGGCGGAGGAAGGGCCGCGCGGCTTCTGAAGCTGGCGCTGGCCCTCTGCCTGCTGCCGGCCGCTTCCCGCGCGGCCAGCATCTATCCGTCCGAAGGCAGCACCTCGGCCACGTTCCTCAAACTGCCGGTCGGAGCGCGCGCCGCCGCCATGGCCGGGGCCTTCGCCGCGGTGCCGGGGGACCCGTTCGCCGTGTACTGGAACCCGGCCGGGCTGGCCTACGCCCCGCGCGAGCGGGGACTGGGCTTCTTCCACAACGACTATTTCCAGGGGCTGGGCCAGGAGTTCCTCTCGTATACGGAGCGGCGCTGGGGCGGCGGCCTGGGCCTCGGCCTCGACTATTTCTATTCGGCCAGCGACATGGAGCGGCGCAGCGGGCTGTACGAGCCGGACACTGCCACCCCTTCTCCGGTGGAGGGGAAGTTCGGCGCTTACGACCTCGCCTTCTCCGCCGCTTACGGCTGGAACTACAGGCCGGACCTGGCGCTGGGCGGCGCCGTCAAGGTCATACGGCAGAGCATAGACACCGAGTCCGCCGCCTCCGTGGCGCTGGACCTGGGCCTGCTGCGCTCTTTCACCTGGCGAGGCGCGGCCTACACGGCCGGAGCCTCGCTCCAGAACCTTGGCCCCGGCATAAAGTTCGTCTCCAGGCGCTACGGCCTGCCTCTGGTCCTGCGGACGGGCCTCAGCCGCCGTTTCGACGACTACGGCCTGCTGGTCTCGCTGGAGGCTGACAAGCCGGTGGACAATTACCCGTCCTTCGTCCTGGGAGCGGAATATAAGCTTACGGACCGCCTGTCCGTCAGGAGCGGCTACAGCTACAGGCTGCACGGCAACGAGCTGGGCGGCTGGTCTGGTTTCTCGGCCGGAGCCGGGGTGGCGTTCAACAGGCTGACCTTCGATTACGCTTTCAGCCCTTTCGGCGTGCTGGGCAACTCGCACAGGTTCTCCATAAACCTGCGCTTCGGCGGCGCGCCGCCCGGCTCCTCGCCGTCCGCCGCGGCTCCCGCCGCGCCTCCTCAGCCTCCACCAGGTTTCTCCAGCTGCCTGTTCTCGTCGGCGCAGCGGCCGCTGGGTATTTCCAGGCTGGGAATAAAGTACGAGATCACGGCCGTCTCCTCAGGCTGCGCCGTTTCCTCTCTCTCTTTCAGGACGCTGCTGATGGGACTGCCGCCGGCGGAGTTCTCGCTGCCGGAAGGGTCTCCGTCGGGAGAGCTCGGGGACGGCTTCCCGGCGGGAGTGCTGCCGCTGAAGGTCTGGCGCCCCGACGGGCTGGCCGGCAACGTGCAGGGCGACGTCGCCTTCGTCTTCAAGCTTCCGCCCGGTTCGGGGCCCGGCGCGCCGGTGTTCATGTTCAGGGACGGGAAAATGTGGGATGAGACCGCCGTGAGCGGGCCTTCGGCCGACGGCTCTTTCTCCGCGTCGGCTCCTTACGCGGCCGGCTACGCCCTCGGACTGAGGACCGGGAACTAGTACTCCCCGAGCGTTCCCGTCCTCCTGGCGCGGCGCACGGACAGGCCGAAGAGCCATACCGAGGCCGGCAGCAGGACCAGGTCGAAGGCGGCTAGCTTCAGCAGGTCACCTCCGATAGCGCGGACCCCCGCGCCGCCGTTGACGGCCAGCTGGAAGGCCCGCACGGCGTAGGTGACCGGCAGAAGCCTGGAGACAGCCAGCAGCCACCCGGGCAGGACCGTCACCGGGAAATACACGCCGCCCAGCAGCCCCTCGAAATTGTTCAGCACCCAGGCCAGCGGGTTGCCCCGCTTGAAGAGCATCACGAAGCAGGACGATATTATCCCCAGCGCGGCGAAGCAGGCGGCCGACAGGAGGAAGGCCAGCGCCGCCGCCGGCCAGTCGGCCGCGGGAAAGCGCAGGCCGAACAGGAAGACGCCGGCCAGCGCGTAGACCGCCAGCTCGAAGGTGGCGAACAGGAAGTTCCAGGCCGTCAGCGCCGCCAGGAAGGAGGGCGTTCCGAGCGGCGTGGACAGAGCGGCCTCCAGCGTGCCCTGGGTCTGCTCCTGGCGCAGGCGGCCGGAATAGGACCCGGCCCCGGTGCCGATGTAGCCGAAAAACGCCAGCGAGACGAAGACGTAGGGGAAATAATCTGTCCCGTAGGGCTTCAGGCCGGGCGCCAGCTCCCCGCCAAAAAGCCTGCCGATGAAGTAGAAGACGGCCAGGTTCGCCAGCGTGGCGGCGGCCCCGAGCGCGAAAGAGAGGCGGTAGCTCCTCTCCTGCAGGAAATCCCTGCGGACGAAGGCCGCTACCGCGCGCGCGGCGCTCACGCGGCCTCCCCCGTCACGCGGCCGCCCCTCATGGTCAATACGCGTCCGGCCGCCCTGCGCAGCAGCTGCGGCGAATGGCTGGAAAGGAGCACGGCCGAATAGCGGCCGGCCTCCTCTATAAGGCCGAGCAGGCTTTCCGCCGAGGCGGCGTCCAGCCCGCGGAACGGCTCGTCGAGCAGCAGGACCTGGGCGCGCCGGGAGAAGGCGCGGATCAGCGAGATCTTCTGCATGTTGCCCTCTGACAGCCGGTCGAAGCGCCTGCTCAGCTCGGCGGCCTGCAGTCCCAGGCGCTCCGCCAGGCCGGCCGCGCGCGCCGCCGCCGTCCCGGCGTCCAGGCCGGCCAGCGCCCCGAAGAAGCGGAGGTTCTCGGCCGCGCTGAGGCGGAAATAGAAAGACCTGGGGTTGGCCGGGCAGTACGCGGCCAGCTCCCTGAGGCGGCCGGCCCCGGCAGGGATCCCGTCCGCCAGCACCTCCCCCGCGTCAGCCTCCAGTACGCCGGCGAGAGCCTTGAGCAGCGTGGTCTTGCCGGAGCCGTTCGGCCCCTCCACGCCGGCGACGCCCGGCCTGGCCTCCAGGCAGACCCCGTCCAGCGCGGCCAGGGGAACCCCGCCGGAAAGCGCCGGCGCCGGAAAGACCTTTACCAGCCCTCTGGCCGCTATCTCCATACGCCTATGATAGCATAGCTATTATTTGATAAAATAGTTGATGGCCCCGCCCCCAAGCGGGGGAGCCGGTGTTTTTAGCGAGAGCAGCACGGAGGAAAAAGATGAGAATACACATTGTGGCCCGCAAGATAAAGATGACCAAGCCGATAAAGGAGTTCATCGAGAACAAGCTTTCGAAGCTCCACGAGTACCTGGATAACATACTCTGGGCCCAGGTCATAGTGTCGGTGGAGAAGAAGATCCACTCAGCCGAGGTCATCGTGCACGCCGGCCACCAGACCATGAAGGCCGCCGCCGAGTCCGACGAAATGTATTCCGCGATAGACAAGGCGATGGACAAGATGGAGACTCAGATAAAGAAGTACAAGGAGCGCTATACCGATCACCACGCCGAAGAGACCGTGGACCTGGGCGAGTTCACCACGCTGGTGGGCCCCGAGATACGCTTCTCCGTGGTCAAGGACGTCCCGCTCAGGCCTATGAACAAGGAAGAGGCCGTCATCGAAATGGAGAAGCTCGGCTTCAACTTCTGGATGTTCCAGGACAGGGGCTCGAAGCAGCTGCAGGTGGTCTTCAAGCGGCTCGACAGCACCTACGGGCTGCTGCAGCCGGTGAAGAAGTAACCGGCCAGGGGCGAAATGTCAGAGCAGCAGAGGCCGGCCAAGTTCATAACCGTAAGGGAACTTATAAAGTCCCGGGGCAGGATCCTGGGACTTAAGGCCGTTTCCGGCGGCAGGCACATGACCCGCCATATCACGGTCAGCGAGATCAACCGCCCCGGCCTTGCCATTGCCGGGCACATGGAGCAGTTCCGCTCGGAACGCATCCAGATCATCGGTCAGGGCGAGTACGCCTACTGTCAGAAGGAAGACCCCCGCAAGGTGCTGGCCCACCTTCAGAAGATGTTCTCGTCGCCCGACATCCCGTGCGTGATAGTCACCGGCGGCCTGAAGCCGCTGAGCGTCATAAAACAGGCCTGCGCGAAGGCCGGCATCCCGCTGCTGGTCACGAGCTCGGACACCTCGGCCTTCATCCGCGAACTGACGATCTTCCTGGACGACCAGCTCGCGGCCATCACGTACGCGCACGGCGTGCTCGTCAACGTGTACGGCCTGGGCGTGCTGATCCAGGGCGACTCGGGGGTCGGCAAGTCCGAGTGCGCGCTCGAGCTGCTGAAGCGCGGGCACATCCTGATAGCCGACGACGTCGTCGAGGTCAAGCGGCGCATCGGTTACATGCTCGTCGGCAACTCGCCGAAGAACATCAAGCATTACATGGAAGTGCGCGGCCTCGGCATCATAGACGTGGAGCTGCTCTTCGGCATAGGCTCCATCATGGACCAGTCGCTGATAGAGATGCACGTGAAGCTCGAGAGCGTTCCGCCCGGCGCCGCGCTGGGAGGCTACGACCGCACCGGCCTGTCGCAGGCCGAGGTGCAGATCCTCGACGTGCCGGTCCCGTCGCTGCGGCTGCCGGTGACCCCGGGCCGGAACCTCGCCGTGCTGATAGAAGTGGCCGCGCTGAACCAGCGCCTCAAGAACCAGGGGTATTTCGTGGCCAAGCGTTTCAACGAGAGCCTGATCAGGGAGATGGGCAAAAAGTAGGGCCGCGCCCTCCTTACGCCCTGTCCGCATGACCGCTAAGAAGAGAAAAGGCAGGATCTTCATCATCACCGGCATGTCCGGCGCCGGCAAGAGCCAGGCCCTGAAGTCGTTCGAGGACCTCGGCTTCTACTGCATAGACAACCTGCCCATCTCGCTGATCCCCGAGTTCGCGGGCCTCGTGGGGGACAGGCATTACCTGAGGAACGTGGCGCTCGGCATAGACATCCGCGAGGGCCGCTTCTTCAAGGACTTCATCCGCACGCTCGACGACCTCGGCAAACTGGGGCTGGACTACAAGATCATCTTCATGGACGCCACGGACGAGGCGCTGATGCAGCGTTTCTCCGAGACGCGCCACCGCCACCCGCTGGGCAAGAACATCGCGGCCGCGGTCCGCGAGGAGCGCCGCATCCTGACGGACCTGAAGGCGCGTGCCAACAAGGTGATAGACACCACCAAGCTGACTCTGGGCGAGCTGAAGGAGATCCTGTCCTCCACGCTGGAGCTGAAGCGCACCGCGGAGATGAAGCTCTCCGTCATCTCGTTCGGCTATAAGTACGGCATCCCGCTGGACGCCGACATCGTGATGGACGTGCGCTTCCTGCCCAATCCCTATTACGTGCCGTCGCTCAGGAAGAAGACCGGCCTGGACGCCCCGGTCGGGGCCTACCTGCGCAGGCAGCCCGGCTTCAAGAATTTCCTGAAGTCTTATACGGAGCAGATAAAGGCGCTGCTGCCGCTCTATATCCGGGAGGGCAAGTCCTACCTGACGATCGCCATAGGCTGCACCGGCGGCAGGCACCGCAGCGTCTACATAGCCGGCGAGATAGCGAGGAACCTGGCCGCCGGCGGTTTCTCGGTCTCGGAGTACCACCGGGATATCAGGAAATAGGAAGGGGAAGGGACGCTGCTTCCTGACTTCCTAACCCGGTCGGCAAAGATATCGGGTCCGGGCTGGAGCGAAAAGTCAGGAAGTTAGGAAGCGGCGTCCCTACATATGATCAATATAATCGTCATTACGCACGGCGACTTCGGCGCCTACCTGATAGAGGCGGCGGAGGGCATAGTCGGGGCCCAGGGCGAGGGTCTCAAGAACGTCTCCATTTCCCCGCGCATGACGCTCGACCGCGTCAAAGAGGTCATCTCCTCGGCCATAGCGGAGATGCGCTCGGAGGACGGCCTGATCTTCCTGATAGACATGCCGGGAGGCACGCCGATGAACGTCGTGCTGCCGCTGGCCAAGGACATGCCGAAGAGCGCCGTGATCTGCGGCGTGAACATCAACATGATGACCTCCGCCTTCGCCTACCGGCGCGAGATGGAATTCGACAGGCTCTGGCGGAAGATAGTGGACGACGGGCGCAAGGCCGTCTGCGAGGTAAAGAGCCTGCTGCTGAAGAAATGAGGCTTAGCTCCTATGATCATACTCTACAGGGTTGACGACAGACTGGTGCACGGGCAGGTGGTGGAGGGCTGGGTCCCGCACCTGCACGCCGAGGAGCTGGCCGTCGTGTCCGACGAACTGGCCGGCGACGAGATGCGCCGGGCCATAATGCGCTTCGCCACTCCGGAGGGGGTGGACCTGAAGATCATGACGGTGGACGAGGCCGCGGCCTATCTGCCGGAGGCGCAGGCTTCCAGGCGCAGGGTGCTGCTGCTGCTGCCGGGCCTGGACGAGGCCCTGGCGCTGTCAGCCAAGGGGATAAAGATCCCGTCGCTTAACATAGGCGGCATGCACTATTCCGCGGGCAAGAACCTTTCTATCGGCAAGGCCATCTTCCTCAGCGAGGCCGATTGCTCGGCGCTGAGGGAGCTCTCCTCTTCCGGCATAGCCATAGAGGGGCGCGGGGTGCCCTCCGATAAGCCGCTCAACCTTATGGAGGCTATAGCCTAGTGCCGGTCATGAGGGAGACCCGGAAAGCCGCGCGCAAGGAGCGAGCACGGTGACGGAATGGCTCAGGGTCCTGGTCTCGGCCGCGCTGGCGGGCCTGCTCGGGCTCGACACTGTGCAGGCGGGGCAGTTCCTGCTCTCGCGCCCGGCCTTCCTCGGCCCGGTCCTGGGCTGGCTGAACGGCTGCCCGCTGGAAGGCGCCAGGCTCGGCATACTGATAGAGCTGCTCTATATAGATTTCATCCCCGTAGGCGGCGTGGTCCCGCCCAACGGGACCGCCGCCGCGGCTGCGGCGGTGCTTGCCTATTCCTGCTGCGGCATCGCCCCCTCCCTTTCCTTCTTTATGGGGCTGGCGGCGGGGGCGGCCTTCTCGCCAGCGGAGTACAGGCTGCGGTCGGCGCGGTCCGCCTGGGGCGGGCGGATAGAGAACGAAGTGAGCTCCGGGGTCTTCGCCCTGCGCCGCTGGGTGGCCATGGCCATGCTGACGGAGAACGCGGCGATGACGGCCTATGTGCTGGCCTGCACGGGGCTGGCGGCGCTGCTCGCCCGCGTGCCGGGGCTGGCCAGGCTCTACCCGGGGACCGATTTCGCCTATTCGCTGATGCCGTGGCTCGGCCTGAGCGGCCTTTATTTCAGGTTCAGGGCGCAGATATACAAGAAAGGATAGCCGGGACTGACAAATGTTTTTCAGGATGTTCTTGAGATCGTTCTTCCTGCAGGCTGGCTGGAACTACGAAAGGTTCCAGAACCTCGGCTTCGTCTTCATGCTGCAGCCGGCGCTGGAGCGGATCTACCCGGACAGGGAGAAGCTGAAGGCGGCGCTGCTCCGGCACCTGCAGCTCTTCAACACCCAGCCCTATATGGCCTCCTTCGTCGCGGGCAATATCGCGCGTATGGAGGCCGCCGCCGCCTCCTCCCCGGACCCGGAGGCGGCGCTGCGGAGCATGCCGGGGGTGAAGCAGGCGCTGGCCACAAGTTTCGCCTCCATAGGCGACAGGATCTTCTGGGGCAGGCTCAAGCCCATGACCTCGGAACTCTGCCTGCTTACCTGGGCCGCCTGCGGCTTCTCCGGCTGGCTGTTCACCGGGCTCGACACCCCGGTCCCGTTCTGGCTGCTGCTGGCCGGGCCTCTGACCGGGATAGCCTGCTATTCGGCTTTCGCCGTCTACTGGAGATGGAGGGGCCTGAAGATAGGCTATTCCTGCGGCGGGGCGGCCGCCTGCGGACTGGACAGCGCGGACTGGCGGCGCCTGATACGCGTGCTCTCCGCCGCCGGCTTCGCGCTGGCGCTGGCCCTGATGCTGCTGGCCTTCGGCATGCTGCTGGCTGTAAACTGTTTCACCTGCGGCTACCCGGAGCTGCTGCTGAAAGCCGGGGTGGTGCTGGCGGTGCTGGCCCTGCACAGGATATCCAGGGCTTTCGGCCGCTCGGTGTTCTTCGCCGCCGGGCTTCTGCTGGCGGTCTCGCTGACGCTGTTCAGCGTGCTGAGGCTCGGGCCTTTCAATCTTTACTTATGATAAAAAGAGACATCACGATAATCAACGAACTGGGCATACACGCCCGCCCGGCGGGCATGATCGCCAACGTCTGCTCCCGGTTCGCCTGCGACATCAAGCTGACCAAGGACGGGATGGAGGTCAACGCCAAGAGCATCATGGGCATCATGACGCTGGCGGCCGGCAAGGGCAGCGTGATAGAGCTGACCGCGCACGGCGGCGACGAAGCGGAGGCCGTGGCGGCCGTGGCCGAGCTCTTCGCCAGGAAATTCGACGAGGACTAGTAACGGGGAAATATGCTGATCAAAAAAGGGGTTCCAGCCAGCCTCGGCATAGCCGTCGGCAAGGCGCATATAGTCAAAGAGGAGAACATCCTCATCGAGCAGAAGGAGGTCCCGCCGGAGAAGCTCAAGGCCGAGGTCAAGCGCTTCAAGGACGCGCTCGACAAGACGCGGCTCGACCTGGACTCCATCCGCGGCAAGATCCTGAACGTGCTCGGCAAGCAGCACGCCAAGCTGATAGATTCCCATCACCTGATCCTGCAGGACCCGCTGATCACGAAGGAGGTGCCGAAGCTCATCCTCGCCAAGGGCATGAACGCCGAATTCGCGCTGTCCGAGATCCTGGACAAGGCGGAGGAGCAGTTCGAGAAGATAGACGACGAGTTCTTCCGCGAGCGCAAGCACGACATCTTCGACGTGGGCAAGAAGATCATCTCCAATCTCGTCAACAGCGAAAAGACCTCGCTGAAGGACCTGAAGGAGCCGGTGATCATCGTCGCGCACAACCTCTACCCGTCGGACACGCTGCACATCCGCGAGAGCAACAAGGTGCTGGGCTTCTGCATGGACCTCGGCTCCAAGTCCAGCCACACCGCGATCTTCGCGCAGAGCATGGGCATCCCGGCCGTGGTCGGCCTGTCCGACATCAGCCGCCAGATACAGAGCGGCGACACGCTGATAGTGGACGGCGAGCAGGGCATGGTCATCATCTCGCCTTCCCAGGAGATAATAGAGAAGTACAAGGTCCGCAAGGACGACCTGCAGAAACAGGAGCACTTCTTCCACCGCCTGAAGGGCCTGCCCGCCACCACGCGCGACGGCCACAAGATCAGCCTGATGTGCAACCTGGACTCCGCGGAGGACGCGCCGTCGCTGCCCGCCGTGAAGGCCGAGGGCGTGGGGCTCTACCGCACCGAGTTCCTCTACATGAACCGCGACTCGGTGCCGACCGAGGCGGAGCAGCTGGCGGCCTACTCCGCCGTAGTGAAGGCCGCTCCGGGCATCCCGCTGACTATCCGCACCGCCGACATCGGCGGCGACCGCGCCACGGAGCTCGGCATCAAGGGCCTCAAGGACGAGCGCAACCCGTTCATGGGTTTCCGCGGCATCCGCCTGTTCATCAAGTACCCCGAGCTGCTGAAAACGCAGCTGCGCGCGATCTATAAGGCCAACACCGACGGGAACATAAAGGTGATGATCCCGATGCTCTCTTCGGCCGACGAGCTGCTGACCGTCAAGAAGATAGCGCAGGACGTGAAGACCGAACTGGCCGAGGAGGGTTTCCCGGTGAAGGGGATCCCGGAGTTCGGCGTGATGATCGAGATCCCGGCCGCGGCCCTGATCCTGGACTCGCTGCTGGGCGAGATAGATTTCGTCTCGATAGGCACCAACGACCTGGTGCAGTACACGCTGGCGGTGGACCGCATCAACCAGTACGTCTCGGAGCTCTACGAGCCGTTCCATCCGGCGGTGCTGCGGCTTATCAACCTGGTGGTGCAGACGGCGCACAAGAAGGGCAAGCCGGTCAGCGTCTGCGGCGAGATGGCCTCGGACCCCTACGCGATCCCGCTGCTGGTCGGCCTCGGCGTTGACATCCTTTCCGTGCCGGCCAAGATGTACCTGCGCTCCAAGCACTCCGTGCGCTCGATGAACTTCGAGCGCTTCTCCGGCCTGGCGCAGCGCGCGCTCAGCATGGCCACCTCGGAGGAGATCCGGCGCCTCGTGGAGGAGGAAGTGAAGTGACGACGCAGCGGAGCCGGGACAGGTTCCGCAAAACCGTCGTTGAGCCGGCCGCTTGCATCGCGCGGCCGGCGAATACCGAGCGAGGGAACGGTGTTCCCGAGCGTGTTTTGCGGGGCCTGTCCCGGCTCCGCTGAGAACGGATTTTTAATGAACATCAGGAACTTCAGCATCATAGCGCACATAGACCACGGCAAATCCACGCTGGCGGACCGCTTCATCCAGCTCACCAACACCGTGCCGGACAGGCAGATGAAGGAGCAGTTCCTGGACGGCATGGAACTGGAGCGCGAGCGCGGCATCACGATCAAGGCCAAGGCCGTGCGCATGCTCTACAAGGCCGACGACGGCGAGGAGTACGTGCTCAACCTGATCGACACCCCCGGCCACGTCGATTTCTCGTACGAGGTCAGCCGCGCGATGGCGGCCTGCGAGGGCGCCATCCTGCTGGTGGACGCGTCTCAGGGAGTTGAGGCCCAGACGCTCGCGCACGCGCACCTGGCGCAGTCGCTCGGCCTTACGATCATCCCGGTCATCAACAAGATAGATCTCGAGCACGCCGACCCGGACGCCACCGAGGAGCAGATCTGGGAGGTGCTGAAGAACCCGGTGGAGTCCTCGCGTATCAGCGCCAAGGACGGCCGCGGCGCGCGCGAGGTGCTCGAGCGCGTCATAAAGGAGATCCCGGCCCCGGCCGGCTCCAGGGAGCGGCCGCTGAAGGCGCTGGTCTTCGACTCGTTCTACGACGTCTACAAGGGCGTCATCATCTACACCCGCGTCGTGGACGGAGAGCTGAGACCGGGCCGCCATATCTCGTTCTGGTCCAACGGCAGGTCCTACAAGGTGGAGGAGCTCGGTTACCTGACGCCGAAGCTGGTCAAGGCCGATTCCATAAAGGCCGGCGAAGTGGGCTATATCGTGCCCGGCATCCGCGACATCCACGAGATAAAGATGGGCGACACCATCTTCGAGAAGGACAGGAAGATAGACGCCCCGCTGCCCGGCTACAAGGAGGTGAACCCGGTCGTGTTCGCCGGCTTCTACCCTGTCAGCACCACCGACTACACGGCGCTGAAGACCGCGCTGGAAAAGATAAATCTGACCGACTCGTCGTTCAGCTTCCAGGGCGAGACCTCGAAGGCCCTCGGCTTCGGCTTCCGCCTCGGCTTCATGGGGCTGCTGCACCTCGACATCATCCGCGAGCGCATCGAGCGCGAGTTCGACATACCGCTGATAGCCACCAACCCCAACGTCATCTACCGGGTGCTGGCCAAGACCCACCACGCCGCGAAGGAGTCGAAGTACGTCGAGGTGACGAACCCGGCGGAGTTCCCGCATTACGGCGACGTGCTGGACATCAAGGAGCCGTACGTCCGCGCCAACATCATCGCGCCGCAGGCCTACATGGAGGGCATCATGAACCTCCTGAAGGAGAAGCGCGGCGAGCACGTCAAGATAGAGTACATCTCGGCTACGCGCGTGATCGTGGAGTACCTGCTGCCGCTCTCCGAGATCATCATAGACTTCTACGACAAGCTGAAATCGGTGTCGAAGGGCTACGCCTCGTTCGACTACGAGCCGTACGAGTACCGCTCCTCGGACATGGTCAAGATAGAGATCCTGCTGCACGGCGAGACCGTGGACGCGCTCTCTTTCATAACGCATAAGACCAAGGCGCTGACCGCCTCCAGGCAGCTCTGCGAGAAACTCAAGGAGCTGATCCCGAAGCACATGTTCGAGATCGCCGTGCAGGCGCAGGTCAACGGCAAGATCATCGCGCGCGAGACGATAGGCGCGCAGCGCAAGGACGTGCTGGCCAAGTGCTACGGCGGCGACATCACGCGCAAGCGGAAGCTTTTGGAGAAGCAGAAGGAAGGCAAGCGCAAGATGAAGCTGATGGGGTCGGTGGAGATCCCGCAGGAGGCCTTCATGTCGCTTTTGAAGATCAGCCAGGACAAATAAGGACGGCAACTATGGAAGAGAAACTTTTCTGGATAGGCATACTGATGGGCGTGCACCTGTTCCTGTCCCATTATTTCAAGGAGAAGGGCAGGTTCGGCGGGGACACCCGGTTCACGCGCTTCTGGCACGTGGTCTTCGCGGCCATCGCTTCCTTCATCGTCGCGGTGCTGGCCTCCGTCAGCCTGGACAACAGCAAGGGCGACGTCGTGACCACGATGCTTTTCAGCGGCAGGCAGCTCCTCTACGGGCTGATAGCGGCCTGCGCGGGAGCCGCCTACGCGCTCTGGAGCGGCCGGGCGCACAAGGCAAAGGTGAAGGACGGCCTGAACCAGACGATGAAGGACGACATGGAGTGGTCCGAGACGGTGTTCTCGGCCGTCATCCTGGCCTCGGTGGTCATGTACCTGTTCATCCAGGCCTTCAAGATCCCGTCCGGATCGATGGAGAACACGTTCCTGATAGGCGACCACCTGTTCGTCAACAAGTTCGTCTACGGCTTCCGCGTCCCTTATACACATAAGAAGTTCCTGGCGCTGCGGCAGGTCAAGAGGGGGGACATCATAGTCTTCCGCTTCCCCTCCAACGACCCGAAGGAGTTCCAGTGCGGCGGCAGCCAGTACGGCAAGGACTTCATCAAGCGCGTAGTGGGCCTGCCCGGCGACACGGTCGAGGTGCGCAACGGCCAGCTGTACGTCAACGGCAAGGCCGTGAAGGACGAGCCTTACGCCATCTACAAGGACAATTTCCGCTATCCCAAGGCCGACGAGAGGATCCCGGCGAAGGACTACCAGACCTACTGGCAGGACCGCATGCTGGGCAAGATGCTCTCCGAGTACGTGCGCGACAACTTCGGGCCGGTCACGGTGCCGCCCGGCGAGTACATGGTGATGGGGGACAACCGCGACCGCTCCTGCGACTCCCGCTACTGGGGCCCGGTGCCGGCCGCCAACATCAAGGGCGAGGCCTGGTTCACCTACTGGCCGCCTTCGAGGATAGGCTTCCCGAAATAATGAGGGTGACGGAGCGCCTGAAGGCCGGCGGCAGGGTCTTCTCCTTCGAGTTCTATCCGCCTAAGACGGACGAGGACACCGCGCGCCTCTTCACGGCGGCCGTAGAGCTCAAGAGGCTGGGGCCGGATTTCGTCTCGGTGACCAACTCGTCGAGCGGCGCGGCCCCCTACCGCACGGTGGCGCTGTGCGGCGTGCTGAAGGCCCAGCTCGGGCTGGAGGTCGTCGCCCACCTGACCTGCCTGGCCCACACCAGGGAGGAGATAGCGGAGATCTGCGGCGGCCTGCGCAAGATGGACGTCGAGAACATCCTCGCGCTGCGCGGCGACCCGCAGAACGTGGCCCCCGCCGCGCTGCGGCGCGACTACAGCTACGCTTCGCAGCTGATCGCGGACCTGAAACGCCTCGGCGGCTTCTCGCTCGGCGGCGCCTGCTACCCGGAGAAGCATCCGGAGGCCCCGACGCCGGAGGAGGACATCCGGCGCCTGAGGGAGAAGGTGGACGCCGGGGCGGAATACCTGATAACGCAGCTTTTCTTCGACAACGCCTCTTACTTCCGGTTCCTGGAGAGGACTGCGGCCGCCGGCATAAGCGTGCCGGTGCTGCCGGGCCTGATGCCGATAACGGGCTACAGGCAGGTGCGGAAGTTCACGCAGCTGATGAACGTCTCGGTGCCGGCGGCGCTGCGCTCCGGCCTGGAGCGCTGGGAGAACGACAAGGCCGGGCTGTTCGCCTTCAGCGTGGAATACGCCTCGCGCCAGGGCGAGGAGCTGCTCAGGGGCGGCGCGCCCGGGCTGCATCTCTACACGCTGAACCGCAGCCGGGCCGCCATAGAGATACTCAGGAACGTCAAGGGGGCGGCCGCGGCGTGACGGCCGGGGGGGAAAATGGAGACCATACACACCGCCGACGCTTTGAGGCTGGCCGAGCTGCAGAAGAAGGACGCGGCCATCTCCGGGCTGAAGACCCGCCTGGCCGCCGTCCCGCGCGAGCTGGAAAAGCTCGAAGTGGAGTTCGCGAGGAAGAAGGCCTCTATGGGGGCCGCCCGCGAGGCCCTGCTGGACCTGCAGAAAAGGAAGAAGGAAAAGGAACTGGCTATAGCCGAGGCGGAGGAAGGGATACGCAAGCACCAGAGGGAGCTGAACCAGGTCAAGAACAACGACGCTTTCAAGGCCCTGCTGGGCGAGATAGAGCGCGATAAGGCGGCCAAGGACGGGCTGGAGACCGAGGTGCTGCTGCTGCTCGACGAGCTGGATAAGGCCGCCGGAGCCGACAGCGCCATGCAGGCTGAGCTCCGCAAGGCCCAGGAGGTCAGGGACGCGGAGGCGGGCGCGCTGGAATCCTCCGGCCGGGCTCTGGCCGCCGAACTGGCCGCGGCCGAGGCCGAGCGCGCCGCCCAGGCCGGCGGCATAGAAAAGGGGCTGCTGGAAAAATACGAGACCGTGCGCGCCAGCCGCGCCGGTGTGGCCGTGGTCCCGGTGCACGAGGACCCCGCCACGGGCAAGCTCTCCTGCGGCGGCTGCCACATGGCGCTGACGCCGCAGAAGACGCTGGACGTCAAGAAGAGCGACACCTTCGCCGTCTGCCCCGAGTGCCGCCGCTTCATGTACCTGGAGCGCACGATCTACGGCTAGCCGATCTTTTGGATTTTCAGACCGCGGACGGAGGGCCGCTCTTCCCGCGAGGGAGGGGAGGAACTTCCGAACTTCAAGGGCAGGGTGCCGGTTCAAAGCCGCTAAGCGGCCATAGGCCGGGCGGCGGGGGCCAGATCCCCCGCCGACGGACAGCGCCACAGAGAACATACCGCCCGCAAGGGTAAGGGTGAAAAGGTGCGGTAAGAGCGCACCGCGCGCCGGGCGACCGGCGCGGCAGGGCAAGCCCCTCCTGAAGCAAGGCCAAACATGCGCGACGGACTGCCCGTCCGCCCTTCGGGGCAGCGCAGAGTGGGCCGCATTAGATAAATGGTCCTCCAAGTCCCGCAAGGGACCGGACAGAATTCGGGGTACAGTCCGCGGTCTGGACGTTTTGGGTCCGCCTTCGGGTTCGGAACGCAAAACACGGCGTCGCGCACACCGTGCGCGCGCCTCGTCACTCGGCCTCGTCGCTTACGCAAGCCTCGGCCTCCGAGACGGTTTTGCTAACCCGAACCCGAAGTCGTCCCCGGCACTGGCGGGTTTAAATTTAAGGAAAGGGGAATCTTATATGGACTCATTGGCTGCGAAGATACCGGAGATCAAGTTCTCGTCCGACGCGGGGGAGATCCCGTGGGACAAGGCGGTGGTGTGGACCGCGATGCCGCGCGTCGGCCCGCGGGTCTACGAATGGCTGGAGGCCGCGCATATCCGCTACGTCTCCTGGAGCAACGGCATCGTGAACATCATCCCGGACCCCAACTCCATATTGAGTTCGCACTGCCAGTGCATAGTGCTCCCCTCCGCCTTCGTCTGGATAGGCCGGGACGTCCGGGTGAGCTGAGGCGGAACTCTCCGCGGCTGCGGAAGTCCGGCCGCCAAGGAGAAGCCGTTCAGGCCGGCCCTGGGCGGACAGGCGGCCCCGCTGACGCTCTCCGGCGCGTTCGCGAATTGGTAGAATGTAGCTTCCGTCTTTCAGGAGAGGGGTCTATGAAAAAGATGCTGATATCCGCCGCGCTGGTCCTGGGGGCGGTCTTTTCCGCTTCGGGCTTCGAACTCCCTTCGCTCATGGCGAAGGACCTGCCCGCTTCCACCGGTGCTTCCAGGGGGCTGCCTGGGGGCGAGGCCGCGGGGCCCGCGAAGGGGAAGCCCGCCCGCTCCGGCGGCGACTTCCGCGACGATACGATCTACTTCGTGATGACGGACCGCTACGTGGACGGCGACCCGGGCAACGACGACATCTACGGCGACGAGTACAGGCCGGGCAACCTGAAGTACTACCAGGGCGGCGATTTCAAGGGGCTCATAGACAACCTGGACCACATAAAGGACATGGGGTTCACGGCCATCTGGATAACCCCGCCCGTGATGCAGCCGCCCGGCCGCTACGTTAACTCCAGCGGCTCCTACGACGCCGCGGGCTACCACGGCTACTGGGCCTGGGACTTCTCCAGGATAGACCCGCACCTGGAATCCAAGGGCGCCACCTACCAGGACCTGATAAACGCCGTGCACGCCAAGGGCATGAAGCTGATCCAGGACATCGTCTGCAACCACGGCCACGGGGCGGACGTGGGCCCGGGCGTGAAGTGGTACGCGCGGCGCGGCCAGGTCTCCGGCCTGGGGCAGACCTACGATTACTTCAACGACACGCACAACTGGTTCCACCACTCCGGCCCGGCCATCGCCGATCTGCTGGACTTCAACGACGACAACCCCGCGGTGCAGGCCTGGTTCGACAAGATCTACGAGAAATACCAGGACATGGGCGTGGACGCGTTCCGCATAGACACGGTGGCCTGGATGAAGCCCGAATTCTGGAAGGACTTCACGGCGGCGATGCACGCCCACAAGAAGGACTTCTTCATGTTCGGCGAGGTGTGGACCAACGGGGACTTCAACTGGCTGGCCAGCTACACCAAGCTGGGCGGCGGCGACCCGATGAACTCCGGCATGAGCGTGCTGGACATGCCAGGCTCCTCGATGGGCACGTGGGGCCAGCTGGAGCAGGTGTTCAAGGGCGGGGACTACCGGCGCGCGGCCGACCTGCTGAAGAACGACGACAAGTACCAGGACGCCACGTACCTGGTCACGTTCCTGGACAACCACGACAAGCCGCGCTTCAACGGCCCCGGCTGGGACGGCAGCGCGGCCACGACGGAGCAGTACTTCGACGCGCTGAACTTCTACTTCACCGCCCGCGGCATCCCGTGCGTCTACTACGGCACGGAGGAGGAGATGGCGGGCGGAAACGACCCGGACAACCGGCGCATGCTGGGCCTGGACGGGATAAAAAGGTCCGAGAGCGACCCGGTCTACGCCCATCTGAAGAAGCTCAACGCGGTGCGGGCGGCCAGCGAGGCGCTGAGGAGGGGGAAGCAGACCACGCTCTACGCCTCGCAGGACCAGCTCGCCTTCAGGCGCGACTACGGCGGCCTGACGGCGTACGTCTTCCTTAACAAGGCCGGCGGCCGGGCCTCCGTGCCCTCCTCGGGAGTTCCGGACGGCGCCTATACCGACCTCTATTCCGGCGGCTCCGTCACGGTGGGCGGCGGCTCGCCCGTGAGCGTCCCGCCGCACGGCGCCGTAGTGCTGACGAGCGGGCCGGTGAAGGGCTCGCCGTGGAAGCTGGACGGCGGCGACTCGCGCCTTTCCCGCGCGAAGAAATAACGTCCCGCTGTCCCCGTCACGGGGATCCCCGCCCTGTCGGGCCCGGCGGGATATTGCTATAATAAAAAAAGATTTTCGCGAAGATATCCACGGAGGCCAAATGGCTAAACTCAAGGTTAATCCAGCTATAGTGAAGAAGAACGCCGCGCTTTGCAGGAAGCGAGGCATAGTGATGCCCACCTTCGCCCAGATGAGGGACCCGTCCCTGGTCTCCGGCAAGATAAAGAAGAAGCTGAAACCCGTCGGCCTCTGGGACATCGAGCCCGTCAACCTCTTCCGCATCAACTGGCACAACGACGTGAAGACCGGCCTGTTCGGCGGCGTCAACTACCTCGAGATCCCCAGGGAGCTCACCGGCCTCAGGTGCCGCGTGGTCGGCCTCGTCGGCAAGTATTTCCCGACCGGCGCGCACAAGGTGGGCGCCGCCTACGGCTGCCTCGCCCCGCGCATGGTCACAGGCGAGTTCGACGCCGAGGCCCAGAAGGCGGTCTGGCCCTCCACCGGCAACTACTGCCGCGGCGGCGCCTTCGACAGTACGCTGCTCGGCACCACGCCGGTCGCCATCCTGCCCGAGGGCATGAGCAAGGAGCGCTTCGACTGGCTCAGGTCCATCGGCTCCGAGGTCATAGCCACGCCCGGCACCGAGAGCAACGTCAAGGAGATCTACGACAAGTGCTGGGAGATCAGGAAGACCCGCAAGGACGCCGTGATCTTCAACCAGTTCGAGGAGTTCGGCAACCCGCTGTGGCATTACCACGTCACCGGCGCCGCGCTGGAGGAGGCCTTCAACGCCGTGAAAGGGCCGGGCAGCCGCCTTGCCGGCTTCTGCTCCGCCACCGGTTCGGCCGGCACGATAGCCGCCGGCGACTACCTCAAGAAGAAGTTCCCCGGCTGCACGATCACCGCCTCCGAGGCGCTGCAGTGCCCCACGATACTCGCCAACGGCTTCGGCGAGCACCGCATAGAGGGCATAGGCGACAAACACATCCCTTGGGTGCACAACGTGCGCAATACCGACGTGGTCACCGCGATAGACGACGAGGCCTGCATGCGCGTCGTACGCCTGTTCAACGAGCCCGAGGGAAAGAAGGCCTTGGGCGAGTACGGCGTGAAGAAGGAGGTGATAGACCAGCTGCACCTGCTGGGCATCTCCGGCATCTCCAACCTGCTCAGCGCCATAAAGACGGCCAGGTACTACGAGCTCGGCGAGAACGACGTGATGATGACCGTCTTCACCGACTCCATGGAACTTTACGGCTCCCGCGTGAAGGAGCTGGAACAGCAGCTGGGCAAGTACAAGCGCGAGCACGCGCTCGTCGACTTCGAGCGGCGCCTGCTCGGCACGACCACGGACTACATGAAGGAGCTCACCTACGCCGACCGCAAGGCCGTGCACAACCTGAAGTACTTCACCTGGGTGGAGCAGCAGGGCCGCAGCTCCGACGAGCTGCGCAGGCTCTGGGACCCCGCCTTCTGGGACGAGACCTTCGGCCAGGCGGCGGAATACGACAGGCTGATAGAGGCCTTCAACAGGGAGGTCGGGCTCTAAGCCCGGCTTCCCATGAGCACGAAGGGCGCGTTCCGGGTCGAATGCCCCCACTGCGGGGAGAGCTTCGACGCCGACTTCTGGACCGTGGTCCGCGGCGACCGCGACCTCGAGGTCAAGGAGCTGATCCTCAGCGGCGAGTTCGACCTGCTGATGTGCCCGAAGTGCGAGGAGATGTTCCAGCACGAGGAGCCTTTCCTCTACATCGATCCCGCGCGGGACCTGCTGGCCTTCGTGATGCCGGAGGCCTACCTGGAGAAGAAGGACGAGTGGCTGGCGCGCATGAAGGCGGACTACGAGCCCCTGCGCGCCTCCCTCGCCTCGGGACAGGGCCTCTCCGGGACCCCGCTCTACCTGTTCGGCCTCGCGCCCCTGACCGCGCTGCTGGAACAGGACCGCGACCGCGAGGAGGAGACCGAGGTGCTGGAATTCATGGCCCGCGAGGACGGCCTGCAGCTGCTCGCCGTAAAACCGGCCTCGGCCCGAGAGCTGGATATCCCTTTCTCCGTGCCCATGCCTGCCGGCCTGAAGGGCCGCGCCGCCGCGCTGAAGGCCGCCGAGGCCCTGCGCGCCCGGAACGACGCGCTGCCGCGCCTGAAAAAACTGATAGACGCGCTCACCTCCCTGGAAGGCGACGAACTTACCTTTCTTAAGAGCTGATGGAACTGCTCCCGCTCAACGATCTGCCGCTGCTGGAGAGGGCCGCCGCGCTGGCCGCCGCCTCCGGGCTGGAGCTCTACGCGGTAGGCGGCTGCGCGCGCGACTGGCTGCTCGGCCGCGAGAGCGCCGACATCGATTTTCTGGTCTCCGGCGACCAGACCCCGCTGGTGGAAGGCCTGGAGAAGGAGTACGGCGGGCGCCACCGGAAGTTCCCGCCTTTCCTGACGGTGCGCTATTTCGACGCCTCCGGGCGCAGGCTGGACTTCGCCCGTTTCCGCCGGGAGACCTACGCCGCTCCCGCCGCGCTGCCCGCCGTCAGCGAGGCCGCCTCTGCGGCCGAGGACCTCAAGCGCCGCGACTTCGCCTGCAACTCCATGGCGGTGCGCCTGGACGGGCCTGAAAGGTTCTCGCTGCTGGACCCGTTCAACGGCGCGTCCGACGTGAGGGCCGGACTGGTGCGCGCGCTGCACCCCGGGAGTTTCGAGGACGATCCCACCCGCGTTTACAGGGCGGCCCGGTTCGCCGGGCGCTTCGGCTGGCGCCTCGAGGCCGGCACCCTGGAGCAGGCCCGCGCCGCCGTGAGCGCCGGCCTGCCAGGACGCCTCTCCCGCGAGCGCCTGCGCAACGAGCTGGTCAAGATACTCTCGGAGGACGACCCTCTGCCGGCGCTGGAACTGCTGCGGGAACTGGGCGCGCTGGCCTTCATCCATCCTGATCTCGCCTTCGGTCCCTCCCTGCGCGGCCTTTCCGGGGCCCCCGAACGCCTGGCGGGGATAGCCGCCCTGATGGGCCCCGCCGGCGCGGAGTTCGCCGCCGGACTGCGGCTTTCCAAAAAAGAGACCGCCGGCCTGCTCCGGCGGTCCGCGGAACTGCGGCGGGGCTGAGTTCAGTCCGCGTTCCCCTTCTTCTCCCCGGGCTCGCCCGGGGCCTTTATCTTGGGGTTGCGCGCGAAATCCTGGAACCTTGAGGTAAGTTCTGCGGCGCGCTTCACAGCCTCGATGATGCGGGAGATCTCCTGCTTTATCGGGCTGTTGGCCTTCAGTTCGTCGTCTATCAGCGTGGCGTAGCCGTTGATGGCCGCCAGCGCGTTGTTGAAGTCGTGCGCCATCGGCCTGGCCACGCTGCTGACCGCCTCGGCCGCCTTGGCGAGGGCCAGCTCCCCCTCCATCCTCTTGAGGTCGGTCACGTCGCGCGCTATGCCAAGCAGGCCGATGGTCTGCCCGGAGGAGCTCTTCAGCGGCGTCTTGACGATGTTGACGTAGCGCCCGCCGGCGGGGAAGGGGTGCATGTTGTTCAGCGACAGGGACCTGCCGGTGCGCACCACCTCGCTGTCGGTGCGGAAGATCTCCGCGGCCGCGGCCGGGGGAAAGAAATCGGAATCGGTGCGCCCTATCATGGCCTCGGGCGTGGTCTTCAGCAGCTCGGCGCAGGCCTTGTTGGCCTTGACGTACATGCCGTTCATGTCCTTGATGAAGATCGGGTCCTTGGCCGTGTCGAAGACCATTCGCATCAGGAACTCGCTCTCCCGCAGCAGGCGCTCGGTCTCCCGCTGCTCGGTGACGTCGCGGATGACGCCGGTGAAATAGAGCGGCCTGCCGTCCTTGAGCACGATGCCGCTCTTCTGCTCTACGTAAGCGTAAGCGCCGTCCTTGCGGCGCAGGCGGTAGGGCAGTATGGGCAGCGTGCGCCCGGTCTTCACGGCGTTGGCCAGCGCCTTCACCGTGAAGTCCCTGTCCTCCGGGTGGGCGAAATCCGTTACGTTGCGGCCGATCAGCTCCTCCTGGGTGTAGCCGAAGTCCTCCGCCCTGGGGCTGATGTAGGTTATGCGCCCGCGCATGTCGGCGGTGTAGATGGTGTCCTTGGTGGAGTTGATTATGGCCCTGAAACGCGTGTCCTCCTCTTTCTGTTTCTCCTCGGCCAGCTTGCGCTGCAGGATCATCGCGTAGACGCGGGCCAGCTTCTGCGCCGCGGCCAGGTCGCCGGCGGAGTAGCCGCCCGGCGGGTTGGCCAGCGCGAGCATCCCCAGGAGCTTGCGGCCGGACATGGCCGGCACCCCGAGGAACTTCCGCACCTTTATGTGCCCGTAGGGAACGCCGCAGGAGCGCCTGTCCGCAGGGGCGTCGTTGGTGAGCAGCGGCTTCTTCCGCTTCAGTACCCAGCCCCAGAGGCCCCTGAACCCCCGCAGGACCAGCGGCCTTGGCCGCGAAGCGGCGCTGAAGGCCTCGGCCGAGAAGGCCGGGATCAGGAGCTCCCCGGCCTCCCTGCCGGTATAGCCGGCGAAGCCGAAGGAGCTGCCCGTCATGCGCCTGGCCTCGTCCAGCAGCGCCCGGGAGATCTCCTCGATCGAGATCCCCGGATAGGACAGATAGATCTCCTCTATCAGCTTGACCGAGGAGGAAATATCCCGCTCGAAGGCGAGGTCCGCGTCCCGGTTCTCGTTCTCTATCCTGGCCGCGACTATCTTGGCCGCCGTCTCCACCAGTCTGAAGACAGCGGCGTGGTCGGCGGGCCTTTCGGCGGCCCCGGCCAGCAGGCGCCCGCAGCGCTTGCCGCCCGCCTCTATAACGGCGGAGAAACGGACGCCTTTGTCGGCGCCGCAGGGCTTGCCCGCGCCCGAAATTATCCTCTTCCTGTCGGCGGGAGAAGTATTGCGGAAGATGGCGGCGGCGGGCCCGCATTTCCCGTTAAGGACTATGGCCAGGGAGGCGCGCCGCCCCAGCGCTCCGGGGCCAGCGAGAACGGCCAGTATTTTCTTCAGGAAGGGCTCGAAGTTGGCGGGCACGAAGGCGGCCAGCAGCAGGGCCTGCATCGCCCTGCCGAATGCTTCCGTGTCCTGTCCGGTGGTTCTGGCCGCCGCCACGGTGTCCCCCTAGTCGAACTTGTAGCCGTGCCCGGGCACGGCCGATATGCGCTTGCCGGCCGCTCCTATCTTGCGGCGCAGGTTGGAAACGTGCACCTCCACGGTGTGCGGGTCGTTGTAATCGGCCGTGTTGTAGCCCCAGACGGCC
The DNA here is from genome assembly GCA_021786295.1 of bacterium. GTDB lineage: Bacteria > Elusimicrobiota > Elusimicrobia > Elusimicrobiales > UBA9959 > UBA9959. Next base: position 9,919 of record JAJYNO010000030.1, on the reverse strand, counting down.
TCCAGCAGGCTGTTGAGGCTCAGCACCTTGCCGGGCTTGGAGGCGAGCGTGTAGAGCAGGTCGAATTCCTTGGAGGTCAGCTTTACCGGCTTGCCCTTTATCTTTATCGTCCTGCCCTCCAGGTCGAACTCCAGTTCGTGCGACTTGAAGATTTCGCTCTTCTTCCTGTCTTTGGCCGTCCGGCGCAGCATAGACTTTATCTTGGCCAGCAGCACCGGGTAGGAAAAGGGCTTGACCACGTAGTCGTCGGCCCCGTAGCCGTAGCCCGCCACCTGGTCCGCCTCCGACTTCTTCTTGCCGGTCATGATGATGACCGGGATGTCGGCCAGCACCTTGTTCTCCTTTATGCGGCGGCAGAGCGTGAAGCCGTCCATGCGCGGCATCTCCACGTCGGTTATTATGACGTCGGGCCTGCCGGAGGGAGCCTTGGCCAGGGCCTCCGAGCCGTTGGCGGCCGTTATGGTCTCCAGCCCGTGGTTCTCGAGGTATTTCTGCAGTATCCCGAGCAGCTCCGGGTCGTCATCCACAATGAGGACGCGCTCTTTCATATGAGTGATTATATAATACTTGCGGCGGGCGGCCGCCGGGGAAAAAAGCGCCCCGCCGGGATTTTCATGGTGCGGTTCGGCTGCCTTACAAGGAGTCTTGCCTGTTGCGCCCGGCGGGGCTTGATTTAGGCCAGCGCGCGGATGCTAGAGCATGGAGCCCGAAGGCCCCAAGTCTTGGGGGTTTGGGTTAGGGGGGCGCACCCGCGCGCTGGGGATCTGTTCGTCCGTCCTTCTCCCGGGAACCGGGCCGGCGGACCTTTTTTAAAGAACTTCCTGCTACGACTATAGTTTAGTAAAACACGTTCAAGAAGCGCTCAAATACCGCTCAATATAAGCTCAAAAGAACGCCCCGCCGGAATCGTGTCGCCTGACGTGAGACTGAAAAAGCGGACTTACGCGCTGCCCGGCGGGGCTTAAATTCAGCCAGCGCTGCGGATACATAGAGCATGGAACCCGAAGGCTCCACGTCTTGGGGGTTTGGGTTAGGGGGGCGTACCCGCAACGCTGGAGATCTGTGCGGCCTTTCCTGGCCTGATTTAGAGAACCTGACTACACCTAAAGTATAGTAAAACCCGTTCAAGAATCGCTCAAATCCGGCTCAAGCCCCGCTCAATAATCCCCGGCCTTCCCCGCCCGTCGGAGAAGGCTCCCCGGCGCCCGTATAATTTCCTAAAATATAGCGTCCGCCGGCTTTCCCGCGGGCGCATCTATGGCCTCCATACAGTTCCTGAAAGGCGTCGGTCCTAAGAAAGCGGAGCTGTTCGGGCGCCTCGGCATAGAGTCGCTGGACGACCTGCTGTCCTATTTCCCGCGCAAGTGGGAGGACAGGCGCCTGCCCGCCGCCAGGGAGACTTCCCCGCTGCTGGAGCCGGTGCCGCTTATAAAGGGAAGGATAAAGCGCGTCCGCGACATGTACACGGCCGGCGGGCTGCGCATCTTCAAGGTCTTCCTGGAGACCGCGCGCGGCGAGGCCGAGGCCAGCTTCTTTAAGCGCCACAGCCCGCGCTTCGACGTCTTCGGCCAGCTGAGGAAGGACCTGCCGGAGGGGCGGGAGGTCTGGATAACCGGCGTCCCGGAGGACCCGCTTTTCCAGAGCCGCCTGCGCGCCGCGGAGTACTACGCCGCCGACGACGACCGCGCGCTGAGGATGCACGTGGGGAGAATCGTGCCGGTCTATCCCCTTACCGAGGGGCTGACGGGCAGGTTCGTGCGCGAGGCGGTCTACGAGGCCGTGCTGGCCGGGGCCGGGGCCGCCCCTGATTTCCTGCCGCCTGAGCTGGTCGCGGGGCGCGGGCTCATGTCCCCGGGGCCGGCCGCCAGGGCCATCCATTTCCCGGAGAACAACTTCGAGCTGGAGCAGGCGCGCCGGCGGTTCATCTACGAGGAACTGCTGCTGCTGGCTCTGGCCTGGGCCATAAAGCGGCGGCAGACCAGGAGCGTCGCGAAGGGCTTCGCCTATGAAGTTAAGAAGACCCTGCTGGCGCCGTTCCGCGCCGGCCTCGGCTTCCGGTTCACCGCGGGCCAGGCCCGCGCCATAAACGAGATCTTCGCCGACATGCGGGCCCCGACGCCGATGGCCCGGCTGCTGGAGGGTGACGTCGGCAGCGGCAAGACCGTCGTCGCGCTGTCGGCCATGCTGCTGGCCGCCGAGAACGGCGGCCAGAGCGTTTTCGCTGCTCCCACGGAGATACTGGCCGAGCAGCACTACCTGACCTTCGGGCGCTTCCTGAAAGGGCTCGGCGTGCGCTTCGCCCTGCTGAAGGGGCGCATGAAGGCCTCGGAGAAGAAGAAGATGATCGAAGACCTGGCCGCGGGCCGGATAGACATACTGCTCGGCACGCACGCCGTTATGGGCGAGGGAGTCAGGTTCAGGAACCTGCGGCTGGTGGTGATAGACGAACAGCACCGCTTCGGCGTGCGCCAGCGCGCGGCGCTGCGCGCCAAGGGGGACAGAGCCGACATGCTGATCATGACCGCCACGCCCATCCCGCGCACGCTGTTCCTGGCCCTCTACGGCGACCTGGACCTTTCCGTCATCAGGGAGCTGCCGCCCGGCCGCAGGCCGGTGAGGACGGCCGAGGCCACCGAGGAGACGGCCTTCATGGCGGCCAGGGACGAGGCGGCCAGGGGACGACAGGTCTATATCGTCTACCCGGTCATAGAAGAGACCGCCGAGGCCGACACGAAGTCGGTGAAGGCCGAATTCGAGCGCCTGAAGACGCTCTTCCGGGGGCGCAGGGTAGCCATGCTGCACGGCCGCATGAGCGGGGAGGAGAAGCGTCTGGCGATGGAGGACTTCGCCGCTGGCCGGACCGATATCCTGGTCGCCACGCAGGTGATCGAGGTGGGCATAGACGTGCCGAACGCCGCGCTGATGGTGATAAACAACGCCGAGCGCTACGGGCTGGCGAGCCTGCACCAGCTGCGCGGGAGGGTCGGGCGCGGAAAGCACGAGTCCCGCTGCCTGCTGGTGGCCCATGGCCGCTCCGGCGACTCGGACGAGCGGCTGCGCGCCATGGTGGCCAGCTCCAGCGGCTTCGAGCTCAGCGAAAAGGACATATACATAAGGGGGGCCGGCGAGATACTGGGGGTGCGCCAGCACGGGGACATGGACCTGAAGCTGGCCGACCTGTCGCGCGACGCCGGGCTGCTGGCCCAGGCCATAGAGGACCGCGACGCGCTGCTGGCCGCCGATCCGGACCTGGAAAAACCCGGGCACGGCCGCCTGCGCCGCAGGCTGCGGGAGCTCTACGCCTCCCGCTGGGACCTGATAGACCTGTCCTGAGAATGAAGAACCCCGCGCCTTAAAGCGCGGGGTTCCGTCCGCCGCCCTCTCCTCCCTTAGAAGGTCGACCAGGGGGTGTCTATCGTCGTGCTGTCCCTGCCTTTTATGTCCTCGTGCGTGCAGCTGACCACGAAGTTGCCCCAGTTGGAGGCCACGGTCGGGTCGTTGTAGTACGCCCAGCCGCCCGCGTCGCCCACGGTAGCGCCGCTGGTGATGGTCGCCACCGAGTTGCTGTCGGCGTGCCCGGTGCCTGGCAGCTTGGCCAGCGGGATCTCCGCTATGTACTTGGAGTTGGCCGTCAGGCAGGTCAGGTCGTCGGCCGGGAACCAGCCCTCGTTGTCGCCGTAGTACACCTGTATAGCGCTGCGTACCGAGGAGAGGCCGCCCTTCGTGGCGCCTTCCTTGGACTTGTTGATGAGGTCCGCGAACTTCGGTATGGCGATGGCCGCCAATATACCGATGATCGCCACCACTATCATCAGCTCTATCAGGGTGAAGCCCTGCTTCGCTTTCTTCATAACACTACCTCCTGCATCGGTTCGTCCCCCGGGATAATATATGGATAAAGCCCGGGGAGCCGCCGTGCGATAAATAGTATAGCCCCCGCCGCGCGCTTGCGCCAGCCCGCAGCGGTTACATGTGACCATTTATACTTCCGGCGCGGCTCGTCAATACGGCGTTTTGCCAATGAAAACTTTACAAGTTTTTTGTTTTAGTGTTAGAATATCTCCGGCACTACTAATAGTGGGTGAGCGGTCTAAAAATACAATCTATAGTAGTCTGGCGAGCGCCTAGTATAGTATAGTCAAAGGCGCCGGCAGGGGGGGCTCGCCGGCCCCGGAGACAGGAAAACAGACCATGAAATGCCCGTTCTGCGGCGCCGAAGACACCAAGGTGACCGACAGCCGCGACTCGTCCGAGGCCTTCGAGATAAGGCGCCGGCGCGAATGCGAAAAATGCCAGAAGCGCTTCACCACGTACGAGCGCATCGAGCAGCATCCGCTGGTGGTGGTCAAGAAGGACGGCCGCCGCGAGGGTTTTTCTCGCGAGAAGGTCATGAACGGCATAGTCAAATCCTGCCAGAAGCGGGACGTCAGCCTGGAGAAAATGGAGGAGGCGGTAAGGGAAATAGAGAACGCGCTGAGGGAAGAGGAGACCAGCGAGATACAGAGCGCCAGGATAGGCGAGCTGGTGGCCAGGAAGCTCAAGCGTCTGGACAAGGTAGCGTACATCCGTTTCGCGTCCATCTACAAGGACTTCGAGGACGTGGCGGACTTTGAAAAAGAGATAAAGTCGATAAAGAAGTAGGGAATAAACAGGGAAACAAGAGGGGAAAGACAGAAATGAACGAATTTTTTCCGAAAGTCATAAAGAAGCGCGACGGCAAGGTGGCTCCTTTCAACATAGAGAAGATAAAGTCCGCCATTTACAAGGCCGCCTACACGCTGGGCGGCCGCGACGAGGAGAAGGCCGTGGACGCGGCCAACGAGGTCTCCCGGCGGCTGAACACCGAATTCACGCTGAAGAACCGCATCCCCACCGTGGACGACTCCAACGCCATGTGCGTCTCCGTGCTGCGCGAAAAGGGCTTCGACCGCACCGCCGACAAGTTCGAGAGCTACGCGCTGGACCGCTCCCGCGTGCGCCGCAGCGGCCTGACCGTGCGCAAGAGGGCCGCCAAGGCCGACATCACCGACCAGATGCTGCTGGTGGCCAGCATCACCAACGAGACGATAGAGCCTTTCGACCGGCGGAGGCTGGCGCAGGCCCTGGAAAAGGAGTACGCGCTGACTCCGGAACTGGCCGGCATGATCGCCAAGGAGACCGAGAACAACGCCTACGAGCTCTCCGAGAAGTACGGCACCAAGTCCTACGACACCCAGTTCCTGCGCCGCATCGCCGAGAGCCACCTCTCGATGATGGGCATCCCGCTCAAGAACTCCGCGCTCGCCATGCCCATCTCCACCGTGGAGAGCCTGGTCATCGGCAACAGCAAGGAGAACAGCAACATCACCACCAACAACCCCGAGGCGGTCAACCTCGGCATCGCCGAATACGTGCTGAAGCAGTACAACCTGCGCAAGGTGTTCAGCGAGGAGGTGGCCGAGGCCCACAACAACGGCGTCGTGCACATCCACGACCTGGGCTACCCGCAGCGCGTCTACTGCTCCAGCCACTCCGTCGAGTACATCAAGAAGTACGGCCTCGACAAGATAGTCTCCAACCTGCAGAACAAGAGCCTGCCGGCGAAGTCCGCGATGGTGCTCAACGGCCACATCCAGACCTTCCTGGCCGCGATGCAGAGCCGCTACGCCGGCGCCCTCGGCTTCGGTTTCCTGAACATCCTGTACGCGCCCATGCTCAACTGCCCCGAGGTCATGATAGAGGGCGAACTGGAGGGCAAGCCCGTGCGCCTGAAGAGGGACGCGCTGGAGGCCATGACGGAGGCCGGCACGGTCAGCTTCACCGACGGCACCGCCGCGCCGTACTTCAGGAAGACCGGCGAGGTGCGCGTGCTCAGCAGGCACAGCCGCCGCGAGATGCGGCAGATAGCGCAGAACCTGATCTTCTCGGCCAGCCAGAACGCGTTCTCCCGCGGCGGCCAGACGCTGTTCATAGACTTCAACATCCACACCGGCGTGCCGCAGTACCTGCGCAACGTGCCGGCTATGGGGCCAGGCGGCAAGTACATGCTGGAGGACGCGCAGGGCGGCATCGAGCTCGTCGACGAGGCGCCGCGCTACAAGGGCGTCGAGGGCGATTCCCGCAACGGCGACGTCGTGCACCCGGACGACGGCCGCAGGTACATCACCTACGGCGACCCGCGCCTGGTCAGGACCGCGCAGGAGTTCGCGATAGAGCTGATGAGGGTGTGGGAGGACGGCGACAAGTACGGCCTTCAGTTCGCCTTCCCCAAGTGCGACCTGCACGTCTCCAACGAGGCCCTGACCGACCCGGGGGAGCGCGAAGTTTACGACTACGGCTGCCGCCTGGCCGCCAAGAACGGCTCCACCTACTTCATGTTCGACCGCGACGGCGCGGGGGCGACGCTGGCGCAGTGCTGCCGCCTGAAGGAGAAGGTGACCGACCCCGACCTGCTCAAGCGCCCGGAGCGCATCCGCTTCACCGGCTTCCAGAACGTCACGATCAACCTGCCGCAGGCGGCCTTCAAGGGCAAGACGCTCGAGGGCACGCTGGAGCAGATCTCTAAGGCGATGGACATCGCGATGAAGGCCCACCTCGAGAAGAAGGCTTACACGCAGGTCCTGCTGGACACCGACGGCAGCCCGCTCAGGTCGCTCGGCATCCCGTCCGACGACGGCACTCCGTACGTTGACCTCTCCAGGGCCACCTACATCATCGGGCTCATCGGCCTGAACGAAGTGGTGCAGTACCTGACCGGCAAGGAGCTGCACGAGAGCCGGGACGCCTATGAGACCGGCCTGCAGATCGTGGACCACATGTACCAGAAGATCGGCCAGCTGCGCGCGCAGCACGGCCTCAAGATCACTCTGGAGGAGACGCCGGCCGAGAGCGCCACGCAGAAACTTGCCAAGGGCGACATGGCGCGCTTCCCCGAGGCGAAGAAGGTGGTGAAGGGCGACCTGAAGAGGGCCCCGTACTACACCAACTCCATCCACCTGAACCCCGGCGCCGAGGTGTCCATCCTGGACCGCATAGAGTTGCAGAGCAAGTTCCACGAGATGATCGAGTCCGGCGCCATCATCCACGTCTACTGCGGCGAGTCCCAGATACCGCCGGAGTCCATCGGCACGCTGATAGAGAAGACCTACCGCAACACGCGCGCCAGCCAGGTGACGGTGTCCCCGGAGTTCACGCACTGCAACAACTGCCACACCAACTACTTCGGCTTCAAGGACAAGTGCGGCAAGTGCGGCAGCGGGAACGTGACCAAGCGCACGAAGATCGTCGGCTACTTCTCCAACCTGCCCGGCTGGAACGATTCGCAGCTGGAGATCAGCCGCGCGCGCGAGGCGGTGGCGCAGCACTACGCCAACATGACGCCCGGCGTGCCGTGGCTGCACGAGACGGACAGCTCCAAGAAGGTGATGGTGTTCGGCAAGCAGGGCTGCTCGATGTGCGAGGAGGCCAAGACCTCGCTGACGAAGGCGCTCAAGTCCCAGGGGCTCGAGATCCCGGTGGAGTTCTACGACCTCACCCAGCCCGAGGCGCGCCTGGCCGCCGCCCGCTGGAACGTCCCGCTGGACCCGATCCCTACGGTGCTGGTGAAGAACAACGGCACCGCGAAGCGCTATGAGCTGGAGTTCAAGCGCGGCAAGCCGGTGCGCCGCAAGGAAGTGGAATACTTCAAGATGGTGGAAGGCGCCTACGCGGTGAAGTAGGCGGCGGGCGGCTGGCACGGGGATCGGACCGCAAAAACAGGGTCTCGCACACCGTGCTCGCCCTTCGCCGTCTCGGGGCTCGCGCTTACGCAAGCTCGCCCCTCCGACAGCGTTTTGCTTGCCCGATCCCCGCGTCAGCCGCCCTGTGCAGTAAAGGTGGAGGGTCTGACGAGGGGATGGGTTCGGAGGGCTGTCACGGAGGCCCGAGCTTGCATAGCGCGAGGGCCGAGTGACAAGGCGCGCGAACGGTGTTCGCGACGCCGTGCCCGACGGGCCCATCCACTCGGGCAGACACGACTAGGCATCTCGCGGTGAAATAACGATGAAAATTGGAGCGGCGCTCGAGTTCAATCTGATCGACTATCCGGGGAGGATAGCGGCGGTGGCGTTCACGCCGGGGTGCAATTACGCGTGCCCGCACTGCCACGCCGCCCCGCTGCTGTCCAAGGCCGCCGACATCGGCGACAAGGGCTTCTTCGACTACCTGGACACCGTGAAGGACTGGGTCAACGCCGTGGTCATCTGCGGCGGCGAGCCCACCATCCAGGACGGCCTGGAGGAGTTCGCGCGGACGGTGCGCTCCAGGAACCTGGCGGTCAAGCTGGACACCAACGGCAGCAACCCCGGCGTTCTCTCCAGGCTGCTCTCCGAGAAGCTGGTGGACTACGTGGCCATGGACGTTAAGGGGCCGCGTTTCCTGTGGCCAGCCACCGCCGGCGTGGAGGGCCACGAGGGCGCCATGGCCGAAAGCCTGAAGCTCGTCGCTTCCTTCCCCGATTACGAGTTCCGCACCACCATCGCGCCCGTGGTCCGCTCCGGTGAGGAGATCTCCTTCCTCACCTCGCAGGAGATAGCCGCCGCCGCTCGCCTGATAGTCTCGGTAACCGGCAGCGATGCCCATAAATATTTCGTCCAGAAGTTCGTGCCGCGCAAGGACGGCCTGCTGGACAAGCGCCTGGAAAGCTTCCCCGAAACCCCGCCGCAGCTGCTGCAGGCGGCGCATCAGGAGGCCGTCAGGCATATCCCCAACACCCGCATAAGAGGCTGACCATGACAGAACTGCAAGTAACGGTCCAGAAACTTTCCCCCGAAGTGAAAACGCCCGCGTACGCCCATCACGGCGACGCCGGCGTGGACCTGTATTCCGCCATAGACCGCGTGCTGAACCCGGGCGAGCGCGTTCTCGTGCCCACCGGCTTGAAAATGGCCATCCCTCACGGCTACGAGGGGCAGGTCCGTCCCAAGAGCGGCCTCGCCCTCAAGCACGGCATCACCGTGCTCAACACCCCGGGCACCGTGGACGCGCCGTACCGCGGCGAGGTGGGCGTCATACTGATCAACCTGGACCCGAAGACCCCGTACGAGATAAAGAAGGGCGAGAAGGTGGCCCAGATGGTGTTCAACAAGGTGGAATACGCCTCGTTCGCGGAGGCGCCGGAGCTCGCCGCCACCACGCGCGGCGCCGGCGGCTTCGGCAGCACCGGCAAGCATTGAAACCCTGCGGGTCGACCATGCAAAAGGCCGGAGGATATCCCTCCGGTCTTTTGTTTTGCGTGTGCAAAAAATAGCCTGTCTTTTTGGGTTTGCTGATAAAATGGAAATAGGGAAAAATGTCCGGGGGGAGTGCTGTCGATAGCCGCGCTTTTGTTGACTACAGCTCATCGGGCCTGCCGTGGTAGGGGGTTCTGCGGCGACCCGGTTGCGCGGCGCTCAGTGCAGGGCGAGGACGCGCCAGAGCAGCAGCAGGGAGAAGAACAGCATTACGCCGCCGGTCAGGGCGTATATCCAGTACGGCAGGTACCTTATACCGGTGCGCGCGGCGGAGAAATGCTCGGACAGGGCGGCTATCAGCGCTGGCAGGCGCTCTTTGGCCTGGCGGTTCTTGGGCTTTAGCTGCATAGTGCCCACCCAGCCCTGCACGGAGGCCTGGAAGATGGCGCCGTCGTCGAGCTTGAGCGAGCCCACCTGCTGCTCGTAGCCCACTCCCAGCTTGCCGAAGGCGGCCTTCAGAGCGTCCTGCGCGGCCTCCTCGGAGACGCCGAAGACGATATAGCCCTTGGTGACTATCCAGAAGATGAGCAGCAGGCCGGGATAAAGGAGCAACTGTGATGTCTGACAGGCGTAATTTTTTACCCTTAGGCTTCCACCTCGCACCGTCGTATTATCCCTCCGGTCCACATCTGATTGTTCCGAATCATCGTGTTCAAGATCACCAGCAGCTT
>JAJYNO010000032.1 GCA_021786295.1 bacterium | reverse complement strand
CCAGTCACCCCGGCCCCCTTCGCCGAGGGGGGCGCCGTGATGCGGGTGATGGAGGAGCGGGACGTGCTGCTGCACCACCCGTACGACTCGTTCGACATCGTGGTCAATTTCCTGAAGGCCGCGGCGCGCGACCCGGAGGTGAGAGAGATCTTCCACGTGGTCTACCGCGCGGGCCAGCGCTCGCCGGTGATGGAGGCGCTCAAGGAGGCGGCGGCCAACGGGAAGCGAGTGACCGTCTACGTGGAGCTTAAAGCCCGCTTCGACGAGTTCAACAACCTGCGCTGGATGCGCGAGCTGCGCGCCGCCAAGGTGAAGGTGATCCCGCCGTTCAGCGGCTACAAGGTGCACAGCAAAGTGACGCAGCTGGTGAAGGGCCTGGGCCGCGAGCGCCGCTTCTACACGCATCTCGGCACTGGCAACTACAACGCCAGCACCGCGCGCCAGTACACCGACCTGGGCCTGCTCACCTGCGACAGGGTCATCGGCCTGGAGGTCAACGCCTACTTCACGGCGCTGGCCGCCCGCCGCCGGCCGCCGCGCTTCCGCACGCTGATGACGGCTCCGGACGGCCTCTACACGGCGGTCCTGCGCCTGATACGCGCCGAGACCGCGCTGCACAGGCAGCAGGGCGGTGGGGAGATAAAGGCCAAGATGAACTCGCTGGTGGACCCCGGCATCATCAAGGCCCTCTACGAGGCCTCGCGGGCCGGCGTGAAGGTGGACCTGCTCGTGCGCGGCATCTGCTGCCTGAAGCCGGGCATCAAAGGTCTCAGCGAGAACATCCGCGTGACCAGCATCGTGGACCGTTTCCTCGAACACTCGCGCATCTACTACTTCGGCGCTGGCGGAGGGGGCAAGCTCTATCTTTCCAGCGCCGACTGGATGCCGCGCAATTTCTACAGCCGTTTCGAGATAGCCTTCCCGGTGCTTGACCCGGTGCTGAAGAAGTACGTCAAGGAGACCATCCTCGAGAAAGGCCTGGCCGACAACGTGAAGGCCAGCCGCCTGCTGCCTGACGGCACCTACGTCAAACTGCGGCCGGCCCAGGGCGAGCCGCGCGTGCGCTCCCAGGCGCATTTCGTGTCGCTGGCGCAGCGCTTCTACAAGGGCACCCCGCTCGAGCACCGGCTGAAACGGCCCCCGGAGCGCCGCTGAGCGCCGGCCCTCCCGGAATTCAAGACGGGATCAGGGCCAGGCCGGTCCGGTCTCCTCCTCCGCGCCCGCCCGGGCCCTTTCTCCCCGCGCGCGGCGGCCGTTCTTTTCGGGCTTGTTGTATAATCGGGATAAGGGCCGGCCGCGGCCGGCGGGGGAGGGAGCCATGGAACTTTATCTTGTGAGGCACGGGGACGCGGGACGGGGCCTGCCCGGCGCGGGGGCGGATGCCGCCCGCGAACTTACCCCGGAGGGACGCAAGGCCAGCCGCGGGACGGCCAAGGCGCTCCGCGCCCTTGGCTGCCGGCCCGACCTCATAATAACGAGCCCGCTGCCTCGGGCGCTGCAGACGGCGGGGATAATAGCGGCAGCGCTAGGCCCCGGAAAAGTAAAAAAATCCTCTCTCCTCGCCCCCGGCTCCGCGCCGGCGGCTTTTTTCCGTTGGCTGTCGGGAGCAGGGGCGGATGTTGTCCTGGCCGCGGGGCATATGCCGCACCTGGGCGCGCTGGCCGCAGCGGCGATAGGGCCCGGCGGGGCGGAACTGGAGTTCAGGAAATCCGGGGTCTGCCTGATCTCCTTCGACGGGAGCCCCGGGGCCGGCCGCGGCAAACTGCAGTGGCTGCTGCAGCCCGGCCAGCTCAAGGCCCTCAAAAAGGCCTGGAAGAAATAGGGGGGCGCGTGGCCCGGGCGAGAGGACGTTTCCGGCTGCGGCGAAAGGACGATCTGCGGCGCGCGGCGCTGCGCGTGCTGGGGCTTCGCCTGGCCCTCATGTCGAAGTTCGAAAAGGCCTTGCCGGGGCCGGAGGCGGTCCACGACCTGCGCGTCGAGACCCGCCGTCTCCGTGCCGGCCTTGAGTTTTTCAAAAAAGCGCTGGACCCGGAACGGAGCGGCCGCTCGGAGACGGAACTGCGGCGTATCGGGGCGGCGCTGGGAAAGGTGCGCGACCTCGACGTCCTGCTGGCCGGGCTGGACAAGGACCTGCGCGGTTTTTCCAGGGCTGAAAGACGCGCGCTGGCGCCTTTCAGGGACAGGGGGGCCGCCGCGGCCCTGCGCGCGCGCCGCGCGCTGAAGGAACTCCTGGAGAGCCCCCGCTACCGCCGGTTCAAGAAGGAGCTTTCCAGCCGTCTCGCCGGGGACGCCGGGCGGGGCCGCCGGGCCTCGCGGCCTGCCGCGAAGGCCGGCCGGGCGCTCATAGCCGGCCGCCTGGAAGCGCTGCTCGAGGCCGGGGAGGCCGCGAGGGCCGGCGGCTACTGGCCCGGCGCGCTGCACCGCCTCAGGATCTCGTCCAAAAAGCTGCGCTATGCCTGCGAATTCTTCACGGACCTCTGCGGCCGGCCCGCCGCCGAACTGGCCGGAAAAGCCGCCCGGCTGCAGGACCTTCTTGGAGCCTGCCGCGACTCGGCGCTGATGCTGGAGAGGGTGCGCCGCGCGCGAGGCGGGGGCGGTGCCAGGCTCCGCCTCCTGCTAGCGTGCCGTCGCCGCGCGCGCCGCCGCAGGGAGGCCGCCGTGAGGGCCTGGGAGCGTTTCCGCCGCGGCGCCGCCCTGCCGGACCCCCGCTGAACCCGTTTTACCCCTATTTTACACGCGCTTTAACCGGGCTTGACCGGCTTTCACTACACTATGGGTGCGGTGAATTCCCAAAAGGACGGTGATGCGATGAAAAAGAGCTTGCTGTTAGGCGCCGCTCTGGCGGCGTTGGCGGCTGCCCCCGCCGCGGCCTACGACGCCGGGCCGCTGCTGGACAAGCTGGTCCAGAAGAACGTGCTTACTTCGGAAGAGGCGCGGCTGCTGGAGACCGGGCAGCCTTCCTGGCTGGCGCGGCTGAAGTTCCACGGGGACCTGCGGCTGCGTTCGGAGGTGGTGGACAACAGCGCCCAGGCGGCGCGGCAATACCGCGGGCGGATCCGCGCGCGCGCCGGAGTGGAGGCGGCGGTGAACGGCGCCTGGACCGCGGGGCTGGGCCTGGCCAGCGGCTCCAGTTCCGACTCCCGCTCCACCAACCAGACGCTCACCTCCAATTTCTCCAAGAAGGGCCTCTGGCTGGATTACGCCTACGCGGAGTACAGGGCCGGCGGTTTCGCGTTCGACGGCGGCCGCATGCACAACCCGCTCTGGACCTCCAGCGACATGCTCTGGGACGGGGACATAAACCCCGAGGGCGCGGCCTTCAGGCTGGCCTCGCGGGCGAAGACCGGTTTCAGGCCTTTCGCGGCGGCGGCCTGGTTCGCCCTGGACGAAAGCACCGCCGGCGTCAGCGACCCGTTCCTGGCCGCGGCGCAGGCGGGCCTCGCCTGGAGCGGCGCCGGCGGGCTGGACTTCAAGGCGGCCCTTACCTACTACGACTTCGCCGGCGTAAAGGGTTACGGCGAACTGGCCAACAGGCCTTCCACGGCCTGCGGGTATATAAAGGCGAACACGCTGGCCGGCCAGGGCTACCGCTACAGCTACGACCCGGTGACGCTAGACCTCGAGCTGAACAAGGGCTTCGCGCCGCTGCCGGTCCTGAAGGCCGACTATCTCGGCCTTTTCGGCGGGGCCGTGAAGGCCACCGACCATTCAGCCGGCTCGACCGGTTGGATAGCCGGGTTCAGGTTCGGCCAGCGCCAGGCGGAGGAAGCAGGCCGGTGGCAGTTCCGCTTCTCGCAGCGCAGGCTGGAGGCCGACGCGTGGCTGGACACGTATCCCGATTCCGATTTCTACGGCGGCTCCACTGGCGTGGAAGGCTCGGAGGCCCTGCTGACGCTCGGCGTGGCTCACGGCATGGCCGTGGAGGCGGACTATTACGCCGCCAAACGCATTTCGGACTTCTCAAAAAAGGAGCACCTGCTGCAGCTGGACCTGAACTTGAAGTTCTGAATGAAAAGGAAGAGGATCCAAATGACCAAAGGAGAAAAAATGAAAAAGACGATGAAGATGACGCTGGCGCCGGTCCTGGCGCTGGGGCTGGCCGTCAGCGCCGGCGCCGCGCGGACCAAGGTGGTGCTGGAAGGCTCCACCACGGTGCTGCCGATAGCCCAGCGGGCGGCCGAGGTGTTCATGGACGCCCACAAGGACGCGGACCTCTCGGTGCGCGGAGGGGGCTCAGGCGTAGGCATAGCCTCGATACTGGACGGTTCCTGCGACATCGCGGACGCCTCCCGCTCCATAGAGCCGGCCGAAATAAAAGAGGGCAAAAAGCGCGGCAAGAACATCCTGCCCACCGTGATAGCCATGGACGGCATAGCCCCTATAGTCAACCCGTCCAACCCGGTCAGGGGGCTGACGAAGGAGCAGATAAGGGACATCTACACCGGCAAGTATTCCAACTGGTCCGAGGTCGGCGGCCCAGACGAGAAGATAGTCGTCGTCTCGCGGGACAGCTCCAGCGGCACCTTCGAGGCCTTCACGGAGCTGGTGCTCAATAAGGAGAAGGTGCGCCCCGACGCCATCCTGCAGGCCTCCAACCAGGCCGTGGCGACCACCGTTTCCGGAGCTCCCGGCGCCATCGGTTACGTGGGGCTCGGGTATCTGAGCCCCCGCCTGAAGGCGCTCGCGGTCGACGGGGTGGTGGCGTCCAAGGCTACCGTGCACAGCCGCAAGTACCCCGTTTCCCGCCCGCTCTACATGTACACCAACGGCCGGCCCAAGGGCGTGGTCAGGCGGTTCCTGGACTTCGTCAGGAGCAAGGAGGGGCAGAAAATAGTGGAGGAGGAGGGCTTCGTAGCGCTGAAATAAAGAGGGGCTCCGGCTCTCCGGAAGGCCGGCTTAGGGCCGGCCTTCTTTTTTCGCCCCGGGCGCGGCTCAGCTCCCGGCCTCTTCGGCCTTACCGGCGGAGAAGCGGGTCCAGACGCTCATCAGCGACGAGCCCATGTCGTAGATGAAGAAGAGCCCAGCCGCGGTGATTATCAGGTAGGGCAGCAGGTGAGCGGCGGCGGCGAAGGCCAGAGCCGGCGCCTTGGCCACGCCCCAGCCGGAGAGCACCGAACTGACGGCCAGCTCGGTACTGCCGAAAGAGCCGGGCATGCCCGGGGCGGAGGAGGCGGCCGCGCCTGTGAAGGAAAGCAGCACGCTTTTCGCCAGGGAGGAAGCCCCGTCCAGGTTGAAGGCCTTGGCCAGCCAGTAGTAGTTCAGGGCGTTCATGAACCATTGCAGCGCCGCCAGCAGGAACAGGACTGCGGCGTTGAGCGGGGAGCGCAGGGCCTTGAGGCCCAGCTTCAGGTGGGCCAGCGCCTGGCGCAGGCGCGGGTAGCGCCTCGGCAGCGAGCGCCGCATCAGCGCCAGCAGGAGGAGCGCGGCCGCGCCCAGGCCGGTCCAGGTCCGCCAGCCCCCGGGCAGCCCTGCGGCGATGCCGAGCATGGCGGCAGCTGCCGCGGAAAGGGCCAGCAGGGACGCCATGTCCAGAAGCTTCTCCACCACTACGGTGGAAAGCACGGTCAGCAGGCTGACGTCGAACATCTCGGCCCCGTAGGCGGCGCGGGCCAGCTCCCCGATGCGGAGCGGAAGCAGGTTGTTGAGCGCCAGCGCGGCGGTCTCCAGGCGCGCGGCGTCCCAGGTCCGCACCTTGCGCGCGGGCCTGAGCAGCAGCGCCCATTTCGCTCCGCGGATGGCCAGCTCGGCGGAGACCGTCAGCAGCACCAGCGCGGCCGGGGCCGCCCTGACACCGGCGAACACCGCTCCCATCGCGCGCCAGTCGGCGTTCCTGAACGCCAGCCACAGCAGCAGCGCGCTCACCAGGGTCCCGGCCGCCAGGGGGAGGAGTTTCTTCATCGGAAAGCCTTTGTTAGTTCGGTCCCTAATCTGTTACAATTTAACGCAGGGATGAAATATCTCTCCGCGCTGGCGCGCTTTTTCGCCACCGACTTCTATCTCGGCTGCATCCCGTCCAGGCTCTCCGGCAAGCCGCAGGCTTCGGGCGGGGGGACGCTGGGCACGCTGCTGGGGCTGGCGCTCACGCCGCTGCTGCCTGACGGCCGCCTGCGCTACGCCGCCTTCCTGCTGGCCGCCTGCGTGTTCGCGGTGGCCGCGGCCCACAGGACCTGCGCCGATTCCGGCATAGAGGACGACCAGCGGGTGGTCATCGACGAGACCGTCGGCTACTGGACCGGCGTGGCCTGGCTGCCGCACAACTGGCCGCTGCTGGTCCTGGCCTTCGGCCTTTTCCGCGCCTTCGACGGGCTGAAGCCCTGGCCTATCCGGCAGGTGGACGACCGCGTCGGCGGCGGACTCGGCGTGGTGCTGGACGACGTCCTCGCCGGCGTGGCCACCAACCTCTCCCTGCGCCTCGTCCTCCACTTCTTCCCCGCCCTTTCCTTCTAGATACGTTTCTCCGCCTGATCTCCCTGAGGGAGCGCTGGGCGGGTCAGCCCGCGGAACCGCAGTCTCGCACACCGTGCTCGCTGCTGCCCGCCTCGGAGCTCGCGCTATGCAAGCTCGCTCCTCCGGCAGGCTTCCGCTAACCTGACCCGCCCGGCGCTCCCGAACCCTACTTGTAGTATTCCACCCCGAGATGGGTGATCAGCGTTTCTCCCATCAGGTAGCGGAGGTTGTTCTCGAACTTCTCCAGCTGCACGAACAGGTCGTTCTCCGGGTACACCTCGTCCGCGTGGATCGGGCTCTTGAAGAAGAACGACAGCCACTCCTGGATGCCGGAGAGGCCCGCGCGCCTGGCGAGGTCCATGAACAGCACCAGGTCCAGGGCCAGCGGCGCCGCCAGGATCGAGTCGCGGCACAGGAAGTCCACCTTGATCTGCATCGGGTAGCCCAGCCAGCCGAAGATGTCGATGTTGTCCCAGCCTTCCTTGTTGTCGCCGCGCGGCGGGTAGTAGTTGATGCGCACCTTGTGATAGAGATCCTTGTAGAGGTCGGGGAAGATCTCCGGCTTCAGGATGGTCTCCAGCACGGACAGCTTGCTGACCTCCTTGGTCTTGAACGACGCGGGGTCGTCGAGCACCTCGCCGTCGCGGTTGCCGAGGATGTTGGTGGAGAACCAGCCGCTGATGCCCAGCATCCTGGACTTCAGGCCCGGGGCTATGATGGTCTTCATCAGCGTCTGGCCGGTCTTGTAGTCGGAGCCGGCCAGCGGCAGGCCCTGCTTCTTGGCGAGCTCGACCATGGCCGGTATCGCCACGCCCAGGTTCGGGGCGCCGTTGATGAACGGCACGCCGCTCTTCAGCGCCGCCCAGACGTAGAGCATCGACGGCGAGATGGCCGGGTGGCTGGCCTTCATGCCTTTCTCGAACTTGGCCAGCGAGGAGTGCACGTCCTGTTCCTTAGTATAGACCTCGGTGGAGGCGCACCAGATCATCACCGCGCGGTCCAGGCCGTGCTTCTTCTTGAAGTTCTCTATGTCCTCGGCCAGCTGCAGCGCCAGGTCGTACTTGGTCTTGCCTTTCTTGACGTTAGGCCCGGAGATGTTCCTGACGAACTTGTTGCTGAACACGGCCTTCATCGGGCGGAATTCGGAGAGCCTGTCCCTGAGCGCCTCGATCTGCATGCGCTCCAGCACGCCGGCCTTCAGCGCGGCCTGGTAGAGGTTCTCGTCGAAGATGTCCCAGCCGCCGAACACCAGGTCGCCGAGGTCCGCCAGCGGCACGAAATCCTTTATCAGCGGGTTGCGGTTCTCGGTGCGCTTGCCCACGCGGATGCGGCCCATCTGCGTCAGCGAGCCTATAGGCTTTGATTCCCCCGCCTTTACAGCCTCCACCCCGCCCACGAGCGTGGTGGAGATCGCGCCGCAGAAGCCGGGTATCAGCACGCCGAGCCTGCCCCTGGCCGGCGCTATCTTCGTCTTTTTCATTTTTTATCTTCCTCCTGTGATCTCTCCGCGTTCCCGCTGCTCCAACAGGCGGCGGGTATATATTATACGCTGGAAAACGGTGTAGTGCGACAGCAGCAGCACGGCCACGATCCCGGCGGCGGGCCACCCCGCCAGCGTGGCGGCGGCTATCAGCACCAGGCGCGGCAGCCTGGCGCCCACGCCCACGTCGCACTTCGAATCTATCTCGTTCTCGGCGCGGGCCCGCGCGTAGGAGACGGCGGCCGCCCCTATCAGCGCGAAGACCGTCACGCCGGCCATCAGCGGGTCGCCGGTGCGGGCGTAATGGTAGGCGAAGGCCACGAAGACCGCGCCTTCGGTGTAGCGGTCCATCACCGAGTCCAAAAAGCCGCCGAAGCGGCTGACCTGGCCGGAGTACTTGGCCATCGCCCCGTCCATCACGTCGAAGAGCCAGGTGAAGATCAGGACGGCCATGCCCTCCCGCAGGCGGCCGGAGGCCACGACGGCGGCCCCTAAGAACGAGAACACCACCCCCAGGAGCGTCAGCTGGTTAGGCGTTATCCGCGCTTTCTTCAATATCGGGCCCAACGGCGCGAACGCGCGCGTTATCAGCGGGTCCAGTTTTCGTTCGCTCATTCTTTTCCCTGTTTTTCCTCGCGTCCCATTTCTCCAGCAGCACTATCAGCGAAGGCTGCAACAGCATCGCGGCGAAGAACACGCACGAGATGCCTATCGCCGCCATCACGGCTATGCTGCGCAGGCCGAAGTGGCTGGCGAACAGCATCGAGCCGAAGCCGATGAAGGTGGTAGTGGCCGACATGAAGACGGCCGGGCCGGTGTGCGACATCACGAACTGTATGGAGCCGGGCCCTTCCTCCTCGTAGCGGCTGTGCACGTACTCGCCGTAGTCGTCGCCCATGCCGAAGATCAGCGGCAGCATCAGCACGTTGAAGAAGTTCAACTTTATGCCGAACATCGCCAGGATGCCGAAGATCCAGATGAAACCCAGCGACAGCGGCCCCAGCACCAGCATGGAGTCCCTGAAGTTGCGATAGGCGAGTATCACCGGGATGGCCGTCAGCAGGAACGCCAGCGGCATGATCTTGCGGCCGTCGCGCTCCACCATGTTTATGATGTCCGAGAAGATGATGGACTCGCTGACCGGGTGCAGCGTGCGGCCCGGCACCTTCAGGTCGCGGATCTCGTCCGAGGCCTTCCTGACCAGCGCGGCGTCGGAGAGGTTGATCTTCGGGAAGATGAACACCGCGGAGCGTTTCGGGCTTTCGCCGCGGAACATGCGCAGTATCTCCTGCGGCAGCGCGCGTTCGGTTATCGGCTTGACCTCGAGCAGTTTCTTTACGTCGTTAATGTGCTTCTTCTGCTCGCCCTTGAGCGTGTTTATCGCCGGGTCGTCGAGCAGCGCGCGTATCGAGCGCAGCTCCCTGATCTTCTCGTCCTGGCGCTCGGGCAGGAACGACAGCAGCGACGCGTGGCTGTCTATCGTCGTGTCCGGGTTCTTCTCCTTCTGCTCGAGCACTTTGGAGACCGCGCGCATCTCCGGCTCGCTGTCCACCATCACCAGGTCCGGCGTCAGCGACGTGCCTATGATGCCGTTGATGTGCTCGTCGAGGATGAACGACGGGATATTGGAGCCCTGGATCTTGCTGAAATTGTACTCGAAACGGATGTCCCTTATCCGGTAGATGGAATAAACGGTGAAAACCGCGGCGAAGATCAGCACCGGTATGTAGAAGTGTTTGTTGATGTGGTGGGACTTGAGGCGCGTGATCGAGGTGAAGCGCGCGGGGCTCATGCGCTCTCCCAGCAGGATCAGCGCCGGGAACAGCGTGAAGAACACGAACATGTTCAGGAACACGCCGATGCCGGCTATGAAGCCGAACTGAGAGAAGCCCTTGAACTCGGCCAGCAGCAGGCTGAAGAACACCAGGCCGGTGGTGAGGCCGCTGAGGACTATCGGCTCCCACGTGTTGGCTATGGTGTCTATCACGGCCTCGCGCGGGGGTTTGCCCTTCAGCATCTCCTCGGTATAGCGGCTGTAGAGCACTATGCCGTAGTCGGCCGAGATGCCCATCAGTATCGAGACGAGGAACGCGCTGATGATGTTGACGTACCCTATCGCCAGCTCGGTGACGCCGAACGTGATCAGCAGGCCCGAGGCCATCGGCAGCACTATCAGCAGGAGCGGGCGCTTCTGCTTGAAATAGACGACGAGCAGTATCAGCACCAGCGCGGTGGAGGCGGAGCCGGTCCACGTCAGGTCGCGCTGCAGCTGGTGGTTGAGGTCCAGCTGTTTCTGGTACCTGCCCGTGAACTCCACCTTTATGGACGGGTCGTAGGCTGCCGGGTTTACGCGCGCGATGGCGGAATGGACGGCCGCCACCAGCCTGCGCGAGAACTTCAGGTCGCTGGCCAGGCCGTTGGGTTTGATCAGCAGCACCAGTTCCCGGCCGTCCTTGCTGACATAATAGTCGCGGAAGACGTCCTTGCCTTCGTACTTCTTCTCTATGTCCGAGAAGTCCAGCTTATAGCTCTCGCCCAGCAGGTCTATGAACAGCGGGTTGGCGCGCTGCTTCTCGAAGTCTATCTTCTTCTTTATGCGGGAACGGATGGTCTTCAGGTCCGCCAGGTCCATGAACAGCAGCTTGCGGTCCTCGAAGTACTTCTTCGGCTGGCGCCAGTTGACGTAGCGCACCTCGGGCAGCTTGTCGAGCTCCCTGACCAGAGCGGCCGAGAATTTCTTGGAAGCGGGCAGGTTGTCGGAGACCACGTCCAGCACCAGATAGCCGGTGCCGCCGAACTCCTTGGTGATGTCGTCCAGTGCCCGCACGCTTGCGAAGGTGCGCGGCAGCAGGTCCTCGAAGTTGGAGTCGAACCGGAGGTGGTACGAGAACCACCCGGCCGCGGCCGTCAGGACGGCGTAGGCGGCTATGACCAGCAGGTAGTGGCGGGCCAGGAACTTCAGCGTTCTGTCCACGATCGGAA
>JAJYNO010000036.1 GCA_021786295.1 bacterium | reverse complement strand
GCTGGGTCTTTTTGAGCTCCGCCGCCAGACGCGCGGCCGAGGTCTGCAGGCCGGCCAGCGCGGCCAGCCCCGGCAGCGCCCGGCAGAAGAGTTCGCGCGCCAGCGCCGCTTCGGGGGGGATCCCGGCGGGGCCGAAGACCTGGGACCCCGCTGGCGGCGGCGCCGAAGCCGCAGGCAGGGCCACACCCATCAGCCGCCGCTCCTTTATGACGGCGGCCGGAGCGGGCGGAGCGCCGGCGGAGCCCCTGTCCACCGCCGCTCCGCCTCCGGAAAGTTCGGCGGCGCGCAGCGCGGAAAAGGCGGCGCGCAGCGTCATGCCCGCCTCCAGGCCGGCCGCGGCCGTCTTCTTCCTGGTTTCCGCCAGTTCCAGGAGCAGGAGCTCCCTCTTCCGGTCCAGCAGCTCGTAGCCCTCCTCGGCGAAGGAGAGCTGGCGCCGCAGCTCGAGCAGGGACGACTTGGTGGCCGGCACCTCAAGCAGCGCCATCTTTCCCCTCCCCGGCCGGAGGCGCGCCCGGTTTCCTCCCGTAATGCGCGTCCAGAAGACCGGCGCCGACGCGGCGCAGTTCGTCGCGCGGAAGCATGGACAGCATCTCCCAGCCCAGGTCCAGCGTCGCGGCTATAGGCCGGTCCTCGCGCTCCCCCTGGCTTAGGAAGCGTCGTTCAAGGGCTTCCCCGAACTCCAGATAGCGCCTGTCCAGCGCGCTCAACTCCTCCTCGCCTATGATGTCCGCGAGCGCGCGCACGCGCTTGACGTAGGCGTAGCAGGCGAACAGCTGGCTCGCCAGTGCCGGGTGGTCCTCGCGCGTATAGCCTTCGCCGACGCCGTCCTTCATCAGGCGCGACAGGCTGGGCAGGCCGGCTATCGGCGGGTAGACGCCGCGCTGGAACAGCCCCCGGTCGAGCACTATCTGCCCTTCGGTGATATAGCCGGTCAGGTCCGGCACTGGATGACTGATATCGTCGGAGGGCATCGTCAGGATCGCGGTCTGCGTGATCGAGCCCGGCGAACCCTCCACGCGCCCCGCCCTTTCGTAGAGCGAGGCGAGGTCGGAATAGAGGTAGCCGGGGTAGCCCTTGCGGCCCGGGATCTCGCCGCGGGCGGTCCCGACCTCGCGCAGGCTCTCGCAGTAGTTGGTCATGTCGGTGAGTATCACCAGCACGTGGCGGCCCAGGTCGAAGGCGAGATGCTCGGCCAGCGTCAGCGCGGCCCGGGGCGTCAGCAGCCGCTCCACGCCCGGAGCGTCGGCCAGCGAAAGGAACATCGCCGTGCGGGACAGCGCGCCTGACCCGGCGAAGTCGCGCCTGAAATAATCGGCCACGTCGCGCTTGACGCCCATCGCGGCGAAGACCACGCAGAACCTCCCGTCCTCGCCCGGCAGCTTCGCCTGGCGGGCCAGCTGCGCGGCCACGCGGTCGTGCGGCAGGCCGTTGCCGGAGAAGACCGGCAGCTTCTGGCCGCGCACCAGCGAGTTCATGCCGTCTATCGCAGAGATGCCGGTCTGGATGAACTCGCGCGGGTAGCGGCGCGCCACGGGATTTATCGGGGCGCCGTTGACGTCGCGCCTGTCCCCGGAGAAGGGCGGCGGCCCGCCGTCGGCGGGCCGGCCCAGCCCGTCGAAGACGCGCCCGAGCATCTCCTCCCCGACAGGGATCCGCAGGCTCTCGCCCAGGAAGCGGGCGCGCAGCGTGGTCCCGCACAGGCCATCGGTCCCCTCCAGCACCTGCACCACCGCGCTCTCGCGCGAGACTTCCAGCACGCGCCCGAGCCTGCGCAGGCCGGACGGGTCCCTTATCTCCACCAGCTCGTCGAAGCCGGCTTCGCGCACGCGCTCCACGGCCACTATCGGGCCCGCTATGCGCGAGGCCCCCACATATTCCAGACCGTCCCCGGCGCTCATTCTTCGCCCCTTCCGGCCCGCCCGAGGCTGGCCAGCTCCCGGCGCATCCGTTCCCGCAGCGCCGCCAGCTCCGCCGTCCCGCGGAGATCGGTCTTCGCCCTGACCAGGGCGGCCGCGCAGGGCAGGGCCGCCACGTCGGAGAGCGGCGTGCCGGCGGCTATCAGCTCGCCCGCGGCCCGGTAGAACTCCATCAGCAGCCCCAGCAGCGCGCCCTGCTTCTCCGGCGGGCACCAGGAGTCCTCCGGGTCAAAGGCGTTCTGCGCCAGGAACCCGTCGCGCAGCAGGCCGCCGAAGAAGAGGTGCAGGCGCTGGCCGTCGGGAAGCGCGTCCGGTCCCACCAGCCTGGCCACCTGCCGGAAGTGCTCCTCTCGCTGCAGCGCTTCCACGGCCCCGTCCCTCAGCCCGCGCCAGCCCGGGCAGGTCTTCTCCGCGCTCTCCCCGACCTCGTCGAGGTAGTCGGAATAGGAGCGCAGCCAGTTTATCGACGGGTAGTGGCGGGCGTTCGCGAGCTCCGTGTCGAGCGACCAGAACACGCGCGTGAAGCGCCGCGTGTGCTGCGTGACAGGCTCGGAGAAATCCCCGCCGGGCGGACTGACGGCGCCTACGATGCTGACCGAGCCCTTCCCCCCGCCGAGCGGGATCGCGGCGCCTCCGCGCTCGTAGAATTGCGCCAGCCTCGAAGGCAGGCTGGCCGGGAAGCCCTCTTCGGCGGGCATCTCCTCCAGGCGCGCGGCCATCTCGCGCAGCGCCTCTGCCCAGCGGCTGGTTGAATCCGCGAACACGGCTACGTCGAGGCCCATGTCGCGGTAGTACTCCGCCATCGTGATGCCCGTGTAGATGGAGATCTCGCGCGCGGCCACAGGCATGTTGGAGGTGTTGGCTATCAGGATAGTGCGCTCCATCAGCGGGCGGCCCGAACGCGGGTCCTTGAGTTCCGGGAACTCGCGCAGCACCTCTGTCATCTCGTTGCCGCGCTCGCCGCAGCCGATGAAGATCACGATCGCCGCGTCGGACCACTTGGCCAGCTGGTGCTGCGTGATCGTCTTGCCGGTGCCGAAGCCGCCCGGGATGCAGGCGCAGCCGCCCTTGGCCAGCGGGAACAGGGAATCTATCACGCGCTGGCCAGTGACGAGCGGCTCGCTGACGCGCAGTCTCCCGCGCACCGGCCGCGGCGTCCGCACCGGCCACTTCTGCAGCATCCTCAACGGCGCCGTTCCGCCTGCGGTCCTCACGGCTGCCAGCTCGTCCTCCAGCGTATACCGCCCGGCCGGAACGGCGGAGACCGCCGTTCCCTTCATATCCGGCGGGACCATAACTTTGTGCGTCACGAGCGGCGTCTCCCTGACCAGCCCTATGACCTGGCCCGGGGACACCTCCTGCCCCGCCTTCAGCAGCGGCTCGAAGTCCCAGCGCCTGGAGAGGTCCAGCGGGTCGGCCCTGTCGCCGCGCCGTATCCACGCTCCGGACAGCCTTTTAAGTTCCGGCAGCGGGCGCTGCACCCCGTCGAAAATATTCCCGATCAGCCCCGGACCCAGCCAGATGGAGAGAGGCGCGCCCGTCAGCTCCACCGGCGCCCCGGGCCTCAGCATGGAGGTATCCTCGTAGACCTGCACCGTGGCCGAATCACCGGCCTGCCTGACCACCTCTCCGACCAGCCCCAGCCCGCCCACGCGCACAACCTCGTACATCCGCGCGCCGGCCATCCCGTCGGCGGACACCACCGGGCCGCTCACCGCCGTAACGCGCCCCTTTGCGTACCGGTCTGTCATGCCTTATCCCCCAGGAACCCGGCCAGTTCCGCCCTCAGCGAAGGCCAGAGCCTCTCCAGCCTGCCGGTCAGACTGTTGTCCCAGAGCTGCCCGCCGCCGGCGGCCCGGACGACCACTCCCCCGCCTACGGAGGCGTCGTCCTCCAGCGCCAGCTGCAGCCCTTCCCTGCCGGCCAGCCGGCCCACCTCGGGCAGCGCGGCGCGCAGCGCGGCCGCGTCCCCCGGGTGTGTCCGCAGCACGAAAGCCGCCCCGTCCATGCCGGCCACGGCCTGGGCCGCCAGCGCGGCCAGCGTCCCGCCCTCGTGCGCGGCCTTCTCCTCGCGCAGCAGGCGTTCAGCCTCCGTCCTGACCTCCTCCAGCTCGGCCTCCAGGAGCGCGGCCAGCAGCAGGGCCTCCTCGCCCCCGGCCGCGGCCAGCAGCGTTTCCGCGCGGAGGGCGGCGGCCGCTCCGGCGGCCGCGGCGCGGCCGCGGGCTTCGGCCTCGGCCCCGGCCCGGGCCTTCTCCAGCAGCTCCGCGGCTTCGGCTTCCGCCGCGGCCAGCAGCTCCGCGGCCTCGCGGCGCGCCGCCTCCAGCGCGTGGACGGCCAGACCTTCGGGGTCGCCTATCACTTCCACACGGAGCCTCCCGCCGCGGCCTCCTCTATCTCCACTACCAGCGGGCGGCGCCCGAGCCTCAGCCTGTCCACCGCCGCGCGCGCCAACGCCGCGGCCGGGGCGGTCACTATCAGCACGGCGCAGCCGGAGGCGGCGGCCGCGGCCAGCGCCGCCGCGGCGCCGGCCCGGTCGCGCGCCGCGGCCCCCGGCACGCCGGCCAGCGCGAAACCGCGCACGGCCTCCTCCCCTCCCACGCAGAAGAACGAGTCCCTGGCGCTCACATCTTCCCCACCATCAGCATCGCGATGACGAAGCCCAGCACGGCCAGCCCCTCCGCCAGCGCCACGAACATCAGGCTGCGCATCAGCAGCTCGGGCTTCTCCGTCGCGGCCCCCATCGCGGCGGCGCCTATGCGCGCCACGGCGTAGGCCGCGCCGAGCACGCACACGCTCATCGTCAGGGCGGCCGAAAAGGCCACGCCTATCTCCTTGTAGCGGTTCACCCCGCCCCCGGGATCTGCCGCCGCGGCGGCGGCGGCCGCCGCCGGGCTGGCGCAGAACGCCAGGACCGCCGCCGCCAGGCTCGAACGTTTCTTTTTCATGTAGGCTCACCTCCAGCTTGCAGGGCGAAAGGCCTGAAAGGCCTGCCGCCGGTCTCGAAGAACTTACCGAAGAATTCGTAGTATTCCAGCCTGAGCGCCTGCACCGAGGCCACCAGCCCCTCCAGGCCTATGGCCGCGGCGTTGCCGGCCGCGAGGGCCAGCACCCCGGCCAGACACCCCTTCCCCCAGATCCCGTCGGCCGCGGTCCGCAGGGAAAGCGCGGCCGCCAGCAGAGCTGCGTGGCTGAGCGCGTAGGCGGCCAGGCGCACGAAGCTGACCGTGTTGGCCAAGTAGAGCAGCGCGCCCTCGAAGGCCCCTATCGCCGCGGCGGCGAAGGCCCCGGCGCGCCCGCTCCCCTCCGCCCCCGGCTCCAGGCCCTGGACCAGCCCGCCAGCCACCCAGCAAAGAACGCCGGCCCCGACTACCGGCATGGCGGCCGCGAGAGAAAGCAGGCCGGCCGCGGCGGAAAGCGCTCCCCAGTAGAACACCAGGCCGGCCAGGGCGAACCTGCCCAGCAGCGCCCCGGCCAGGTCCCCGGAGCGCAGGCGGGAATAGATGTTGAGGATCAGCCCGAGCGTTATGACCGCCGCGCCTCCGGCCAGCGCGGCCTTTATCAGGGCCAGCGGGTCGCCAGCCAGCGGGTCCCGCCACAGCGCATATTTTTTGAAGCCCTCCAGGCCGAAGAAACTGCCGTAGAGGAGGCCGAAGAAGACGGAGGAAAGACCGCAGGCGAAGACGCCCCAGCCAGCGGCCCGCAGGCCAGGCCGGCCGCGCAGGGCCAGCCACAGCCCGGCGAGGCCGACGACAGCTCCGTGACCGCAGTCGCCGAACATCATGCCGAACATCGGCAGGAAGCTCAGCGCCGCGAAGACCGTAGGGTCCAGGCCGCCGTAGCGGGGCAGGCCGTAAGCTCCCACCAGCGCGGCGAAAGGCTTCAGCAGCCTCGGCTGGGCCAGCAGCACCGGGGGGGACGAGCCGCGCTCGGGCGGACGGCTTTCCGCCGCGCAGAGACCCCCGCAGGCTTCGGTCAGCGCCCGCCCGGCCCTGCCGGCCTGCGAGGCCGGCACCCAGCCGGAGAGTACTGCCGTCCTAGCCGTACGCCCGGCCAGGGCGCCGGCCTTTGCGAGCGCCCCGGCTTCGGCCAGCGCCAGGGAGGCCGCGGCCAGCGGTCCGGCGGCAGCCCGCGCCAGAGCGCGGACCCCGTCGGAGAACCTGCGCAGTTCCGCCGCGGCGGCCCCGGCACGCGCGGCGGCCCCGGCAGCCAGGTCGCCCAGCGTCGGTCCCGGCCCGCCGGCCGCGGCCGCGGCGAAACCGAGGCGCGAAAGCCAGGCGTCCAGTTCCGCCTCCGAGCTTTTCGGAGCCAGCGCCAGGACCTCGGCGCGCCCTCCGCCGGAGGCCAGGACCAGCAGCGCCGAGAGCCTCGGAACGCCCCCCCAGGACCCGCCCGCCGGGGGCGCAGGCAGACTGCCCGCGCGCAGACAGACGAAGTCCAGGCCGCGCCCCCCGCAGGGCAGCGCCAGACCGCGGTAAGGAGCGGCCCTTCTTGCAGCCTCCAGCAGGCCGGGCAGTTCCGCCTCCAGCTCGGCGCGGCGCTTGAGCGGGTAGGCGGAGGCCAGCTCCCAGCGGTCCAGCGCGGCGGCGGCCTCCGCGGCGCTCAAGCGTCCGGCGGGCGCCGCGCCGCCGCAATCAAGTTCTTTTATCAGGGCGCGCAGCCGGACGGACAGCGCGGCGTAATCGGTACCAGGCCGCTCCGCGCCGCGCCCTGGTGGATAGGCCGCCCGGGAAAGCTCCACCGCGCCCGTCCCCCCCAGGCCGCGCAGGGCGGCCTCCAGCCTTTCGGCCGGCAGCACGGCCTCCAGCCTCCGCATTTCGGCGGGCCTAAGCATCGGCGCCTCCGGCGGCGCCGGCGAGAACGGCCAGTTCGCCCGCGGGGACCTTCAGGCGCAGCCCCTCCGAAACGGCGCCAAGCGCGCGCAGCTCGCTCAGCCGCAGCGCCAGGTAGAACAGCGCCGCGCCGAAGGTCATGTGCCAGAGCCTGAAATACCTGCCCGCCAGCCCGGAGTAAAGCGTCCAGACCGCCCGCCCAGGGTCCGCCGGGGCCTTGCCGGCGGCCGCCAGACAGCGGAGAGCGAAGGCCTCTTCCGCTAACTCCTTGGCGCCGGCCGGCTCCTCCGCGGCCGCGGCTCCCGGCGTCAGCCGCAGGCGCGCTGAAAGCAGCGCCCCGAACAGCGCCGCGTTCAGCCGGCAGAAAAGCGAAGCGGCCTCCCCGTCGGGGCCGCCGAGCCGCCCCGCCAGCTCCGAGGCGTATTCCAGCCGGTCCCTTTCCAAGGCCGTCTCCAGCGCGAAGACCGGCGCGGGCCGCCCCGCGTAAGCGCGGGACAGCCACCGGCGCAGCGGTCCGGCCGGCACCAGGGAGACCAGTTCCTCCCTGCTGCCGGCCGCGGCCAGTTCCGGGCCGCAGCCAAGCTCCGCCGGCAGCGGGATGAAAAGTTCTTCCGGCGCCGGCCCTTCGCGCCCGGATTCCAGGAAGCGCGCCGCCGTCCTGACGTTCTCCAGCCTGAAGCGGTCGCATTCCCCGCGCACCAACTCCCCCCGCGGGCCGGCGAGCGAATCCGCTATCTCCAGGATCTCCGCGGCCAGCCGCCCGGCGAGGGCCCGCTGCAGCGGCGCGGCCTCCTTTATGGCGGAGCCGGGCAGCAGCGTTTCGGCCAGGGCCGCCGTTGAGCCGAGGGCGCAGAGGGCCCGCAGGCGCGCGCCCTCCGCCAGCCCGACGCGGCGGCCGTTGAGCCTGGCCGCCAGATATTCTATGTCCTTGACCCCGTCCATGCCCCCCGCCCCGCTCCAAGCACCCGGCGCGCCGCCTCGCGCGCCGCCTCGGCCCGTCTCCCCGCGCGCCCGGAGATGGCGGCCTCCAGTTCCCCGCGCCTGCGCTCGAGCCTTTCCGCCCTCTCCCTGCCGGCCGCGGCAAGGAGTTCCGCCGCCCGCGCGGCGGCCTCCAGCTCCGCGGACCGGAGCAGGGTCTCCCGCAGTTCCCCCGCCCGCGCCCTAGCGGCGGCCAAGATCGCCTCCGCGCGGGAGCGGGCCTCTGTTACGGCCCGCTCGCCCTCTGCCTCGGCGGCCAGTATCCTGTCTATGATCTCCCTCATCCCCCCACCCCGCGGCGCGAAAAAGCCGCTCGCCGCGGCGGAGCCGCGGAACCGGTGCCTTACGTTCTATTGACTTCCCCCAAGGTCAGGTTAGCAAACGGAGCCCGGAAATGCAAGGCCGCCGGTATGGAGCGCAGCGATTTTTTTGGGAAATGCCATGCCCCGGCGAGGCTCTTTTCTTTTTCACCAGCTTTCAAGTCCTGGGAGCCGGGGGGCGCCGGCAGCAGTCTTGCGCGGGAGGATGGCCTCTCGCCTGTCATGGGACCGAGAAGAACGCAGCTGGCTGCGGGGCGAAAAAATACCCCGCCGCGGGGCGGGGTATCAGGGGCCGGCCGGGGGGCTATTGCTGCTGCCGGCGGCGCTTGCGCTGGAACTCGGCCACCTTCAGGCGCGCGGCCGCGCGGCGCAGGGCCGCGCCCGCCTCGTCCAGGTCCAAGTCGGCCGGCTTGAGGGCCAGTTTGTCCTTGGCCTTCTGGTAGGCCTGCCTGGCGCGCTCCTCGTCCACTTCCTTGGCCAGTTCGGCCGCCTCGGCCAGCACCAGCACCCGGTCGGGCGAGATCTCGGCGAAGCCGGAGAGCACCGAGAAGAACTCCTTGTTCGGGCCGTCCTTGTAGTGCATCATCCCTTCTCTGAGCTGCACGACGTAGGGCGCGTGGCCGGGCAGCACGCCCAGCTCGCCGCAGGCCGCCGGAACGGCCACGGAGTCCACCGGCTTCTCCGAAAGCACGGTCCCTTCCGGCGTTACTATGGTGAGCAGGAGGTGTTTCTTGTCCATGGACCAGGCCTATTTCTGCTGCTTGGCGCTGCGCTCCACCACCTCGTCTATGCCGCCGGCCATCCAGAAGGCCTGCTCCGGCACGTCGTCCAGGCGGCCGCTCATGATCTCCTGGAAACCTCTTATGGTGTCCTTGAGCGGCACGTACTTGCCGGGGCGGCCGGTGAACTTCTCGGCCACGGAGAACGGCTGCGACATGAAGCGCTGTATCTTGCGCGCGCGGTTGACGGTACGCTTGTCCTCGTCGGAGAGCTCGTCGATGCCGAGGATGGCGATGATGTCCTGCAGTTCCTTGTAGCGCTGCAGGATCTTCTGCACCGCGCGGGCCGTGTTGTAATGCTCGTTGCCTATCACGCGCGGGTCGAGGATGCGGGAGGTGGAGTCCAGCGGGTCCACGGCGGGATAGATGCCGAGCTCGGCGATATTGCGCGACAGCACGATGGTGGCGTCCAGGTGCGTGAACACGTTGGCCACGCCGGGGTCGGTCAGGTCGTCGGCCGGCACGTAGACGGCCTGGATCGAAGTGATCGAGCCTTTCTTCGTGGAGGTGATGCGCTCCTCCAGCCAGCCTATCTCGGTGGTAAGCGTGGGCTGGTAGCCCACGGCCGACGGCATGCGGCCGAGCAGCGCCGACACCTCGGCGTTGGCCAGCACGTAGCGGAACACGTTGTCGATGAAGAGCAGCACGTCCTGGCCCTTCTGGTCGCGGAAGTACTCGGCCTGCGTCAGCGCGGTCAGCGCCACGCGGGCGCGGGAGCCGGGCGGCTCGTTCATCTGGCCGTAGACCAGCGCGGTCTTGGACAGCACGGTGGAACCGTCGGAGAGCTTGGACTCCTGCATCTCCAGCCAGAGGTCGTTGCCCTCGCGGCTGCGCTCGCCGACGCCGCCGAACACGGAGCAGCCGGAGTGCTCCTTGGCCACGTTGTTGATGAGCTCCATGATGACGACGGTCTTGCCTACGCCGGCGCCGCCGAACAGGCCCACCTTGCCGCCCTTCATGAACGGGGCGAGCAAGTCTATGACCTTGATGCCGGTCTCGAAGATCTCCGGCGTGGTGCTCTGCTCGGTGAGCGGCGGCGGGTCGCGGTGGATCGGCAGATATTCCTTGGTGTCTATCGGGCCGCGGTAGTCCTGCGGCTCGCCCAGCACGTCTATCAGGCGGCCGAGGCAGGCGTCGCCCACCGGCACGCGCAGCGGGGCGCCGGTGTCCTTCACCTCGATGCCCTTGCCGAGGCCCGTGGTCGGGCCCAGCGTGATGGCGCGCACGGTGTTGTCGCCCAGGTGCTGGGCCACCTCGGCGGTGAGCGTCAGGTCCTTGCCGTCCTCCTGGTACTTGATGCTGAGGGCGTTGAGTATCCTTGGCAGCTGGCCCTGCGGGAACTCTATGTCCAGCACCGGCCCGATTATCTGCACGATCTTTCCTGTATTCATGTTGGCTCCAGTTGGATAGGGTCGCTAAATCCTCTAACCGTTCAGCGCTTCCGAGCCGCTCACGATCTCGTTGAGCTCGGTGGTGATCATCGCCTGGCGGGTCTTGTTCATCTTGAGCGTCAGCCCGTCTATCAGGTCCGCCGCGTTCTTGGAGGCGGCCTCCATCGCGCTCATGCGGGCCGCCAGTTCGGCCGCCTGCGACTCCAGCAGCGCGCGGTAGAGCTGCGCGCCTATGTGGCGCGGCAGCAGAGCGCCCAGCAGCTCCGTCTTCTGCGGCTCGAAGGAGAAGTCCGTCCTCCTGGGAGGCCGCTCCGGGCCGGCCTCCAGTATGTGCTTCTTCAGCGGCAGCAGCTGGTCGGTGACAACGCGCTGCGCCATCATGGACTTGAACTCGTTGTAGATCAGCGTCACGCTCTCCACGCCGGCCTCGTCGTAGAGCTTCAGCACGGCCTCCTTGAGGATCTGCGCGTGCGCGTAGGTGACCTTGGGGAAGATGCCGACCAGCTCGTTGGACAGCTCCAGGTCCAGGCCCTTCAGGCGGCGCAGGAAGTCCCGGCCCTTGCGGCCGGCTGCCAGCGCGTAGATCTTCCGGCCGCGGTTCGCGCGCATCCAGGCGGCGGCGGCCTTGAGCAGATTGGTGTTGAAGGAGCCGCAGAGCCCCTTATCGCCGGTCACCAGCACCAGGCAGAGGGGGCCGCCAGCGGCCCGTTCCGCGAAGAGCCTGCCGGCCTCGGCGCCGTAGAGGTCATCGCCCCCCAGCTCGCCGTAGAGGTCCGCGATCAGGCGGTCCATCTCCTCCGCGAAGGGGCGCGCAGCCAGGATGGCGCTCTGCGCGCGCTTGATGCGCGCGGCCGCCACCATCTTCATGGCGTAGGTTATCTGCTTGATGCTCTTGACGGAAGAGATGTGCTTCCGGATGTCTCGCAATGAGGCCATAAGTTCAGATCTTAGCCTTCTCCAGTATCTTGACGTAGTCCGCCACGCCGTCGGCCAGGCTCCATTCGGGCCGGTAGTTGATCAGCGCCTTCGCGTTGCGCATGTCGGCCTGCGTCCTGTTCTGATAGAACGGATAGGGGTTGTCGATGTATTCCGGGGCCAGGTCGGTCTTCAGCGCCTTGTTGAGCGCCTCGATGATGTCGTTGAAGCTGCCGGGCTTGCCGGTGGCGAGGTTGCAGACGCAGGAGCGCTTGGCGTCGAGCGCGTTCAGGTTGCCGCGCACGATGTCCTTGACGTAGACGAAGTCGCGCGTCTGCTCGCCGTACTTGAAGACGCGCGGGCGCTTGCCGGCCTTCATCTGGTTGTAGAGCTGGAAGACCATGCTGGCCATCTTGCCCTTGTAGTACTCGCGCGGGCCGTAGACGTTGAAGTAGCGCAGGCCTACTATCGTCATGTCCCTGTGCGCGGCGGCGAACTCGCGCGCGACGTTGTCCATGATGGCCTTCGAGAAGCCGTAGACGTTCTCCGGCGCGGGCTCCTGGTCCTCGCGCATCGGGCACTTGGAATTGCCGTAGACGGCGGCCGAGGAGGCGTAAACCACGTTCTTCACGCCGTATTTGGCGGCGTACTCCAGCAAATTGCGGAACGCGTCCACGTTGACGGCCATCATCTTGCGCTGGTCGGTCTCGGTGGTGTCCACCACCGCGGCCTGGTGCAGGAGGCCGTCCGCCGGGCCCACCCGCTCGAACCAGTCGCGCGAGCCTATGTCTCCGGCAACCACCTCGCCGCCGAAGCCGGTCAGGTTCTTGTAATGGCCGGAGGAGAAGTCGTCCAGCACCGTAACGGCGGCCTTGCGCTCGCGCTCGAGCGCGAAGGCCACGTTGGCCCCGACGAAACCCGCCCCGCCCGTTACAAGGTACCTTTTCATGGCCGTCTCCTTATCTTAAAGGGCCGTCCTCTTCTTGAAGTCGGTTATCGCGTCGGCCAGGCGCTTCTCGAGGTCGGCGTCCAGCTGCTTCTTCTGCGCCAGGTCCGTCATCAGGTTGGCGTAGGAGTCGCGCAGGAACTTGACCAGCCCGGACTCGAAGGTCTTGACCTTGGAGGCGTCCACGTCGTCAAGGAAGCCGCGCGTGCCGGCGAACAGCACGGCCACCTGCTCGTGCGCCGGCATCGGGCTGTACTGGTCCTGCTTCAGGAGCTCCACCATGCGCTGGCCGCGCTTGAGCTGGTCCATGCTGGCCTTGTCGAGGTCGCTGCCGAACTGCGCGAACGCGGCCAGTTCGTTGTACTGCGCGAGGTCCAGGCGCAGCTGGCCGGCCACCTGCTTCATAGCCTTGATCTGCGCCGAGCTGCCGACGCGGGACACCGAGATGCCGACGTTGACGGCCGGCTTGATGCCGCTGTGGAACAGCCCCGACTCCAGGTAGATCTGGCCGTCGGTGATGGAGATGACGTTCGTCGGGATGTAGGCCGTCACGTCGCCGGCCTGGGTCTCGATGATCGGGAGCGCCGTCAGCGAGCCGCCGCCGTTCTTGTCGCCCAGCTTGCAGGCGCGCTCGAGCAGCCTGGAGTGGAGGTAGAACACGTCGCCGGGGTACGCTTCGCGGCCGGGCGGGCGGCGCAGCAAGAGCGACATCTGGCGGTAGCTCTGCGCGTGCTTGGAGAGGTCGTCGTAGATCACCAGCGCGTGGCCCTTGTTCCACATGAACTCCTCGCCCATCGCGCAGCCGGTGTACGGGGCGAGGTAGAGCATCGAGGCCGGCATGGAGGCGGAGGCGGAGACGATGATCGTGTACTCCATCGCGCCGTTGTCCTCGAGCGTCTTGGCGACGCGGGCCACGGTGGACTCCTTCTGGCCGATGGCCACGTAGATGCAGACCGGGCGCTTGTCGGCCGGCTCGTTCTTCTGGTTGATTATCGCGTCTATCGCGACGGCGGTCTTGCCGGTCTGCCGGTCGCCGATGATCAGCTCGCGCTGGCCGCGGCCTATCGGGATCATCGCGTCGATGGCCTTGAGCCCCGTCTGCAGCGGCTCCTTTACCGGCTGGCGCTCCACCACGCCGGGGGCGATGATCTCCACCGGGCGGCGCTTCTTCGCCTTTATCGGGCCCTTGCCGTCTATCGGCTCGCCTAGCGCGTTGACGACGCGGCCGATCAGCTCGGGGCCCACCGGCACGTCCAGCACGCGGCCCGTGCGCTTCACGCGGTCGCCTTCCTTGATCGGAGTGTCGGAGCCCATGACGACGGCGCCGACGTTCTCGCGCTCTATATTGAGCACCATGCCGGCCACGCCGCCCTCGAACTCCACCAGTTCTCCCACCACCGCGCCGCTCAGGCCGTAGATGCGGGCTATCCCGTCGCCTATCTGCAGCACCTGGCCGGTCTCGGAGAGCTGGGCCTCGGGGATGAATTTGTCGATGCGTTCCTTGATTATCTCTGTGATCTCTTCAGGTCGTATCATAAGGTCCTTGAACTATGATTTCAGCAGGCCGGCCTTCATGGCCTCCAGCCGGCCGCGCGCGCTGGCGTCTATAAGGTTGTCCCCGATCTTTATCTCGAAGCCCCCGAGCACGCGCTCGGCCAGCACCTGGCGCAGGCTCACTTTCCCGCCGACGGCGGCGGCCAGCAGCGCCGTCATCCGCTTCATCTCGGCGTCGGTGATCTCGTAGCGGCTGAACACCTCGGCGCGCACCAGGCCGCGGAAGGCGTCGTTGAGGCGCACGCACTCCTCCATGACCTCGTCCAGCAGGCCGAAGCGCCCCTCGCGCACCAGCAGGGCTGCGAAGGCCGCCGCCTGGCCGCAGTTGGTCGCGCCCAGTATCTTCCCCAGCACCTCCAGCCTCACCCCGCTGTTTATCGCGGGATGGGTCAGCACCCTCCGGTAGGGGCGGGCCAGCTCGAAGACCTTTATCAGGCACTCCAGCTTCTTCAGCGCGGACGTCTCGGCTTCAGGGCCGTAGGGCTTGCCGTCCAGGTCCATGTAAGCC
This sequence comes from bacterium, assembly GCA_021786295.1. Classification (GTDB taxonomy): domain Bacteria; phylum Elusimicrobiota; class Elusimicrobia; order Elusimicrobiales; family UBA9959; genus UBA9959. Next base: position 36,237 of record JAJYNO010000036.1, on the reverse strand, counting down.
CTGGCGTAGCGCTTGGCTAGTATCCTGGCGCCCGGGTCCATCAGTTGCTCCCCAGGCTCAGCTCCGGCTTTTCCTTCTCCAGTTCGGAGAGGTAGCGGGAGGCCAGGTCGGTGTTGGCGCGGCGGTCAAGCTGCTTGAGCAGGATGCGCTCGGCGGCCAGCACGGAGAGCTCGGCCACCTTGTTCCTGAGGTCGCGGGCGGCCTCCAGTTTCTGCGCCTCTATCTCGCGGCGGGAGGACTCCACTATCTGGGCCGCGCTGCGGCGGGCCTCCTCTATAACGGAGTCCTTCTCGCGGGAGGCCTGGGCGCGGGCCTCTTCCAGCCGGCGCGCCATCTCGGCCTTCAGCTCGGCCAGCTTGGCCTCCAGTTCGGCCCTGGCCTTTTCGGCCTCGGCCTTGGCCGTCTCCGCGGCGCGGCGGTCGTTCTTTATGGCCCTCTCGCGGTCGTCCACCGCTTTCATCAGCGGGCCCCAGGCCGTGCGGGCCAGCACCACGGTCAGCAGGACGAAGCAGAGTATGGTCCAGAACATCAGACCGAATTCGGGCTTTATCAACGCTTCCATAACGGCTCCTGGCTGCTGGTTCCAAAAGCGCGCGGCGGGCGGCGGCGCGCGGCCCCGCCCGCTGCTCGCGCGCGGCTTACTTCTGGGCCGCGGTCTGGGCCGGAGCGGCGGCGGGGGCCGGCGACTTCGGCATCGAGAAGTTCATCACGGCCAGCAGGCAGATGACCAGCGCGAAAAAGGCGAGACCCTCGATCAGGGCCGCCGCGATGATCATCGTCGTGCGCAGCGCGCCGCCGGCCTCCGGCTGGCGGGCGGTGCCCTCCACCGCGCCCTTGCCCACCAGGCCGATGCCCACGCCGGCGCCTATCAGCGCCAGGCCGGCGCCCACGCCGGCGCCTATATAGCCGAGACCGAGAAACGTCAAGTCGTTCATTGCACTACCTCCGTTTAAGATCAACCGTGAACCGAAAATCCCTCCCGCTCAATGCGGGTGCATCGCCGCGCCGGTGAAGATGGCAGTCAGGAAGACGAAAACGTAGGCCTGCAGGAAGGCCACGAAGACCTCCAGGAGCAGCGAGAACAGCACCAGACCCACCGACACCGGCGACACCGCCAGCCCCACGCCGGTGCCAAGCGTGCCGAAGATGAAGATGAAACTGATGAAGGAGAGTATGACGATGTGCCCCGCCACCATGTTGGCGAAGAGACGCACGCAGAGCGCCACGGTCTTGGTGACCAGGCTCAGCAGCTCTATGACGAACAGCGGCGCGTACAGCCAGCCAGGCACGCCCCTGGGCACTATGTGGCCGAAATAGCCCAGCACGCCCTGTTCGCGCATGCCGGCGAAGTTTATGATCACGAAGCTGGTCAGCGCCAGCCCGCCCGTGACGGACCAGTTGCCGGTGGCGGTGGAGCCGTAGGGAACCAGCCCTATAAGGTTCATGACCAGGATAAAGAAGAAGAGCGTGGTGAAATAGGGCATGTAGCCCGAGCCCTTCGGGCCCAGGTTCGGCAGCACGATCTCGTCGCGGATGAACAGCACCACCATCTCTATCATCGAACGGTACGGCGCCAGCGCGGCCGAGCGGCTGCGCAGGACGAGCGGGAAGACGACCAGCAGGATGAAGGCGGCGATGCCCATCATCAGCAGATAGCGGGAGATGGGCAGGTGCAGCGGCCCAAGCGCTATCCAGGACCAGACATGGTCCACTACATGGTGCTCAAGTATTTCTTTTAGTCCCATGCTTAAGAGGAAAAACCTCGAAAACCGTCTGCGTCAAGATCAAAGCCGCGGAAAACAGGACAATTATTATATGATTTTCGCGTCTTAAAATCCAAATCGCGCAGGCGAGCAGCGCCAGCCTGGCCAGTATGCCGCCCGCGAAGACCGAATAAAAAGCCTTGTCCCCGGAGTGGAGCACCCGCTTCAGCGCCAGCCTGGAAAGCCAGCCGGACGCCAGCCCGGTAAGCGCGCCGTAAAGCGCGGCCGTGGCGGGGACAAGGGTCATTTCCTCCCCCCCCCGCGCGGCCCGTTCAGGCGGAACAGCTCCCGCGCCACCGAGTAGAAACCGGCCGCCATGCCGGCCGCGGCCCCGCCCAGCATCAGCCAGGGGGAAGTCCCGAGCTTCTTATCCAGCTCGTACCCGGCCCAGAACCCCAGCAGCACCGCCGCTGTCAGCTCCAGCCCTATCTGGGCGTAATTCCAGTAATCGTCCTTCTGCCCCACCTTCCAATTCTACCAAAAGTCCCTACCTTAAAAATGTTAGAATCGCTAGATGGCCGGCGACGGGAAGAAGATACTGCTGGTGGACACCGACAAGGCGGCCTCCGGTACGGCCGCTTTCCTGGAGGAGCACGGTTACGCCGTCCAGACCGTGGGGGGATACCAGCAGGCCCTGACCGCCGCGCAGAACTGGAAGCCGGACCTGGTCATCCTGAACATCCTGATCCAGGCCTTCAACCCACTGGACCTCATCGCAGAGCTGCGCAAGAACCCCTTCACCGAGGGACAGAAGATCATAATCTTCTCCCAGACCCCGAAAACGGACATCGTCACAGGGCCGGCCCCGACCGTGAGCGGCTACCTCACCAAGCCGGTGGACTTCGACGCGCTGAAGGCGGCGCTGGCCAAGGCCGCCCCGCCCCAGGAAGGCCGCCAGCCGACCGTGATGGTGGCCGACGACGACACCGAGTTCTCGGACCTGGTCACGATGTTCCTGGAGGCCAACAACTACGCCCCCGAGGTAGTGAACGATCCCATGCAGGTGATGGCCAGGCTGCGCGAGCGCAGACCCGACGCCCTGCTGCTGGACATCATGATGCCTGGCAAGGACGGCTTTGCGATAATGGAGGAGATGCAGGAGTCGGTGGACACGGTCGGCATACCGATAATAATCCTCAGCGCGCTGAGGCTGGAGAACTACCAGGAGCGGGGGGTGCTGACCGGCCTGCCGGAGATAGTGGCCCGCGAGATCCCAGGCGACCTGCTGCTGAAGCTGGTGGAAGAGCAGACCGGCGGGAACGGCGAGGCCGCAGCGGAAGCGCCGCAGCCTGAGGGCGGGCGCACCGACCGGCCCCGGGTGCTGATGGCGGACGACCAGACCGAGCTGCTGATGCTGATGAAGGAGATGGTGGAGTACGCCGGCTTCGAGGTCGTCACGGCCAACGACGGCGTGGAGGCCATGCGGGCCGTCTTCGAGACCAACCCCGACATCATAGTGCTGGACTACAACATGCCGCGCAAGAACGGCCTGGAGGTGGCGCAGGACCTCAAGGACAACCCGCTGTTCGCGCACATCCCGATCATCATCGTGACGGCCTTCGGCGAGAAGCACGCCAAGCTCAAGGGCCTGAGCATGGGCATAGACGACTACCTGATAAAACCGGTGGACGCCGACGAGCTGGTGGCGCGCATCCGCATGATCCTCAAGCGCAACCGCCAGGTGCTCGACACCAACCCGCTCTCCCGCCTGCCCGGCAACCCGTCCATCCAGGCGCGCGTGGAGCGCGAGCTCCAGAAGGGCGGCAAGTTCGCCGTGCTCTACCTGGACCTCAACAATTTCAAGGCCTATAACGACATCTACGGTTTCGAGGCCGGCGACCGCGTGATAAAGGCCACGGCCAACCTGCTGGTGAAGCTGACGATACAGAACGAGAAGACCGAGGACTTCATAGGCCACATCGGCGGCGACGACTTCATAGTGGTGACCGGCTACGAGCGCGCCGAGCAGCTGGCCCAGCGAATAGTGCGCGGCTTCGACGAGATCGCGCCTTCCTTCTACAACAAGACGGACCGCGAGCGGGGCCACATAGTGGCCACGGACCGGCAGGGCAACATCAAGAAGTTCCCGTTCCTCTCTATAGCCATAGGCATAGTGCACAACGGCAGCCGCCGGCTGAGTTCCTTCGCCCAGGTCAGCAACATCGGCACCGAGCTGAAGAAAGGCGCCAAGGCCTCCGATAAAAGCCACTACATAGTGGACCGCCGCAAGGACTGAGAAAAGACCCGGGCGGGCAGGATCCGGGCTAACAGGCGCGTTCTCGCCCGCCGCCCCGGCCCGCATTCTTCACCAGAAGCGCCGCGTTCGGCCACGGACGGCCGCGGCCCGCGCCCTGGCCCCCTCTTCCCTTATCCGGTCCGCCAGCCTCAGCATGAAGTCCGCGTCCGCGGGGTCCCCTGCCCCGCGGAGTTTTTCCGCCGCGTAGCCGGCCGCCAGGTAGTAGCGGTAGCGGAAGAAAGGGGACGGCATGAAGCCGAAAAGCCCGTCCGGGATTTCCCGGCCGCGGACGCGCAGATACCCCCGGAGCTCCTTCAGCCCCTCCTTCATCGTCGCCGGGTCCTTCAGCAGCACCAGCGCCAGCAGGAATTCCGTCCTGCGCGAGGCCGGGTCCAGCAGCAGCGCCCTTTCGCACTCGCGCACGGCCTGCGCCGGGTAGCCGGCCAGGAAATAGACGCTTGCCAGGTTCTCGTGCGCCCCGGCGTCGGAGGTCACGTCGTAGACGCGGATGTCGTTGCCTATGACCGCCTTCGGCTTCCTGCCGCGCAGCCAGTAGAACATGTCCTTGCCGAACTCCTTGTAATAGAGCCCGTGCAGGTTGGTCGCGCTGACGGCGAGGTATTCCCTGGCCGGCGTCGGGCCGTTAAGGTGATGGGAGCGCGGCTCTATCGTGGAGAAGAGGTCCTGGTAAGGCCGCCCTATATAGTCCGGCAGCGTGGAGCCGTAATAGGAAAGTATGAGGTCCGAGACCTTCTCGTCTTCCAGGTAGCGCCTGAGCCCCTTCAGGTCCTGGCCCCAGTCCAGGTTGGAGTCCAGCAGGTGCTCGTCGCCGCGCGCCGGTCCTCCGGCCAGTTCGTTGAAATAGGTCAGGAAATACGGCTGCACGCCGGCCGAGGCCTTCACCTGCCAGAGCAGCAGCAGCCCCGGGACGGTCCAGAAGAGCCTTTTCCTGAACAGCTTCAGCGCCCCGCCGCAGAAGACGAACAGGAAAGGGTAGACGGGCAGGACGTGGCGCAGGCCTATGTGGAAATTGGAGAACGACGCAGAGACCAGCAGCAGCGCCGGGAAGAACGAGAGGTACAGCGCGTCGAGGGAGAGCAGGCTCCTCTCCTTCAGTCCGGCCGCCGCCGCCAGCAGGGCGAGCAGCAGTACGGGGAGCGGCGTTTTGACCAGGAGCGCGTAGAGGAAATAGTACCAGAAGCCCGTCGGGGAATAGCCGCCGTTCAGGTACGACATCTGCCCGCCGTGGATATGCGAACGCGTCTCGAGCAGCCCGCCCAGGTAATGCCCCGCGTGCGCGAAGCCGTAGAAGGCCAGCAGCGTGAAAGCCGCCAGCCCGAAGGCCGTCCCGAGCGCCGCCAGCCCGCGCCGGACCTCCGGGGCCGCGGCGCGCCGCTGCCGGAGCTCCAGCAGGAGATAGACCGCCAGGGACGGCGGCAGCAGCACGGCCGTGTACTTGGCGTTGAGGGCCAGGCCCAGCAGCAGACCGCAGGCGGCCAGCGCGCCCTTTCCGCCGGTCCTGTTGTAGAGGTACCAGGCGTAGACGGCGGAGAAGGAGAGGGCCGCGAAGGCCATGTCCTCCGTCACCAGCCCGCCGTGCGCGAGCATGTTGGGACCGGTGGTGAAGAGCAGCAGCGACAGCAGGCCGGCTGCCCTGCCGTAGAGGCGCGAGGACCAGTCGTAGACGGCCAGGCCCAGCAGCATGGCCAGGAAGATAATGGGGAGCCTCGCGTAGAAGAGGAGCTCGTCGGCGGGCAGGACGTTGCGGTGCAGGAAGTCCAGCGTGGCCCGCCAGAGGTCGTCGGTGCTCGCCGCGGCGTTCTTCCAGTGCGGATCGGACGTGTCCAGCCTGGCGCGGGTGGCCAGCAGCGGCAGCGCGGAGAGCACGGGCACCAGGTCAGGCTTGTAGTTGGCCAGCCTGAAATCCCCGGTCTTCAGCAGCGAGAAGCCGTAGGCCGTGTACTGCGCCTCGTCGAAGGTGGGGGAGGAATAGGAGACGTAGTAGAGCTCCCGGACGAAGAAGACCGCCAGCAGCAGCGCGACGGCGGCGGCCGCCGCGTAACCGCCGGCTTTCCTTGACGGACGTTCCGGGCCCATAGCGAAGCGCCCCGGTCTTTCGCGCCTGGGCCGAGCCGCTACCTGGAGGCGGCCCAGACCTGGTCGGTCCAGTCCACGAACTGGCCCCAGCGGCTGGCCCGCGCGAGCGCCAGGTCGCCGTACTTGGTCTCGAGGATGCTGTCGAACTGGCCCGGCTTGAGCTTGCGCTTCATCGTCAGGTTGATGGAGATGCCGCGCGTGCGGGAGTAGTCCTGTCCCTGCGCGTCCACGTGCACGCCGGTGTAGGAGAGCACCAGGCGGCCGGTGATGAAGTCCATCAGGCCGCGGCCGGCGGCCTTTACCGCCTGGTCCTGCGTCTTCTCGCAGATCAGGCGGACGAAGTCGTACAGGTCGCCGTAGGTGGAGAGGGCTTTGGCCGTGTCGGTGTCGCCGGCTATGCTGGTGAAGCGAATCACGTTGGCTATGGCGTAGTCCACGGCGGCCCTGTCGTTGGAGGCCATCACGGCCCCGGCGAAGGCGTCCAGCCGGGAGGGGAGCTCGCCCACCGCGGCCGGGTCCAGCGCGGACATCGTGCCCGGCACCCTGGCTATCTGCGGGTAGGCGTTCATGAAGTTCTTCCAGTCGCCCACTATCCTGGCGCCGATGTCCCTGGGGGAGACGTCGGGGTTGGAATCGATGTAGCCGAGCAGGTCCTGGTAGTCGAACCCTACGGCCAGCATGGTCTCCTCGGAACCGATTATGACCTTCACGTAATCCTTTACCTCGTAGGCCGTCTCGGCCATCTGCATCAGGCAGGCGTTGGCCGCGTACACGTCCACGGGACCGGCCTCGCGGAAGATCTCGCCCATCTGCGGCGTGCGGATGTAATCGTGCGTGTCGTCGTCGAAGGAGATGCCTTTCTCGGAGCCGCCTTTCATGATCGGGTCAAGCCAGCCCAGGCCGTGGTTCCAGAGGATGAACATGTAATGCTTAGCCGGATAGTTGGCTTTGGCGAACTTTATGAAATCCACCGCGTCCCTGTAGTCCCCCATGTCGGCGTTGGGGTCGTTGGAGAGCAGCACGTCGTTGACGGTGTTCCCGCTGGCCTTCTCCACCAGCAGGCGCTGGGAGCCCTGGTGCAGGCGGCCTATCTCCACCACCACGTTCATGCGGGCGGTGGAGCCCACCTGCTCCATCTCCTTGAGGTTGAGCTCGGCGTATTTCTGCACGTTGTTCTTGCCGTTCATGAAGACCATCACGGTCCAGTCCTTGGGCGCCCGGGAGGAAGCGGGCAGGACGGCGGCCGCGCGCGGGGCGGCAGGCGCGGGAGCACCGGAGAAGCTGGCGGCGGTTATCCCGTTAAGGCCGAAATCGTCCTGCGCGGAGAAAGCCGGCCCGTACTGCAGCAGCAGCCCCGCGGCCAGCGCGCCTGAGAAGAGAAGTTTCAGATCGTTCTTCATAATTATACGGCCCTCTCGTTCCGCTCTACTTATTGTATTGTAGCCTGCAGGCGGGCGCGGCGTAAGTGACCCAGGACCCGGACGGGCCTAGGCCCAAAGTCCCGGCCTCAGCGGCCGCAGTCCCGCGGGCAGCTGCCGGGATGGCTGCGCTCAAAGACGTCGCAGACGCCGTCGCCGCACCTGCCCAGGCCGGGCCGGCGCTTTTTGGGGTAGACGCCGAACATTACGCGGTTTATATTGCCCAGCAAGGAGGAGCCGATCTGCCCGTAAGTCGCGATGCGGCCACGGCCGGACGGGATACGCTCCACGCTGCCGAAGAACGAGGGCACCGGCTGAAGCCGCGGAATGCGTGGCTCGGCCCGGGCCTGGCCCGGCCCGGTTATCGGCTTAGGCCTTGGCAGCAAGATCTTCTTCACGGTCTTTTCGGCGGTTCGGACCGGCCTTGGCAGCCGTCTTTCGGCCAGCAGGCCGCTGTTCATGGCAGTGTTCACGGTGCGGCTGCGGCCCCCGCGCGGGTCCTGCCTGCGCAGGAAGTCAAGCCAGGCGTAGAAGGCCCCGAATTCAGAAGGAGTGCTCCGGAAAACCGCGCCATAAACCCCTTCGGACAGGGCCGAGAAGGCCCGCTCCGCTTCATCCACCCCGCTCTTTTCCACCGGATGGAAGGCGAAGAGGAACTTCTGCCCGCCCCCTTTGGGTCCGACACCTATGAAACTGTTGGCGCCCTTGGCGCCCGGCGCCGCTCCGGGCGGCTCGGAAGGATGCCGGCAGACTTCGTAAGGAGGGGCCGCGGCGAGGAATCTCCTATCGCCGGCAGAGGCCTCCATGCAGCCGGTCTTTAGGTCCGGTTCCAGCCTGTTCAGGGCGGCCAGGTAGGCGGAGTGGCCAGGCACGCCTCCGGCGCCAGCGGCCGCCCCGCGCAGGCCGGACAGCCTCTTGGACTGCAGGTCGGAATAGCCGTCCCACCCGGCGGCCCATGGCCCTACGTGATAGGCCCCCACCTCGTTGCCCGCGTCCTTCCAGGCCTGAAGTTCTGCCAGTCGGGACGGGTCCGTGGCTATATAGACCGCGTATTGGGCGCTGAAAAGCAGTGTCAGGCGCGCGTTCTGCGCCTCTGCCAGCTTCACCATGGCCTCCAGCACCTTGAAGGATTCGGCCATCTGCTTTTCGCCGCCGGGAAAATCGTAGCCGCCGTTCTCCACCGCCACGAAATAATGCGCCCCCCCAGCCGCGCCCGCGGCGGGGGCCGACACCAGGACGGCCATGGCGGCCGCAAGCAGGGACCTGCCGGTCATAATCTAATTCTTACCACACACCACAGCCCTTTGCAAGGGCTGGAGAAGAAAAAATCCGGGGGCGTCCCGTACGGGGGCGCCCCTTTTTTACTGGCCGCTTTTTAGCGCGGCGTCAGATCCGTACCGGCGCCGGAGCCGAGGGCTCAGGAGCATAATACACGGCCGGCTGCACCTGCGGAACCCCCTCCCCGCCCGGGGTGTAGACCGCCGGCACGGGCGCCGCCGCGGGCCTGGACCGGCGGCTGCGCAGCAGGGCGGCCTTGTCGAACATATCCTCCAGCCGGTTCCGCGGGATCAACGCCTGGAACTCGCCGCAGAGCGTGGCGTCCTCGCCGCGGCCGCCGTCCTGCGCGTAATAGTTGGCCCGGCCGGGGCTGTAGAATTCAGGGCTCTGCGGATCGGCCACCACAGTAGAGGTTGAATAGCGCGGGTTGTAGAGGTAGTCGTCCCCGCCGCGCACTATAATACCCTCTATTTTGAACGTGGAGAGGTTGAAGACCGGACTGCCGGAATTGCCCCTGAAGGTGTCCAGATCGGTCACGAAATAACCGTTGCCGTCCACCCTCCGGACCGAGGCCCCTGTCTCCTGTATCTTTACCGGCATACCGCTGGGGTAGCCTATCACTCCGACCTTGGTCCCGGCGGTTATGGGAGTACGGCTGATCGGAAGCGGGTAATGCCCGGTCACCTTGCGGTCCAGCCTTATAAGGGCGTAATCAGGGCCGTCCGCTCCGGGCAGGCCCTGGGTGCAGGAGCCGCCGACGCAGGTAAAGTTATGGCCGCGGCCGAACTTGCCGGGGGCGTCCATCACCCTCTGCTTTATGATCTGCTTGCACCCGTAGACCTCGGAAGCCGGGAAGGAAGTCCTCGGGGTCCCCTGCGCCGTCATGGCATAACCGAAAACGAACTTAACCTTGTCGCAGGGGCCGCCGCCCTCGTAGGGGGTGAAACAGTGCCCGGCGGTCAGCACCAGGTCGTCGCCGACCAGGACACCGGAACAGTAGGAGCCGACCGGCTCGCCCCCGTAGGTCTCTCCCTGGCGGAGGTTGTACTTGTCCTGCAGCGTGCGAACGGCGAGGGTATACTCCCCTGAGGCGCTGTCAAAGTTCAGCAGGCGGCCGTTGAAGAGGGCCACGGTGGAGTCCGACAGCTGGCGCATGGTCCTGTGCGCCTGGTAGTATTCCTCCAGGTTATTATCGCCGTAATAGGAAGTGCGCTCTATATGAGCCCCGGCGTACTGGGCGCGCAGCGGGCCAGCCCAGCCAAGGGCCAGTGCCAAAAAAGCCGCTGTGAGGGTCGCGCGTTTCATGATCGTCACCTGATAATATTATGGCGGGTGGGTTGACGAATGTCAATCCCCATAGGGCCCAGGCCTCCCCAGGGCCCTGAGGGCAAATAAAAACGCCGCCCGGTTTTAAGCGGACGGCGTCAGTTGAACAGCTATCGGCTTACTTCGCGTTCTTGCCGATGATCTTGGCCAGGTCGAACATCGTGACCTGCTTCTTGCCGCCGAAGAGCTTCAGGAGCTTCTCGTCGGCATTGATGTTGCGCTTGTTCTTCTTGTCCTGCAGGTTGTTCTTCTTGATGTAGGCCCACATTTTCTTCACGATCTCGGTGCGGGGCATCGGCTTGTTGCCGACGACCGCGGCCAGGGTCTCGTTCGGGGTGATGGGAGCCATGAACTTCGAGTTTGCTTTAGCAGCGGGCATTGATACTTCCTCCTATGAACTATGCACTTCTCAAATTACCCCTACATATAACCTATTTTCCCAACCTAATGTCAATGAGAAAATAGGGACAGACACCGTTTTCCGCGCATATGCCATCTCTAATGCGGAAAAAACGCTAAAAACGGTGTCTGTCCCTATTTTTGTCCTATTTTTGTCCCTATTTTTCTGTTTTTTCTGTTTTATAGTTTCGGGGCGGCGGCGGTGATGGAGGGGGCCGTCACGTTGAACTTCCTGAAGTTCTCGGTGAACAGGCCGGCCAGTTCCCGCAGTTTAGCGTCGTAAGCCGCCTTGTCGGCCCAGGTGTCGCGGGGGTTCAGCGCCTCGGCGGGCACGCCCGGGCACTCCGCGGGTATCTCGAAACCGAACACCGGGTCCTTGGTGAACTTCACCTTGGCCAGCTTGCCGTCGAGGGCGGAATTGAGCAGCGCGCGGGTGTGCTTTATGCTCATGCGCTTGCCCACGCCGTAGGGACCGCCGCACAGGCCGGTGTTGATCAGCCAGCAGTCGGCCTTGTACTGCTTCATCTTCTTTTCGAGCAGCTCCGCGTACACGGTCGGGTGGTGCAGCATGAAAGGCGCGCCGAAACAGGTGCTGAAAGTGGCCTTCGGCTCCTTCACGCCCATCTCGGTGTTGGCCACCTTGGCGGTGTAGCCGCTTATGAAGTGGTACATCGCCTGCTCCGGGGAGAGCTTGGCTATCGGCGGCAGCACGCCGAAGGCGTCGTAGGTGAGCATCACTATGTTCTTCGGGTGCGGGAAAGCCGGGCCTTTGATGGAGTTATCGATGAACGACAGCGGGTAGCCGGCGCGGGTGTTCTCGGTCAGCGAGCCGTCGTTGAGGTCGAGCTCGCGGGTGCGCGGGTCGAACACCACGTTCTCGAGCACCGTGCCGAAGCGCCCGGTGGCCGCGTAGATCTGCGGCTCGGCCTCGGCGTTCAGGCTGATGACCTTGGCGTAGCAGCCGCCCTCGAAGTTGAAGATGCCGTTGTCGCTCCAGCCGTGCTCGTCGTCGCCTATCAGGCGGCGCAGCGGGTCGGAGGAAAGGGTGGTCTTGCCGGTGCCGCTGAGGCCGAAGAAGATGGCCGTGTCGTCCGCTTTGCCGACGTTGGCCGAGCAGTGCATCGGCATCACGCCCTTGAGCGGCAGCAGGTAGTTCATCACGGTGAAGACGGCCTTCTTGATCTCGCCGGCGTAGGCGGTGCCGCCTATCAGCACCATCCTGCGCTTGAAGTTGAGCAGGATGAAGGCGCTGCCGCGGGTGTTGTCCACCTGAGGCATCGCGTGAAAGCCCGGCACGCTGATGACGGTAAAGTCCGGGACGAAGCTTCCGAGTTCGGCCTCCGGCGGGTCTATCAGCAGGTGCCGGGCGAACAGGCTGTGCCAGGCCAGCTCGGTATAGACGCGCACCTTAAGGCGGTTCTTGGGGTCGGAGCCGGCGTAACAGTCGCGCTGGTAGACGTCCTTGCCGGAGAGATAGTTCTGCACCTTGGCCAGCAGCCTGTCGAAGACGGCCTCGTCTATGGCCTCGTTCTGCTCGCTCCACCAGACGTGCTTTTCGCAGGAGGGTTCCTTCACCACGAACCGGTCGCGCGGCGAGCGGGCCGTATGCTTGCCGGTGCGGGCGCACAGCGCGCCGCCGGCGGTGATCTCCGCCTCCTTCTTCGACACGGCGTGCTCGTAGAGCTCGGGCACGGAAAGGTTCCGGTACATCTTCCCAGAGGTTCTTATCTCGTCCATCGCGGGCCTCTCTTTGGTCTCAAGCATGATTCCCCTCCTCAGTCCAGGATTTCGCGTATGCGCTTTACGCCCTCCACTATGTCCTTCTCGGAGCCGCAGTAGCTCAGGCGCAGGTGGCCCTCCAGGCCGAACTCCACCCCGGGCACGGTGACGACCAGGGCCTTCTCCAGCAGCATGCCGGAAAGCTTGGCGGAGTCCTTCTCGTAGGCGCTGAAATCGGGGAAACTATAGAAGGTGCCCTGCGGTTTGTGAAGCTTCACCTTCTTCAGCCTGGAAAGTTCGGCCACCATCACGTCTCGCTTCTTCTCTAGGCCGTCGCGCAGCGCCCCCACGAAGCCGTCCCCCTCCGCCAGGGCGCCGGCGGCCGCGGCCTGGCTCAGGGCCGACGGACAGGACGAAACCTGGGCCTGCACCTTCACCATGGCCTGCGTCAGGGCCTCGTTGGCCACGCTCCAGCCTATGCGGTAGCCGGTCATGGAGAAGGTCTTGGAGACGCCGTTGATGGAGACGATATGGGAGTCGTTGAGCGGCTTTTTAGTGAAAGCGAAGGCGGAAGGCGCCTTCAGCCCGTCGAAGACCAGCCTGTTGTAGATGTCGTCCATCAGGAGGTAGACGCCGCGGTCCTCGCAGATCTCGACCAGATGGCGGACAAGATCTTCAGGATAGACCTGGCCGGACGGGTTGTTGGGGCTGTTTAGCAGTATGGCCCTGGTGCGGCTGGTGATATGCGCCTCTATGTCGGCAGCCTTGGCCAGCAGCTCTCCCTCGCGCGGCTTCACCACCACCGGGTTACCGTAGGCCAGGCGCACCATCTCAGGGTAGCTTACCCAATAGGGCGCGGGAAAGATAACCTCATCGCCGGGGTCCGCTACTGAGACCAGAAAATTGTAGATGGCCTGCTTTGCCCCGGAAGAGACGAGGATGTTCCTGGGGCCTGGCTTCACGCCGTAATGCTTCTCGGTGTAGGCCGCTATCTCCTTCTTGAGCGCCGCCGTGCCGGAAGTGGGGGTATAGCGCACGAAGCCGGAGTCCAGCAGTTTGCCGCTCTCCTCCAGCGCGCCGCGCGGTATCTTCTCCTCAGGCTCCCCGCCGCCCAGATGGACCACCGGTTTGCCTTCCGCTTTAAGGTTGTTGGCTATCTCGTTGAGCTTGAGTGTGGCCGACTGGCCTAAGGACTGGGCTAATCTGCTGAGGTTCATGGCGGTAAGGGGTCTGTTCCCCTCCTCCGGTAGATGTTTAAAAGAAGAAAGGCGCGGGCGGGAATCGAACCCGCGAATAACAGTTTTGCAGACTGTCGCCTTACCACTTGGCCACCGCGCCGTGTCGGAATATCTTATCAAAAAGCGGGCCGCCTGACAAAACCGTCAGCCGCCGCAGTAATTCCTTCTGAACCGCCTTTCGGCGTCCTCTTCGCTGGCGCCACGGAGCAGCAGGTCGTTGTAGACCAGGTTCTCCTCCTTCAGCAGCCTGTCCAGCATCAGCCCGTCCTTGTAGTCCTCCAGGCCCGGCCGGTCCCCGCCTGCGCAGGCGTCAGAGGGATTGAACTCGCCGGTGCCCCCGGACAGCAGTTCAGCGTAGCCGCGCAGCTCCCAGTCCCCCATGGTCAGGTAGGTCAGGGGCAGCACCTTGCGCAGGGTCATCACCCAGGCGGCCGCGGCCGTCACCACCCCGCTGAGGCTGCGGAGGTAGCCGGAGGCCGTCACGGCCTTGTCGCCGGCGAAATCCGCCCCGGGCGCCAGGAAAACGGCGGCGTTGTATGGGTTAACCCTGAAGAAATCTCCTTTCAGGAAAGGAGTGAAGAGCCTGTACTCCCACGGCCCGGAAGTGAGTATCAGTTCGAACCTCTGGCCAGGCGTGTAGATATCGGAACCCGAGATCCTGTCCCCGGCGGAATTCAGCACGGCCTCCGGGGACGCCGGCAGTTCTCCCCTCGCCCTCAGGGTGAATATGCCGTAATCGGCGCTCTTGTCGAAATACAGCTCCGGCTTGGCCAGCAGCAGCGCGTAGCCGCCGAGCAGGGCCAGGATCAAAAGGAATACGATCTTCTTCATGGGCTCCTCCCCTTACCGACGGCTATATTCTACCGCTAAGCGGGCCGGCGGTAAAGGGGGGAACTAGAGCCACTCCTCGCTTTTTATTCCGCCCTGGACTCCCAGCACCACGCGCTTCACCGGCACCTTCCGCCCGGCCGCTTCAGCCGCGCGCCGCACAAGCGCCAGCAGCCCGCCGCAACATGGCACCTCCATCTGCGCCACCGTTATGGTGTTCACACCGGCGTCCTCTATGAGGGCCCGCAGTTTTTCCTCGTATATTTCCAGCCCGTCGTCCAGTTTTGGGCAGGCCACGACCATGGCCCTGCCCTTTATAAAGTCGCCGTGGAAATCGCCGTAGGCGTAGGCCGTGCAATCTGCCGCCACCAGGAGGTCCGCCTTCTCAAAATACGGGGCCATGGGGGAGATAAGGTGCAGCTGCACCGGCCACTGCCGCAGTTGCGACCCGCCCTTCCGCGCCGCCTCCGCGCCGGACGCGCCCTCCCCCCTGAGATCCATGGTCTTCTCACCCGGGCAGCCGCAGGGACCGTGACCGCCGTGCAGCTGGCCGCTCCTTCCATTAAGCGTCATTTCTTCCTCCATAGGGCTGCTGATGCCGCGCTCCTTCAGATAAGCCAGGGCCCGGGCCAGCAGAGTCCTCTGGCCGCGGCCGGCCAGGTGCTCCAGGTGGGCTTTTATCGTGCCAGAACCGTACTTGACCATGCCCTCCATGACCTTCGCCTCGTCGTAGGGCTCGGCGGCGCGTTCCTCGATCCTGATGGCGCCCCGCGGGCAGTCCCCTATGCAGGCTCCCAGCCCGTCGCAGAGCAGTTCGCTGACCAGCCGGGCCTTGCCGTCTATAACCCGCAGCGCGCCCTCATGGCAACCGGTCTCGCAGGCTCCGCAGCCGTCGCATTTCTCTTCGTCTATACTTATGATCCGCCTTTTCGTTTTCATGCCAGGTCCTTTACCGTTATGGCCGCCAGCTCTTCCAAAAGCCGGCCCTCCATCGAGGCCAGCCGGCCGCGCAGCTTGCAGGCCGAGTGAAAGGCGCAGAGCTTTCCTCCCGAGACGCAATCGTTCAGTCTTATTCCGCCCTGCAGCGCGGAAACCAGTTCGCCGAGCCTTATGTTCCCGGGGTCGCGCGCCAGCGCGAAGCCCCCGCCCTTGCCCTTGACGGAATGCACGAAGCCCGACCGCTGAAGCTTCTGCATGATCTTCCTCAGGAAGGGACCGGAAACCCTGACCTCCTCCCGCATCCCGGCAACAGGCGTAGC
Source organism: bacterium (assembly GCA_021786295.1). Lineage (GTDB taxonomy): Bacteria > Elusimicrobiota > Elusimicrobia > Elusimicrobiales > UBA9959 > UBA9959. Next base: position 20,676 of record JAJYNO010000036.1, on the reverse strand, counting down.
CGGCCTGTCGTTCCTGGCCATCAGCACCAGCGCGCGGACGGCGTAATCCACATCCCTGTTCAATATCTTCATGGCATGAATGATACCATTTGGGTATCATTCATTCAATATCCGCCCGCACAGGGCCCTGCGCCGCGCAAAGCCTTTCTTTTGGTAAAATAACCGGGAACAGGAGAAAGAAATGAAGACCTTTCTGATGATAACGCTTCTCGCGCTCCCCTCACTGGGGAGAGCCGACACCTTCGTCCTGAATGACGGGACGCGGGTGGAAGGCAGCGTGACCGGCACCATTAACGGCACCCTGCTGGTGCAGACCAAGTACGGTCCCCTCACCATACAACTCACCGACATCAAGGAGCAGAAGATAGACGACCCGGCCGCGGCCGCTGGCATCCAGAGCTCTTCCGCAGCCGCGGCAGCCGCGGCGCCCATCCCGTCCGCCGCGGCCGCAACCGCGGCTCCGCCCGCGGGGCAGCCGCAGAGCTCCATGACCGCCACATCCGCGCCAGGCCTCTCCTTCGTCACGGTCTCCCCCGGCGCGGCCATCCGCCTGCAGGTCTACATGGACGACGGCGTGATAATAGCCACCGAGACCTTCGACGCCTCCGGAGCACTGCTTTCCTCCGAAGGCCGCATAGGGAACGGCGTCTACACCGAGTACTACCCGGACGGCGCCACGAAAACGGTCAAGACCATGCTGAACGGCAAGGCCGACGGCACCCTCAAGGCCTATTATCCCTCCGGCAGGCTGCAGGCCGAGGCCGGCTACCAGGGCGGGCTCAAGAACGGGCCGCTCAGGTACTATACCGAGGACGGCGGGCTGCTGATGGAGGCCTCTTACAAGGCCGACAAGCTGGACGGCTGGAAGACAGAATACGGCCCGGATGGCGCCGTCACCTCCCGCACCTACTATTCCGCCGGACGGCCGGCTGCGGTCCAACCCGGGGCTCCCGCCGCCCTGCCGGCAGGGCGGAAGCCGGAAGCCCCGGCGCAGCAGCTGCCCGCCACGCTGGTGACGGTCCAGACCAGGCGGCTGGCCCGCGGAGAACTCTTCACTTTCAGGCTCAACGACAAGCTGATAGGCAGGCTGACGCTGGACGAGGGGTCCAACCTGCTGCGCAAGGAAGGCAAGGTCCCGGACGGCACGGTGAAGGCTTTCGGGAAAGACGGCGCGCTCTCGCGCGAATTCGTATTCAAGGACAACCAGCTGGTCCTGCTGCGCGTCTACGGGGCCGGCCCGACGCCCGCGCAGTACTCCTACTCCGACGACAGGGCCGTTAAGCTGAAATAAGGCCCGCCTTCCGAAAAAAAGCCGCCCGGCGACTCCGGACGGCTTTTTCATTTTAAAGTCTGGGCCCAGTAGGACTTGAACCTACGACCCAGCGATTATGAGTCGCTTGCTCTAACCAACTGAGCTATGGGCCCGTAAATCTTAAGGAACAAGTATTTTAGCATTATTTCCCCCGGATTGAAATAGAGCCCGGGGCACAAATTTACTATCATTTAACGGAGCGGCGGCCCGTGGCCGCCAGGTTTCTTGGGAGGCAAGATGAGAACAGTTCTGTTATTTTCCGCTCTGGCCCTGGCCTGCGGCCCGGCCGCCGCTGCGCAGCTCACGCTGCGCTCGGGAGCAGAGGTCGACGCGCAGGTCGCCTCTTTCGACGCGTCCGAAGTAAAGCTGGAGGACGGCAAGACACTGCCGCGCTCGGAGGTATCCGAGATACAGCTCAGGACCGGAGCCGCCGCCGCGCCCGCCGCCAAGGCCTCGGCCGCCGCCCCGGAGGACCGGGCCGCCGCCGGGAAGTACTTCGCCCAGGCCGCGGCGCTTGCCAAAAGGTTCCCCGGGGTCAACGGCATCACCCTGCTGGATTCGGGGGACTACACCCTTAACCCGGACGGCACCCAGCTCCTGCGCGAGCACGAGGTGAAGCAGATACTCAAGGATTCCCTGAAGCAGGATTGGGGGCAGATAGTCGCCTGCGTGGAGGACGGCCGGGACAGGGTGAAAATAACTAAAGCTAACGTCTACGATCCGGACGGCGGCATTTACACCCTGGACCCGTCGCAGATAAAGACCTCGAAACCGCAGGAAGAAGGCGGAGACTTCTTCACCAGCGGGGACATCTGCACGCAGTACGAACTGCCCAACGTCCAGATAGGGTCCATAGTCGACTACGAATATTCCATAGAGACCTACAACCCTTTCCGCAAGGATTTCTTCTTTCCGCAGTGGGGTTTCCAGGACTACCAGGGTCCGGAGGCCCTCTCCAGGATGTCGGTAACGCTGCCGGCCGGCGCCACGTTCTACTATTCGGCCAAGAACTTCTCCGGCTTCGGCAGCCCAAAGCCGGTCATTTCCGCCTCCGCCGGGAACAGGACCTACACCTGGTCTCTTGCGGACGTTCCGCCGATAGTCGGAGAGCCTAAGATGCCGGCCTACGAGGACGTGGCTCCCTTCGTGCGCGGGGCCATATTCAAGGATTGGAGCCGCATCTTCGACTGGATGGGCGCCATGCACAGGGAGCGCTCCAAAGCCTCGCCCGAACTGAGGCAGTTCACGCTGAACCTGATCAAGGGCTCCAGGACCGACGAGGAAAAGGCGGCGAAGATCTACCACTACGTGCAGAAGGACATCCGTTATATCGCCGTCAAGGTGGGCGTCGCCTCGGGCTGGGGAGGCTACGACGCCAACGTCACCTGGAAGCGGCGCTACGGCTGCTGCATAGACAAGTCGCTGCTGCTGGTGGCCATGCTGAACGCGGCCGGCATAAAGGCCTCCACGATCATCCTCAACACCAACAACCTCGCGGCCACCGACTTCGCCGTCCCGCAGATAGGCTTCGACCACGCGATAACCGTGGCCGAGATAGGAGGCAAGGAGGTGTTCCTGGACTCCACCAACTACGACTACAGGTACCCGGAGATAGCCAGCTTCGACTACGGCGTGCACGTGCTGAACATCTTCGGAAAGAAGATAGACTACGTGCCGGTGCCGGCGCCCAAGGACAACGGCGACTACAGCGATTTCAAGATGTCCCTCTCCTCCGCCGGCGCCGCCGATATAGCGGAGACGATGAGCTTCACCGGGTCCGAGGAGGGAGAATACCGCGGCTACTTCCGCTCCATCAAGAAAGAGGAGCAGAAACAGACCTTCCAGCGCATGGCAAAAGGAGAATATCCGGACGCGGAGCTGGCCTCCTACGCGGTGAACAACGCGGAAGAGATAGATAAGCCTTTCACGGTGGAACTGAATTACTCCGTCCGAGACCTGCCGCAGAGGGCCGGCGACATACTGATAGTCAAGCTCCCCGACTTCGAGATCAACCCCTATTACATAAGGGAGGTTTCTCTGGACAAGCGCAGGTACCCCATTGAGTATATGGCCTCCATGGGCCAGTACAAGCGCTACACGATAACCCTGCCCGCGGACTACGAGCTGGTCTCGCTGCCGCCGAAGATAACGCTTAGGGATAAGTACGTCTCCTTCTCCGCCGGCTGCCGGCGGGTCTCAAAAAAAGAGCTGACCTGTTCGATGTCCTGGGAAAGGCCCGTGCGCCTGGTCCCGCCAGCCGGCTACGCCGGCTACAAGGCGCTCCTGCAGAAGGCCGCCGCCTACAGCAAGAGCCAGCTTTTCCTTAAAGACCTTTCCGCTTCAGCGGCCGGAGGGAAATAACATGAAAACTCTAAGCGCCATAGCCCTGCTGTTCTTTTGCTCCGCCGCGGCCCGCGCCGACATCCTGTTCATGAACAACGGCGACGAGATAAACGGGGACATCGTCTCGATGAGCTCCGGCGCGGTCAGCATCGTTGTCGACGGAAAAACGCAGACGCACCCCCGCGAGGACGTGATGAAGCTGCAGTTCGTCAGGAAGTACTCGGCCGGAGAGGAGGACCCGATGAAGGACCCCGCCGTGGCCGGGCTGCTGGCCGCCCCGCCTTCGCCCGCCGCCTACCCCAACGACGGCTTCGTCCACTGGCTGGAGTCCTACGTCATAACGATCGCGCCGGACGGGGGCTGGGACACGGCCAGCAGCGGCCTGAGCTACGTGCTGCGCGAGCGCGGCAAAAGCCCGTCGGCGTACATGCAGCACACCTACCTGCCCGGCCTGCAGAGGGCGCGGATAGACTACGCCTATTCCATAACGGATTCCACCGTGAGCTACCTCAACGACATCTCCGTCATGGAGGGCTCGCCGAACACGGAGTACCCCTCCTACGACAGGCTGAAGCTGCTTAAATACGCCATCCCCAACGTACAGATAGGGACCGTTCTGGGCTACGGCTCCCGCACCGACACGGTATACGCCTCCACCTACCCGTTCTTCGCCGACTACGCGCTGCGCCGCTACGAGCCGGTCAGGACGTTCAAGCTGGTCGTGACCGTGCCAGCCCCGCTCAAGCTGGACTATTACGAGTTCGACCTGCCGAAAGGCGCGGAGCTGTCGCGGACGGAGAAGGACGGGACGACGACCTACGTCTGGCAGGTTTCCGACCTTCCTTCCTATCACGAGGAACCGAACTCCCCCCCTTTCCTGCGCTATTCGCCGCAGGTGCTGCTGTCGCTGGACAACGGCTCGTGGGACGGCCTGCGCGCCCGGCTCGCCCCGTTGCTAGAGGAGAAGGCGGCCGCCACCGCGGCCATGAAGGCAAAAGCGGAGGAGCTGATAGCCGGAAAGACCACCGACACGCAGAAGGCGGAAGCGCTATACGACTGGACGGCGACCGCGGTAAAATACCAGCCCGTAGGGATGGACGACTACTCCTATCTGCCGCGGCCGGCAGGCGAGATCTTCGACAGCAAGGCGGGCAACGCGCTGGACAAGCCGTTCCTGCTGTACGCCATGCTGAAGGCGGCAGGACTGAACCCCGGGTTCGCCTACGCGCACAGCAAGAACTCTCCTTTCTCTGACAAGCTGGTGAACATCCGCCAGTTCGACTACGCGGAATGCCTGCTGGAAGCCGACGGCAAGGAGCTGACGCTGGCGCCGCTTTCCGACAGGCGCCGCTACACGGAACTGTCGCCCGAACTGCAGGGCGTGCCCGCCTTCCGGGTGCTGGGGGACGGCCCCGCGCTCTTCACCAACGCCGACCATTCCCCCGAGCAGGAGGCCGACCTCACGGACGCCTCCTACGCGCTGTCCGAGGACGGGAAGCTGGCCGGCTCCTATACCGAAAAGGTGAGCGGCGATTTCCAGGCAGGCCTGCGCGGCTACAAGGACTACAAGAAAGAGGACCTGGACAAGGCCATGCAGAAGCTGGCCCACTCCGTCCATCCCAACGCCCGCCTCACCGGCTATACGATGGACAACCTGAACGACCTCTCCCGGAACATAGACTTCAGGCTCTCTATGGAGATACCCGGCTACGCGATGAAGGCCGGCAAGTACATGATACTCAAAGTGCCGGGCCTGGAATATTCCGCCTACAACGTGGCGGAAACGTCGCGCGAACTGCCCATGTTCTGGTACTCCCGCAGCCTTAACTCCAGCGACATAAAGATAAAGCTGCCCAAGGGCTACCGCCTGTACTACGCCCCCAAGGACCTGGACCTGAGCGCGGACGGAGAGACCTATAAGGCCTCTTTCAGGGACGAGCGCGGGACGCTGGTCTTCAGGGAAACCCTCCGCTTCGACAACACCTGGATCCCGCCGGCCGGCTATCAGCAGTACAAGGCCTTCAAGGAAGCTCTGGCCCAGCTCTCCGAGGACTGGATAGTGCTGAAGAAGGATTAACCGGACCGGGAACAAAAAGAAGGAGCGGGCCCGGGCCCGCTCCTTCTTTTTTTACGCCCGCGGGCCGGATTACCAGACGCGGCAGGGGTGCGTCGCGGTCATCGGACTGCCGGCTTTACAGCCGTAGGCCCTGGCGAACTCCGGCATGTTTATCAGCACGCCGTTGACGCGGTCCTGCGCCGGCGGGTGCGGGTCCGTCAGGACCAGCAGCTTTATATAGGCGTCGGTGTAGTTGGTGCACCAGACTCCGGCCCAGCCCAGGAAGAAGCGCTGCTCCGGAGTATGCCCGTCCCGCAGACCGCCGGCTTTAAGGAAGGAGCCGTTCTCCAGCGCCATCAGCGCCAGACGCAGGCCGCCGTTGTCGGCGGTATCTTCCCCCAGCGTCAGCTTGCCGTTAACGTGCAGCCCGCCGGCCACGGTGAAACTGGAATACTCGTCGACGAAGCACTCGCTGCGCCTGTCGAAGGCCTCGGCGTCGGACCTCGTCCACCAGTCCGTCATGTTGCCCTTCCCGTCGAATTTTCGCCCCTGGTCGTCGAAGCCGTGCGTCAGTTCGTGGCCCATCACGGCCCCTATCGCGCCGTAGTTCATGGCCGGGTCGCCCCCGGCCCGGTAGAACGGCGGCTGGAGTATGCCGGCCGGGAAGTTGATAGTGTTCATCGACGGATCGTAATAGGCGTTGACGGTGGGCGGGGTCATCTCCCACTCGCTCCTGTCCACCGGCTTGCCGATCTTATTGAGGTCGCGGTGCATCTCGAACAGCGCGGCGCGCCGGTGGTCGCCGAACCAGTCGCCCGGTTTCACCTCCAGCGCGGAATAGTCGCGCCATCTATCGGGGTAGCCTATCTTGTTATCCACTTCCGCCAGCTTCTTTTGGGCCAGCTCGCGCGTGGCGGGCGACATCCAGTCCCGGCTGTCTATGTCGCCGGCCAGGGCCTTCTCTATGCCGGCTATCATCTCCCCGGCCGCGGTCTTATCGGCGGGGCTGAACTCCTCCGCCACGTAGCGCTTGCCCAGCAGGAAGCCCAGACCGGAGTTGGCGTAGTCCACGCAGCGTTTCCAGCGCGGGCGCAGTTCCCTGGCCCCGCTGAGCGTCCTGCCGTAGAAGGCGAAGTCCTCGTCCACGAAAGGCTTGGAGAGCAGGGAAGCGCTGCCGTTGAGCACCCGCCAGCTCAGGTAGGTCTTCCAGTCCGCCAGCGGCGTCCCACGCAGCATGGCCGCCGCTTTTTTCAGGAAGTCGGGCGACTCTACGTTGATGTACTTTATCTCGGGCGCCTTCACCGCTGAGAAGAAGCCGCGCCAGTCCAGCTCGGGGGCCAGCGCCTTCAGCTCGGAGGGCGTCATTTTATGGTAGGTCTTCTCCGGGTTCCGGCGGGTCACCCTGTCCATCGAGGCCTCCGCCAGCGCAGTCTCCACGCGCATCACCGCCGCCGCGGCCGCGGAGGAGGCGGCTTCGTCGTAGCCGGCCAGCGCGAACATCCTGCGGACGTGCTCCTCATACTTGCCGCGGAGCTCCGCCGAGTCCGAGTCCATGCGCAGATAATAGTCCTTGTCCGGAAGGCCGAGGCCGCCCTGGCCTATCGCCGCTATCATGCTGCCGGCGTCCTTATAGTCCTGCTCGGAGCCGAAATAGAAGAAGGCGGGGATACCGGCGGCGTACAGCCGGGAGATCTCTCCGGGCAGTTCCTCCGCGCTCTTCAGCGCGGCTATCTCTTCCAGGTAACCCTTTATCGGCTCCGCCCCCAGCGCGTCCACGGCCTTCTCGTCCATACAGGAGGAGTAGTAATCCCCCAGTTTGACTTCGTCCGGGGAGCGCGCCGCAGAGGCGTCGGAGGCCTTCTGCAGTATCCCCCTCAGGACCGCGCGATTGCGCTCGGCCAGCTCGCTGAACCGGCCCCACTGCGACTGGTCCGGCGGCACAGGGTTTGCGGCCAGCCAGGAACCGCAGGCGTACCGATAGAAGTCCGTGCACGGGTCCGCTGGAGCGACAGGCTCCGCGGCGAAAGAGGGCCGGACCAGTAAAAGCGAAAGGAGCGCGTAAAGGGTTTTCATGGTCTCAAAGTATATCTTTTTTCCGGGCTGGCGGGACCGTCCCGTCAGGCCGCGCCCACGTTCCCGGAGGCCGATCCCAGCTTCAGCGGCATGGAACCGGGAGCCTCTGTTATGAAGCCCGATTCCGTGCCAGCATGTATACTACCGATCCCGGCGGCGGGAAAAGTTTTGACTTCCTGCGCGGAACACGGCCGCGAAGCGCCCAAAGCCGCCACGGTCAACACTGCCGCAAGTATCTTAATTTTTCCTCCAGAATATAGTCCGGCACGACCATCCGCTACCGGGAGCCGGCGGCGGCCAGGCGCAGGTCCTGGCGGTACTGGGCGATGGAGCGGCGGCTGAGGTCCACGCCGTGGCGGAAGCGCAGCTCCGCGCGCAGCTTCTCGTCGCTCAAGCTCGGGTTCTCGGCCGCGATGGCGTAGAGGCGCTCCAGGTTCACCTTCTTGGAGCTGGGCAGCAGCACCTCCATAGGCGCCTCCAGGCCCCACGGCATCTGGATGGACTTGTTGGAAATAAGGCGGTTGAGGACGCTGGGGTCCACCTCGAGGTTCTTGGCCAGCGTCTTCTGCGACAGCGGGCGGCGGCGGCCGGGCTCTCCGGTGACAAGGTAATCCGTCTGCACGCTGAGCAGCAGCTCCAGCGCGCGGTAAAGGGTGGTCTTGCGCTTGTCGGCGAACTCCAGCTTCTTCAGCGTGTTCTCTGCGCGGCGGCGCTCGGCCGGGTCCAGCCCGGGCAGCAGCTGGGCCAGCTTCTCACTGTCGATCTTGTAACGGCCTTTCCAGACCTCGCGGTTGAAGAAGGCCAGCTCGGGCTCCCCGTCCACTATCTCTATGCCGGCCACCGCGCTGTAGACGGCGGCGGCGGGCGCCTCGGTACTGAGCGAACCCTGAGAGGTCTCCTCCTGGATGAAGGCGCGGTTGACGAAATCGCGCAGGCGCTCCGCGTCCTTGACGCTGATGTCGCAGGCCTCGGCGCGCTCCACGTCGCTCATCGCGGCGTCGCGCAGGAAGCAGGCCTCGAACTTCTCAGGCCCTATGCCCTGCATCAGGGCCACCAGGTCGCCCGCGCCGTCGGCCAGCTCCGGCAGGGAGCCGGCGGTCTGCCTGAGGCCGCAGCCGGCGTACTTGCGCGCGGCGTAGCGGGCGGAGGGAAATTCGCTCAGGTTGATGGCGCCGGAGCTCTTAAGGAGCTGGAAAACGCGGCCGCCCTCCAGTTCTTTCAAGAACTTGGAGAAATCCTCCTCGCTCATGGACGCCATATGCGCCATCTTCAGCGCGCCCAGCAGCGCGGCCGAAGTGCGCGCCCCGGTGGAAAGATTAAGCTTGAATCCGTGTTTCATTGCCGACCCCGTTCCTTAAATATCAACTGTCGCAGATATAAGAGCATTTTTTATGCCAATACTCAACGCTCCACGCCCCCAGATTTTCGCTATAATACCCACAGGGGTTGCCTCTTTCATTTGAAAATAGTCTTTCTCAAGGGAAAATAATGGAAAAGCTCAATATCCTGGTGCTGGACGACGACAGGCTGGCTCAGAAGATAATGACCATGCAGCTGGCGGAGCACAACACCGACACGGCCGGCGACCTGAAGACCGTGCTCAAGAAGATAGAGACCGGCCGGTACGACATCGGCTTCTTCGACCTGATGCTCGGCCCGGAGGACGACCACTCGGGCCTCAAGGCCATAGCCGCGGCCGCGGAGAAGGGCATTTACTGCGTGGTGGTCTCCAGCTCCGACTCCGAGGAGATCATAGACCGCGCCTACGAGCTGGGCGCGCGGGACTTCTACGCCAAGGGCAACGAGGAGTCCAACGTGGCGGACATCCTGCGCAAGTTCGCGGCGGGGCGCAAGGCGGCCGCCGCGGCGGACATCTTCACCTCGGCCTTCATCACGCAGGACCCGGAGACCCGGGCCATGGTGACCGAGGCGCTCAAGTACGCGCCCACCGACCTGCCGATAATGATACTCGGACCCTCGGGCACCGGCAAGACCTCGCTGGCCAACATCCTGCACGACCACTCCGGCCGCCCCGGCGCCTTCGTCTCCATCAACTGTTCGGCCTACACCGAGGACCTGCTGGAGGCGGAGCTGTTCGGCTACCGCAAGGGCGCGTTCACCGGAGCCGCCGACAGCCGCAAGGGCCGCCTGCTCGAGGCGCACAAGGGCACGCTGTTCCTCGACGAGATCGGCACGATGAGCCCGAACATGCAGATGAAGCTGCTGAAGGCCATAGAGGAGCGCATTTTCCACCCGCTCGGCTCCGACAAGCCGGAACGCTCGGATTTCCGCATCATCAGCGCCACGCTCGAGGACCCGCAGAAGCTGATAGCGCAGGGCAAGATGCGCTTCGACCTGTTCCAGCGCGTGCACGGCTACACTATAAACCTGAAGCCGCTCAGCCGCCGGCCCGGTGACATAGCCCCGCTGATGCTGCACTTCACCAGGAGCGGCAGGCGCCTCTCGTTCACGCGGGAGGCCAAGGCCTTCATGGAGTCCTACGCCTGGCCCGGCAATGTGCGCGAGCTCAAGAAGTTCACGGACCTGCTCTCCAGCGGCTCGGACGGCCGCGTGGGCCTGGAGGAGGCGAAGAAGCACCTGCGGGGCGAGGCCGCGGCGGCGGGCGGCCAGGAGCCGCGGGCCGGCGACGACGGGCTTTACCGGTACGCGCTGGAGCACGGCCTGGAGGCCGCGCTGGCCAAGGTTTCCGACGAGATGATAGCCCGCAACCTGAACGAGAACGGCGGCGTGCGCACCAAGACCATGACGGACCTGAAGATCTCCACGCGCCTTCTCTATTCGACGCTTAAGAAGTTGGGGCTGGACACCAAGGGGGACAAGAAATGACCGAAGAGAATTCAAAACTTCTGCACGACCTGCGCTCCAAGTGCTCCAGCCTCAAGAGCGCGGCCGAGCTCTACAAGGACTGCTCTCCCGCCGAGAAGAAGGAGATGCTCGCCCTGATGAACTCCGCCGCGGCCGAGATAACTAAGATACTCGCCCAGCTGTCGCAGTCCTGAACGCCCGGACTACAGGCAGATAAAGATCATCACCACCAGTATGCCCAGGCAGCCGGCCAGGAAGCCCTGCCAGAGCGGCGGCTTTTTCTTGTCGCCGCCGTCGGCCTTCCCGGATGCGGCCGGATTGCTGTCGGCCGGCTTGGCGTCGTCCGGGGCGGCAGACTCGTCGTCGTCGGCCGCAGGCGGCGGCTTATTATGGGCCCCCCCGGCCGCCGGCGCCGCCGGCACCAGGACCGGGACCGGCGCCGCCGCCCTCGCCTGCGCCTCCGGACGCGCGGTTAAATATACCGGGACCGCCTCACCTTTTACGCCGACGCCGGAGAACACCGCCGACAGCGAAGCCTCCGCCCCGGCGTTGTCCCCCGCATCCACCGCGGCCCGTATCCTTTCGGCGGCCGCGCCGAGGCCCCCCTCGCACCCGCCGTCCGCGCCGAACGACGGCCTGATGTTCACATAGCCTTGAGCCGCAGCCGGCAGAGAAAGCCCGGCCAGCACGGCCGCGCCGAAAACCAAACCTCCGAACAAGTTCCTCATCTCCGTATCTCCTTATATCCAGGGCGGGCCGCCTACCCCCAGCCGGCCCGCTTGACCGATACAGAGCAATTTATGTGCCGCAGATAATATCCGCACATTTTTGGCATATAAATTGCTATATGTTCGACATGACCAATGCCACTCACACTAACGGACTTTTAGCCGGATCAGAGGAAGGGACCGCAAAGGAGAAGGGCGCTGCCCTGAGCATACGCGGCCTGGCCAAGAACTTTGGCGACAAGCGGGCGGTGGACGGCCTCGATCTGGAGGTCCCGGCCGGAGAGTTCCACGCCCTGCTGGGCCCGAACGGCGCCGGCAAGACCACGACGCTGAGGATGGTGGCCGGCCTGCTCAGGCCGGATGCCGGCTCGGTCTCCATCTACGGCCATGACAATGCGGCCCGCCCCGCCGAAGCCAAGCGCGCTACGGCTTTTTTGCCGGACGACCCGCTGCTCTACGGCAAGCTGACGCCGCTGGAATACCTTGAATTCGTGGCGGGCCTCTGGGGAGTCCCGGCCGGGACCGCCGCCTCCCGCGCCAAAGAGCTGCTGGAATGGCTGGAGCTCTGGGATAACCGTTCGCAGTACACCGAGGGATTTTCGCGCGGCATGCGCCAGAAGCTCGCCCTGGCGGGAGCCATGATACACGGGCCGCGGCTGATGGTCCTGGACGAACCGCTGACCGGTCTCGACGCCCGCGCCGCGCGGTCGGTAAAGGACATGCTGGCGGATTACGTGAAGCGCGGCAACAGCGTGCTCCTTACCACGCACATCCTGGAGATCGCGGAGCGCCTGGCCGAGCGCATCAGCATCATCCTCGGCGGCCGAATAATAGCGCAGGGCACGCTGGAGGAGCTGCGCTCCCGGGCGGGGGCCTCCGTCGGAGGGAATTCCGGCACTCTCGAGGACGTCTTCCTGCAGCTGACGGAGCCGTCATGAAGCCGGCGCCCGGAACCTGGCTCTGGCTGCTGCGCAACGAGATGCGCCTCAGCTGGCGCGGCGCCAGCGGCAGCCACCTGAAAGTGCTCTCCGCCTTCGGCGCCCTGCTCTGGCTGCTCATGCACTGGGGCGCCTGGACCGCGCTGCCCGCAATGCGCGGGCTCATCGACGGCATGCGGGCGGCGCCCATGGTCCCCGGCGCGCTGTTCTGGATGCTGGCCTCGCTGATGCTGTCGCAGGCCATACTGCATTCGGTGAACGCTTTCGTCACGCGCGGCGACCTGGACCTGCTGCTTTCCTCCCCCATGCCCCAGCGCGACATTTTCCTGGTCCGCGCCCTTTCGATAGCGCTCAGCGCGGCGCTGCTGCCCGGCTTCGCGCTGCTGCCGCTGGCGCATGTCGGGCCGCTGCGCGGCTATCCCGGCTTCATCGCCATCTACCCCGTACTGGCCGCCGCCGCGCTCGGCTGCGCGGCCGCCGGGCTGGCCATAATGATGGCGCTGGTGCGCCTGCTCGGCGCGCGCCGCGCCAGGACCGCGGGCCAGGTCATCGGAGCCTGCTCCGGCGCGGCGTTCTTCCTGGCCTTCCAGCTGCCGCGGGCCCTGACGGAGGCGCAGAAGGCCTCGCTGGTGCTGTGGCTGAAGAACGGAGCTTTCTCCGGCGGCGCGCTGGGGCCGGCTAGCCCGCTGTGGTGGCCAGTGCGCGCCATGTACGGCGAGCCGCTGCCGCTGCTGGCCGTGGCCGCGGCCGGGGCGGGCCTCTTCTGGCTGGCCGTGAACATCGCTTACCGGAGTTTCGTGTCGGGCACGCAGGAATCCGTCTCCGGCGGCACTACGGCCGCCGCCGCGGCCGGGGCAGGCGGGCCCGTGTTCCGCCCCGGACTCTCCCGCGTGCTGCTGCTCAAGGAATGGCGCCTGATACTGCGGGACATGCAGGTCATCTCGCAGTCGCTGCTGCAGCTGCTCTACCTGGCGCCCATGATCTTCATGGGTTTCAAGTCCGGCCCCGGTAATTTTATGCTGGTACCCGGGCTGGTGGCGGCCGCCGGCATGCTGACAGGCAGCCTGGCCTGGATAACCGTGAACGCGGAGGACGCCCCGGAGCTGATCTCCTCCTCCCCGGTCCCGCTGCCGCGGGTCCTGTGGCTAAAGGCCGCGGCAGCCGTGCTGCCGGTGCTTTGCCTCCTGCTGCCGCTGGCCGCCTGGTGGGCGCGGCGCGGGCCGGCGGCCGCGGCCACGCTGCTTTTCTGCGGCGCCGGGGCCATGCTTTCGGCCGCGCTGATACAGGCCTGGAGCCCGCGGCGGGCCAGGCGCGGCGACCTGAAGAACAGGCTGAAGGCTGGCGGTCCCGCGGGTTTCATCGAACTGTTCAGCACGCTTTCTTGGACGATCATGGCCGCGCTGATACCGGGCAAACCGGCCTGGACCCCGTTGGCGGCGATGGCGATAGCCACGGCGCTGCTGAGCGCCTGGGGCGCCGGCAGCGCGGCCCGCGAAGAAACCTGGGGCGGCGCCGTCCGGCAAGGTCCGGGCGGGCATCTCCCGGCATAAGAATTGTTTTGCGTTCTTTACAGCTGATAGAGCCTGGAGGCATAGGCCGAGCTTTCCGCACCGTGCCCCTCTTTGACTCTTATTTTCGCAGAAAACCACCTTGCCAAAGTGGACGAAGAATGAGCGAGGGGACTTCCAAACTGCTGCGCGACCTGCGCTCCAAGTGCTCGAGCCTCAAGAGCGCGGCCGAGCTCTACAAGGACTGCTCCGCCGCCGAGAAGAAGGAGATGCTGGCCCTGATCTTTTGTTAAGACAGAGCGATCTGCCGGGAGGGCTTCGGGACAGTTCAAGAAAGCGCCAGCTCCCCGTCGAAACGGGCGCGGTATTCCTCGTCCCCGTGCATTATCACCAGCAGCGTCCGGCCTTTAGCGCGTTCGAAAATGTGCTCCATTATGCGGCCCTTGCCGTCCACGTCCACGTTGGCCAGGGGCTCGTCGAAAAGGTACAGCTCTGCCTCCTTTAGCAGGCCCATGATCACCTCGGCTTTCTTCTTCTGCCCGGCCGACATGCTCTCGGGGTCCTTGTCCAGCAGTGAGGCCATGCCCAGGTCCGCCAGCAGCCGGTCCGCATAGCGGCGGCGCTCCTCATCCAGTCCGTCGTAGCCCAGGTTGTCGCCGAGCGTGCCGGGAATGAAACCGTGCGGAGAGATGCAGGCGCTTATCGCGGCAGGCGCGAAGGACGAAACTTTTCCGGAATCCGGGTCCAGAAAACCGTACACCAGTCCGGCCAGTGTCGACTTGCCGCAGCCGTTGCCGCCGGAGACCAGCATCCTGCGTCCCGGCGCTATGCTGAAGCTCAAACCGGAAAGCACTTTTTTTCCGTCGTACCCGAAATCAACGTCATCGAAAGAAATGCCGCCGGAACCGGCGCGCGCCGGAGCGGGAGCGGGCCTGAAGAACTCGGCCATGCGGTCCAGCACCGCCTCCGTCCTGGAGATCTCCGGCACCTTGTTTATCAGACCGCGCACCCCGCCCATGGCTATCCAGAAGGCGTTCATAAAGGCCATGAACCCGCCGAACGTCATAGCGCCCTGGAGCATCTCGTAGCCGCAGACTATGATCACCAGGGTCTCGGCGTAAGAGGCCAGCACCGAGGCCAGCGTCCCGTAAAGCGCGCTGCTGCTGAACCGCAGGTACTGGCTGTCCACGAACTTCCCGGTCTGCTCCTGCAGTTTTCTGCTCGCCCGTTCCTGAAGCCCGAAAACGCGCACCGTGCGGTAGGCTTCCGCGGCCCTGGCCAGCACCCCGCGCAGCAGGCCCTCCTCCTCCTTCTCGTCGCTGGAATGCTTTTTGATGCGGCCGCTGAAGCGTTTGGAAAGCAGCACCAGGGCGGGGACCGTCAGGGCCAGCGCGGCGGTGGCCTTCGGCGAAATGGTGACTATCAGACAGAACGCGGCGACCGAGTTCACCAGCGAGCCTGTCAGGTTGAAGCCGAGATCTACGGCGGAATTCGCCGCAGCGGCCGGCTCGTCGTAGATCCTTGAAGCGAAATAGCCTTTCGGCTTCGAGAGCACGCTCCCGTACGGGATAGCGTAGTACTCAGAAAGCAACCGGACCGAAAGCGAGCGCAGCAGGGCGTTCTTCAGGCGCTGCACTCCGAGGGAAAGCTTCAGGCTGAGGAAACGCCAGAGCGTGGCCAGAAGGATGAAACCGACCGCCAGCCCGATGAAAAGACGGAAATCCTTCTTTATCACGCCCTGGTCGAAGAGGTACTTCAGCAGCAGCGGGTTCGCCACCGCCATGAACGCGTTAAGGAACGCAGAACAGGCCAGCAGCAACAGATATTTTCCGCGATGGGCTCCTATTACGCCGGCGAATTTGCGCAGTGTTCTCATTTTTTGTCTTCCAGCAGCCCGTCCAGCATATAATCGGCGCCGCGGCCGCTCTCCAGCCTGTGGAGGAAGGCGCAGATCCCGGCGGAGCCGGTGGCGTAGTCGCAGCTGAACCGCAAAAGCCCGTTCCCTGGAAAGAGCAGGCCGTCCCCTTCCCTGACTGCGAATTTTTCCAGGCCTGCGGCCACTTTACAGGCGGCTTCCCTATACTTATTTTCTCCTGTGAACTGGTGGGCGTCCAGCAGGAACTCTCCCAGCCCGGCAAGGCCGTTGTCGCGGCCCGGGTAGACCGTGTAAAGCCTGTCGCAGTCGATGTATATCTTTTCCGTTTCGTCGAGATATTCCCGCTTGCCGGTGAGCTTCCAGAGGCGCAGGCAGGCCGCGCCTACCCCGGCGCCGCCTGCCTCGAAGTACGGCAGCAGGGCCTCTTCGGGCGCAGCGCTGGCGGGCCAGCTTAGCCCGCCGTCGGGCGACCGCACTCCGTACGACAGATCGTGCGCCAGCGCCTTCTCCGCCGCGGCGGCGTATGCCGCGCCGCCAGTTGCCTTGGCGAGATAAGCCAGGAACACGGCGACCCCTGCGGCCCCTGCGCCTAGGCCCAGCGGGACCGCTTTGGCCGCGGTCCGCCAGAACATCTTCCCGGCCTCCTCGCTGGCGGAGGCGACCAGCTTTTCTCCGCACTCCACGGCCCGGTCCAAATATTTACGCCCCCCGTTGCCGCGCCAGAAGCGCAGGTTCGTCATGCCCCAGCCCGCCGCGCCGGAGAACAGGTCATGGGAAGAATACAGCAGCGGATGCCCGTCGGCCCGGGAGAAAATGTCCGCCGCTTCCCGCTCGAAACCCATGTCCAGCAGGGTCCAGGCTATGCCGCTTATGCCGAAATACAGCCCGGGCGGATAATCCTCCGGCCGCACTTCCTTTTTCAGCACCCAGTCCAGCATCTCCCGCGACACTTTCTCAGGCGCGGCCTGGTGCAGCGTCTTGAGCACCCCGGCGGCGCCCCAGGCTACGCAGAGCGGATTGGTCTCGTACACTTCGGGCTGCGAAGGCCACAGCCTGTCGGCGCGGCCCGTGTCAGCGGCCCCGCCCAGCTGCGCGGCTATCCGGGCCGCGAGGCCGCCGTAATGGCCGGCCGGCCGCGGTTCCAGCGCGAGCCTAACCGGATCGCCGCCTTCCGGCATGGCGTCCACCGCGGCGGCCAGCGGAGCCAGCGCTTCCAGCGGCCGCGGCCGCGCCGCCGGGTCCGGATGCATGAGCGAGGTTACCGCCGAGCGCAGTTCCGCCGGGAAACCGAACTCCTCTACCAGGCTGTCCAGCCAGCGCCGCGGCGCCTCCGGAATAAGCTGCGACATCTGCCCCACCCGCATCAGCGCATAAAGCATGTTCGCTCCGAAAGCGTAGTAGTCGTCTTCGAACGACAGGGGCTTGCCGTGCGGACGGGCCGGGTCGGAGAACCCCGGGGTGAAGAACCAGGCCGGCCCCTCCTTACCCTCCTCCCGCGCGCCCTCGAAATCTATGAGCTTTATGTCCAGCGAACCCGGCTCCAGCATTATGTTGTTGGCGGAGAAATCCCCGAAGACGACGCCGCGGCCGTGCAGCTTTTCTATCACCCCGGCGAGACGGCCGAATATTGCCGCGTATTCGCGGAAGAACTCCCTTGCACTGGAGCGCGTGAACCTGGTGCGCAGCACTATATCGTTGCCGGCGGCCCATTTTCCCAGCGGGATATGCTTCTCCAGATATTCCTGCACCAGGAAGGTGTGCTCCCACTGCCTGAACAATTCTACCGGCCGGGGAGCTATATCCAGGTCCGAGATCTTCTCAAGGATACTGTGCTCCTTGCGGAGCAGGCTCACCATGTCCTGCCCGCGGCCGTCCTCGTTCACCCAGGGCCGCGCCTCTTTTATCACCACCTTCCGTCCGGTCGAGCCGTCCAGGGCCAGGTACACGCCGCCGGAATTGGAAAAACCCAAGGAGCTCTGAACCTTGTAGCGGCCGCCGTTAAGCCCTTCCCCGTCGCTCTTTTCCGCCTCGGAGATGTCCTTCACCCACTGCGGCAGAACGAAATACGGGGCGCGCACGTCAGGCACCTTGCTGCCGGAAGGCGACACCAGCACCGGCGTCCTCTGGCCGTCCGGTTCAAGCACGGTGTTGAGCTTTATGCCGCCGTAGCGGTAGAACACCACCTTGTAGTCCTTATACCTTCGGTCGGAAAGGATGTAAGGACCGCTGAACGAAGCTGTGGCCCGGCCGAGAGCTTCCAGCAGTTCCTGGAACTGCCCCTCGCCAGACGGGTACACCGTAATGAACTTACCCGCCCCGCCGCGTCCCCACGACTTGGAGTTGGCCAGCGACAGCACCCTGCCGTCCAGCAGGAATTTGAAAGGGACCCTGAGCGGGACCAGCACGCCCGCCGCCAGCCGGAGTATTTCCGCCGCGTCCTTGCGGCGGGCAGAGAGATGGATCTTCCATCCCTGCAGCGGCAGTTCCGCCCCCTCCGGCAGGCAGTTCAGCCAGACCCCTTTGCGCGCCAGCTTCCAGCCGCCGTCCAGCAGCGGCTCCGCCACTCCGCGGAAGTCGCCTTCGGCGAACTTGTAACGGTCCATAGTGTCGTAATACCGTTCGTCGGCCACCATGTAGGGTTGAAGCGCGCGGGTGTCTTTCTTCATAGTTCAAGCCGCCGGAAGTCCGTTCCCGCGGTCCGCCGCCGGCCCCATCCAGACCCGGGGCCGGCGATACGCCGGTTCACTTCGCTTTTACAACGTCCACGCTGCCGCCCGAGAGGGTGACCGCCACCAGCGTGCCGGCGCCCTTCCCGAATTCGTCGTGAATCCTGCCGTTCTCCTTGGTCTTCAGCTCGGTGGAGATCTTAGCGTCGGCGGGGAAGGCGAGCCGCACCTTGCCGCCGGCGGACTTTATCCGCACCTCCGAGGACGGTGGCGACGCCCACGCCAGGGCCAGCCCGCCGGTGACCCGCTGCACGGACACGCCGCAGCCAAGCCCTGAAAGATCCACCCGGCCGCCCGTGCCGGTGATGGAGAGTTCGGAGGGATTTATCGTCCCACTCAGGCTGCCGGAGACCATGTCCACCTTCAGGTCGCCGGTAAGGCCGGACAGAGAAGTCTTCCCGACCGTCTTGTGTATGGCGACAGGGCCGGAAAGCCCCTTCACCTCCAGGTCGCCGGCGCCCATCTTCACTTTCAGCGCCAGTTTTGCCGGTAGTTTTATCAGGCAGTCGCTTACGGCGCCATCCTTGCCTTTCTGTTTTGTTATCCGCAGTTCCTTGCCAACCACCTTCGCCCGCACTTCGCAGACCCCGTCCGCTTTCAGAGGAGAGACCTCCACCGAACCTCCCGCCGCGCCTTCGACGGATATCTGCCCGCCGCCGGCACTGACGAAAACCCCGGAAAGCCCCTCGGCCGGGAAAGTCCCGCCCGCCGCAGCCCCCGCTGAGCACAGAGCGACCATCATTCCCACGAAAATACCGCTTTTGATCATCATAATGTTCCCCTGATTACTTTTTGCTTAAACAGATTCTACCAAGAACCGCGGCCATCCCGATGTTGCCGATCCCGCGCCGCACCGACCGCGGCTTCGATAGAAGCACCCGCTCAGTGGTTGTTGCAGGTATTGCTGATCGTGCTCCAGTCCCTGGTCACGGTCGCGGTCTCCGGGGTCTCCACCTTCTGCAGTTCCAGTATCTCGTTCATTTTCTTGTCTCCTTATATAGTGTATGGTCCAACTTCGCCGGGATCAGCCATTGTTGCAGGTATTGCTGATCGTGCTCCATTCCCTGGTCACGGACGCGGTCTCCGGGGTCTCCACCTTCTGCAGTTCCAGTATCTTGTTCATTTTTTCGTTTCTCCTTTTGTTTTGCTTCTCCGACACCTTCACCCCATACAGAGCATTTTTTATGCCAACACTTAACCCCTAGACATTCAATTTTATGCCGATCACCGATACCGGTGGAGACCGTAATGGAAGTAAGAGAAAAAGGCCAGAAAAACCGGAGAGTCATTTTCAAATGAAATACTTATTCTCAAATGAAAAGCTCACCGATATCAAGCCCAGAACAAAAGTTACGGGAAATTGTACGGATAGGGGGGGTACTGCGAAAATGGCCGAGCTCCGGCACTGGCTCTTCCTGGACTGCTTATCCGCGGGACACCGAAGGCGCGCTTATCACTTCTTTTCCTCCCATGTATTTCCTTAGGGCCTCCGGGACCCTGACGCTGCCGTCATCCTGCTGGTTGTTCTCCAAAAGCTGGATAAGTATCCTGGGGGTCGCCACGGCGGTATTGTTGAGGGAATGGGCGAAGCGAAGCTTGCCGTCCTCGCCGCGATAACGGATGTTCAGCCGGCGGGTCTGGAAATCGTGGAAGTACGACGCGGAATGGGTCTCTCCGTACCTGTTCTGGGAAGGCATCCAGGTCTCGATGTCGTATTTTTTCACCTGCCCCAGACCAAGATCGCCGCCGCAGTTGACCACGACGCGGTATGGCAGGCCGAGTTCGCGCAGCAGTTCTTCCGCGTTTGACAGGATCTCTTCGTGATATCTTACGCTCTCTTCGTGGTCCGCCTCGCAGAGGACGATCTGCTCGAACTTCATGAATTCATGGACGCGATAAAGCCCCTTCGTATCCTTGCTGTAGCTTCCGGCCTCCCTGCGAAAAGCCGGAGAGAAAGCCAGCATCTTCTTGGGAAGGTCCTTCTTCTCCAGGACCTTGTCCCCGTAAAACCCCATGCCCGCCACCTCGGCTGTGCCCGCCAGGTATCCGGAATCCTGCGTCTTATACAGGTCCTCCTCGCCCTGGGGCAGGAAGCCGGTTCCGAGCAGGGGCTCCCTTCTGACCAGAGAAGGCACTATCATCATGGAATAATCGCGGTGTTTCTCGCGAAAAAGGTCCACCGTCAGCTGCCAGATCGCCAGCTCCAACTGCGCGCCCTCGTTCTTTAGGAAGTAGCCTCTGAACCCGGCCACCTTTGCGCCGGTCTCAAAATCGGCGAGGTAGATCGGAA